>JBEKMO010000020.1:0-66578 GCA_050008465.1 Bryobacteraceae bacterium
GCCTCTTTGAGGCTCTTGTAGGAATCCTCGTACTCGGTGTACTTGCCGACCAGCCCGATCGAGACCTCGCCGGCGGGGTTCTTCAAGCGGTCCAGCATCGCGCTCCAGCGATCCAGGTTGCGCGGGCCGGCCTGGAGCCGCAGCGACTCCAGGATGCTCTCGTCGACGCCCTGCTCGGCGAAGACCAGCGGCACTTCATAGACCGACTCGACGTCGCGCGCGCTGATCACGTTCTCGACGTCCACGTCGCAGAACAGCGCAATCTTCTCTTTCATTTCGCGCGACAGGAAATGCTCGGTGCGGCACAGCAGCAAGTTGGGCTGGATGCCGATGGAGCGCAGCTCCTTGACGCTGTGCTGGGTGGGCTTGGTCTTCAGCTCCTGGGCGGCGGCGATCCAGGGCACCAGCGTGACGTGAACGAACAGCGCGCCCTCCCGTCCCACTTCATGGCGCATCTGGCGGATGGCTTCCAGGAAGGGCAGCGACTCGATGTCGCCCACCGTGCCGCCGATCTCGACGATCACCACATCCACCCCGGCCGAGACCTTGCGGATCGCCGCCTTGATCTCGTTGGTGACGTGCGGGATCACCTGCACGGTCTTGCCGAGATAGTCGCCCCGGCGCTCCTTGCTGATGATCTGCTCGTAGATGCGGCCGGAAGTGACGTTATTGCTCTGCGTGAGGTGCGCGTGGGTGAAGCGCTCGTAGTGGCCCAGGTCGAGGTCGGTCTCGGCGCCGTCGTCGGTGACGAAAACCTCGCCGTGCTGGAAGGGGCTGAGGGTGCCGGGGTCCACGTTGAGGTAGGGATCGAATTTTTGCAGGGTCACCCGCAGGCCGCGGCTCTCGAGCAGGCAGCCGATCGAGGACGCGGCGATTCCTTTTCCTAAAGAAGAAACCACGCCGCCGGTTACGAAAATGTACTTAGCCATCGTGCTTTATAAGTGCGTTCTCCAATTCCGGATCCGAACCGCGACCGTGAGGGAGCGGTGGCGCATTCAATGCCTTCGCTGCGAATAGCCGGGATACCCGCTCCAGATCCGCGGGCGTGTCCACGTGCAGCGAATCATAGTCGGTTTCGGCCACGCGGATCTGGTACCCGTTCTCCAGCGCCCGCAACTGCTCCAGCCGCTCGGCCTGCTCCAGCGGGCCCACCGGAAGCCCGGGGTAGGCGAGCAGGAAATCCCGCCGGTAGACGTACAGGCCGATGTGCTTGTAGTGCGCCGCGCGCTCGCCCTCGCGAAGGTAGGGGATCATCGAGCGCGAGAAGTAGATCGCGTTGTTGGCCCGGTCGGTGACCACCTTGACCACGCTCGGGCTGGTCAGGTCTTCCGGATTCTCGATGAGCTTCTTCAAGGTGCCCATCGGGATCTCCGGGGCATCGAGCAGGGCCAGCACCGCCGCGTCAATCGCCTCCGGCGCAATCAGCGGCTCGTCGCCTTGGATGTTGACGACCAGCTCGGCGGTGTCCGAGGAGGCCACCTCGGCCACGCGGTCGGTTCCGGAAGGATGGTCGGCGCGCGTCATGCGCACCCGGGCGCCGAAGCGCCGGGCCTCGCTGGCGATTCGCTCGTCGTCGGTGGCAATCACCACCTGGGTCAGGGTGCGCGCCTGGCTGGCGCGTTCAAACACGTGTTCCAGCATGGACTTGCCGGCGATCGAAGCGAGAGGTTTCCCGGGAAAGCGAGTAGAAGCAAACCGGGCCGGAACGACCCCCAAAATCCTACGGGGCACAGTCGATTCTAGCACAGCCGCCCGCGGTCGCGAAGCCGCAATCGCACCGCGCCACGGCAGGGACTTGCGCTGCCGCACATCGGATCTACAATGGTTGCGGACGGTTGCGGGACTGGAATTCCGGCCCCGCGTGATATGCTGAGGATGGACGCAGCCGTGACGCGGAGGGGAGAGCGAGTGATGGTTGCGAGAAGCTCCAGGTTTGCCGTTGCGGGAGCCGTCTGCGCGTTCCTGCTGGGGAGCGCCTTCGCCGCCGGTGAGGACCCGAAGGGCCAGAAGCAACCCACGCCGCGCGCGCCGGATCCGCAGGTCTCGATCACGCCGCGGCCCGCCAAGCCCGCCCCGGGGAGCGAGACCGGGGCTTCCCGGGTTCGCAGTCTGCGGATCGACGCCACCGTGGTGCTGATCCCCGTAACCGTGACCGATCCCCTGAACCGCTTCGTCACAGGCCTGGAAAAAGAGCATTTCCGCTTGTTCGAGGACAAGGTCGAGCAGAAAGTCACGCACTTCTCGAGCGAGGATGCGCCGGTGTCGATCGGCATCGTGTTCGATACCAGCGGCAGCATGGGCAGCAAGCTTCAAAAATCCCGGCAGGCGGTCGCCCAACTGATGAAGACGGCCAATCCGGAAGACGAGTTCTTCCTGGTTCAGTTCAGCGACCGGCCGGAACTGACGGTGGGTTTCACGCGGGAATCCGAAGAGATCCAGAACCGGTTGACTTTCGTGCAGTCCAAGGGCCGGACCGCTCTGTTGGATAGCGTGTATCTGGCCATCAACGAGATGAAGAAGGCGCACAATGCCCGCAAGGCGCTGTGCATCATCTCCGATGGCGGCGACAACAGCAGCCGCTACACCGAGAGCGAGATCCGGAACCTGGTGCGCGAGGCGGATGTCCAGATCTATGCCATCGGGATTTTCGAGCCGGTTTCATCCCGCGGGCGGACGGCGGAAGAGCTGGCCGGCCCCAGCCTGCTGAGCGAACTGGCCGAGCAGACCGGCGGGCGGCATTTCCCGGTGGACAATCTCAACGAACTGCCGGACGTCGCGGCGAAAATAGGCATCGAGCTCCACAATCAGTACGTGCTGGGATACGCCCCCTCGAATCGCGAGAAAGATGGGAAGTACCGCCACGTGCAGGTGAAGCTGGTACAGCCCAAGGGGTTGCCGCCGTTGCGGGCGTTCTGGCGGCTGGGCTACTATGCACCCACGCAGTAGAGCTTGCGTCCCCTTGCTGGCAGCCGCGCTCTGCCTGCTGGTCCGGGGACAGGAAGGGCCGCCGGTGTTTCGCGCCGACACGCGGCTGGTGGTCCTCCATGCCACGGTGGTGGATAAGCACGGCAAGCTGATCACCGACCTGCCGCGCAGCGCTTTCCGAGTCTACGAGGACGGCGTCGAGCAGCCGCTGAAGCTCTTCAAGCGCGAGGACGTGCCGGTATCGATGGGCATCGTTGTCGACAACAGCGGCAGCATGCGGGACAAGCGCAAGAAGGTCGAGGACGCGGCCATGGCGTTGGTGAAGGCCTCCAACCCGCAGGACGAGGTGTTCATCGTGAACTTCAGCGATGAGGCCTATCTCGACGTCGATTTCACCAGCGATCTGAAGAAGCTCGAGGACGGCGTCGCGCGCATCGATTCTCGCGGCGGAACCGCCATGCGCGACGCCATCGACGTGTCGATGGACCACCTCAAGAAAAAGGCCAAGCGGGACAAGAAGGTCATCGTGGTGGTGACGGACGGAAACGACAACGCCAGCGAGATCGCGCTGGAGAAACTCATCCAGAAGGCGCAGCAGCGCGAGGTGCTCATCTATACCATCGGGCTGCTGAACGAGGAAGAGCCCCGCGAGGCGAAGCGGGCTAAGCGCTCGCTGGATGCGATCACGACCGCCACCGGCGGCCAGTCGTTCTATCCGAGCCAGGTCGAGGACGTCGGCAAGTTCACCCTCACGGTGGCCCACGATATCCGCAACCAGTACACGCTGGCGTACAGCCCGCTGAATCAAACGCTCGACGGCGGCTTCCGCCAGATCAAGGTTACCGTGAAAGCGGCCAGCAGCCCCCAGGTGCGGACGCGCACCGGCTACTACGCCACCCCCGAGCTGTCGAAGATGAGCCAGGGGCGTCTGCCCGCTGGCGCGCCGCTCGCCTTCCTTCCGCGTTAGCATTTACTTATGGGATTCACTCTGGATGGGAAGACCGCCCTGGTGACTGGGTCGGGGCGGGGGATTGGGCGCGCGATCGCCACCCGACTGGCGAGCCTCGGCGCCGCGGTGATGGTCAACGATCTCGACGAGGCGCCGGCCCGCGAGACCGAATCCGCGATTCGCGCCGCGGGCGGCCGGGTCGCGTGCCTGGCCGGCGACGTCACCGCGCCGGCGTTTCCGCAGCAGCTTGTGGACGCTACGCTAGCGGCCTTCGGCGCGATCGACATCATCGTCAACAACGCCGGCTACACCTGGGATAACGTCATTCAGAAGACTACTGACGAGCAGTTCCAGGCCATGCTGGACATTCACATCACCGCGCCCTTCCGCATTCTGCGCGCGGCCTCTGCCTACCTTAGAGAGACCGCCAAACGCGAGGCGGCCGAGGGGCGGCGCGTGATGCGCAAAGTGGTCAACATCACCTCCATTGCCGGGACGGACGGCAACCCCGGTCAGGCCGGGTACTCCTCGGGAAAAGCCGGCGTCCTGGGGTTGACCCGGACGCTGGCCAAGGAGTGGGGCCGCTACAACGTCAACGTCAACGCCGTGGGCTTCGGATTGATCGAAACGCGGCTGATTCAACCCGTCGGCGCGGAAGGCGCGGCCATCGACGTCAAGGGCCATCACATCCCCGTGGGGGTACAGGCAAGGTTCCTCGACGGTCTCAAAGCGGTCTGCCCGCTGGGGCGGCTCGGCACTCCCGAGGAGGCCGCCAACGCCGTGCTGTTCTTCTGCTCGCCGCTTTCCGACTACGTCACCGGCGAAGTGCTGCTGTGCAGCGGCGGCCTGCACTTCTGAGCCAGGTGGCTACACCGCGCGGATCCCCACCACCGTGATGTCGTCAGTCTGGCCAGCGGCGCTGTAACCGCGCGCCGCCTCGACGATCGCCCCGATCAACGGCTCCAGCGCCGAGTGCCTGCCGGCCTCGATCATCGCGATCAGCCGGTCCTCGCCGAACTCCTGGTCCGTCTCGATTCCGGCCTCCGTGACGCCGTCGGAGAACATCACCACCGTGTCGCCCGGGCCGAGTTCCACCACCGCCTCTGTGCAGGTCCAGTCCGGGAAGATCCCCAGCACCGTCGCGTCGCTCTCCAGGCGCTCGATGCCCCCGGCGGCACGAGAGAGAACCGGCGGCAGGTGGCCGCAGTTGACGTAGCGCAACCGGCGCGCCAGGTCATCGTACTGGCCGAAGAACACGGTGGCGTACTGTTCCGGCGGCGTCGAGTCGTAGAACAGCCGGTTGACCTCGTGGAGCAGCGCGGCGGGGGAAGCGCGATCCGCCTGGCTCCGGAAACAGCCTTGCAGGTTCGCCATCAGCAGCGCGGCCGCGATGCCCTTGCCGCAGACGTCCGCCAGAACGAATCCCATCGACCCGCGACCCAGGTCCAGGAAGTCGTAATAGTCCCCGCCGACCTCGTGGGCCGGGACGCAGCGGCCGGCATAATCGGCGGTCTCGAGCAGCTTGGTCTTCTGGGGAAAGAGCTTCTGCTGGACGTTGCGGGCGATTTCGATCTCGGACCGGGCGCGCCGCTCGGCCCTGCGCCGCTGGGCGCCCTCCCGGGCCTGCTTCTCGAGGGTCCGCAACAGCCGCTCGTTGTCCCAGGGCTTCTGGATGAAGTCGCAGGCGCCACGGCGCATTGCCTCCACCGCCAGGTCGATGTTGCCCCAGGCCGTCATGACGATCACCGGCGCGGGGTTCACCTGCTGGTGCAGAAGATCCAGCAGATCCAGGCCCTCCCTCCCGGAGGTGGTGTCCCGGGCGTAGTTCAGATCCATCAGGATGAGGTCGAAGGATCCCAGCGCCGCCGCGCGAAGCAGCCCCTGCGGCGAATCCACCGTTTCGGCCTTGTGGCCCGCGCCTTTCAACAGCAGGCGCATCGCTTCCAGGACGTCCGGGCGATCATCGGCCACCAGGACGCGCAGGGTACTCGTTTGTTCGTCGCTCGTGCGCATCGTCTCCAACTTTTAGTAGCAATCAGGCGGCCAAGCTATGTCAAGGCAGGCGATGCCGCCGGCCTCTCGAGACTGTCCGATTCTGGGACGACTCTGTGCGATTTCAGTGTTACCTTTGCAGTGAGTGGCTGCGTACCTCCAACTCTTTGGCCCGCTTCATCTGGCGACTCTGGCTTCGATCCTCGCTGTCGCCGTTGCCCTGGCGCGTTTGGCGCGCGCTAGTTCGGGCGCGGCGCGGCGCATCCGGCTGGCCCTGGGTGTTTTCCTGCTGGCGAACGAGGCGGTGTGGTGGATCTACCGCGTCCGGCACGAAGGGCTCCGGTTTCCAGGAGGTCTCCCGCTTCAGCTCTGCGATTTCGCGCTCTGGCTCACCATTCTCGCGTTGCTCACTCTGAACCGCTGGGCGTACGAGGTGGCCTACTACGCGGGGCTGGCCGGCGCTGCAATGGCGGTGCTGACTCCGGATCTCTGGGCGCCTGTTTGTTCCTACCCCAGCATTTACTTCTTTCTGGAGCACGGTGGCGCAATCGTCGCCGTTCTGACCCTGACCTGGGGGAAACTCGCACGGCCCCAGCCCGGCAGCATGTGGAGGGCGCTCCTCGTCCTCAACGCCTACGCGGCTGTCGTAGGCGGCTTCAACGCCCTGTTCGGCGCGAACTACATGTACCTGTGCCGCAAACCCGCCAGCGCCTCGCTGCTGGACTACCTGGGCCCCTGGCCGGTCTACCTGCTCTCAGCCGAAGCGCTTGGGATCGCTCTGTTCTGGGTGCTGTGGCTCCCCTTCCGGCGGAGGCGCGAGTAGATCTTCCACCCCCGTGGAACTGGCTGATTTTGTAACAACCTCCGCGCCCCGCTTCATTTGAAATCGCCGCGAGCGCTGTGCTACGGTGGAAGTCTTCTATCGATCCCAGAGTTCCACATGGCTGATGTGCCGAACCCGCAAGCTAAGCCTGCCCCGCCCCCGAAGGCGCCCGCTGTCATGGCCGCTACTCCTTGGGAGAGCGCGCTCACCGGGATGCTCAAGGAACAGTTCGCCGCCCAGATCGCCGAGTTCGCCACCTACCTCGGGCAGAACTTCCTGGTTGCCCAGCCCGAGGCGGTTGTCCCCATCCTGGAGTTCTTGAAGCTGGAGGCGGACTTCGACTACCTGGTCGATGTCACCGCAGTGGACTATCCGAAGCGCCCGGAACGGTTCGACTTGGTCTATATCCTGTACAGCTTCGCGCGGAACGAGCGCATCCGCATCAAGACCAGGATTCCGGACGGCTACAAGCCCCAGACGGCAGTCGGCGTGCACCTGACCGCGAATTGGCTGGAGCGCGAGGTCTTCGATATGTTCGGCATCGAGTTCGCCGGGCATCCCGACATGCGCCGCATCCTGATGCCCGAGGAGTGGGAGGGCCACCCGTTGCGCAAAGACCGCTCCATCACCGACATGGACAACCGCTGGGTGAAGGAGAACCTGGGAATCGAGAGCGGACAGTGACCCCATGCCCGACACTTTTCTAGACTCCACCGAGCTAGTGATCAACATGGGGCCGCAGCACCCCTCCACTCACGGTGTGCTGAGGGTCATCCTGAAGCTGGATGGCGAGAAGGTCACCGGCACCGAGTGCGTCATCGGCTACCTGCATCGCGGCGTCGAGAAGATTGGCGAGAACCGCACCTACGTGCAGTTCGTGCCCTACGTCGACCGCATGGACTACGTGGCCTCGGTCTCCAACGGCCTGGGCTTCTGCCTGGCGATCGAGAAGCTGCTCAGTGTCGAGGTCCCGCCGCGGGCGCAGGTGGTGCGCGTCATTCTCACCGAGTTGAACAGAATCGCCAGCCACCTCATCTGGCTGGGCACGCACTGTCTGGACATCGGCGCCATCACCCCGCTGTTCTACGTGATGCGGGAGCGGGAAGAGATCCTGAACATTTACGAGAAGTACTGCGGCGCGCGGCTCACCACGCACGCTTTCCGCATCGGCGGGCTGGAGTACGAACTCTACGACGGCTTCGAGCAGGAAGTCGAAGCCGCCTGCGACTTCATCGCGCCGAAGATCGACGAGTACGAGCGGCTGCTCACCGGCAACCGCATCTGGGTCGGACGGCTCAAGGGCATTGGCGTTCTGAACGCCGAAGACTGTAAACAGTACGGCGTGACGGGCCCGATGCTGCGGGCTGCGGGTGTGAAGTGGGACCTGCGCAAGGCGCAGCCCTATTCCGGCTACGAGCAGTACGAGTTCGAGATCCCCACCGGCGAGAACGGCGACACGTACGACCGGTACCTGGTGCGCATCGAGGAGATGCGGCAGTCGATCCGCATCATCCGCCAGGCCGTGGAGAGGATTCCCACCGGGCCGATCATGGGCAAGGCGCCCAAAGTGATCAAGCCGCCGGTGGGCGAGGTGTACGTTTCGATTGAGGCTCCCAAAGGAGAGCTGGGCTACTTTGTGGTAAGCGATGGCTCGACGCAGCCCTACCGGGTGCGAGTGCGGCCTCCTTCGTTCATCAATTTGCAGGCGCTGGACAAGATGGCTCGCGGCTCGCTGGTGGCCGACCTGGTGGCCATTATCGGGACCATCGACATAGTCCTTGGCGAGGTGGATCGCTAAATGCGCAAGTTACTCAGAGCCATTTTCCTCATCGACCTGATCGAGGGGTTGTGGGTCACCTTCCACTACCAGCGCCCCAAGTACATGTGCACGGATCAGTACCCCACCGAACGCCCCAAGGTGGCCGAACGGTACCGCGGCGCGCCGCGGCTGAATATCAACCCGGAGAACGGGGAAACGCTGTGCATCGCCTGCAACTTGTGCGCGCTGGCCTGCCCGGAGAAACTGATCGTCGTAGGCAGCGAGCGCAACGAGAAAACGCGGCGCAAGGAACTGACCACTTTCACCTACGACATTTCCCGCTGCATGTTCTGCGGGCTGTGCGAGGATGCGTGCCCGGTGGACGCTCTGGAGCTGACCCAGGATTTCGAGTTGGCCAGTTACAACCGGGAGGGAGCGATATGGGACCGCCAGATGCTGGAGGAGGGCCCCAAGCCCACGGAGTACAAGTACTAGGAGAATTGACGATTGCAGATTGAGTCATTGACGATTTGGCAGGGCGGGCCGCGGCTGGCGTACCGGTTTTCAATCGTCAATGGAAAAATCGTCAATCGTCAATTTGAGCATCCGCTATGTGGATCGATACCGCCTTTTTCTATTTCTTCGCGCTGCTGACGCTTGGGGGCGGCATTCTCACCGTCACGCGGAAGAGCGCGGTGCACAGCGCCATCTCGCTGATTGTTTCGCTTATCGGCGTGGCCGGATTGTTCCTGCTCCAGAAGGCGGAATTCCTGTTTGCGGTGCAGATCGTGCTGTACATTGGCGGGATCATGGTGCTGTTTCTGTTCGTCATCATGCTGGTGAATCTCGACGAAGCGGCGCGCGTGCGGCAGTTCAACAAGCAATGGTGGGTGGCGCTGGCCTGCGTGCTGGTGGTGGGCGCCGAGATCGTCCTGTTCCTCAGCAAGCCCTTGCGCCTGCCCGCTCCCGGCCCGCCCGCCCCAGGCAACCTGGGCAACGTCGAGCGGGTCGCGGACCTGCTGTTCTCCGAGTACCTGCTGCCCTTCGAGATCGCTTCCGTACTGCTGCTCGCCGCCGTCGTGGGCTCGGTGGTGATGGCCAAGAAGAGGATTTGAATGCATCCCATCACAACCGTCCACTACCTCATTCTTAGCGCGGCGCTGCTGGCGATCGGCACCGTAGGCGTCTTGACCCGGCGCAACATCGTCATCATTCTGATGTCCATCGAGCTGATACTCAACGCGGTAAACATCAATTTGGTCGCCTTCTCGCGGCATTATCAGCACGTCACCGGGCAGGTCTTCGCGATCTTCGTGATCACCGTGGCGGTGGCCGAAGCCGCTGTCGGCCTGGGCATCCTGATCGCGCTGTTCCGGAACAAAGAGACCGTGCAGGCGGACGAGATCGAGCTTCTGAAGTGGTGACGCGATGAACTTTTTCCTGGACTCCATCTGGCTCATCCCGCTGTTCCCGCTGTTCGGCGCGCTGGTCATGCTGCTCGCGGGCAGGAAGCTCGACCCGCAGAGCCCCTCGGAGGTTGCCGTGGCGCCGGGCGTCGAGGGCGCGCCGGCGCATCACGATCTGAGCCACCACGCCTCCGCGAAGGCCAAAGCCATCGTGAGCCTGCTCTGTCCCGGGATGGTGCTGGTGTCGTTCATCTTCTCCGCCTTGGCGGTGCTTCAGTTGGTCGCAAAGCCGGGACGGGTCCACGAGATCGTTCAGTTCACCTGGCTTGCCGGACTGCCCTTCACCACGCAGGCGCACACGCTGGGGCGTTTTACCGCCGACTGGGGATTCCTGCTCGACCCCCTCAGCGGCGTCATGATCCTGGTGGTGACCGGGGTCGGCTTCCTGATCCACGTCTACTCGATCGGCTACATGGGGCACGAGGGCGGCTATTACCGCTTCTTCGGATATATGAACCTGTTCGTGTTCTTCATGCTGATGCTGGTGCTGGCCAACAACTACGTTCTGATGTTCGTGGGCTGGGAAGGCGTCGGGCTGTGCAGCTACCTGCTGATCGGGTTCTACTTCCATAAGAAATCGGCGGCGGACGCGGGCAAGAAGGCGTTCATTGTAAACCGCATCGGCGACGCGGGCTTCATTCTGGGCATTCTGCTCATGTTCAGCGTGTTGGGCACTGCCCGCTTCGTGGACGTGAACAAGGCGCTGGCGTCGTTCGCGCCGGAGGCGGGCTACGGGGTTCTGACCGCGATCGCGCTGCTGCTGTTCGTGGGCGCGACCGGCAAGTCGGCGCAATTTCCGCTTTACGTCTGGCTGCCGGACGCCATGGAAGGCCCCACGCCGGTCTCCGCGCTGATCCATGCGGCCACTATGGTGACCGCCGGCGTTTACATGGTGGCGCGCTCCAGCCACCTGTTCCGGCTCGCACCGAACGCTTCCTTCTGGGTGGTCGTCATTGGCGCCTTCACCGCCATCCTGGCGGCTTCGATCGCCCTCACCCAGAACGACATCAAGCGCGTGCTCGCTTACTCCACCATCAGCCAGCTCGGCTACATGTTCATGGCGGCGGGCGTGGGCGCCTACTGGGTGGCCATCTTCCACCTCTACACGCACGCCTTTTTCAAGGCGCTGTTGTTCCTCGGCTCCGGCTCGGTGATCCACGCGCTATCGGGCGAGCAGGATATGCGCAAGATGGGCGGGCTCAAGGACAAGATCCCCATCACGCACCGCACCATGCTGATTGGCACGCTGGCCATCGCTGGCATTCCTGGCTTCGCCGGGTTCTTCTCCAAGGACGAGATCCTCTGGCAGGTCTTCTCGAGCGGCCCCGCGCTGGTCTACGTCGTGGGCGTGGTGACCGCCGGCCTGACCGCGTTCTACATGTGGCGGCTGATGGCGCTGACCTTCTACGGCGAATCGCGCGTCGATGCGCACGCGGCGGCGCACGTTCATGAGTCGCCACGCGTGATGACGATTCCACTCGTGGCCCTGGCCGCCGGAAGCGTGCTCGCGGGCTGGATCGGCGTGCCGAAGCTGTTCAGCATGCTGCCGGAAGGCTTCCGCGCGTTCCAGCGCTGGCTGGCTCCGGCGCTCACCGGAGCCGCGGAGCACGGCGCGGAGCATTCCGCCGGCCTGGAATTCGCGCTGATGCTGCTCTCGGTGGCGGTGGCCGGCTGCGGCATCGCGCTGGCCTGGTATCTGTACCAGAGGAAGGCGCCGAAGACCGAGCCACTGGAGGCCGCCGGCTGGCTCTACCGGGGCTCGCTCAACAAGTGGAAGGTCGATGAGGCCTACGATTTCCTGTTCGTCAACGGGCTGGCCAAGGGCGGCGGCAGCGCGCTGGCGCGGTTCGACAATGCGGTGGTGGATGGCGGCGTAAACGGCGCGGGCTGGCTGACGCGGTTCACTTCGACCATCAGCATCTGGTGGGACACCTGGATCATCGACGGCGCGGTGCGCCTCTCCTCGTTCCTGGTGAAGCTGTCCTCGTACCCGGTGCGCATCGTGCAGACCGGCTCGGTGCAGGGCTATGCACTGGTCTTCGTGCTCGGGGTCGCGGTGGTGTTCGGTTACTATTTGACGCGGTGAAGCCATGGATGCACATATACTGAGCTGGGTTCTGTTCACGCCGCTGATCGGCATGGCGGTGCTACTGCTGATCCCGGCGGCGCGGAAGAACTGGATCCGCATCTGGGCGAACATCGCCGCGTTCGCGGGATTCGTGGTGTCCCTCCGACTCGCGTTCACCTTCGACAAGAACGCCTCGGACTTCCAGTTTCAGGAGCAGGCCGCCTGGATCCCCACGCTCGGCGTGAACTACCATATCGGCATCGACGGCATCAGCCTGCTGCTGGTGATGCTGACCACCGTCATCGGCTCTCTCGCCATCCTCTCCTCCTGGAACGCGGTTCAGGAGCGGACCAAGGAATACTACGCCATGTTCCTGTTGCAGCAGAGTGGAATGATCGGCGTATTCATCTCGCTGGACTTTTTCCTGTTCTTCGTGTTCTGGGAGCTGGTGCTGGTGCCGATGTACTTCATCATCGGGGTCTGGGGCGGCCCGCGTAAGCTCTACGCGGCGATCAAGTTCTTCCTCTACACGCTGGCCGGCGGGGCGCTGATGCTGCTGGGCATCCTCACGCTCTACTTCCAGCACTTCAAGCAATTCGGGTTCTACACCTTCGAGATCTCGAAACTGATGATGCTCGACCTGCCGCTGCACCTGGAGCAGTGGGTCTTCTGGGCCTTCTTCATCGGCTTCGCCATCAAGGTGCCGATGTTCCCCTTCCATACCTGGTTGCCGGACGCGCACGTGGAAGCACCGACGGCCGGCTCGGTGGTGCTGGCGAGCGTGCTGCTGAAGATGGGGACCTACGGGTTCATCCGCTTCTCGCTTCCGCTGCTGCCCAAGGCCTCGATCGACGCCACCATCGTCCAGATCCTGGCGGTGCTCTCGATCATCGGCATCATCTACGGCGCGCTGGTCAGCCTGATGCAGCAGGACTGGAAGAAGCTGGTGGCCTACTCCTCGGTGAGCCACCTGGGCTTCTGCACGCTGGGCATCTTCGCGCTGAATCCGAACGGGCTGGCCGGCAGCGTCATCCAGCAGCTCAACCACGGCATCTCAACCGGCATGCTCTTCCTGATGGTGGGAATCGCCTACGAGCGCCGGCACACGCGTGAGCTGAAGGAGTACGGAGGCCTCGGGCACATCATGCCGGTCTTTGCGACCGTATCCGCCATCGCCATGCTGAGCTCGGCGGGCCTGCCGCTGCTGAACGGCTTCATCGGGGAATTCACGATCCTTCAGGGCGCCTTCGAAGCCAACCGCACGTGGGCGGTCTTCGCGGTGACCGGGGTGATCCTGGGTGCGGCCTACCTGCTCTGGATGTACCAGCGCACCATGCTCGGCCAGGTAACGAGCGCAAAAAACCTGCATCTTCCGGACCTGAGCCTGCGGGAGCTGGCCACCTTCCTCCCGCTCATCGCGTGGGCCATTTGGATCGGCCTCTATCCTCAGCCCTACTTTGACGTGCTCAAGAAACCCGTGGCCCAGATCGTCGAGCGGGTGCGCCCGGGCTACTACCAGAAAACCACACAGGCAGCCCTTCCCAAGGAGGCGCTGCGATGAACTTCTACACCTCCCAAGACCATTTCGTGCTGGTGCCGGCGATCATGCTGGCGCTGTTCGGCTGCGCCATATTCCTGTTCGACTTCCTGGTTTTCCCGAGCCCCAAGCAGCGCAAGTACCTTCTCATCTTCGTCGTGTTGGGCCTGGGATTCGCGGGCTACGGGCTCTGGCAGCAGCAGAGCTACCTGGCGTCGCAAGGTGTTCCCGAAATCACGGCTTTCGGCGGCGCGCTCGTCATCGATGGCTTTGCGCTGTTCTTCAACTGGATCTTCCTGATCGCCTCCTTCATTGTCTCGATCGTTTCTTACCAGTACCTCGAGATCGAAAGCGAGCACCACGGCGAATACTACGGCCTGATTCTGCTGGCCAACTGCGGCATGTTTTTCCTGGCGACCGGGACGGACCTGGTGACCTTGTTCGTCGGCCTGGAATTGATGGCGCTCTGCTTCTACATCCTGGTGGGGTTCCTGCGCTCCGACAAGCGCTCGAACGAAGCAGCCCTGAAATACCTGCTGCTGGGCGCGTTTTCGAGCGGCTTCCTGCTCTACGGCTTCTCGGTGATGTACGGAATCTCGGGCTCCACCCGGCTGCGCGACATCGCTGCGGCGTTTGCGGGGCGCGATTTGTGGGACCCGCTGGTCTTCCTGGCGCTTGCCACGACGGCGGTCGGACTGCTGTTCAAGATTTCGGCCGTGCCATTCCACATGTGGGCGCCGGACGCCTATGAGGGCGCGCCGACCCCCATCACGGCCTATCTCTCGGTCGGCTCGAAGGCCGCCTCGTTCGCCTTCCTGATGCGCATCTTCCTCGGGCCGCTGGCCGGCTCGCGCGAGGTGTGGGAGCCGTTGCTCGCCGCCGTCGCCATCGCGACGATGACGGTCGGCAACCTCGCCGCCCTCAGCCAGAACAACGTGAAGCGCCTGCTGGCCTACAGCTCCATCTCGCACGCCGGCTACATCCTGCTCGGTCTCATCGCCGGAAATTCAACCGGCATCAAGGGCGTGGCGGTCTACATTCTGGTGTACACATTCATGAACCTGGGCGCGTTCATGGTGCTGGTGTCGTTGCGGCGAAAAGAGATCATCGGCGACGATATCGACGATCTCTCCGGCCTGATGAGTAAGAGCCCGGGCCACGCGGTGCTGATGCTGATCTTCCTGGCCTCGCTGGCCGGCATTCCACCCACCGCGGGGTTCCTGGGCAAGTACTACATTTTCCTTTCTCTAATCGAGACCGGGCACTACGTGCTGGCGGTTGTGGCAACGCTGTACGTGGCGGTGGCGGTCTATTATTACTTCCGCCTGGTCCGCAGCATGTTCGTCACTGAGGCCACCGACAAGGTGCCGGCCGCCTCGAGTTTCGGGTTGCGCGTGGCGCTCGGCGCGACCGGGCTGATGACGCTCGCAATCGGCATTTATCCCGAGCCGTTCCTGCGCCTGGCGCAGGTATCGGCCTCGCTCGTTCGGTAGCGTACTATGCAAAGCGTTCTTCACAACCCGCTGCTGCTCTCCGCGATCCTCGCGGCGGTGCTGGTGTGTCTGTTCCCCTTCGTGGCGGGCTATATGGTGCTGATGGAGCGCAAGGTGCTGGCGGACCTCCAGGTGCGCCTCGGCCCGATGCGCGTGGGGCCGCACGGCCTGCTCCAGCCCATTGCCGACGCCTTCAAGCTGCTCCTGAAGGAAGACCTCATCCCGGGCCAGGCCGACAAGGGCATATTCTGGATGGCGCCGGTGATCTCGATGTTTACGGCGTTCACAGCGCTGTCGGTCGTCCCGTTCAGCCAGTACATCCGGGTGGCCGACGTCAACGTGGGCCTGCTGATGGTCAGCGCCATGTCGGCGGTGGGGATTCTCGGGATCGTGCTCGGCGGCTGGTCCTCCAACAGCCACTATGCGCTACTCGGCGCGCTGCGCGCCGGGGCGCAGCTCGTCAGCTACGAAGTGGCGCTGGCCTTCTCGCTGCTCTCCGGCGTGATGATGGCCGGCACACTCAGCATGGTCGGCATCGTGAAAGCGCAGATGGAGCGGCACGTCTGGTTCGCCTTCGAGAACTACGGGTTCATGCTTCTCCCGTTCGCGACCTACCTGATCGCGGCCATCGCCGAGACCAACCGCGCGCCTTTCGACCTGCCCGAGGCCGAGTCCGAGCTGGTGGCCGGGTTCCACACCGAGTACAGCGGGTTTCGCTTCGCGCTCTACTTTCTGGCCGAGTACATCAACATCTTCGTGATCTCCTCGGTGGCCGTGACCCTGTTCTGGGGCGGCTGGCTGCGGCCCTTCCCGAACGTCGCATGGCTCGAGTACCCGCTCAACTACGGTTTTCCACTGGTGGCGCTGGCCGGCTCGGGCGCGGCGTGCCTCCCGCTGTTGCGGCGGGTTGTGAGCCGGGCGCAGCGGCTGTTCCTGCTGGGGGTGGCTGCACTACTGATCCTCGTCGGCCTGCTGTATCTCGTGCCCGCGGTCAATAACGCGGCCATCGGCCCGTTCTGGTTCTGTTTCAAGGTGGCGGCGATCGTTTACGCCATGATCTGGTTCCGCGGCACCTGGCCCCGCTTCCGCTATGATCAGTTGATGAACATCGGTTGGAAGCGCCTCATCCCTATCGGCATGGCCGCGGTCCTGGTCAATGCCGCGGTGGGTATGCTGAAAGGGAGTTGAACCATGGAAGACTGGGAACAGATCCGCGAGCGCAAGGCCCGCTTCCGCAACATCGTGTTCTGGGTTCTCCTCGGGCTGGCCCTGGTCATCCTCAGAACCTTCCTCTCCACGCCATTCGCCTGAAGGCGCTGACGGGTGACCGTGAGTCACCGGAAACCGGCCGACGGCGGGTGCATGTCTCGCGCAAAATCCTGAAAGGCTGCCAGGTCCTCGAGCGGGCGAGAGCCGAGGTCTCGTCGCGCTTTGAGCGCTTCACGAGCTGCGGCTTCGGGCGTCCAGGATTTCAGAAAGACGCCTTCCCGCAAGTATCTCAGCCGTTGCAGGGTGGCGTCTGAGGCGCCTGCATACTTGTCCACCTGCCGAAGGAAGAAGTCGAAGAGCGGTCTGGGAAGCTCGAAGGAGTCCGGGACGTCGCGTCGCGTGTATTCGTAGATGGCTTTCTGGCGCCAGGGGTCGAATCTCCTTGTACCGAAGAAATCGGCTTCACCGAGGAAGATTTGCGTAGTGGGTACGACCACACGGACAGCGGCACCCGTCGACGGACGCAACGCCCAGACTGCGACAGTGTGATTTGCGGCTGGCCAAAACAGGCCGACGCCCCGGACGCCGGCGCGTCCGACCAGGAATGCGTAGAGGGCCGAGAGTTCATCGCATTCCGCTGTGGCTGTGGGCACCAATGGGGAAGGGGCTTCAGCGGTTCTCCATTGGCGCCAGATGTTGTCGGAATTCGGCGGGAGGTTGGTGATAGCCCAATGGAGATTCCAAAACCCTGCATCCCTGGTCGCCTCAAACAGCAGACGCACTATGACGTAGTCGGAACAACTGACACTGCCGGGCTGCAGTTTGTAGGCGGAGGTGAAGGACCGGAAGCCGAGTTGCATACCGTTGCTATGTTCGAGAGTCTTGGCCTTCGCGCGAATCGCGCTGACGAGCTGCACCAGCTTGGTGTCGGAACCAGAGAGAACGGACTTTGCGTCGGCGGCGTACAGGCTGGCGGTCACGCCCAACAGGAGGAAGAGCACTCCGCCTCTGTAAGCGGGGATTTCCATTTTGGCATCCTGACCTCCGCTAGTGTACATCGAATGAACTTGTTATCGACGATTATCGCTCGCACCCCTCGCGCTTCGCCCGCTCCACGAATTCCGGAGTAAGCGGGAACCGTCCTTTCAGAGGACCGGGAAGGTCCACCGAGGTGTCCGCCCGGCGGAGGGCCTCCTCAATCAGCGCGATTGCCTCGCGATTCATGCCGCGGCGATGGCGGGCCGCCGCCGTTTTCAGTTTGCGGAGCAGGGAATCGGGCACGCCCTTCAGGAGTAGATCGGGCATCGGAGCCTTCCTCCATATTATGGCAGGCGAAGATTCCTGTCGGCTGGCGCAACGCTTTTGGGTTTCGGCCATCCAAGTGTGTATGCGTACGCTACTTAGGATCACCCTGCCCTCTCTATTGGTGGGAGCGCTGTTCGCCCAATTCCCGGGCCTGACCCTCCCGCCCGATGGCAACAATCAGAAAGCGTCGGTGACGCAATACATCGGCCCGGTCCAGGTCACCGTCGAATACTCCAGTCCCGCCGTACACAGTCCCAGCGGCCAGGACCGGCGGGGGCAGATTTGGGGCAAGCTGGTCCCCTACGGCCTGGTGGATTTGGGCTTCGGCAACGGCAAGGCGGGTCCGTGGCGCGCCGGGGCCAACGAGAACACCGTGTTTGCCGTTTCCCACGATGTGACCGTCGAGGGCCAGCCCTTGCCCGCGGGCCGCTACGGCTTACACATGATCCCGGGCGTGGGCGAATGGATCCTGATCTTCTCGAAGAATTCCTCGGCCTGGGGCAGCTTCTTCTACGACCCAAGCGAGGACGCGCTCCGGGTCCAGGTGAAACCTCGGAAGCACGAATACCGAGAGTGGCTGACCTTTGATTTCACGGAGCGCCGTCCCGAGGAAGCCACCGTCGAGTTGCAGTGGGAAGAACTCGCCGTGCCGTGGACCGTCAAGGTCTCGAACATCAACGATATCTATGTCTCCCGCCTTCGCCGGGAGTTGAATTCCGTATCCGGGTTCCTGCCCCAAGGCTACGACGCGGCGGCTCAATTCTGCATCCAGAGAGGCACTCATCTCGACCAGGCCCTCCAGTGGGCCGAAGCAGCCATCAGCATGCCTTACGTCGGCCAAGCCAACTTCGATACCCTCAGCACCAAGGCTCTGGTCCTGACGAAGATGGGCCGCGAGCCGGAAGCCAAGACCATCATGGAGACGGCCCTTCACAACCCCGCCACGACACCCACCCAGATCCACACCTATGGCCGCCGGTTGCTGGCCGCCAAGAAGGCCGACGAGGCCATGAAGGTCTTTGAGTACAACGCCGAGCGCAACGGCGATGTCTGGCCGGTTCACGTCGGCCTGGCGCGCGGCTACGCCGCCCTCGGCGACAACCAGAAGGCGTTGGAGCACGCCCGGAAGGCCTTGCCGCAAGCGCCGGATGCCGTCAACCGCAAGACCCTGGAAGCTATGGTCGACGCCCTCTCCAAGGGCCAGCCGATCAATTAGCGCCCGGCGGGAGGGGGATGTCCTCGACCACCTGCTGGGGAAGGCGTCGCCGCCCGCGCAGGTAGGCGAAACATGCGGTGAGCAGCATCGCCACGCCGACGCACTCGTAGATGCGGCGGATCCCGATCCAGTGCGTCACGTACCCGGCAATCAGGAAGCCCGCCACCTGGGCTGCCGTCACCAGCGAATTGATGGCGCTCGATGTGCGGCCGAGGATCGCGTGCGGCGTTTCTTCTTGCATCAGGGTCTGCGCGGAAACCACGATGCAACCGATGCCTGCGCCGAACACGAGCGCGCACCCGAGTACCGGCGCGACGCGGCTCAGCGATGCCAGCAGCAGGATGCTTGCGCCCATCAGCAAAATCCCCAGCGCGATCAGCTCGGGCTTCGGCCGCCGCTGGCCGAACCGCCCCACCGCCCAGGCGGCGGCGATCGTGCCCGCGCCGACGAGCGAAACCAGCACCCCGAACAGTTGGGAGTTCTGGGCGAGGACGTCGCGGACAAATACGGCCGCCAGTGCGTCGAAGAAGCTCACCGCGAAGACGGCCGTCATCACCGAAACCGTGAGGAACAGGATGGTGCGGTGACGCGCCATGAAATGAAACCCCTCGGTCAGTTCCTTGAACAGAGTGCGAGGTTCGCTGCGGCGCCCGGGGGCGCTCCGGATGGCGGCCGCCGCCAACAGCGCCGCAGCCAGCAGGAGGCTCAGGCTGTACAGGTAGAAACACCCGTTCGCGCCGAGCCGGGCCACCAGCAAGCCCGCCACCGCCGGGCCAATGACCTTGTTGAAGTAGGTGGTTTGTGTGTTTGCGGAGTTTGCGACCAGCAGTTCCTCCTTGCGCACCACCAACGGCAACGCCGCCATTTGCGCCGGCACGAAGAAGCAGGTGACGGCGCTCAGCGCGAAGACGATGCCATACAGGAGGTACAGGCTGCTCGGAAGCGCCAGCAGGACGGCCAGCGCCGCCCGGACGAGGTTGCTTCCGATCATTGTCCCTTTCAGGCTCCAGCGGTCCACGAACACCCCGGCAATCGGCCCCACCAGGGCTACCGGCAGCACGTAGGCGATCAGAACCCAGCTCACCTGGTAGGGAGTGCCGTGACGCTGGAACGCGACCAGGCTCAGCAGGGCCAGTAGCGCCAGCCACTCGCCGAAACTGCTCACCAACTGCGACAGCCAGATGGCGAGAAAACTCCGGTTCTTGAGCACCTGGCGGAAGGTGACGTCGCGGCCGGCGCTCATACGAGGAACGCCCGGGGGGCGGTCTTCCGCCGCACCTGCTCGAGCGGTGCGTTCAGAAAATCGATGAAAGGGGCCATGGCTCGGAAACGCGCGACGATTTCCCCAAACAGCTTCGGCGTGGCGGCCAGCGCCGGGTCCAGCATCGCCCACAACAGCCACTGCCGGTAACGCACCAGGCCAGTTGCCGGGTGGTCAGCCGGGAATCCTTTGGGAACGCGGGAAAGCTGCTCGCCTTTGAGTTCCCCCATCAGCGCGCGGAGCCGGCGCGCGCGCACGATGCGACCGAACTCCTCGTGGTTCTCGAGCAGGTGCAGCCGGATGGCGCGCAGCTCCTCCGCTCCCGGCATATACACGCCGCCCGCCACCTCGATCTCTTCCGGCGAGACGCTGAAGTAGTAGCCCGCGCCCGCGTGTTTCTCGAAGCCGCGCCGGGTGAATACCGCCGCGATATACGTCTTAAAGGGTGTCTTGTCGTGGCTGAAGCGGGTGTCGCGATAGATGCGGTAGACGGCCCGCTCGGGATCGCGCACGTGAGCCGGGGCGAACCTCTTTATTTCGGCGTTCACCGCGGCCACCAGCTCGAGCATCGGCGCCTTCACCTGCTCCTCGTAGATGTGCTTGCGCGGCTGGAACCACTCCCGCCGGTTGTTCTTCTTGAGCGCGCGAAAGAACTTCATCGCTTCGGCGGAAAAGCCTGGAAAGCCCGAGCGCATCCTCTAGAGGGCCTCCTGTCCGAATGGGATAATGAGGTGGGATTCAATGGCCGCCATCGACGAGATCCTCCGGAATCTCAGCCAGATTACCAATGTACAGGTTTCCGCGGGCACGGCGTTGGCCCGGTACACGCGGTTCGGCCTGGGCGGGCCGGCGGACATCTACGCCGAGACCGATCTGGTCCCGAGCTTTGTCGAAGCCCTGGACGTAGCGCGCTCGAGCGGTTTGCCCTGCACCGTCATCGGCGGTGGCACCAACCTGGTGGTCTCCGACGAGGGGTTTCGCGGGATTGTGCTGCGCTTCACGGCCAGCGGGATCGCGGTGGCGGAGAACCGCCTGGCCGCCGACGCCGGCGCGGAGCTCCAGCAGGTGGTCGACTTCGCGATCCATCGCGGACTAGGCGGCCTGGAGACGCTGGCCGGCATTCCGGGCTCGCTGGGCGCGGCTGTTTACGGCAACGCCGGCGCCTATGGGCGCTCGATCTCCGAGACGGTCGACCGGGTGACGTTTTTCGACGGCCAACGCGTTCGGGTGTTCGGCAACGAGCAGTGCCAGTTCCACTACCGCGAGAGCGTTTTCAAGCGATACAAAGAGTGGATCATCTTCTCCGCCGGACTGGCGCTCGCGCCCGGCGACCCGGCCCAATTGCGCCGCACCGCCGACGAGATCCTGGCGCTGCGGAACGCCAAGTTCCCGCCCACCATGAAGTGCGCCGGCAGCGTGTTCAAGAACCTGCTTGCGGCGGAGTTGCCGCCGGCGGTGGCCGAGAGCGTTCCGCCCGCGGTGATTCGCGAGGGCAAGATCCCCGCCGCCTGGTTCCTGGAGCAGGCCGGCGCCAAGGGTCTCGCCCGAGGCGGCATCCATGTAGCGGGGTACCACGCCAACCTGATCTACAACGACGGTACGGGCACGGCGGGCGAGCTGTGCAAACTGGTCGCCGAATTGAAAGCCCGCGTACGCGAACGCTTCGGCCTGGAACTCGAAGAGGAAGTGCAATACGTGGGGTTCGAGCGCTAGCCGGCCACGCCGGCCACGAAAAACGATGGCCTGCGCCACCTAGTTCAGTCGCCCGGTCCGCTCCAGCCAGTGCCGCAGCATGAGAGTGAAATCGCGCGCCGCGGGCTCGGAGCGCAACTGCTCCACGCGGAGGCGCATCTTCCTCCGCCAGTTCGGATACTCCCAGGTGGTGCCGGGCAGGTTCTGCTGCTCGGTTTCCTTGGTGAGGTCCTCCTGATTCAGCGCCAGCAGCGCCGAGGGCGCCGAGGCCACCCACCCAACCAGCGCGTTGTGGAGCTCGCCGGTCAACTCGGGCGTCTGCTCGGCCTTTCGCGGGGACCACTCGGGGAGCAGCCCCAGCGCAAACAGCATGTCCAGCAGCTTCTGTTTCTCCCGGGCGCGCTCGGCCAGTTGCTGGCGATAGCCGGCTTCATCGTGCAGCAGGCCGGCCTCGTGGCGCGCTTCGACGTCCCGGGCCAGCCAGAACCCGGCCAGCGTGGGCAGGTCGTGCGTGGTGGCGGAAACCAGCGCCTGTTCAGTGTACTCCCGCGGGGGGCGGAACTCGCCGCGGTCGTTCTTCTCGAAGTACAGGACCCGGTAGCCGAACAGCCCGAAGCGGTCCAGCGCCCGGCGAATCTCGGTGGTGACCGTGCCCAAGTCTTCCCCGACGATCGCCACTTTCTGGCGCACGCTTTCCAGGGCCAGGATGTGCAGTAAGTCGTCGCAGCGGTCCCGAACGTAGGCGCCCTGGGTTGCGTCCATGCCTTCCGGGATCCAGTACAGCCGGAAGAACCGCATCACGTGGTCGATGCGCAAAGCGCCGCCATGCCGGCAATTCGCGCGGATCGACTCCGCGAACAGCCGGTAGCCGGTCTCGCGGTGGTGTTCCGAGTTGGGCGGGGGAAAGCTCCAGTCCTGCCCCTTGGGCGAGAAGCCGTCTGGCGGCGCGCCGACCCGGCAGCCGGCAACGTAGAACGGACGATGGGCCCAGAGGTCGGCGCCACACTGGTCGGTGGCCAGCGCCAGGTCGTGATACAGGCCAATGGAGAGCCCCTTGCGCCGAGCCTGCGCCTGGACCGCTTCCAGTTGCAGGTCGAGCTGCCACTGCACGTACTTGTGGAACAGTACCGAGCGCCAGTGCTTTTCCCGAAACAAGCGCGTGGCCGTCGAATCCGGGTTCCGCCACTCGTCGGGCCAGTCCGGCCACACCCAGCAGTCCGGCTGGCGCGTGTGGATCCATTCGTCCAGCGCGCACCAGGTGGCGAAGCGGTCGAGCAGTTCCCCCTCCCGCTCGATGTACTCGCGGAATTCCGCGGCGCGCGCCGACTCCCGGCGGAATTCCCGCAGGAAGGTCAGGAAGGCGAGTTTCAGTCCCCGCATTTTGAGCGCGTGTACGCGTTCGTACTCGACGAACTCGGCCCCCCTCAGCGCCTCGATTTCGGACCGGATCTCCGCACGGGAGAACAGGGCTTGGGCTCGGGCGGAGTTCCGAAAGTCCTCGACCCGCTCCAGGTCGAGGTAGATCGGATTCTTGAAGAAGGCCGAGCTGGGCAGATACGGGCTGGTATTGAACGGCTGGCGGTTCGGAATAGCGTGCAGCGGGTTCAAGCCGATGAAGCCGGCGCCCACGTCCTCGGCCAGCCAATCGAGCATCGCATCCAGGTCGGAGAGGTCGCCGCAGCCCCAGTTTCTCTGGGAACGCAACCCGTAGAGCGCGACAGCCAAGCCCGCTGCGCGCCTGCCGGCGCGGATGGCGGGAGGCACGTAAGCGCGGTCCGGGCAGAGAATCAGCCGCATGGAGGCGCTACGCGGCCCTCCGTCCGGTAGCGTGACCTCGACTTCGTGGTAGCCGAGTGGCGCGCCCTGCGCGACCGGCACCTCTTTCCGCACGAACCATGCGCCGCGCAGTTCCGCCCGCCCGGAGTTCTGGAGCGTGGAGAGCGTGATGCCGCGCCGCTCGACCTCGCCGTTCTCCCAGTGGATCACCAGGTCCGCCACGCTGCCGGCCAGCGCCAGCGGAACGTGCAGCGGGAAAGCGCGCTCTCTCTCCCCCAGAACCGCGACCGGGGGCAACAACCGGTTCCACTCGCCCCAGAGCCTGTCTTCGATGGCTCGATCCAGCTCCTGGCTAGTCGCCGCCGGAACCCCCAGCGCACCCAAAATGGCTTTTTTCGTCTCGGGAGATGTCACGTGCTGCCCGCCCCAGGTGTCGCCGTACCCAGGCTCGATGCCCCACATCCGGGCGGCGCGATCCAGCGCCTGTTCGTAGGTTTCCGAGGGTCGAAATGTCTGAGTGGTCATCAGGCCCCATGCCTTCTTTCAATTCTAGCAACCGCCGCCCGCCACCACCCCTCTCGCCGCCCCGATCCGTGGGAAAATGCTAGTTATGGAGCCTGACAAGACCGCTCAGATCGGCGGCTCGGGAGCGGATTTCTTTGCCCGCATCGATCAGGACGACTACCGCTTTCTGGGCGACGCCGTCGTGACGACGGCTCTGGACCGGGCCATCAACTGGGCGCGCAAGAACTCCATTTGGCCGATGACGTTCGGCCTGGCCTGCTGCGCCATCGAGATGATGTCCATGGGCGCCTCCCGCTTCGACATCGCGCGCTTCGGCGCCGAGGTGTTTCGCGGCTCCCCGCGGCAATCCGACCTGATGATCATCGCCGGCCGCGTCTCCAACAAGATGGCGCCGATCATCCGTCAGCTTTACCAGCAGATGCCCGAGCCCAACTGGGTCATTTCCATGGGCGCCTGCGCCACCTCGACCGGCGTGTTCAATAACTACGCGCTGATCCCGGTGAACCAGGTCGTTCCGGTCGATGTTTACGTTCCCGGGTGCCCTCCCCGCCCCGAACAGCTCATCTACGCCCTCATGCTGCTCCAGAAGAAGATTGAGAAGCAGCCGGGTACCGCCAGGCAGGTGCTCAACCTCGGTTGACCGGCCCTCCCGCTGAAAAGATCCTCAAGCTTCGTTCCGCCGGCCGATATGCGAAATGATAGGGCGAATCGGACTTGCCCCGGGGGAGGGTATATGAACAGCATTGATGCAGTGCATGCAGCCGGCCAGTCGCTCGCTGCCGCGGCGGTGACCGCGCCACCGGAGAGGAGCCCCGAGCACCGCGAAATCATCCAGGCCGTGAAAGCTGTAAACGCGTCGGGGATGTTTGGGACGAACAGCGAGTTGACGTTCGTCCTGGACCGCGAGACCCGCCGTCCGGTCGTCCGCATTGTCGACCGCGATACCAACGAGCTGATCCGCCAGATTCCACCGGAATACCTGCTGCGGATCGCCGAAGACCTGAAAGGAACTGCCCAGCGTGAGTAGCCGCGCCTCAAGAATGCCCGGTGCGTCCGACAGGTGTTCTCAGGCGGCGGTGAATGGCGAGCGGCGGCGAGCTGAGCTACTCTCCGTGGAGGTCTACGATTTTTGTAGCGATCTCTTCGGCTGGGATGCGGTAGGTGCCGGCTTCGACTTCGCGCCGGAGCAGTTCGAGGCGCGCTTCGCTCGGGCCGAGCTCGGCGATCGCTTGAGACAGGCGCGAGAGCGCCACGGCGTCGTCAGGCGTGGCGTTCAGAGGGCGGCCGGCTTCCTCCAGGGGTTTCTCGGCCGCCTGGCCGGAGGCAGGGTTCACGGCGGCCGCGTTGAAATCGCCGATCCGCATGGATTCTCTTAGATCTTATCGAACCCGCGGAGCGATTGCTTAGCGTGTGGGTTCCAGCGCCGCTGCCCCAGGGCCGCGCCTCGCCACCGTTCATACTCCAGTGGAAGCAGCCGAAGAGTGGATCAGAGGGGGTGCGACCGGCGCGCCAAATTCCGGTCATGTCCCCGCTCACGCCAAGATCTCGTACCCCTGGCCCATTCCTAAGCGCTTGAAAACCGGGCGCACCGCTTCCGGCCACGAACCTGCACCATCCAGTCGCGTGACCGCCCCAAGCCTCCCCGTCCCCGCTGGTACGACTTCCGCCGCAATCGAGGCCTCGACGGTCGGTATCCCCGGTGAGTTCACCAACCGGATCGTCCACCAGCGCGGCTACCAGGCCAACGCAGGGGTGGTCACAGCCGTGGACGAGCTGAGCCAGGAGACCATCAATCTGAAGCGCTCATGGGCGGTGCCCCGACGATGACGCCACTGGAAGAAATCGCACATCTGGGCGACGTGCCCGTCAAGCTCGAGATCGAGCTCGACCGGAAGCTCACGCCGCTGGAAGAGATCCTGGATTGGGAAGTGGGCGGCGTAATCTGGCTGACCCGCTCGGCCGGCGAAAACCTCGACGTTTTTGTCGGCGGCACGCTGTTCGGGTCCGGGGAGATCGTGATGATGGAGAGCACCTTCGGCATCCGGCTGACGGATTTTGACTGGCCCGCGTCGTAAGCCGCGGCAGGCGGTGGGCGAGAAACGCGGGCGAAAGGAGGCAATCGATGGAACTGCTGCGCCAGTTGGCGGCGATAGCGCTGGTATTCGGCCTGCTCGCGGCGGCCCTGTGGGTCCTGCGCCGGCGAGGCCTCCTGCCGCGCACGGGAATCCTGCGGGCGCGCAAGGCTCCGAAACGCCTGGAAGCCATCGAGCGGCTTGCGCTGTCGCCTCAGCACACGCTGCACCTGGTGCGCGTCGCCGACCGGGCGCTGCTGATCGGAGCGCATTCGGGTGGTTGCACCCTGCTCGAGAGCATGCCGCTCGGAGCGACAGCCGGCCCGAACGCCCCGGAGGCGAGATGAAGCGGCTGCTGCTGGCCGGCGCCCTGCTGGCGCACTCGGCGCTCGCCGCCGCGCCAAATGTTTCCCTGGGCGCGGGCAAGGGCCCCTCGCTCAGCGTGCCGATGCAGATCGTGCTGCTGCTCACGCTGATGACGCTCCTGCCGGCCGTCATCATGTCGGTCACCCCGTTCCTGCGCATCGTGGTTGTGCTTCACTTCCTGAGGCAGGCCCTGGGCACCCAGTCGACCCCCTCCAACCAGGTCCTGATCGGACTGGCGCTGTTCCTGGCCATTCTGATCATTCAGCCCGTCGCCATGGAGGTCTACACGAAGGGTTGGGAGCCTGTTGAGAAAGGGCAGCTCACGCTGGCCCAGGGCTTCGAAGAAGGCGCAAAACCACTGAAGGCCTTCCTGGGACGCTTCGCGCGGGAAAAGGACGTACGGCTGCTGATCGAGATCACACACCGGCCCGCCCCGCGGTCCCCCGCCGATCTCGATCTCGCCGTTCTGGTGCCGGCCTATATCCTGTCCGAGCTGAAGGCCGCCTTCCAGATCGGGGCCGTGCTCTTCCTGCCCTTCCTCATCATCGACCTGGTGGTCGCTTCGGTGACGCTCTCGGCGGGTATGATCCAATTGCCCCCGGTCATGATCTCGGCGCCGTTCAAGCTGCTGCTGTTCGTCCTTGCGGATGGGTGGAATCTGGTCGTCGGATCGCTGGTGAGGAGTTTCTACTAGGAGATCGACGAATGACGATTGCCGGATTGACGATTGACGATTTTCACATTGACGATTGTGCAGGCCCGGGACGCACGGGAGTCCAATCGTCAATGAAACAATCTTCAATCGTCAATTGGAGGAGGCAAACGTGACTCCTGAAAGCGTGATCGAGATCATGAAACAGGCGCTGATGATGGCCTTCTGGATCAGCGCCCCGTTGCTGGTGGCGGGTTTCGTGGTCGGCGTGTTCTTCAGCTTGATTCAGGTGGTCACGTCGATGCAGGACTACGCCTTCAGTACGGTTCCGCGCCTGGCGGCGTTTCTGGTGGCTCTGCTGGTCGCGCTGCCCTGGATGCTCCGGCAAATGATCTCCTACACCTGCGGGATTCTGGGGGACCTGAGCCGATATGCCCGGTGAGCTGACGCTGCCGCTCGGAACGTTGTTCGGTTTCCTGCTGGTCGTGGCGCGCGTGGGCGGCGCCCTCGTGTTTGTCCCGCTGCCGGGAATGAACGCCGGGCCGGAACCGGCCCGAGTCGTGCTCACCCTGGGTTTCTCCCTGGCGCTGTTTCCGCTCTGGCCCGCGGTTGCGGCGCCGGATCTCGCGATCGGGCGGCTGGCGGTCTGGCTGCTGGCGGAAGGCGCATTCGGCGCGACCGTCGGGCTCGCGGTGGCGCTGCTGATCGAGACCCTGTTGGTGGCGGCTCAGGCCTTCGGCGTGCAGGCCGGCTACTCTTACGCCTCCACGATCGACCCCGCCACCGAGGCCGACAGCAACGTGCTGCTGGTGTTCGCGCAGCTTACCGCCGGGCTGCTATTTTTCACGCTCGGCCTGGACCGCGAGATCCTCCGCGTGTTCGCTCACAGCATGGCCGCCTACCCGCCGGGCGCGTTCGTACTGAAGCCTTCCACCGCGGAGCTGATTCTGCGCCTGGGATCGGCTATGTTTTCGACCGGGCTGCGGCTGGCCCTGCCGGTGGTCGCGCTGCTGATGCTCGTGGATATCGCCCTGGCGCTCATGGGCCGGATGCACGCGCAGTTGCAGTTGATTGCGCTCGCTTTTCCGGTGAAGATGCTGGCCACGCTGGCGTTCCTCGCGATCGTCGTCGCGTTCTTCCTTCCGGTGTTCCGCGCCGCCGCCGGCCGCACTTTTTCGAGCCTGCTCGGGATGCTCTAGCGCCATGGCGGACAAGAGCCAGAAAACTGAGAAACCGACCCCGCGCCGCATCGAGCGGGCGCGGCGCGAAGGGCGGTTCGCGGTCAGCCGCGAAGCCGTCGGCGCGCTCCAGTTCCTGGCTTTCACGGCCCTGATGGCGGCCTTCGGCGCCGAGTACTGTTCCCACGTCATAAGCACCACGCGCTACCTGTTCCGGGCCGCCTTCACCTCCGAGCTCACTTCGGCGGAAATCATGCGGCTCCTGAAGCTGATCGTGCAGCGCGACTTCCTGCCGCTCGGAATCTTCGGGGGCCTGCTGCTCGCGGTCAGCCTGGCGGCGCAACTGGCGGTCACGCGCCTGGGAGTCTCTTGGAAGGGCTTGATGCCCAATCTCAAGAGGTTGAACCCCCTGTCCCGGCTCCGCGAGATGCCACGGCAGAATGTCCCAGCGCTTTTTCAGGCGATGCTGCTGCTGCCGCTTTTCGGGGCAGCGGTCTATAGCATCGTCAAAGACAACTGGACCGCGCTGCTGAGGATGCCCCTCGAAGGCGTGGAACAGGGCGCGCGGCAGACGGCCATCTCCGTGCAAACCCTGCTTTGGAAGGTGGCCATGCTGTTCGTGGTCCTCGGCGCTTTCGATTTCTGGCGGCAGAGCCGCCGTTACATAGCCGACCTCCGCATGAGCAAACAGGAGCTGCGCGAGGAATCCAAGGAAATGGAAGGCAACCCCCGGATCCGCCAGTTGCGTCGCGAATGGTTGCGCCGGCGCATGCTGGCCCAGGTGCCCAAGGCCACCGCCGTGATCGTAAACCCGGCACACTACGCGGTGGCCATCCGCTACGTCATGGACTCCATGGCGGCGCCCTCCGTCGTCGCCAAGGGCAAGAACCACCTGGCCCGGCGCATCCGGCAGAAGGCCATCGAGCACCCGGTGCTGATCGTCGAGAATCCCCCGCTGGCGCAGGCGCTCTATAACACCGCCGAAGTGGGGCAGGAGATCCCGCCGCACCTGTACCGCGCGGTGGCCGAGACCCTGGCCAACATCTACCGCAGCATGGGAAACCGGCTGCCCGCATAAACCATGGCTACCAAAGCACTCACCCTGGCCCAAGCCCCTCAGCAACCCAGCTCCGCGCCCCTCGCGCCCGCTGCCAAAGCGGCGGAGCTTGCGGTTCCGCTGGCCGTGCTGGCCATCGTGCTGGCGATGGTGGCGCCCATCCCGGCCTTCCTGCTCGACGTCCTGATCTCCGCCAACATCACCCTTTCCGTGGTGGTCCTGCTGGTGGCGATGTACATCCTCCGGCCGGTGGAGTTCAGCGTGTTTCCGACGACGCTGCTGCTATTGACGCTGTTCCGCCTGGGATTGAACATCTCTTCCGTGCGGCTCATCCTTCTCAACGGCAACACCGGCACCTCGGCCGCGGGGCGCGTGATTGAAACGTTCGGCACGTTCGTGGTGGGCGGCAACTACGTCGTGGGGGCGGTGATCTTCCTGATCCTGATCGCCATCCAGTACGTGGTCATCAATCACGGCGCGGTGCGCATCTCCGAAGTCACGGCGCGGTTCACCCTGGACGCGCTGCCCGGCAAGCAGATGTCGATCGACGTGGACCTCAACGCCGGCCTGATCGACGAGTCCGAGGCGCGGCTGCGGCGCAGGCAACTGTCCGCGGAAGCGGAGTTCTACGGCGCCATGGACGGCGCTTCGCGATTCACCCAGCGCGATGCCGTCGCCAGCATCCTGATCACCGGCATCAACATCATCGCCGGCTTCCTGATTGGCGTGTTCCAGCACGGGATGGACCTCCACCGGGCCATCGAGACTTATACGGTGCTGACCATCGGCGACGGGTTGGTCACCGTAGTGCCGGCGCTGATGATCTCCATCTCGGGGGGCCTGGTGGTGACGCGCGCCGGCGCGGATTCGCGGCTAGGCGCTCAAGTCCGCAAGCAGGTGTTCGGCAATGCGCAGCCCTTGCTGATGGCCTCGGGCGTGCTCTTCGCGCTGGCCACCTTCCCGGGGCTTCCCAAGATCCCCTTCCTGGTTCTGGGCGCCGGCATAGGCGTCGCCGCCTGGCGAATGCGGCAAAAGCTCGCCACCGCCGAGAAAGCGTTGCTGGCTCAGGCGCCGGTCGCGCCCAAGGAGAACCTGGAGGCGCTGCTGCGGGTGGAACCGATGTGCGTCGAAGTGGGCCTGGGGCTGGTGAGGCTGGTCGAAGGCGGCCAGAACTCGCCCCTGCTCCAGAGGATCGCGGCGATCCGGCGCCAGTTGGCTATCGAACTCGGATACCTGCTCCCGCCCGTGCGCGTCACCGACAACCTCTCCTTGCGCTCGCGCGAATACGTCGTGCTGCTCAAGGGGGTGGAAGTGGCCCGCTTCGACATGCCGCAGGGCTGTGAGCTGGCGATTCATCCGGGCAAGCCCGCCACTTCCCTCGAAGGTGTTCCCACCACGGACCCGGCCTTCGGGATCCCGGCGGTGTGGATTCGGCCCGAGCAGGCGGACGCCGCGCGCGCCGCGGGCCACACCGTGGTCGACGCCACCAGCATCCTGGGAACCCACCTCTCGGAGATCATCCGGCGCCACGCCCACGAGATGCTCTCCCGCCAGGACACCAAGAAACTGCTCGACCGCGTGGCGGAAGAGAATCCGCGCGTGGTGGAGGACTTGGTACCCAAACTGCTCCCCCTGGCTACGCTGCAGCGCGTCCTGCAAAACCTGCTACGCGAGCGCGTGTCGATCCGCGATGCGGTTTCCATCCTGGAGGCGCTCGGCGAGGCGGCCAACATCACCAAGAATCCGGTGCTGCTGACCGAGTACGTGCGCCAGGCGATCCGGCGCGTGGTGGTCAGGCCGTACTTGAACTCCAGCGGAGACCTGCCGGCGTACTTCCTGGACCCGTCGCTCGAACAGAAGATCGAGTCCTCGGTGGAGCACGGCGAGTACTCGAGTCACTGGAATCTCTCGCCCCAGGCGATCCGCGAGATCCTGGATCGCATCCGGCGCGTGGTGGGGCGCCCCGAGTCCCCGATTGTCGCGGTAGCGAGTTCCGGGGCGCGCCACTTTCTGCATCAGTTAGCCGAGTCTTCGCTCGGAAACCTGTTCTTCCTGTCGCACAGCGAAATTCCTCCCGGAGTCAAGGTGGTCTCGCTCGGGGTCATTCAATGAGGCTTTACGGGAGCAAGGAGAATCCGTGAAATTGAAGTCGTACTTTGCCAAGAACGTCACAGCGGCTCTGGAGAGGGCGCGGCTGGAACTGGGGCCGGAGGCCATGCTGGTGCATTCGCGGACAGCGCCGCCCGAGGCGCGGCACTTGGGCGAGTGCGAGGTCGTAATGGCCCTGGCGCCGCCCGAAGCCACCGCCAGCGCCTCGCCCGGTCCAGGGGCGGGGTCCGCGCCCGCCCCGCCCGCTCAGGAGGACTTCCTGCGGCTCGCGGTGGAGATGCAGGACATACGCAGGCAGATGGAGCGCATGGCAGCCGCCGTTGGGCGCTCCAATGCGCTGATTGCCGCCCGCAGCCTGCCCCATCCCAGGATGGCGCAGATGTTCTCGTCGCTCGTCGAGGCCGGGGTCGATCCGGAACTGGCTCACGACATGCTGGATCGCCTGCGCGCGGCGGATGCGGAGGGAGAAACGCTCGAGGGAGCACTGGCCGCGGAGATCGCCGGCCGGGTGGCCTGCGATGGGCAGTTGGGGAGCGCGGGACAACGCCCCCGGATCGTGGCCCTGGTCGGGCCGTGCGGTGGGGGAAAAACCAGCACGCTGGTGAAGCTGGCGGTCCAGTACGGCCTCGCGGCGCGCCGGCCGACGCAGTTCCTCTCCGTGGACACTTACCGCATCGCCGCCGCCGAGCAACTGCGCTCTTACGCCGCCATCCTGGGCGTGGGGTTTCAGGCCCTGGAGACTCCGGGGGCGCTGGCCCAAGCGATTGAGGAACATCGCCACAAGGAGCTCATCCTGATCGATACCCCAGGCTACGGACTCGACGACCTCGCCGACGCGGCGGAGCTGGCCCACTTCCTCGCCTCCCGGCGCGACATCGACACGCATTTGGTCCTAACGGCCTCGATGAATTCCGCCGATCTATCCCGAGTGGTGGACCGCTTCGAGGTCTTCCAGCCGCAGAAACTGCTGTTTGCCAAGCTGGACGAAACCGAAGCGTTCGGGCCGATTCTGAACGAGGCGGCGCGCACCGGCAAGCCGGTCTCGTTCCTCTCGGCCGGCCAGCGGATTCCCGAGGATCTGGAGCCGGCCACGAAAGATCGGATCGTGAATCTGGTGCTGGGGCACGCCCCCCGGCGGGCAGTCGCCGCAGCGGCTTAGGAGCCCGCGGTGAAAGTCCCAGAGAGGTCTGGCGCACAGGCCGAATGCCTGTGCCACGATGCGGAATCAGTGAGTTGCAGGAGCCCGTGGCACGGACTTCAGTCTGTGCAGGACTTTCACCACGGGCTGTTAGAGCAGGCGGCAGCCTGCCGGGCTTGGCGAAGGACGGGCGAGTGACAAACGGCTATCAGTTGACTGCGGACAGCCCCGCCGCCGAGCGCGAGCGGTTGATCCTGGAGCACCTGCCACAGGTTCGCCTGATCGCGCGGCGCATTCACGAACGGCTGCCCGGCAGCGTCAGCATTGAAGACCTGATTTCCACCGGCGTGGTGGGCCTGATCTCGGCCATCGACAACTTCGATCCGACTCTCAACGTCAAGCTCAAAACGTACGCGGAGTACAAGATCCGCGGGGCCATCCTGGACAGCCTGCGGGGCCTGGACTGGGCGCCGCGGCAGAAGCGCAAGAAGGCCAAGCTGATCGAGGCCGCCATCTTCAAGGCCGAGCAGCGACTGCGGCGCACGCCGTCCGAGGAGGAAATCGCCCGCGAACTGAACCTGACCACGGACGAGTACCATGAATGGCTCGTCGAGATCCGCGGCGTCAACCTCGGGAGTCTCGAATACTCTGGCGGTGAGGAGGGCGGCCGGGACCGGCTGAAGTACATCTCCGACAACGAGGAGAACTGGCCTTCGCGCATTCTGGAGCGATCGGAGCTGGAGCGGCTGCTGGCCGAGGCAATCGACAAGATGCCCTACGTCGAGCGTACGGTGCTTAGCCTCTACTACCACGAGGAACTCACGCTGCGCGAGATCGCCAAGGTGGTGGATCTGCATGAGTCCCGGGTGTCGCAACTGAAGACGCAGGGCATCTTGCGGTTGCGCGGGTACATCGAAAAGCGCTGGCCCACTCGGGGCGGGCTGTAAGCGCTGGCGGAAGGCTTATGCTACAGGCCGAGGAGAGCACATGAGCGACCATGAGCACGGCGAAGCGATCGAGTGGCTGCTCGAGAACTGGATCGCGCGGCTGGCCGATAGCCTGGAGGGGACGACCGGCGAGCGGCCGGGCGGCGTCTGGCGTGCCGTCGAGGGAGTTCCTTCCGGCGCCGAGGACGTGCTGTGGTGGGAACAGCCGCTGAGCCTCGGCGAGAGCGCGACCTTCTGGGCCGGCGCGCCCCAGGCGGCCTGGTTGGAGATCGGCAGTCAGGTTCTGCGCGGCGCCGGCATCGAGGTGTCCGATCCCCACCATGCGAGGAACACGTACCTGGAAGTCCTGAGCCAGGCCTGTTCCGGACTGGCGCGGGCCATCAGCCGCCGGGTGGGCGCCGAGGTGGCCTGCGAGAAGGGCCATGAAAACCCGCCGCTCGCGAATGGCGTAGCTGCCTTCGCCATCGACATGACGCTCGGGGGGGCGCCACTGCCGCCACTCCATCTGTGCCTGCTTCCCGCTCTGCGGGACGCGTTTCAAACCGGCGTGGCGCGGCCCGGCCCGAATGCCATCGCCGCCAAGTCCGGGGGCGCCCCGGAGCCGCGGGCCGAGAGCTCCGACGCCCCCAGGACGCTCGATCTGCTGCTGGAAGTCGAACTCCCTGTCAGCGTATCGTTCGGGCGCGCCCAGCTCCCCCTCAAGGACGTCCTGAAGCTGACCTCCGGATCGATTGTCGAGCTGAACCGCACGGTCTCCGAGCCGGTGGAGGTGATCGTGAACGGCTGCGTGATCGCGCGCGGCGAGGTGGTGGTGGTCGAGGGGAACTACGGGGTGCGGATCCAGGAAATCATCAGCCGGGAGAAAAGGCTCAGAACGCTGCAATGACCCCCGTGCTTGCCGCGAGGAACACATGCGCTGGGTGCTCCAGAATCCAATAGTCTTCTACGCGCTGATGGCGCTGTGTTTGGGATTGTGCCTGGATCTGTTCGTCGCCCTGAAACGCGAGATTCGCGCCGGGCGCAGGAGGCAGGAGGCGTTTGGCGCTGCGATTGGCCAGCTCAGCGCGAAGATCGGAGAGCTCCGAGAGAAGGTGCTGGAAAACGAAGCGCGCGCCGCTGTGCTGGTCGCTCCGACGCCGCTCCGGTCCGGAGTGAACCTGAGCACCCGCAGCCAGGCCCTGCGCATGTTCCGCCGCGGCGCCACAAACCAGCAGATCGCCGCCGCCCTGGGAGTCCCGGAGAAGGAAGTCGAGCTGTTGCTCAAGGTGCAGCAGATGGCCCTGGATGCGCCGCCTCCCGCCGAGGACGCCTCCCCGCCGGCGGCGGGTTTGAAACCCGCCGCCACCGGAATGGAAACGCCGCTCAAGGCGCAGGCCGCGGCCCCAGCCATCGAGGCCGTTGCGCCGGCGGCCCGTCCGAGTTCCAGCCGGCGCAGGCGGGCGGCCAACACGGCCGCTGTGGAGTCCGTCCCTACAGGAGTGGAGACGCCGGCGCGTCCACGGTTCGAACCCGGAAACTCTGCGGCCGCGGGGTCATGATGTGCTGAGGGCGCGGTTCTCTGGACGGCCGGTCCTCGACCGTGACGTTCAGCGTCACTTCCTGGCGGTTCCGGACCACGGTTACCGGGAACGTCTTCTTCGCCTCCGGCGCGCGGACGCGCTTGGCGACCTCCGAAGGCGTGCTGACTTCCACGCCATCCACCTTCACGATCACATCGCCGGCCTTGATTCCGGCCTTTTCCGCCGGGGTGTCCTTGCCTACCGAGCGCACCAGCACGCCTTTCTTCACTCCGAAGAATTCGGCCAGTTGCGAGCTCACCGACTCCGCCTCAATGCCCAGCGCAGCGCTCCGCCAGGACATGAACGGCTGGGGCAGGTCCGGCATCTCGAACTGGAACCGCATCCGGCCCAGTTGCTCCTGGAGTTTCTCCATCTGCTCATGCCATTTCGGATCCATGGTGAAGTTGCGCTCGATCATGACGTGCTTCGGCTTGCGCTCGCCGACCGTCGCGTTGAGGCTCTGGTTGGCGCCGCCCCGGCTGATGAGCAGCTTCACCTGCCGCCCCGCCGGCGTTTCCCGGACCAATCGGACAAACTGCGCGGTGCCCTCGACGCGCTGGCCCTGGTACTCGAGCACGACATCGCCCTGTTTGAGTCCCGATCTGGAGGCTGGGCTATCGTCCTCCACCTTGGTCACCTCGACTCCGTGCACGTCGGAAAGCTTGAGTTCCTTGGCGCGGTCGGCACTCACTTCCTGGACGCCGATTCCCAGATAGCTCCCTCCCTTTCCCGAAGCGATGTGGAAGACCTCGGGCGGCGAAGGTATTTCCGGGGGCGTGTCCTGTGCGAACACGTACTCCTCATCGATCTCCGGGAGCACCGCCTCAGGCGGCTCCGGGGGAGGCGCGGGAATTCCGTATCCAATTGAGGGCGGGGCGGGCGGCGCGGGAGTAATCACCTGCTGCGCCATCAACCCTGCACCGCCCAGAATCACCAAAAGCGACAACACAAGTATCTGTCTCATAGTCCTCACTCCATATGGCCCTGTCTCTGGCGACGCAGGTAGATCGTGCCGCCGGAGGCCGTAAGCCGCAGCAGCGGTCCGCCGCCGTTGATCGTCCCCAGCGCTTCCGTTTCCGCTTCGCCCTGGCTGAGCCGCGGGCGGATCTCGGTGAAATCGGAGATGATCCGGTGGCCGCCGGGATATGCGCTGAATGCCTGAACCGTCACCGCAAGATTAGACGGAATCAGAACCGTTATGTCACCACTACCGGTGCTCAACGAGGAATCCTGGAGCGGCTTCGCCGCCAGCTCCGCGAAGATGCTGCCGGCGCGCGTGGCGACCCGTAGTCCGCCGTACACTCCATAGAGCTGAACCGGGCCGGTCTCCACCTGGCACTCGACGTTGCCGGCGGAGCGGATTCTGATAGCTCCCGCCGCAGTTTGAGCGATCACCGGGCCGTTCGCGCGAATGATGTCGATCAACCCGGCCTGGGCCTCGGCCGTAACGCCGTAGTCGGCGCGCTCGATCCGGATGTTGCCGCCGCGCGTCGAGGCGCGCACCAGCCCCTTGGCCACCTTGACGTTGATCTCCCCGCCCTCGGTGTTCAAGCCCGCCTCGCCGCCGATCATGTCCGCGGTAATCGTGCCCCCGCCTGAGAAGCACAGCACGTTTCCACCGACCTTGCCCAGGCGAACCTGCCCCCCGCCGGTTCGCACCGTAACGTCACCCTGGATCCGGTCGACCTGCAACCGGCCCCCGCGGCTGTCTGCCCTCAGCGACCCGTCCAGGTCAGAAGCCTCGATGGACTCGCCCTGGGACTCCAGGATCGTCTCGCGGAGACCCCGCGGCACGCGCAACTGGAGGTCCGCCGAGGTCTCCCAACCCGGGGGCAGGCTCACCTCCAGCAACATCCCTCCGCTCCGCTTCGAGGTCTTGACTGCGATTCCGTTGAGCAGCGCGCGCGCCCGCGCCGGGTCCTGGACCTTGGTGCGCTTCTTCAGAACGTATCCGACATTCCCCCTGGCTTCGCCCTGCAAGGATACGGCGCCGCGTGTGGAGACCTTCAGCAGCTCGGAGCCAGCCAGTGACGCGGAGCCGTTCGCCGTCTGGACCCAATACTTGCCCTCCCGAACGATGGAAGAGTCCGTCTGGGCCACACAGGCGGCCACGATCACGGCGGGAACGAACCATAGCCAGCCAGTTCTCATCAGAATGTCCCAACCGATGCGTCCATCTCCCGGAGCGCCCGCTGGCAGCGCAGGCGCACGTAGTTGTCGCCTTCCTTCTGAACCAGCTCTTGCAACAGGCCCACGATGGCCTCTTCTTTCTTCAGCATCAGCAGGTCGATCGCCTGGGTTCGAATACCGGGATTATCGTCGGCCAGCAGGGCTTTCGCCAGGGCGCCCCGGACATCGGGCGCGCCCGCGTACGGTTTGAGCGCATCCAACGCCTTCAGCCGGACCCCGGGGTTGGGGTCGTGTTCCAGGGCGTACAGGAGCGTGCCGCGCAGCTCATTGGACGCCGGCCGCGCGTTCAGGATGTCCATCGACTCGGCGCGCAGACCCGCGTCGGAGGACTCGCGGGTGGCGGCCAGCAGCAGGCGGTGGATCTGCTCGTCGCCAGGGTCCCCGGTCAGGAAGCGCTGGCGCGTATCCTCAATCACTACCCGCACTTTGCCGGAAGCCTCGGGCTGCACGTAGCGCACCCGGGAGACCACGGGATCCAGGCTGTTATCAGGCCGCGGCGCGCTGGTCCACCGGGCGGCGAAAAACCCCACGACGACCAGCGCCAAGGCGCCCGCGGGACGCACCAGGGCGGGCCACCAAGCCAACCACGCGCGCCAATCCGCTTGTCGCGGCGCGGTCGTGTCCAGCCGCAGCTTCAAGTCGCGGCGGCAGCGGGCCAGCAAGGGAGCCGGGGGCAGCTTCTCCCGCTCGTCCAACGCCTGGTGGATCGCCTTTTCGGCCGCGAACGCCTTGCGGCACCCCTCACAGCCCTCCAGGTGGTCCTGGAAGCTCTGCTCCTCTTCAATCGAAAGCTCGCCGTATAGAAACAGCGAGAAGTTCCTGCTTGCCGACTCGCAATTCATACAAAATCTCCCAGCGCGGCCCGCATCTTCTGGGTCGCGCGAAACAGGCAGGTTTTAGCTGCTTCCTCGGTAGTGCCCAGCGTCTCCCCGATGGCCCGCAGCCGCAAACCCTGGTAATGCCGCAACTCGAACACCATCCGCTCCTTGGCGGTCAAACCCTTGAGCACCGCCTCGATGCGCTCGCCCAACTGCCGGTTCAGAAGGTTCCGCTGCGGATCCCCTTGCGCCCTTTCCTCCGGCACGTTGTCCATGCGGTTCCACTGCCCTTCGTCCGTTTCGATCACCGCCGGTTCCTCCCGGCGCACCTTCCTCTTCCGCAGATAGTCCAGGCAGACGTTCGTAACCACCCGGTACAGCCACGTGCGAAAGTTGCAATCGAACCGGAACAGGTGCAAGCTCTTATACACTCGCAAGAACGTTTCCTGGTACACGTCATAGGCGTCATCGGTCGAGCGCAGGAGGTTCATCGCCACTCGCAGCACACCCCGGTCGTAGGCACGAACGAGCTGCTCGAAGGCGTCCTGGTCGCCTTTCTGTGCCGCCCGAATCAGTACCGCTTCCTCCACGCCCGGGGCAGGACTCTCGTCCGCCGCCGATGTGGCTTCACGGGTCACGCTGAGCGTCTACCTGAGATTAGGACGAATTGGAACGAAAAGGGTAACGGAGACCGGGGTTCGGTGGGGATGCTCCGAACCGGCCCCGGAGGCACTTCATCCGCGAGCCGCGTAGGTTCCCTCAGACCAGTTCCAGCTCGATGCGCTTCTGAGCTGGATCCAGCGCCGTGACGCGGAAGCTGCGGATCTGCCCCGCGCGCGCCGGTTCACGGCCCGGCTCGGCATTCACCGTCTTGCCCTGTTTCCACTTGGCGGCGAGCATCGCGGAGAGCGACGACACGTCGGCCGAGGCCGGCCCAGCCGCCTCCTGCACTTTCTTCTGCTCCTTGGGCAGCGCGCAAGGGGCCAACAGCCCTTCGCCCAATTCCACGCTTGCTTCCTGCTTGCGGACCTCCACCAGGCGGCCGGTGACGACATCTCCGACTTTGTGCTCGGCGATGTACTCGTCCGCGGTGGTCGGCTGAAGCTGCTTCATCCCCAGACGGATACGCCGCTTTTCCCGATCCACCTCCAGCACCAGCGCCTTCACCGTCTCCCCGGCTTTCAGCACGTCCTGCGGGTGGTTGATGCGCTTCTCCGCGCTGATATCGCCGACGTGGATCATCCCCTCCAGGCCCTCCCCCAGCTCGACAAACGCCCCGAACTTGGCCAAATTAGCGACGCGGCCTTCCACGACGCTGCCCACGGGAAACCGGTTCGCCGCCTCGTCCCACGGATCGCCCAGCGCCTGCTTGAGGCCCAGGCCGATTCGCCGCTCCGTGCCGCTGACGTTCAGAACCACCACCTCGACCAGTTCGCCGGGTTTCACCACATCCTTCGCCTTGATGGCCTTTTTCGACCAGGTGAGGTCAAACAGCCGGATCAGGCCCTCGACGCCGGGCTCCAGTTCCACGAACGCCCCGAATTCCACCACGCGCGTGACTTTACCCCGCACGCGGTCGCCCACCTTATACTTCTCGCCGGCCAGCGACCAGGGGTCGGGCGAGAGCTGCTTGAGGCCCAGCGAAACGCGGCGGCTTTCCCGGTCGACCTTGAGGATCTTGACCTCGACGGAATCGCCGGCGCTCAGCAGGTCCGCCGGCTTTCCCACGCGGGCCCAGGACATGTCGGTGACGTGCAGCAGGCCGTCTACGCCGCCCAGGTCGATGAAGGCGCCGAAATCGGTCAGAGTCCGGACGGCGCCGCGGACCACCGCGCCCTCCTGGAGCGCGGCGTAGACCTGCTCGCGCGCCTTGGCCTCCTCCTCTTCCAGAACCACCCGGCGGTCGACCACCACGTCTTCGTCCGTGACGTCCAGCTTGATGATCTTGCAGACGATCTCCTGGCCGGTGAGCTGCTCCAGCTCGGCGAGCTCCCGAACCCCGCTCCGCGAGGCGGGCAGAAACGCCCGCACGCCCACGTCCACGCTCAGGCCGCCCTTGACCGCGCCGGTGACGATCCCAACGATGGCGCGCTTCTCCGCGAACGCCTTCTCCAGCGAAGACCAATCCTTGGGCCGCTCGACCCTGATCTTCGAGAGCAGGTAGTAGCCCTCGGGCGCCCTTCCCTTGACCGAGACGATCACCTGGTCGCCCGCCTTGATCTCCAGGTTGCCGGAAGCGTCCCGGAACTCTTCGACGGGGATGATGCCCTCGGTCTTCAAACCGACATCGACGAAAATCGATTCGGAGGAGATGGCAACCACGATTCCCTGGCGGCTCTCCTTCTGGCCCTCCGCCGCGTGGCGGTGCAATTCCTCGAATTCAGAAAGGATCTCCCCGAACGAGGAATCTTCGGCAGACGCCTGGGGCGCCAAATCAATGGGTGGAAATTCGGGACTCATGGTGCGGCAGACAACTATTTTGGCACAACCCGCGACGGTCCGGGGTAAGATGGCAACGTGGCGCGCTGGTGGCACTCGATCCGGGTCCACGACCTGGTTTGGCTGGCGATGTTCGTCATCGTCGCCGCCGCCGGACCGGAGCGGGACGCGCACTTCATCTTTTTCTTGTTCCTGGTGGCGGGTCTCCAGGTTGCCGAGCCGCGGGTCCCCGCGTTGGCCACTCGCCGCGGCAGCGTTCTCGCCAACCTCCTGAAGTTGGGCCTTGGGTACCTGATCATCTTCCATTCGAGTGGGATTACCAGCAGCTACTACTGGATTCTGCTGATCCCGGTGGTTTCAGCGGCCGCCACGCTGGGAGTGGGCGGAACCGTCCTGTTCACCGTGCTGGCCTGCGCAACCTATCTCTCTTTCCTCCTTCGGGTCGACTGGGAACTCTACCGGCTTGACCCGGACCAGGTGGCGGAGCTGAGCCTGAGGCTGATTTCTCTTGCGGTGATCGGTTTTCTGACACAGCGGCTGGCCGAAGCCAACCGCATGGAAGCCCTCCGGGCGCAAGCCGCGGCGGACCAGCTTGCCGAGGCCAATCGCAATCTTCAGGAGGCCGAGGCCGTCGCGCGGCGTTCCGAGCGGCTGGCTGCGCTCGGCCAGTTGTCGGCGGGCCTGGCGCACGAACTGCGCAACCCGTTGGGGACGATGCGGGCCTCGGCGGAAATGTTGCGCAGCAGCCTGCCCGCGGGCAACGAAGTCGCTGCCGAGCTGGCGGGTTTCATCTCCAGCGAGGTCGACCGCATCAATTCCCTGGTGACGCGGTTCCTCGATTTCGCCCGCCCGCTCGAGGTGCGGCTCGAGCCGGCTGAGTTGAGCGAGGTCATCGATCGCGCCATCGCCCAACTGGAGCGCGACAGCCCACGCCGGGTCACCGTCTACAAGAACTACTCCCCCGACGTGCCCTTGTTCCCCTTCGACGCCGAGCTGATCGAGCGCGTCGTCTACAACCTGCTGCTCAACGCCGCGCAGGCCACCCAACCCGGCGGCGCCGTTACCGTAAAAACCCGGCCGGTGGACGGAGACGTCGAGGTCTCGGTGATCGACCGCGGCGCCGGCATCCATCCCGATCACCTCGAGAACATCTTCAACCCGTTCTTCACTACCAAGAAGGAGGGGGCTGGGCTCGGCCTGTCGGTGGTTTCCAAAATCGTGGACCTGCACGGCGGTAGAATAACTGTCGAAAGCGAACCCGGCAAAGGGAGCGTCTTTCGCTTGTTTCTGCCCTGCGAATGAAAACCCGTATCCTGGTTGTCGAAGACGAAGAGAAGCTCCGGCGCGTGCTGGAGCTGCAACTGCGCTCCGCCGATTTCGAGGTGGAGAAGACCGGCCTGGCCGAGGAAGCGCTGAAGCTGATGGACCGCGCCGATCTGGTTCTCACCGATCTGCGTTTGCCCGGCATGAGCGGCCTGGAGCTGATCTCCGCCATCCGCCGCGAGAACGCGCGCATCCCGATCGTGGTGATGACGGCTTTCGGCACGGTCGAGACCGCGGTCGAGGCGATGAAGGCCGGCGCGGCCGATTTCCTGCTCAAGCCCTTCTCTCTCGATCACCTCATGACGGTAATCCGCAAGGCGCTCGAGATGCGCGCCCTCCAGGACGAGAACCTGAAGCTGCGCCAGGAGTTGGGCCAACGCTACGAGTTCGACAATATCGTCGGGCACAGCCCGTCCATGCAGGAGATTTTCGCCACCGTGGAGCGGGTGGCGCCCTCGCGCTCCACTGTGTTGCTGGCGGGCGAGAGCGGCGTGGGCAAGGACCTGATCGCCCGCGCCATCCATTACCATTCTCCGCGGCGTGACCGCCCGTTCGTCAAGATCAACTGCACCGCGATCCCCGAAAACCTGATGGAGAGCGAGTTATTCGGCTACGAAAAGGGCGCCTTCACCGGCGCCAACACCACCAAGCCCGGCAAGTTCGAGCAGGCCGACACCGGCACGGCGTTCCTGGACGAAATCGGCGACGTGCCGGGCTCCATTCAGGTGAAGCTGCTGCGCGTGTTGCAGGAGCGTGAGTTCGAGCGCCTGGGCAGCAACAAAACCCGGCTCATCGACGTGCGCATCGTGGCCGCCACCAACCAGGACCTCCGCGCCGCGCTCGAGCAGGGCACCTTCCGTGAGGACCTGTATTACCGGCTCAACGTCGTGCCTATCGATATCCCGCCGCTGCGCGAGCGCCGGGAGGACATCCCCTTCCTGGCCGAGCATTTCGTGGCGAAACTCGGGCGCGCGAGCGGCAGCCGCGTCGAGTCGATCAGCGAAGCAGCCATCGAGAAGCTGATGGGCTACCACTGGCCGGGCAACGTACGGGAGCTGGAGAACGTTATCGAACGCAGCATCGTGCTCTGCCCCGCTACGCGCCTGGAGGCCGCCGACATCCGCCTCGACACCTCGCCGCGCGTACCCCGCCAGGCCGCCGATAACTTCCTGCCCGACGGCGTCACCCTCGACGAATACGAGCAATCCATCATCCGCGAAGCCCTCCGCCGCGCCGACGGCAACAAAAGCCAGGCCGCCCGCCTCCTCGGCCTCACCCGCAACGCCCTCCGCTACCGCCTCTCCCAAATGGGCATGGACAAAGAAGCTGGAGGCGGGGAGTAAACCCTACCGCGCCAACTTCGTTCCGGGCGGTGCGGTATCATGACTGTCGCATTCTTGGGAGCTGGAGGTGTGAATATGCCGATTCCTGAGACCCCACCCACCGTACGAGAACTGGACTTGATGCGGCGACTTGAGAACTACGCGAAAGGAGAGGCGAACTGGGACCCCAGGGGCGCCGCCTTGGGCGAAAAGGCCAAGACTGCCTGCCGGTGCCTCCACACGAACGTCACCGACCTCGTGGAGAAAACCCTCGGTCTCCTCATGGACAGAGTAGCTTCACGCGAGATGGAGACCTTCACGCTGCATGACCGGACCCACGGCCTGAAAGTCGCGCACCTCATGTGGCAGATTCTGGCGCCGGAGCGGAGGGAGCGCCTGACTCCCCCCGAGATCGCGATGCTGGTCCTGGCCGCCCATCTTCACGACCTTGGAATGGGCCTCAGCCCGGACGAGCGGCAAGCACGGCTCGAGGGTTCCGAGATCTGGGAGCGAGCGGAATGGGATGAATCCACTAAGACCCGGATGGAGCAGTTGCGCACCAAGCTGTTGGATCCCGAACTGGCGGAAACCGCTCGCCACCGCCTCGACCACCAGCTCTTCCAGGCTGAGGAAGCCCTGCTGTGCGCGGACACCCGCGAACGGCACGCGACACCGGAGCGATATGAGGAGCTCCTGCGGACCGTGCGCGGGCTCCACGACCGCGACCGCGAGAGGATCCCGGACCCGGACTCGTGTCTGGCATTCGACGGCGATTCCTTTCGGGCGAAGCTCGTTGACGTCTGTGTCAGCCATAACGAAGACGCGGAGGTTCTGGCGCAGAACGACCCTAAGAACCTGGGGTATCTGCGTTTCCCGAGGGATTATACAGTTGGCTGCGCCGCTGCGGACTTGCAGATGGTTGCGGCCGCGCTGCGCCTCGCGGATATTCTCGATTTTGATCGGGAGCGGACGCCCCCCGCGCTCTTCCTGTACCTGATGCCGGGCCCACTGGCGCCGGAAGAGAACCAGGCCGTCCTCGAGTGGAGCAAGCACTTGGCGATTTCCCATTGGAACATCGACGAGAGCGCCATCGTGTTCAAGGGCCGCTGCCGGAACCACATTGTGCATCATGCCGTGGTTCAGTTCTGCGCCGCCATCACCGGCGAGATGGAGAAAACCAAGCTGACTTTCGGTTCCGAAGACGAGTCCCGATGGCCTTTCTTGCTGCCTTCCTCGGCCAAAGCTGAAATCCACGCCGAGGGGTACAAGTACGTCCCCTACCGCTTCGAGCTTGATGACCAGCGGATCTACTCGCTGCTGATGGGTGGGGCTATTTACGACAATCCGCTGGTCGCGGTGCGCGAGCTGGTTCAGAACGCGGTTGACGCATGCAAGCTGCGCGATGCTCTGACCGAGCTGTCCGACCCCGGCGTGCAAGAAATGTCCGTCAAGAACAGGATCTTCGTCCGTTATGAAGAGCCCACGTCCGAGTCCCCGGAGCCGAAGCTGACCGTCACGGACACGGGCGCCGGAATGGACGAATTGATCTTGCGCACCTACTTCCTCAAAGTCGGGCAGTCCTACTACCGTTCCACGGAGTTCAACAAGCACCGCGTGGAGCTCAGGAAAGCCGGCCTGGATTTCGCCCCTGTCTCGGAATTCGGAATCGGCTTCCTCTCCTGCTTCCTTCTGGCGGACAGGGTAAAGGTAGAGACGGCGATGGCCGAGGGATGGAGCGGAGACACCCACAAGCGAACCCTGGTAATCGACGGCCCCACCCGCCTGATTCGGCTCGATGAGGAGCCGAACGTTGGTCAGAGGCGATGGAAGGGGACGCAGGTCACCCTCTACCTGACCCGAGGCAGCGAAGAAGATCGCAAGAACAAACCACCCGGCTGGAACGCAATCAAGGACTATCTCGCTGATGTCTGCCAGGAACTGCCGTATGACCTTCACCTCGAGTACGGCACGATCAGCCGTGACGTGATCCCCTCTGGAGAGAAGAGCGTGGAGGTGCCCCCGGATCTCGCGGCAGGCTCCCTCAGGATTCCGATCCACGACCCGGCCGCGGGGATGAAGGGTGAGCTGGTGCTCATCAATGAGTTTGAGCGTCGCAGAAGAGAGGAGGCGGAGGCCAGGAACATTTCGGGCCGCATCGGACGTGAACAGAGGAAGTCCCCCAGATCGGTGTTGCTCCGGGGTGGATTCAAGATCGGAGATTTGCCGGGGCTCACTGACTCGTTTCTTGGAAGAATTCGTCTCAATTGGCGGTCTCAGGGGTCTCGCCGGTACGCAGCATCGAACCTCGCCCGGAACGCCATGGCAGATCAACCGGCGGTCGCTGAGGCGCTTTTCCGTAGCTGGCTGACCTACCTGTTGGACCACAGATCCGAGCTCTCGAACGAGCTTTGCGCGTCCCACGGCTATCCGGATCACCCGTGGCCTGTGTTACCCATCTCCGTCTGGATCGAGCAGTACGATGCGGCAAGTCTCTACCAGCTTGCTAGAAAAGGGTGGCTCGTTGACCTTGGGAACGATAAGCTTCACGAACAAGGCCTCCGGGAGTGGGAGATGGGACGTGGGGGGTCACTACGATTCCCGTGGCACGACGGGCTGTCAAGTTCACTACTGGACTTGGTGCTTCCACGCATCACGTCTCTTGAGCTGGATAGAATTGGATTCCTACTCCTGAGGCCTCCACAGCAGGGCGGGCTCGAATCCTTGAACAACTGCCACGACTATTTTCGAAAACGGGTGCGTTGGGGTCTCTTCGCTGCGTTCCCAACCGCTCGTGACACCTGGCTGGCAAGCGGAAGTTGGTTGAATGAGAAGTATCGGGGAGAGCTGTCGGCTGTGTTCCCCGACGAGGAGCGCGCGGACCTCGCGCGTACAGTCGGAGAGCTGATCTACAGTCGAGATTCTAACCGCCCGGCCGCGCTTACGCCCGAACAAGCCGCGCTCTGGAGGCGGTTCGCGGATCATTTCCCGAATCTCGAAATCGGAGGATCTTCCTCCTGGAGCCATGGTTGGCGCATAGACAGCTTCAAGATCGCGGAACAGCCATAGCGGCCTCTGTCTGCGCAACGCGGCTGATCGCACGATGGCCGCCGCTCCCAGTGCCGCGATCGGCACAGAGGGCTGCGGCAGCAAGAGCCACGCCCTCCCTAACTTCCAGTTCTCTTCCCTGCCGGTTGTGGCAAACTGGTGGGGACGAACCATGGGCACTGAGCAGACCACCGTCTTCAAGACGCCATCGGCCGACGATCCGCTCCTTGCCGAGGTCGTGCGTCGTTTGGCCGAAGCCTACCAGCCGGAGCGCATCTATCTGTTCGGTTCCGTCGCCAGGGGAGACGCCGGCCCGGACAGCGACTATGACGTTCTGGTAGTCGTTCCGGACGACGCGCCGCCCGAGCGCCGCCGCAGTCGCCTCGCCTACGAGGTGATGTGGGGCACTGGGGCCGCGGCGGATGTGCTGGTTTGGAGCGCGAGCCGCTTCGAGAGCCGGACTCATCTTCCAGTGTCCTTGCCGGCTACGGTCATTCGCGAGGGAAAACTCCTCCATGTCGCCTGATCCTGCGCTCATCGCGGAGGTACGCGCCTGGCTATCGAAGGCAGCCAAGGACCTGGCTGCCGCCCAGTACGAATCGCAGGCAGATCCGCCGTTTGCCGACGACATTGTGTTCCACTCGCAGCAGGCCGTCGAGAAGTCCCTGAAGGCGTTCTTGTCGTGGAACCTTCTCCCGTTCCGCAAGACGCACAATTTGGTCGAACTGGGAGAAGCTTGCTGTCAGATCGATCAGAGCCTGGAGCCGCTGCTTCGTCGCGCGGCACCCCTTACCGAATACGCGTGGAAGTTTCGCTACCCCGGTGACCCCGAAGAAGCAACCTCCCAGGAGGCTGCTGACGCCCTGGCAACGGCCCACGACGTGTTCGAGGCGGTTCTGAGCCGGCTGCCATCCGGTACGCATCCTTAGAGTTGCACAGCTTCATGCCTGGTTCGGCTTTTGTGACGATCCCTACCGCTTCCGCACCTGAATGAGGAACGACTCCTCGACGCGCTTGCCGTCCGCGCTCTCGGCGGTCAGCGTGTAGCGGGTATCCTTCTGCGGCGCGACGTTGAAGCACCGGCTCAACGCGGGCCAGACTGGCTCGACCTCCGGCTCGATGCGCACGGTTCGGGCGTTGGCGACTCCGTAGCACAAGATCGCTCGTTCGCCCTTGTTCAGCACCTCGGGGCTGGCGTAGAACTGGAGGATCTTCACCGTGCTGCCGTAGTCGGGAGGAAGGCTTGGCGCCATCTGCCGGGCGCGAGCACGCTCGAACTCGCGGTTGCTCCTGTAGCGGTCCGCAAACGTCCAGCCCAGGTAGAGCAACGCGGCCGCCACCACCACGAACATGTAGCGAACGATTCTGCGCACGGCCTACTCATACTCTATCGCGGCCGTCGCGGATCCGGTGAAAACCCGTACTCTGTCCGATATGTTTGTTAGGTGAACAAGGTACTATAACTTGCCGTTCACGAAGGGAAAAGGAGAATGGCCCGGCTCAGCGCACCCCTCGACGTCACAAACCTCGGCTGCGAGGCAAGACTCCTCGAGACTGGCCTGCGGGGGTTGATCGTCGGACAGGACGAGGCGATCGCTCAGATCGTCAATGTCTACCAGATGTTCCTCACGGGCATGCACGCGCCCGGACGGCCGGTCGGAAACTTCCTGTTCCTTGGCCCGACCGGTTCCGGCAAGACCCGCATCGTGGAGGCGACGGCGGAGATCCTGGTGGGATGCGCACGGGCCGTCGTGAAGATCGACTGCGGCGAGTTCCAGCACAGCCACGAGATCGCCAAACTGATCGGTTCGCCCCCGGGGTACCTGGGGCATCGCGAAACGCACCCCATGCTGAGTCAGGAGACGCTCAACCAATACCTAACCGAGAAGCTCGACTTGAGCTTCGTTCTGTTCGACGAGATCGAAAAAGCCAGCGACGCACTGTGGAACCTGCTGCTGGGGATCCTGGACAAAGCCACTCTAACGCTGGGCGATGGCCGCAAGGTGGACTTCTCCAAGGCCCTGATCTTCATGACCAGCAACCTGGGCGCCTCCAACATGAGCGCGCTCACCACCCCCGGGCTGGGCTTCGTCTCCCCCGACCCCGGCGAGCGCCTGGATGACAAGATCGCCCAGGCCGGCGTCGCAGCGGCCCGCCGCAAGTTCACACCCGAGTTCATCAACCGGTTGGACAAGATCGTGGTCTTCCGTTCCCTGGGCGACCCCGAATTGCGCCGGATCCTGGACATCGAGCTGGGCCTGGTCCAGGAGCGGATCTTCCAGTCGCCGAACACCAAGCCCTTTGTCTTCAGCGTGACCGCCGCAGCCAAGGACTACCTGCTTCGGGAAGGCACCGATGTGAAGTACGGTGCGCGCCACCTGAAACGCGCGGTCGAGCGGACGTTGGTGCAGCCCATGTCCAACCTGATCGCCAGCGGCCAGGTGCAAGAAGGCGATTGGCTGCGCTCGGACTACGATCCGGCCACCAACCGGATGACGTTCTTCCTACAGGCCGAGAACGTCTCCCCCTACGCCATGGCGGAGCTGGCCAGAACCTCGCCCACCTTCTCGGCTGCCGCGTAGGTAGGACTGCGGCGGGGTTCCCGGGAACGCGTCGACCTGTTGTATCTTGTCCTGAGGAGACACTCCATGCGAATTCGCAGGATTGGATATGGCATTCTCTTGCTGGTCTTCGGTTCAGGCGCAGCTTTGGCGCAAGGCACGGCCGGCAACGACGCCCTTCAGCGGTTCCTGGTGGAGGCCAAGAAGCACACCTACGCCAGTCAGGGCGACAGTGCTTCCATGAAGCCACTACTCAGCGGGACGCGCCAGCTCGAGTACTCGCAAGGCCCGTTTCTGTACCGGGATATTTACGTCGGCGAGTCCACGTTCGCTGGCCAGGAGATCGTCTACGAGTCCGGAAAGCCCGTCTGGACAACGAGTTACGCCGGCCATATCCGTCCAGGCATCGACGCCAGGGAGGTTGCAGCGGTGGTTAAGCTCCTGCACGTCGCTTTGATGCGCGTTCCTCTGGAAGAGCCCTATCGGGGACCGCGGCGGGTCGAGCAGGGCGCTTACACTTACACCAACCGTGTGCAGGGCCAGCTCGACAGCTTCCATGGCGAGGAGGCGATCGCGCGCGGCGAGACCAAGCTCTACGAGCTGCACTACGGAGGCGGGCTGGTTCGCTGAGGCGCGCGAACGCATCCCGGGTCGAGCCAGGTCGGCGCAAGGCGCTGGGCGCCCTCAGCTCAGATTCTGCCCCTGGTCCAGCGCGTACAGGTGCCCGCTCGCCACCGTCGTCACCGCCAGGTATACGACCAGCAGCGCGAACTGCTCCACGGCTTCCTCGTCCGTCACCGGGTACTTCACTGCCGAGCGCGCCCGGATCCGCTCCCAGGTCTCGCGCGGGAAGTCCTCTGGCGGCAGGATCGGCCCCGGCGCCAGCGCGTTGACGAAGATCCCCCGCTCGCCGTATTCCAGCGCCATGGCCCGCGTCATCGCCGCCACCGCCGCCTTGGTCACCACGTAAGGCAGGTTGCGCTTCTGCGGTTTGCCGATCGAGGTCGCGTCCGCCACGTTGATGATGTGCCCGCCCCGCGGCATCAGTGGAACGATCAACTGCGCCGGCCAAAAGGTGCCCAGAATGTGCGCCCCGACGCTGTCCCGCCACTCCCGCTCGCCAGCCTCGCCGATCTCGACAGGCTCGTACACCGACGCCATGTTGACCAGGATGTCGATCCGCGGGAACTCGGCGCGCGCCCTTTCGACCGCTTCCTTAACGCTTCCGCGCTCGGAAACGTCGGCCTGCACCGTGATCGCCCGCACGCCCAGCTTGCGCGCCTCCGCGGCCGTCGATTCCGCTTCCGCCTCCGAACGGCGGTAGCTCAGCACGAGGTTCACACCCTGCTCGGCCAGCGCCAGCGCCACCGTGCACCCAATCCGCTTGCCTCCGGTGATCCAAGCCGTCTGGCCCTTGAGCCGGCCGAGATGTTTTTCGAGTAGTGTCAAAGCAGTGTTCGCAGGGCCGCTTCCAGCGCCGCCATGTCCGTCTCGCCGAAAAACGACCTCGCCTTGCGGCCCTCGCGGTCGTAGAGGAACAGCGCCGGCAGTTGGCCGCTCCACTTCGCATCGATCGCGTTGATGAACTTGTCGTCGTCTCGCGGCCGCTTGATGTAGCCCGGCAGCGGCGCCCGCTGTTTCTTCAGGAACTCCAGCGCGCCCGCCTCCTGCTCCGGCTCATCGCAGGAGATCGCGACCAGTTTCAGCCCGCGGTCCCGGTAACGGCTTTCCAGGGCCACCAGTTGGGGCATCTCGGCGCGGCACGGTTCACACCAGGTCGCCCAGAAGTCCACTAGCACCACCCGCCCCTTCCCCGAGGCGGTGAGCTTCTGAAATCCTGCCTCGTCCAGCGGGGCCAGCCGCGCCGGCTGCGCTAGCGCCACCGCAAGGGCCGCGAATTGGACGAGTAGCAGCCTCCGCGTCACGCCGCCTTCTTGATCCGCTTTATCGAGCACCCGAACGCCTTGGTCTCCGGCTGCCCCACCGGCTGCCCGGCCAGTACTGCGTCCAGCGCGTTCCTCAGCCGCGGCGTCTGGACCCGCTCGATTACCTGCGAGTCGTCGACCGACCCATGGTACCGGATGGCACCCGTCCGGTCCAGCACAAACGCCTCCGGCGTCACGCTCGCTCCGAACCGGTCCGCGACGACGTTGTCGTCGTCCTTGTAGACCTGGAACGGGAAGCCGTGTTCCTGCGCATGCCGCGCCACCTCCGCCGCCGGCTCGGTCCGGTTCGCGTTGATGAACACGAACTTCACTCCCTTGGGCGCGTAATCCGTGTACAAGGCCTTCATCCGCTCGTTGTACGCGTTCGAGACCGGGCACTGCGTCGCGATGAACAGGACCACCGTCAGGTCCCCTTTCAGCGACGAAAAGTGCACGCCGTTGCCCTGGACGTCCTTAATCCCAAAATCGCTCACCTGCGATCCCAGTTTGAATTCCTGCCCCAGCAGGACGACCGTGCAGGCGCAAGCCGTCAATAGCAAACGTCCCATCTTCCCCTCCGCTTGCAGTAGGATAAGGCTCTGCCTTGTCCATCACTTCTTCAACTTCAGATTGATGACTGCCTTCTTGCGCGAGTCGAACGTGCTCAGTCTGCTCGAATCGCTGGAAGCGCCACTACGCTCGGCCTTCAACTCGTAATCGATGTTCGTACTCAGCCCGTGGAACACGTAGCTCCCGTCGTCCCTCGTATTGAACGTCCGGACTTGCAGGGTCTTCGTGTTCTTCAGATACACCACCGCGCTTCCCGCCGCCGCGCCGCTCGCATCCGTCACCGTACCCTCGACCGAACGGACGTTTGGGTCCTCCTTGACCTTCTGCGCCATGGCCAGCGGCTGCGTTGCCCACAGCACCACCCCCAGCGCCAGCACGGTGAGTACACTTCTCATTAGATTCTCCATTCCCCTACTTGGACGCAGGCTCCAGCCGGAAGAATACATCAATTCGGTCTTCTCCGGTTACCGTGACGGGCTTCTCCTGCGCCTGGTACCCGGGCGCCTTCGCGGTGAGCGTAAAGTTCATCGGCGCCGCCGGAACCCTCAGCACGAACTCACCCCGCGCACTGGTAGCCGCCTGTATCTTCTTGAATTTGCGGGCCCCTTTCGTGTCTCCGGCGGCCGCCAGCGTAACCTCCACGCCGGGGAATGCCAGGCCCGTCTCCCGAAACACCGTACCGGTGATCAGAGCGTAGGGCGCCTGCGCCCGCTTGCCCTGGTCCACACCGCTCGCTTCCCTCCCGCCCCCGAGCAGAATCAGCGCCATCGCGCCCGCCGCCATGCCCAGGTTCGGGACGAGTCTACTTCCAATTCTCGTCTTCCTCATCCTCGTCGTCGAAGTCCGAAGCCTCCTCGTCCTCGTCCTCTTCCTCGAGCGGCTCCAGGGCCAGCGGTTCCACGCTCACCACATGCAGATCGGCGCCGCACTCGTCGCAGGTCAACGTATCCTCTTCCTCGAGCTCGTCTTCCTCGACGTCGATCTCCGCGTCACAGACCGGACAGATCACCATGCGTTTCCCTCCAGTGATGTGCCAACCATTTGCCTCTATTCAAACTACTTCGTTTTTGGGAAGCTGCCAAGGGCCGTCCGCTGCTATTTTTTTCGTGCGGCCTATTTCTTGGCCTGCCGCCGCCGCGTGGTCACCGGCACGACGCCCTTCATCCGCAGGAACAGGAACAACTGCTGGCGGTGCGTCAGCTCGTGCTCCTTGACAAGCTGTATCATTTCCAGCCGCGTCACCTGCTGCCCGTCGAACCGGGTGATCATCCCCGAGAAGAACTCCGCGGGCTGCCGCGCCAGCTCCGCCAGGCGCTCCTCCAGCGACGAGCGCAGTTCCGCCGCGAGCGTCGCCGCATCCAGCTTCTCCGGGAGCGGCCGCGTGTGCTCCTTCACCATTCTCCGGAACTCCGGCGTTGCCAGGTTGTCCACGCCCGCCAGCAGCAACCCCGTCAACGCATGGCTCGTATCCAGGACATGCCGCGCGATCTCGCCGAAGGAACCCACCTCGGGCACCGGCTTGAAACCCATTTCCCCACCGGGCATATCCTCCACTGCCTGCGCCGTATCCTGCCGGATCGACCTCCAAGATTCCAGTACTGTTTCGAGTCTTACCATGCCTCCCATTCTAAACACCCAATTCCAATACCGCTTGCCGCAGCCGCCGGTGCCCTGCCATCAGGCGCAGGTACCGCGATTCGTCCGGCCCCGTCTTGGCCCGCAGGATCCGCGCCACCCCGCGTTTCTCCTGGGCCGTCCAGCGCCCCAGGTCCGGGATCAGCGCCAGCACCAGCGCCCAGGCCTCCTGCCCCCGCTCCAGCTCGATCCCCAGCGCGCGCTCGACCGCCGCCACCGTCTCCCTCCGCATCTTCGTCGCGTCCCCTCCGAACCGCTCCGCCATCCGCCGCTGGACCGCCAGCCCCAGGTTGCGCACCCGGAACCGGTCCCAGCTTCCCTCCTCGTCGTACACCATGTACCCGGCCGCGAACTTTCGCAACGTCGCCGCCGGAGTCCGGTACGCGCGGTCCGCCGCGATCCTCTGCTCCTCGACCGCCAGCCGCCGCGCCGCCCGCTCTCTCACCGGCCGGAACCCCAGCTTCCGGTAGAACCAGAACGCCCCCGAGGCGATCGCCTCCTCATTGTGGCGCCCGATCTGGTACGGGTCCACCGAGAAGCACGTCACTCCCGTCAATTGCCGGAACAGCCGCATCAGCCGGGTGTACAGCCAGGCGGACTCCCCCTCCCGGAACGTATAGTACACATTGAACCCCACCTCCATCCGCTCGAACAGGCTCAGCGTCTCGACGTACCCTACCGGCACCCCGTTCTTGGACATCACCGCGCAATGGTAGGCGCGCAGCGGCAGCCGCCGCTCCGGCGCGACGCCCCACAGGGTGAACCGCACCCCGCGCCCCGCCTCCGCTCGCAGCACCAGCCCCGGGTCGCCGTAGGTGAACCCATACAGCTCGCGGTACCGCGGCGCGGACATATCCACCGCCTGCTCGATGGCCCGCTTTCCTTCCGCCCGGCTCAGCCGCACCACCTCCAGTTCCGGGATCTCCTCCGCCAGCGAGCAGCGCCGGATCAGCGGCCCGTCGTGGAAGAACATCGGACCTGCCGGCATCCGCGCCCGCGTCCGCGTCGCCTCCGTCTCCCCCAGCTCCCAGCGCAGCGGCAACTCCAGCGAATCGTACTGGTCCGCCTCCATCCGCTTCAGGATAAAGGGCAGATCCGGCCCCGCGCCGCCTTTCGCCGCCCGTAGCCAGTCCAGGTAGGGGACGTTCGCTTCTACCGTCCAATCCTCTTCCACGAGCGGCAGGAACCGTCGAAACCACCGTCCCAGCCGGTCCGTTTCGTACCCCTCCCAGTCGATGTCGATGCGCTCGGGATACGCCGCCGCCAGCCGCCGCGCCACGTCGTAGCTGAACACCGCCGAAAACGCCGTCCCCGCGATCCCCGACACCTCCGGCTCGTCCAGCCCCTCCATCCCCGCCACCCGCTCCGCGAACGAAGCCAGCGCCCGGTCCGCCTCCCGCGCCACCTCCGCGCTCGCCGGATAAGCCCGCAGAAACAGCAGCGCCTCATGGAACCGAATCAGCGACGCCGCATCCCCAATCCGCTCCCGCGCCACCGCCGCAATCAGCTCCGTCGTCCGCGCCCCCTCGCCCGGGCCGAACCGCCGCTTCGCCTCCTCCAGCCGCTCCAGCATCTCCGCCAACATGCGGGGTAGTCTACACTATCCGCCCCTAGGACCACCAGCGGCGTCTGACAAGCTGTCCAGATTGGCCCGAACGGTCCTGGTCCTCCAATGGTTCGGGCCGAACTTGGCGAGCATGGAGGCGTGAGCCTTGGTTGCCAAATTCCGCGCTTCTTCCAGTTCCCCCAAGTCCCTCAGCACCGTCGCCAGGTTGGATTGCCTGAGGGCGATCGAGGGATGACCCGCCGCATAGCTGCGCTCATCCGAGGCCAGCGCAGTCCGCAGCAGATCTCGCGCTTCTTCCAGTTCCCCCAAGTCTTGCAGCACCATCGCCAGGTTGGATTGATCCACGGCGATGGAGGGATGGCCCGGCGCATGGGTGCGCTCGTCCGAGGCCAGCGCCTCCCGCAGCAGATCCCGCGCTTCTTCCAGTTCCCCCAAGTCTTGCAGCACCGCCGCCAGGTTGGATTGCCTGATGGCGATGGAGGGATGGCCCGGCGCATAGCTGCGCTCGTCCGAGGCCAGCGCCTTCCGCAGCAGCTCCCGCGCTTCTTCCAGTTCCCCCAAGTCCTTCAGCACCGTCGCCAGGTTGGATTGCCTCCTGGCGATCGAGGGATGGCCCGGCGCATAGCTGCGCTCGTCCGAGGCCAGCGCCTTCCGCAGCAGATCCCGCGCTTCTTCCAGTTCCCCCAAGTCCTCCAGCACCGAGGCCAGGTTGGATTGACTGATGGCGATGGAGGGATGGCCCGCCGCATAGCTGTGCTCGTCCGAGGCCAGCGCCTTCCGCAGCAGATCCCGCGCTTCTTCCAGTTCCCCCAAGTCCATCAGCACCAGCGCCAGGTTGGATTGCCTGATGGCGATGGAGGGATGGCCCGCCGCATAGCTGCGCTCGCTTCGATCCAGTGCAACCTGATAGAAGGACTTCGCCAGCAGGTAACGTCCCAGGGTCCGCTCGTGCCGGCCCAGAGCGGTCGCGATCCGGATCGCACTCTCCACCGGCAGGTCGGGGCGAGCGAGCACCATCTGGGCGTGAGGGACGACTCCCTCCAGTTCCCGGAAGGACGCCGTGTCCTGATCGTCGAACGCGCGGCGCATTTCCTTTGCTAACGCCGCCACGGCCTGCGGCCACCACAAACCGCTCTCCGGCTGCCGCCGAACGAACCCCAGAATCAGCCGGTGGGCGTTGGGCTCGCCCTGCTCGCTGCGATCCACCAGCGACAGGCGCCACACATCCGTGATGGCCCTCGACAGTCGATCCGCGACCCCGGACGATTCCTCCCAGCCCAGGCTGGCCCGCAACAGCCGCAACGGGACCGGCGCGGGCGCCAGGTGCGCCATCACCCGCAGCACTTCCTTTCCGTCTCCGCCGGCCCGGTCCCAGCTCACCTGAAACGTGGCGGCGATGTTGCGTTCGTGGCGCGTGGGAAGCTCGTCGCGGTATTCGGCCGCGAACTCCTCGAGCAGCGCCATCTCGCCCGTCTCCTTGAGCGCGCGCCGCATGGCGGCAACACCCACGTCCGGGCACAGATCCAAGTAGCTCCGGAGCAGTTCGAGAGCCAGCGGCAGTCCCCCCACGTCCTCGACCAGCGCCTCCGCTTCCGCGCCGAAACGCCGATCGCCGGAGTTCAGCAGCGCCACACCCTCCCGCGTCGTCAAACACGGCAAGGTCAAGTGCGGATGGCGCGTGAGATCCCGGCGGCGGGTGGTCACCAGCACATGGATGCATCCACCGGACGGCAGCAACGGCTCCAGCGGCACGGTTTCCGGAAAGTTGTCCAATACCACCAGGCTCGCCGCGCGGCGGCCCAGGCCGCCCCAAATCGCTTCGAGCTGGTCCGCCTCAGGCCGTTTGCCATCCACCTCGATTTCCGCCGAGCGGGAGACCACGTCGATGAGCCTGGGAATCCCCTGGTCCGCCTCCACCCAGAAGACCCCGCCCGGGTAGTGGCCGTTGAACCGATGGACGTATTCGACCGCGAGCTGCGTCTTGCCCAGTCCCCCCGTGCCGGCTACCACCCCGACTCCCTGCACTACGCTGGTCTTCCCCTGGGAAAGCTGATCGTACAGCCGCCACAGCGAATCCACCCGCCCCACGAACCTGTCTCCCAGCGAGCGGTACGGCATCCGGTGGACTGCCGGCAGCGGACTCACCGGAGGCAGCGCATTGCGGTCCGTGGGCGGCGCCGGATCGGGCCGCACCGTGCCGCCCAACTCCGCGCAAATCCCGGGATAGTTTTCTTCGAAGAGCCTCTCAGTGGATACGTCAATCTGGTTGGCCGTCTTCAAAAACCGGGGAACCTCGCAGGCGCGCAACAGCAACGGCAGTATCCTCCGCTCCACTCCCGCCGACGTCCGCTCCAGCTCCGCCCACTTGGATTGCACGAAATCCGGCGACAGCACTACCACCAGGAACTCGCACTCGTCGATTCCCTGTTCGAGACTGACCACGAAATTCGCGCCCCACTCGATCGACTCCTGGTCGAAAAAGCAGGCCACGCCGTCGCGCGTCAGCCGCCGCCACAACTCCCGGACAAAAACCCGGTCCTTGCTGCTGTAACTGAGAAAAACGCGGGCCACGATTAGTGGAGTATTTCACATTCGGGGCCGCGAGCGCCAGGCACGCCGGAATTACGGCTGGGGTACAGGGCTGGGATTCCGGGAGGTCGCATCCCACTTCCGGATCGCAGAATCGAGATCGTCCAGTTTGACGGGCTTGGTCAAGTAGTCGTCCATGCCCGCCGCCAGACAGCGATCCCGGTCTCCTTCCAGCGCGTTCGCGGTCATGGCGATGATGGTCGTGCGCCGTGTGTCCTTTTCGCGCCGGCGGATCTCGGCAGTGGCCTCGAAACCGTCCATTTCCGGCATTTGACAGTCCATGAACACCAAATCATAGGCTGCCTGGCCGAGAGCACAGAGCGCCTCGCGACCGTTGCCGGCCAGGTCCGCACGGTGGCCCAGTCTCTCCAGCATCCTTACTTGGACGCGCTGGTTGGTGGCGTTGTCCTCGACGACCAGAACCTTCAATTCGCGGACTGCGCCCGGCGTGCTCATGTTCATTGCGCGGAAAGGGGGAACTCCGCCGCTCCTGCCATCTTCGTGCTCCCGCCGCCCCGCTTCCGTCTCTCCCACGGAAAGCCTGGCCAGGCATTTCTGCAGGCAGGACTGCTGGAGCGGCTTGTTCAGTCTGAAAGTCACCCCCGCTTCCGCTGGCGCGGGAACAACTCTCTGGCTCAATGGCGTGAGCAGGATGGTACGCACATGTTCATGACGCGGGTCGGACTTGATTCGCCGAATGATTGCCAGGCCGTCTTGGTCATTGGGCGTCGAGTCTACCATCACCAAGTCGGGAGGTGCTCCCCGTCCCAGCGCCGCATCCATACTGGAGATGGCCTCCCCGGCGGAGACCGCTCTCGCCAGCATTCCGCAGCCCTCCAGAAACTCGACCATGACCCGCTGCATCGCCGGGTTGTCCTCGACCACCAATGCTTCGCGGCCGCACAGCGCGTGACGGGGAGGCCCCTTCTGATCCGCTTGCTTCCCGAACCGCACGGTGAATGAGAACACGCTCCCCTTGCCGAGCTCGCTCTCCAGCGATATGCGACCACCCATCAGTTCTACGAATCGCTCGGAGATTGCCAGTCCCAGCCCGGTTCCCACGTGCGCACCCGTCGCGGACCCGTCCGCCTGCGAGAATGGAGTGAACAGTCTCTTCCGATCCTCCGGCGCGATGCCTACTCCGCTGTCCGTCACTGAGAACTCGACGTCCACTTCGTCCCCGTGCTCGCCTGCCAGGTCCGCGCGCAACAGCACTTCGCCCTGTGGGGTGAACTTCACCGCGTTGCCCGTCAGGTTGATGAGCACCTGGCGCAGTCTTCCTGGATCCCCCCGCAGTTTGACCGGCACACCGGCGGCCACAATCCCCGCGAACTCCAGCCCCTTCTCGCCGACCTTCACAGCCAGCAGGTCGATCGTTTCTTCGATCACTTCCTGGAGGTCGAAATCGACGATCTTGATTTCCATCTTCCCCGCCTCGATCTTGGAGAAGTCCAGGATGTCGTTGATGATCCCCAGCAGGCTCTCTCCGCTCCGCGTGATCGTCTCCACGCACTCCCGCTGGTCCTCATCCAGCGCGGTACCCAGCAGCAGTTGCGTCATGCCGATCACACCGTTCAAGGGGGTCCTGATCTCGTGACTCATGGTCGCCACGAACTCCGACTTCGCCTGCGCGGCCCGTAGCGCAACTTCGCGCGCCTGAATGAGCTGCTTCGCCTGCTCATTGAGCAGCATCGATTGTTTTTCCGCCTCTTCCTTCGCTGCCAAAAGGACCGCCGCAAAGCGCTCCAGTTCCTTCTGTGCCTTCTCCAGTCTGTCGGCTCGTTCCTGCGCGATTTCGCACAGCCTCACGTTCTCGATCACCAGCGGATCGAATCCCCCCGGGCTGGCCGCGTCCTTGTCGACGATCTCGTACTGCGCCACGGTGAGCCGCTGCGCCATGTCGAATGTCTTCTCGAGAAGGTGCAGCACCTTGTTGTGCTTGTCGGCCAGGTAGAACAAGCACAAGTTCAAGGGGCACGACAAGAAGGGGTTCCCAGTAAGGTCCTGCAACTCTTTGTAGGCGTCCAGGAGGTACAAATCGCGCCACATGTAACGCTGACCAGTGCCCGCCGGCTCGATGTCCAGCTTCGCGGCAAATCCGTTCTTCACGAACAGGTCGATCAGCCTGGAGAGATCCTCCATCCCGCCCGTTTCTTCGAATCGGTAGCCATTCTTGTTGAGATAGGCGATGATCTGCCGCCCCACATCCTTCAGGACGGATCCGCGCGCGAACGCATTGTATTGCGATAGGATCTGGCCAAACCCCACCAGCATCCCTTCGTACAGTGCTTTGTCGAAATCCTTCATGCGCGCCTCGGGTCCCTCGCAACCTCTCAAGAGACCCACCGGCGGCCTGGAGCAGCCGCGGGTATAGCGTCCCCCTCACTACTTATCGGCTGAAATGGGATTATTCTGCGGCTGTCCCGCAAGCCCTCAGCTATTCCCCGAACCCCAGCTCCTTCACCACCCGCTCCGCTTTGTACACCTTCCGTAGCGCCTCGATGATCCCCTGGCTCGCCACGTGTACCGCGCGGCCCTCCACCTCGTCGTACACGAAGCGGTTTGCCATCGCCTCCAGGTTGCTGTCGAAGATGATCCCAACCACTTCGCCCTTCAGGTTCACCGTCGGGCTCCCCGAGTTGCCCCCGATGATGTCGCAGGTGCTCACGAAATTGAACGGCGTCTTGTGCGCGAGCGCGCCCTTCGCCTTCATGAAGCTCTCCGGCAGCCGGAACGGCTCCTCCTTCGTGGCGTGCGCATACATCCCGGCGAAATCCGTGGCGTAGGGGATCTTGCCGTACCCTTTCACCGGCCCGTAGGACAGTCGGAGCGTGCCAGTCGCGTCCGGGTACTCGGTGGCTCCGTAAATCGCAAATCGCGCCTGGGCGATCTTTGTCGCATTGGCCCGCGTCACCGCCTCCAACTCGTCCTCCAGTCGCTTCCGGACCGCCCGCGCCTCCTCGTCCAGCGCCCGCACCAGCCGGATCATTCCGTCCTCGGAGTTCTTCACCGCCTCCACGCTCGCCGCCAGCCGCTTCCGCTCCGCGACGTCCTTCAGCTTGCTGGTCGTGACATAGTGTTCCGCGGCCTGCCACGCGTCCCGCCCCGCCAACACCGCCTCGACCGTCGCGTTCCCCGGTCCAAGCTGCTCCCGGAGGAAGTGCAGGTAGTTCGCCAGCACCGCAATCTCGACCCCATCCGCAATCGGCGCCGGCGAATACAGCCGCAGCGCCAGCGACGGGAGCGCCGCGTCGGTGTACTCCCGCAGCCGCTGACCGTTGGGCTTGGCTTTCTCCTCCGGCAGCCGCAGCACGCTGCGCGCGATCCGAAACAGGTCGGAATACCGCGGCCCGCCCTCCAGCGCATAGTATGCCTTCTGGATCGGCGCCCATTTCCGGTGCGCCGCCGCGATGGCCTCCCACGCGTCGCCCACTTCCTGGCGCAGCTTCGCGTTCCGCTCGATAGCCGCTCGCAGTCTGTCCTCCCGCGCCTTCTTTTCCTCGAACAGTTTCGCCGTCTTGAGCCCCTTGTATTCCCACGTGCGCGCTTTATAGGTGTTCTCCGCGCCGAACAGCTTGTCCCTCGACACCCGCTTGTTCTCCGCGTTCTGGGCGCCGAAACTCTTCAGCGTCTTGATCACCGACTCCACGTAGCCGAGCGCCAGCGGATACTCCGTGTCCCGCTCATACTCCAGTTGCGCGTAGGTGACGAACCGGTCCGTGGACGCCGGGTTGCCCGAAACGAACGTCAACTCGCCTTCACGCACGCCCTCCCGGCTCCACTTCAGGTAGTTGGGAGTCGCGGCCGGCCGCCCCTTTTCGTACGCTCGCAGGAAGGTGATGTCCAGGTCGTAGCGCGGATACGTGAAATTGTCCGGGTCGCCCCCGAAGAACGCGATCGCCTCCTCCGGTGCGAACACCAGCCGGACGTCCGTGTACTTCTTGTACTCGTACAGGTTGTATATCGCTCCCGAGTACAGCGTCACCACCTCACATCGGTTCCCTGCTTTCGCGCCGCACTCGTTCTCGATACGCGCCTGGGTTGCCCGCCGCTCCCGGTTCGCTTCCGGCGTCCCCGGCTGCGCCTGCACGCCCGCGTTCACTTCCTTGGTCACGTCCGCGATCCGCTCGAGCACGCTGGCCTCGGTGTCCGGGCACTTCAGCTCCTCGGCCTCGGTCTCTGCGTAGAAGCCGTTCGCCATGTAATTGTGCTCTTTCGAGCTCAGCTTCTGGATGCAACCCGAGGCCACGTGGTGGTTGGTGAAAATCAGCCCCACCGGTGAAACGAACGATCCCGACGCCCCCAGCCGCACCGACGCCAGCCGCAGATGATTCAGGAACTCCTCCGTCACCCCGAACCCATACTTCTTATTCACCTGCTCCTTTGGGAACTGGGTGAACAGCCACATCCCCTCGTCCGCCCAGCCGCAAACCGACCAGAGTAGAACCAACACCACGCGCTTCATAACACCTCCCGACGAATCAGGATACCAGAGCGCTCAGCCTGCCCGGCGCCAACTGCGCTATATTAGTCCTTTCCCATGTGTAGACTCTCCTCGATCCCGATTTTGCTCTGCCTGCTCCTGCCTGCCTGGGCGGCCGACCAGCCTCAGCAGCCCGGCATCACCCGCGAGCAGGCCGATGCCATCCTTAACGAGCTCAGACTGATCCGTCAGTTGCTCGAGAAGCAGGCCCGCCCCGCCGCTCCGCAACCCCAGCACCCCGCCGAAGGGGAAAGCCCTGCCAAACTCAAGCTCGACAACCCCAACTGGCTGGGCAAGAAGGACGCACCCGTCACCGTGGTCGAGTTCACCGACTACCAGTGCACCTTCTGCCAGCGCTTCCACATCGTCACCTTCCCCGAGATCCGCAAGCGCTATATCGACACCGGCAAGGTACGCTTCCTCAGCCGCGACTTCCCGCTCGATTTCCATGTCAACGCCTTCCACGCCGCCGAAGCCGCCCGCTGCGCCGGCGAACAGGACCAGTTCTGGAAGATGCGCGATCTCCTGGTCGCCAATCCCAGCCGCCTCAGTGAGAATGACATCCTGATGCATGGCGAGAGCCTCAGCCTGAAGATGGAGCCGTTCCGGACCTGCCTCTCCAGCGGCAAGTACCGCGAGGCAATTCAGAAGGACATGGCCGAGGCCACGTCCCTAAACATCTCCGGCACCCCCAGTTTCATCATCGGCCGCACCACTCCCGATGGCGTCGATGGGGCCATCCTCGTGGGCGCGCAGCCCGTGGAGGCTTTCGAGGCCAAGTTCAAGGAACTCGGGTTGAAGTAGGTGCGGCTGATCCGGATCTCGCTGACCATTTACCTGGTCGCCCTCGCGATCCGCCTCACCCTGGTTTTTGGCTTCCACCGTTACGAAATCGGCCGGCCCGAGCCGGTCCGCATTGCCATCTCGCTGGCCAGAAACGGCTCATTTGCCGATCCCCATGCCACCCCCACCGGACCCACCGCTCAGATAGCTCCGCTCTATCCCCTCTTCCTCTCGCCCCTCTACGCCCTCTTCGGCGACACCCGCGCCGCCGACTTCGCCCGCATGATCCTCGCCGCCGCCGTCGCTTCCGCCGAGTACGCCCTGCTCCCCTGGGTCGCGCAGTCGCTGGGCATCGGCCTCCTTCCGGGCATTCTGGCCGGCGCCGCCGGCGCCCTGGTCCCCTGGCACTTCTGGCCAGAGTGCATGGGGGATTTCGAGGCTCCCTGGGTCGCGGTTTTCCTCGAGCTTTCGGTCATCTTCTTCGCGCGCTTCTTGGCCGCCCCCTCCCTTAAGGTTGCCTCAGACCTCCGCGCGGGCTTCTGGTGCGGCCTCGGCCTTCTGCTGGCCCCCAACGTCCTACCCGTTCTGCTCGGCTTGCTGGCGCTGGCCATCTGGCGGCTCCGCAAGCCGCTCCTGCCCTGGATCGCCCTCGCGGCCGCCGCCGCCCTGCTGACCATCTCCCCCTGGCTCCTGCGCAACTACCTGCAACTCGGCGGGTTCTTCTTCATCAAAGATACTCTCGGCCTCGAGCTTTACGTCTCCAACCACGATCGCGCCGTTCCCGACGTCGAAGAGGCTCTTCAGGCGCCCTTTCACTGGCTCGAGCACCCGCATGCCAACCCCGCCGTCGCACGCGAGATCAGGCAGCGAGGCGAACTCGCCTTCAACCACGAGCGGCTTCGCCGCGCCCTGGATTGGATCGGCCACCACCCCCGCGAGTTCCTCATGCTGAGCGCCGCGCGGGTACGCAATTTCTGGTTCCCTGTGCTGCGCCACCCCATCCACCGGTACGCCCTCTGGACCTTGAACCTGCTCGCGCTCGCCGGACTTGTCCTGCTCACGCGCCGCAATCGGTGGGCCGCTCTCCTGCTGGTTTCTGTTCTGCTGACCTTTCCGGTTCCCTACTATTTCGTCTACAACTACCTGCGCTATCAACACCCCATCTACTGGATACTGCTGCTGCTGGCCGCCTGCCTGGGACAGGCGGTTTGGTCCGCCGCCAGAGTTCGCTACAGCCCCCGTACCACTCCGATCACCTGACCCCCAAACTGCGCGCCCACCCGCAGCGTCACCAGCGCCAACGGCAACGCCAGCACCTTCCGTCGCGTTTCCAATCCCTTCATCGCCAGCAACAGCAGCAGCGGCGAAAACACCCGGCCGAAGCCGAACACGTGCGACCAGACGTCCGCCGACCCGGTTTGAATCGCCAGCAGGCAAAACAGCAGCGCCGCTATCTCGACCGCGCCATCGCGCCGCCGCAGCCACAGCCGGATGCCCAGCACCAGCGCCAGCGCGATGCCCGCCAGCGACACATAGTCGAGCGCGATGACGAACCAGGGCAGTGGGGTTCCCGGCGGATATACCAGTGGATGGAGCACGCGCCGGATGAACCCCGCCAGAGGCACGTTCTCCACGAAACCCCACCAGTCCCACACCCCCGTCTGCGTACGGGCCGCCACGAAAGCGTACCAGCCCGCGCACGGCAGAATCGCCGCCGCCCAGATCAGCGACTCCCGCCCTCTCCGTCTCAGCGCCAGCACGACCCCGCTGGCCAGGTTCAGCAGCAGCCCCGTCTCCCTCGCCAGCGGAACTGCCGCCAGTAGCGCGTACCTCGCTGCGCGCGGCGCCGCTTTCTCTCCCCAGTACAACACCCACCCGCAGCACAGCGCCGCCAGCGCCGCATCCACCGTCATACGGTCTGCCGACACCAGCACCGCCGGTGTCAGCACGAACGCCAGTCCCCAGCCCGGGTGCCGCCCCAGCGCCGACGCATACCGGCTGGCCCAATACCCGCCCAGGAACACGAATCCCAGAATCACCGCGAGATACGCCGTATCGATCGCTCTCGGTCTGCCCAGCCCTCCCAGCTACGCCAGCCCCGGCACCAGTATCCGCCGGTACCGGATCCGTGGCGCATCCACGTTCTTCCACAGGCTCCGCTCGAGGAACGGATCGTGCGCGATGTACCGCTAGAACTGCCGGTCGTATCCGAAGCTCCCGCCAAACACGTACGTGGCGCGAAATTCCTCCAGCGGCGGCGGCCCCAGCTTCGACCCCGTACAGAACAGCGCGCTCCAATTGCCCTGGTAGTTGTAGCGCACCGTCAGGTATTGCCACCCCAACACCGCCGCTACCGAGACCAGCCCGACGATCGCCGCCTCGACACGTATCCTCATGAATCCCCAATGATAGGACAGTGGCTGGCTCGCTCGCGCGGCTTGCGGCTTGGCCGGAGCTTACTGCTTGAGCACCTTGATCGAGCCGTTGGACGTAGAAAGCTGAATCAGCGGCCCGCCCCCGTTGATTTCTCCTTCCAGGTGGTTCTTCCCCAGCGTGCCCCGCGTCACCACATCCAGTTCGCTGGTGATCGAGCTGTTCGAGGTGCTGGCCCGCAACAGCGCCTTGATCGACGCCGGCACCCGCAGTGTGATCGACGAGTTGCTGGTCGAGGCTCGGACCTCACTGTTCGCCAGTTCCGCGATCGCCAGGTCCAGACTCCCATTCGAGCTCTCGAACCGCAGCGGCTGCCCCGGCTTGGGCTTAGACACCGCGACATGAATCGATCCGTTCGACGTGGTGGCTTCTATTCCCCCCTGCACCCGGTCCATGCGGATCGCCCCGTTTGAGGTTCTCAGCACCGCCTCCCCGACCAGGTCGTCTCCCTCGATCGCGCCGTTGCTGGTCTTCGCTTCCACGCGCCCATGCAACTTCCGCATCCGGATCGTCGCGTTCGAGGTGTCCAGCCGCGCGTTCCCGTCGATGTCCTCCACCCGGATCGTCCCGTTCGAGCTGTGAATCGTGTCCAGTTCCACCCGCTGAGGCACCCGGAGGAAGTACTTCGCCCCCATGTTCCCGCGCCGCGACAACGGCCGCACGGTGCGGAGCTGCACCGACCCTGCGTCCGCCTTGGTCTCGATCTTCATGTCCTTCAGATCCTCTTCCCGCGCGGCGTACTTGGTGCCCGTGATCTGCACCGTGTTCTTCTCCCAGCTTAGAATCTCGATCGAGCCGTTGAAGGTATCCACCGACACCCGTCCCCCAGGCTTGAGATCGAAGCTGTACTGGAAGTCCTCCCGAAACCGGTCTGAGTTGTCGCACCACGTCTCGAAATCGCAGGCCACCTCAAATGGAACCACCGCTAACGCGGCCAGGGCAAGGATATTGGCTCTCATGGCTTACCTCACCTTAGAAATACGATGTTGCCGGGGATTTGTTCCAGGATAAGAATTCTCTATCGCCCCGATGCAAAGTTTTTGTGGCGCGGGCGGGCCGCTATCATTAATACTGTGTTGACCCGCTCGCTTGGCTTGCGAGCCAATACTCCCCGTCGAGGTGACCACGGTGTCCTATCGGATCGTTACCGGTGTGTTATTGTTGTCCTCGGCGCTGCTTGCTCGGGCGCCCGAAGGAACTGAAGCGGAATTGGCGGCCCTGAGGGCCGCGGTGAAATCCTCCCAATCGGCCGGTGACAACGCCTGGATGCTCATCAGCTCCGCGCTGGTGCTGATGATGACCGGCCCGGGCCTGGCGCTGTTCTACTGCGGCCTGGTGCGGAAGAGAAACGTCCTCGGCACCATGATGCAGAGCTTCGCCATGATGGCCGTCATCACCCTGGTGTGGGCGGTCTGCGGCTACAGCCTGGTGTTCGCAGAGGGCAACCCCATTATCGGGGACCTGCGCTACCTGTTCCTGCACGGCGTTGGGGCCGAGCCGAACGCCGCGTATGCGCCCACCATTCCGCACCAGACCTTCATGATCTACCAGCTCATGTTCGCCATCATCACCCCGGCTCTGATCGCCGGCGCGTTTGCGGAACGGGTACGGTTCGGCGCCATGGTGCTGTTCTCGACATTGTGGGCGTTTCTGGTCTACTTCCCCGTGGCGCACATGGTGTGGGGCAACGGCGGCTTCCTGAATGCCTACCTGGGCGGCAAGATCCCGGTCTTCGACTTCGCCGGCGGCACGGTAGTCCACATCACTTCCGGCTTCTCGGCCCTGGTGACCGCACTCTACATCGGCAAGAGGCGGGGCTAT
>JBEKMO010000021.1:0-63651 GCA_050008465.1 Bryobacteraceae bacterium
GCGAAGAGATCGGCAAGGTCGGCGGGTTCACCGCGCTGCTGACGGTGCTGCTGATCATGGTGATCATGCTGGCGGTGATGGCGCTGGTGGTCGTGAACGCGCTCAAGGGCAGCCCCTGGGGCGCCTTCACCATCGCCGCCACCATGCCCATCGCCATCTTCATGGGTCTCTACCTGCGTTACTGGCGGCCGGGAAAGGTGCTGGAGTGCTCGTTGCTCGGTTTCCTGCTGGTGGTGGCGTCGATTATCGGCGGTCAGGCCGTGGCGCAGTCTTCCAGCCTCGCGCCCTGGTTCACGCTCTCCGGCGAAACGCTGGCGCTTGCGGTGGTCGTTTACGGCTTCTTCGCCAGCGCGCTGCCGGTCTGGCTGCTGCTGGCGCCGCGCGACTACCTCAGCACTTTCGTCAAGCTGGGCGTGGTGCTGATGCTCGCCGTCGGCATCCTGTTCGTGCGGCCCGAACTGCAATTGCCCGCCTTCACCCGCTTTGCAGACGGCTCCGGCCCGGTCTTCGCGGGCAAGATCTTCCCCTTCTGCTTCATCACCATCGCCTGCGGCGCCATCTCCGGTTTCCACTCGCTGATCTCCTCGGGCACCACGCCCAAGATGATTGCCAAGGAGTGGCACGCCTGGCCGATCGGATACGGCTCGATGCTGCTGGAGAGTTTCGTTGCCATCATGGCACTGATCGCCGCCTGCGTGCTCCAGCCGGGCGTCTACTTCGCGGTGAACTCGCCGGCCGGAGCCTTCGGCGGCACTCCGCAGGCGGCGGTCGAGACCATCACCTCCTGGGGATTCCCGGTGACGGTTGCGGACATGAGCACGCTGGCTCGAGATGTAGGAGAGGCGAACCTCTTCCATCGCACGGGCGGCGCGCCCTCCCTGGCCCTGGGCATGGCGCACATCTTCGCACAGAGCGGCGGCGGCCGCGCCATCCTGGGCTTCTGGTATCACTTCGCCATCATGTTCGAGGCCCTGTTCATCCTCACTATCCTCGACGCGGGCACGCGCGTCGGCCGCTTCATGATTCAGGACCTCGCCGGCCACGTGTACAGGCCTTGGGGCCGCACGAGCTGGATGCCCGGCGTCATTGTCGCCAGCGCGGCCATCGTCTGCGCCTGGGGATACTTCCTCTACCAGGGCGTGCGCGATCCGTTGGGCGGAATCAATTCCTTGTGGCCGCTGTTCGGCATCGCCAATCAACTGCTGGCCGCGGTGGCGTTGTGCGTGGGTACCACCATCCTCATCAAGATGCACGGCAAGCGGTACCTCTGGATCACCGCCGTCCCGCTGGGCTGGCTGGTCACGGTCACCTTCACCGCCGGGTTCCAGAAGATCTTCTCGCCGTACCCGCACCTGGGCTTCCTGGCGCACGCCGCCGAGTTGCAGGGCCAGCTCGATGCCGGCAAGATTGCGGCCTCGAAAATCGGCGAGACTCACGCGCAGGTTTTCAACGACCGGCTCGATGCGGTGGTCTGCGGCATCTTCCTGGTGTTGGTGGCGACCGTCCTGGCGGATTCGATCCGCGTCTGGACCGGCCTGCTCCGCGGGAGGCGGGAAGCTAAGACCACCGAGACGCCCTTCGTGGCCTCGAACCTCCAGGAGGACGCCATATGAAGCGCCTGATACGGTTCGGCAAGTTCGTGATGGACCTGCTGCGCGAGCTGGGCGACGAGAACGCCTATCGCCGCCACCTCGCCGCCCACGGCCGCGCCCCTTCCCGCGAGGAGTGGAAGCGATTCTCGGATGAGCGCCTCCGCGCCCGCTACGTCCGGCCCAAGTGCTGTTAGTGTCCTGACCCGCTCCGATTCTGGCAACGGACCGCTCCCTGACGGTCGCGGCTCGGCTATGATGTCCCCACCGGATCCCACGGCTATGTGATAGGATTACGTTGCTCCGGAGGCAATTCACGTGGACTCGACAACCGCGGCCGATCAGAAGCCCACTTGGACTTGGGCCGATCTTCTCAGCACCTACCGCTTTTGGGGATTGCTGCTCTTCTACATGCTGGCGGGGGCGGGAATACGCATTGTAATGAACAGCACGGCGTTCTATCTGTACCGGCGGTACAACCTCAGGCCCGCCGACTACAGTGGACTGTATCTCATGAGCCTCCTGTGCATCCCGCTCGCCTTCTACCTGGCCTGGGTCGCCATCCGATCCCGGCCGTTGGACACCCTGTTGTTTGTGGGTTGCCTTCAGATCCTTGCGGGAGGCGTCCTGATGGTGTTTGGGACCAGCCTCCCACGCGGTCCGGGGATAGTGATCGTGGGTGGGGTGCTGTTCTTCTTCGTCTACTTGGGCAGCGCGGTCGTCCAGTTGGTGGTTCCGGCATTGATCGCCGGCGCGCTAGGCAGCAGCCTGGGCTTCATGATCGCGTTCGGGGCGCTTTACACCACCGAGCATCTCACCTACCTGCTACCCTCGTTGGCCTACGCGCTTGCTGAGACGCCCAACGGGTTGATGTACGTTCTGGGCGGTGTGCTGCTCGTCGGCGTGATCTGCCTCCTCCCGATCAGGCAAGCCCTGTTTACGGAGGAACCGCCCCCGCGCGGCCGCTCCCTCGAACCCTCCTATCGCGGGTCCGTCGCCGTCGCCCTCCTGACGTTCATCCCGTTCTACGTCCTGTACTGGATATACCGCGCCTACGGCGAGGCCGCATACCTGCAGCGCTCCAGGGGACTGTTGTCACCACGTGGGGCAGCCTGGATCTGGCTGGTTCCGTTGATGGGGCCCATCCTGCTGATGACGCTCGCGGATCACCTCGACCAGCGGGCGGCTGCCTGGGGAGTGCCACGGCGCCGGCGGGTCTGGGCAATCTTCGCGTGGAGCGTCTTCTTCCCCCCGGTGGCGATTGGCATGTTGCAGGGCGGACTGAACCGGCTGGCCTCGCACCAGCGCGATCTGCCCTTCCCGGCGCAGGCCTGAGGGCTGCTTCAGCACTCCGTTGCCGTCTCGATGCTATGATGACGGAGCTATGGCGATCGACCGGCGAGCATTTCTCGGTTCCGGCTTCTTAGCCGCCACTGCTGGGTTGCAGGGCAAAGAGGCGAGCCTCCTCCCGCGCGGCTTCGGGCCGCTGAAGATTACCGACGCCAAGGCCGTCAGTGCGGACGGCTACATCTACTACAAGGTCTTCACCGATGGCGGCATCATCGGGATCGGAGAGCCGAGCCCGAGCGGCGGCGCAATCAACGCCGACTACCTTCACAAGACACTCAAGCCGCTGCTGATCGGGATGAACGTGTTCGAGATCGAGAAGATCTGGGAGAAGCTATACCTGGGGACGTACAAGATCCGGGGCCAGGGCGTGTCGATGGCCATCAGCGGCGTGGACATCGCGCTGCACGACATTGTCGGAAAAGCGCTCGGCGTTCCGGTGTACCAGTTGTTGGGCGGGCTGTACCGCGACCGAATCCGCATGTACGCCAGCTTCACCAACCGCGAGCGCCCGGCGAAGGAGCAGGCGGTTCTGTGCGCCCGGATGGTCGAGCAGGGCTACAGTGCCACCAAGATCAAGATTGCCGCTCGGCACGGCTTCGATTCCCGCCCGCTCGAGGTGGACAAGGAGCTGGTGAGGGAAGTGCGGTCGGCGATCGGTGGGAAGATCGACCTGATGGTGGACGCCAACTCCGGCTACAGCGTGGCGCGGGCGATTCAAATGGGCCGCTACCTGGAATCGCAGAACGTCTTCTGGTTCGAGGAGCCCGTGCCATTCACCGACATCGAGGGCACCGCCAAGGTCGCCGCCGCGCTCGACATCCCGATCGCCGGGGGCGAGCAGGACCATACGCGATACGACTTCCACAAGCTGATCGCGGCAGGCGCGCTGGACATCATCCAGGCGGACGTGACCAAGGCGGGTGGGCTTTCCGAATGCAAGAAGATCGCCGCGATGGCCGACGCCGCCGGGCTGTTCTACTCGCCGCACGACACCTCTTGGAACATTGGGCTGGCGGCCTGCCTGCACCTGGTGGCCTCGACGCCGTGCTGCCGCTACGCGCAGGAGTTCATCACCGAGCCGCGCGAGGGGCGAGCGCCGTTCCTCAAAGAGCCTTTCCAGCCGGACCGTGGATACCTGGCAGTCCCGCAGAAGCCGGGCCTCGGCATCGAGGTTGCGGATCGTTACTGGAACGCTTGAACCGCGACCGTAAGGGAGCGGGCACGCTACAATCGCTAACAAGGTTGTCATGCGCATACTGAAACTGTTTCCGGGGCCGCTGCTGATCGGGGTTGCGGCCATTGTCCTTGTCGCCGGCGGATCCACCAACGAAGAACTGCTGTGGCGGCATCGGAACCTGGGCAAAGCCCTGTTCGAAACGCCGACCACGGTGGCGCAATCCGTCGTCGAGCTCAAGAAAGCGCTGGACCTGGCGCCAGGTTCGTTCCGGGAGCGGCTCAACTACGGCCTGGCCCTGCTGCGCTCCGGCAACAACAAAGAGGCGATCGCCGAGTTGGAGAAGGCGCAGAAGCAGGAGCCGGGGCTGCCGCACACCTGGTTCAACCTGGGCATCGCCTACAAGCGCGAGGCGCGCTACCCGGACGCCGTCCGGCAGTTCGAGCGCATGACGCAACTGGCCCCCGAGGAGCCCGTCTCGCACTACAACCTCGGCCTGCTCTACAACCTTACCGGGCGCGAGCCGGACGCGCTGAAGCAGTTCGAGATCGCGGCCAAGCTGGATGTGAAACTGGTGGCCCCGCGCTTCCAGATCTACAACGTCTACCGCCTGACGGGCAAGGACGAGGAGGCAGCGAAAGCGCTGGCGGTCTTCATGGAAGTCAAGAAGCGCCAGAAGGAGGCCGACGATTCCGAGGACATGGAGTGGTGTTTCTACGCGGAACTGTATGATCCCATCCAGGCGCAGCCCGGCTCCCAGGTGACGCCACCCGCGGAGCCGAAGTTCCAAGACCGCAAACTGGCCGGAACGGTGGACCCGAAGACGGCCGGCCTGCTGGCGATCGACTCGATGGGCGACGGCAGCGCGGATCTGCTCGCGTGGTCGCGCGGCGGCATACGCCTGTACCGCAAGGGCAAGGACCTGGTCGAGAACTCCGGCCTCCAGGACATCAAAGGCGTCATCAGCGTCGCGGCCGGCGATTTCGACAACGACGAACTGGTTGACCTCTGTGTGCTCACGGAAAGCGGGCCGCTGCTGTATCGCAATGTGAAAGGCCGGTTTGAGAAAAAGGAGGCGAGCCTGCCGAAGGGGCGGTTTGAGGCGGCGGTGTGGCTGGACTTCGACCACGACTACGACCTCGACCTGTTCCTGTTCGGCGCCCAGTCCGTGCTGCTGCGCAACGAAGAAGGCGTGCTGCGGGACTACACCGCGCACTTCCCGTTCGTCGCGGGGCGCGCCATCGCTGCCGTTCCGTTTCGCGTGGTTCCCGACACCAAGGGCATCGATCTGGCGGTGTCCTACGCCGGCCATCCCGCGGTGTTGTACAGCGACCAGATGCGTGGCGTCTTTGTGGCGGCTCCGCTGGAGGCAGTGCCTCCGGGCGCGACCTCGTTTCGGGCTGCCGACATCGACAACGATAGCTGGGTCGATCTGGCGTTCTCCGCCCCGGCCGGGATCGGGCTGGCGCTCAACCGCAACGGCAAGTTCCAGGCGGCAACGGCGGGTGCAACTGGTGCTCCGGAGTTCGCCGACCTGGACAACCGGGGCGTTTCCGACCTGATCGCTAGCAACGGGATCTGCCGCAACCAGGGGCTCGCCAAATTCGCGGCCCCGAGCGCTCCCGCAGGATTCCCTGCCGCGGTCGCCTGGGCGGCGGCGGATTTCGATCGGGACGGGCGCGTGGACCTGGCTGCGATCGCCTCCGACGGTAGCATCCATGTGTTATTGAACCAGACCGTCACCAAGAACCAATGGCTGAGCGTGGGACTCAGCGGCGTGAAGAATCTGAAAAGCGGCGCCGGCGCCGAAGTCGAGGTCAAAGCAGGGAACCATTACCAGAAGAAGATCTACCAAGGCGTGCCGCTGCTGTTCGGCCTGGGAGCGGCCAAGGAAGCGGATACGGTCCGCATCAGTTGGCCCAACGGGATGATCCAGAACCAACCGGAGGAGAAGGCCGCGCGCGCGGCGGTGTACAAGGAAGCGCCGCGGATGTCGGGTTCCTGCCCCATGGTGTTCGCCTGGAACGGGCGCGAGTTCCAGTTCATCAGCGACGTGCTGGGAGTTGCGCCGCTCGGCGCCAGCTCGGGCGACGGCAGCTACTTTCCCGTCGACAGCGACGAATATCTGCAACTGCCCCAGGGTTCGCTCGCGCCGCGCGATGGGCGCTACGAGATCCGCATCACCGAGGAGCTGCACGAGGTCTCTTACATCGACCAGGTGCGGCTGATCGCGGTGGACCACCCGGACGGCGTCGAGATCTTTACCAACGACAAGTTCAAGGCGCCGCCCTTCCCGGAGTTCCGGCTGTTCGGCGTGAGCCGCCGCGTCTACCCGCGGGCGGCGCGCGACGCGCGCGGACGCGACGTGCTCGCGGACGTGCTGCGGCGCGACCGCGTCTACGCCGCCGGCTTCCGTCACGACTACGCCGGCCGGGCCGAGATGCACTGGCTCGACCTGGACTTCGGCCCGCAGGCCGCGCGCGACAACCGCGCCGTGCTGGTTCTGAACGGCTGGATCGACTGGGCCGATGGGAGCACCTTCATGGCCGCTTCGCAGGGCAACCCGGTCGGGCTGGTCATGCCCTACCTCCAGGTGAAGGATGCCGCGGGCCGGTGGCGCACCGTGATCGAAGACATGGGCGTGCCCTCCGGCGGGCCGAAGACCATCGTGGTGGACCTCACGGGCAAGTTCCTCTCCGCCTCGCGCGAGGTCCGTATCGTCACCAACACCTGTGTGTACTGGGACCAGGTCTTCCTGAGCGAGGACACCGCCGCGCCGCCGGTCCGCATGACCACCCTGGATGCGGAGGCCGCCAGCTTGAACCTGCGTGGCTTCTCCCGCGTGGTGCTCGATCCCCGGCGCGAGCAGCCGGAATCCTACCAGTACGCGCACTGGATGCCGGAGGCGATGTGGAACCCCATCCCGGGCCTGTACACGCGCTACGGCGACGTGAGCGAGCTGGTGCGGAGTGTCGATGACCGCTCCGTCATCATGGGCTCGGGCGACGAGCTGCGCGTGGCGTTCAGCGCCGGCAGCCTGCCGCCGGTCCGCCCTGGCTGGAAGCGCGATTTCCTGCTGCTAGTGGACGGCTGGTCGAAAGACGGCGACGCCAACACGGCGTTCTCCCAGAGTGTCGAGCCGCTGCCGTTCCACGGCATGAGCCAATATCCGTATCCGGCGTCAGAGCGGTTCCCGGACGACCCGGCCCATCGCGCCTGGCGCGAGAAGTACAACACACGGCCCGGGAGGAAGCTGATGCCGAAGCTGGTCAGGAGCGGCCTATGACGCAATCAGAGAAAGCAGAGCAATTTCGGGCCTTGCACCACGGCCCCGCGCCGCTGGTGCTCCCCAATGTTTGGGACGCGGCCAGCGCCCGCATCGTCGAGGAGCTTGGATTCCCCGCCCTCGCTACCACCAGCGCCGGGGTCGCCTACTCGCTGGGCTACCCGGATGGCCAGCGCATCTCGCGCGATGAGATGCTGGCGGCGGTGCGCCGGATCGTGGCCGCCGTGCGGATTCCGGTAAGCGCCGACATCGAGGCGGGCTACGGAGACACGCCGGAGGCGGTGGCCGAAACGATCCGGGCGGTGCTGGCAGCGGGTGCGATCGGCGTCAACCTCGAGGACGCCCTGGCCGACGTCCACTTGCAGGAAGAAAGGATCAGAGCGGCCCGCGAGGCCGCCCGTGCCGCGGGCATTCCTCTGGTGCTGAACGCGCGTACCGACGTCTACCTCCGCTCCGCCGGCGACGAGAAGGCTCGATTCGACGATGCGGTCCGGAGGCTGAACGCATACCTCGCAGCCGGCGCGGATTGCGCCTTCCCGGTCGGCGCTCGCGATCCACGCCTCATCTCGGCGCTGGTCGGAGCCATCCAGGGTCCGGTGAATGTCATGGCGGGACCCGGCGCGCCCTCGATCAGTGAGCTTCAGAGTCTCGGCGTAGCCCGCGTCAGTTTCGGGGCTGCTCTCGCGCGCGCCGCCATGGGCCTCACTCGGCGCATTGCCCGCGAGCTGCTGCGCTCCGGAACCTACACCAGCTTTCCGGAAGACACAATCCCCTCGGCAGAGGCAAACCGCCTCTTCGACAAGACGGGAAGGTAGGCTGATCGGGGGTTGCTGTTTCTCCGCACGCAAGCCTCTCCGCCGGAGGAGGCCTCCCGCGCGGACAGCTCCCGATTCACCGGGCACGCAATTCCGCCGGAGGCGGCCTGCCGCGCGGCTAGCGCCAAATTAAAAGCCCCAGGCTGGGAACCTGGGGCTTCACTCAGAGGGGCTGGCGACGGCTGGGTCCGTCGCCGGGGATGCTATGTAATAGCTAACTGATTCGAGTGTACACCAATTCCCATCCGATTGTCCTATTCTTTAACGGATTTTAACATTGCGCCGTTTATGCCCGCATTTGCGCATGGGCAATCCCCTCAGTCGCGCGACCTACAGAGCCTCGCAAAATGCGGTGACAGTCGCCGCCATGGTGCAGTGCGCCACCCCTGGGGATGAAAATGAGTGCGAAGGGCAACCGGGACAGGGCTGGAGCCCTATCCTACAGGCGGACGGCCGAGGCAGTCCCTCGGTTGCGGACTACGGAGATTTCCAGGAGAGACAGCACCGTCCGCGCGGCGCGGAAAACGCACCTTGGGACAGTGAAGTCAGCCACCGTATTTTGCGAGGCCCCTTAAGGTCGAGCTTCCGAACGAGGCTGGGTTTTCCTGGCGCGCTCATAGTCGGCGGTGAGTTGCCGCGTGATCTTGTCGGCCACATCGGCGCTGGCGCCGCGGAACTTACCACCCAGGCTCTCCTGGGTGGTAGACCAGATCACGTCGCCGTCTTTGTTCACCAGCCGAACTGCGGCTGTGGCTTCGTGCTTGCGCTCGGAAACGCGCGAGTCCTCGTGCTCCCCGATGCCGGCACTGGCGTATGCGTTTCTGCGGTTGCGGGCCGCATTCGCCCCACCGAGCGTCCCGGAGGCATTGATGCTGTCGTTCGAGGAGTAGGTGTCGGTGAAAACCAGGTCTTCAGCCGAGCCGCGCAGAGTGGCGTCGGCTCGCTCGGCGCTTTCGGTCACCACAAACAGCCTGGCGCCGTGGAGGCTGCTGATGATCATGTCGCGCAACTGCGCGGCAGTCTCTCCTCCCGTAAGCCGGTCCACATACACGCGGCGGACGGTGAGCAACTGGGCGAGGTTTTGTTGTTCGAGCGCGGAGGACGTCCCAGCCGGCTTGGGCACAGCGGCTTCGTCCGCGGACCACAGCGCCGCCAACACCCAGAGCAGCCACATACACTACCCCTTGCCCGCCTTGCGGGCTTCCGCATCCTGGTATTGAACCTTGCGTCCCGTCCTGATCTCCAGGCTCACCAGCAGGGCCCTGACGTGCGCCTTGTCCACTCGCAGGACCATGGCTTGCTGGCGTCCCTCGTCGTCCGTGTAGCCCAGCGTCAGAAAGTGTTTCCGGCTCTTGCTGAGTAGCAGTAGGGGGGAGATGATGATCGCCATGGCATACCGGCGGCCGACCTGCTGCCCGTACTCGATCAGGTTGATGCGTTCGTAAGGGATCCGAAGGTCGGCCTTCCCGGTTTTGAACTGCAGGTGCTGGTCGTCGGTGAGGTCGATCACGCCACCCTTCGCAGGAGGGTTGGAAATGGTTCCGCCCACATAGTCGGCGGTGGCGCCGTGGTCGGCCGCCAAGGCCGCCGCACCCATGACCGCGGAGAGCACCCAACAGAAGGCACGCACTGGGACGAATACCCTAGTTACTAGGTGCCGGGCACGGGAGAGGTTTCTCAGGTTTTGTGCGCGGAAGTGCGGGGAGTAGTGCTCATCTGCCCACCCTCCTCAAGACCGTTCGGATGGCGTCGAGGATGGCCGGTTCGAGCTCTCTGGCGAGCGGCCCGGCGATGTCGTTCGAGTTCCCGACCACGATGAGGGGCTCCTTGGCACGGTGGAACTGGCGTTGGATGCGGCGGGCGTAGTCCGGCCTCACCTCACCCCCCAAAGCCAGCAGCGTCAGGCTCCCGCCGAAACGAATGACCTGAACGGGACAGGGATTCGACCGGGGCCCGGAAGTCTCGCGGAGGCGAAGGGTGGGTTCTGGCTCGACCATGCGGAATGCCGATCGGATCGGGCCGTCTACGCCTTTGCGGTTACCCGTTGGGTTGGCGGCGGTTCCCTGTCCGAACAGTCCGACACGCAAGGTTCCGTCAGGCGCGGAGACTCTGAGCTCGCTGCCCTCGCTGTAGGAGAGCGCGGCCGGCTGGAGGTCGCCCAGCGCCGCGCCGATCACCGTCACCAAGTCCTCGGCGAGCTTCGCCCGGCTCGGCGGCGGCGCAGGTCCAGAAACAAACAGCACTTGGGAGCGATCCAGTTCACTGCGCGCGGCCACCAGGTCGGTGATGGCGAGCGGCAGTCCGATCTCGCCGGCGGTTACGATGACCAGGCGGCCGCCTTTCGAGTCCTGAATGGCCACTGCCTGTACCCATCGCTCCGGAGCGACTTCGAGGCGCGCCACACCGGCCCGGTAGTCGGCAGCCGGCGCTGTCACCAGCGTCGCCAACGCGGCGCCTAAATGGATAAGAACTGTCGAGTCAACGATTCCTTAAGGATACAACCCGCGCACCTTGGTGGCTGCCGCCACCCGGCCAATGCCGAGCATGTTGGCGGCGAGGCGCATGCTGACCTTGCGATGGTCGTGGATGTCGAACACTTCCTTGAAGGCCCTGGTCATCACCCGTTCCAGCCGGTTGTTGACGTCCTGCAACTCCCAATAGAAGTGCTGCTCGTTCTGCACCCACTCGAAGTAAGAGACGGTTACGCCGCCGGCGTTGCACAGAATGTCCGGGATCAAGAACACGCCGTTGCCGTCCAGAATCTCATCGGCTTCCGGAGTGACCGGGCCGTTGGCGGCCTCGGCGACGATCTTCGTCTTCACCGACGGGGCGTTGTCCGCGTCGATGGTGTTCTCCAGGGCGGCGGGAATCAGGATGTCGCATTCCAGCGCGAGCAGTTCCGCCGGCGTGATCGGTTCCGAGCCGGGGAAGCCCACGACGGTTCCGGTCTGCTCTTTGTGCAGCATCAGCTTGGGAATGTCCAGGCCGTTCTTGTTATACACTGCGCCGCGCGAGTCGCTGACACCGATGACCAGCGCCTGATCCGTGTCGAGCAGATGGGCGGAAACCGAGCCGGCATTGCCGAAACCCTGAACCACCACCTTGGCGGACTTGATCGAGATCTGAATGTGCTCGCAAGCGGACAGGATGGTGTGGTACACCCCGCGCCCGGTCGCCTCGTCCCGGCCCAGCGAGCCGCCCAGGGAGATGGGCTTGCCCGTCACCACTCCGGGAACCGGGTGGCCCACGATCATGCTATAGGTGTCCATGATCCAGGCCATGATCTGCGAATTGGTGTAGACATCCGGAGCGGGAATATCCTGGTTGGGACCGACCAACGGGTAGATCTCGCAGGCGTAGCGCCGCGTCAGCCGCTCTAACTCGCCGGCCGTCAGTTCCTTGGGATTGACGGTGACGCCGCCTTTGCCGCCTCCATAGGGGATGTTGACGACCGCGCACTTCCAGGTCATCCAGGTGGCCAACGCCCGCACTTCGTCGATCGTGACGTTGGGGTGGAAGCGGATACCGCCCTTGGCCGGCCCGCGGGCCGTGCTGTGTTGCACTCGATAGCCCTGGAACCGCCGGACGCGCCCGTTGTCCATGCGCACCGGGACGGAAACCGCCAGCTCTCTCTCGGGGTACTTGATCATCTCCCGAATGTCCTGGGAGAGTTCCAGGGCATCCGCGGCAAGGTCAAAATTCTGGAGCGCCAGTTCGTGGGGGTTCTGGACCGTCGCTTCGGTAGCAATCATCGAGAGGGTCTCCTTATGAAGATATGGAAAGCCCTCCGCCGGTGATTCAACAGTGCAACGTGGCACTCTCAGGGAGGTGCTTCGAGGACTTCCCTGCGCTAAAGAGTACACGAAAACTAATGCAGGGCGCAAGCGCCGTAAAGATAAGACGACCTTATATTCTGAAAACCCGGCGTGGCCTGAGCGGGCACTGTGTTCAGCGTCTGCCGCGTCCGTCGAACCAGCCGCCGAGGTCCCGCGGTCCGCGAACCACGCCGGTGTTGCAGAGGGGGAATGGCTGCATCCACTCCAGTTCGTCGGCCACCTGATCGTGCAGCTTGTAAGTCCGCTTCACCGAGGCCAGCGCGGCGCCGCCCACAAGGTTGATCTTGGCGAGGTCATACTGGCCCAGCCCGAGCTTCCAGGCGTAGTTGAGATACCCGACCCAGTCCGGGTTGATGCCCATGCATTCCACCCCAACGCGGTCGGCGGCTAGGAAGTCGGTCGAGGCGATGGCCACTCGCGAGGGCACGGCCGTGCCTGAGGAAGGCCCGTTGCCTTCCATGCCTTCGTAGCCGTCGATGACCGCCACGCCCCAGTACCGTTTCAGCTCCTTGGCCATCTGGTAGATGTTGACGTTGGCCAGCCTGTAGGTGTTGTGCATCTTGGGCTTGTTGCTCCAGGTCGACCAGCCCTCGGCGTAGGTGGCATGCAGCGGCGCGCCCATGGCCATGTTCTTCACCGACATGGTCGCCACCACGCGATCATGCGTCTTCATTATCGCCGCCGAGATGATGAAGGCGTCGGGGTCGAACAGCCGCGCGGCCACGCGGATCGGCTGCACGTGCAGGTTTGCATCAACCACCTGCTGGACGAGATACCGGCCTTCCTCGTTCAGGTCGATCAGATCGAGGGAGGTGATCGCGCTGGAACTCCTGTACTGGTTGACCACCGCCGGGTAGCCGTAGGTCTGGAACCCGGCCGTGGTGTACTCGGCGCCTGCCTCGGCGATGACCACCGGCCCCTTGAAGCCTGACCCCGCGATGTACTCGAGGATGCCCCGTAGCGCGTCCGCGTGCGTGCACGCGGGCACGTTCGGCGCACCCGAGACCACCACGTTCGGCTTGATCAACACCGACGTCTTGGTCCTCAGAATCGGTTGGATCTGGTCGTCAATCGCCACGAGCGCCCTCAGGATGTTTTGAGCCCGGTCGCTGCCCGAGACCAGCGCCACGGCGGGCGTATCCGCATAAGGCGCGATGGACTGGGCGCGAGCGGCTTGCGACAACAGCGTTTTGCCGGCCACGGCTGCGGCCGACCCCCACAGAAAGCCCCTACGGGAAAGCAAGCGAGACACCACGCACCTCCCTCGATACTGTTACACCCACACCTTCTCGACCGGGACGCCTTGCTGGCAGAGCTCGCAGGAAGCGGCGTCGCGGTAGAAGATGGCGTCGAGCTTGGCCAGATAGTAGAGCGGCAGTGGGCTGAAGTCCGGCGTTCGTGGGGTGGGCTGGTAGATGACCACCGCCATGCCCACGACCTGGGCGCCCTTGGCCTCCACCAGGGTCTTCAGCTCCAGCAGTTTCTGGCCTGTCCGCAGAATGTCGTCCACCAGCACGACTTTCTCGCCGGGCACCTGCTCGAGGTACTGGCGGAACCGCATCGGTTGAAGGGCATCCTCCTGTTCCGCCCAGTAGACTTGGTGAGCGCGCAGCGCCTCACAGACCCCGTAGGCCACGGGCAGGCCGCCGGTCGCGGGCGCGACGATCGACAGCTCGGGAATCATCGCCCGGATCTCGGAGTTGGCGCGCAAACGCCGGCTCAGGCCGACGCTCAGCACCTTGGCGTGCTGGTAATAGCGCATGGCCAGCGCCACTTGAAGATACTCGTTGGAGTGCAAACCGTTGGGGTATTCGAAATGGCCGTCCCGCAGCGCGCCCGTCTGGCGCAGCAGTTCGACGACGTTCTCTTGCGTAGGCACCAGTTCCATGTCACACCGCCCGTCTTCGTTCAATGCGCTCCCCTTCCCGTCAGCACGCGGGGGATGGTGAGCAGAAGGATTTTCCAATCCAGCCCCAAGGACCAGTTGTCGATGTACCGCATGTCCATCTTCATCCAGGTCTCGAAATCCAGGTTGTCGCGGCCCTTGAGCGCCCACAGGCAGGTCAGCCCGGGGCGCATGCGCAGCCGCCGCCGCTGCCACCCTTTGTAATTGTCCACCTCGGCGGGCACGGCCGGCCGCGGGCCCACCAGCGACATGTCGCCTTTGAGCACATTCCAAAGCTGCGGCCACTCGTCGATGGAAAACTTGCGCAGATAGCGGCCGACCGGGGTCAGCCGGGGGTCGTTGGGGATCTTGAACGCGGTGGACTTGCGGTTGAGATGCTCGAGCGAGGGCTTCAGCTCCTCGGCGTTCCGGCACATCGAACGGAACTTGTAGAACGTGAAGCGGCGCCCGTTCAGACCGCAGCGCACCTGCTTGAAGATCGCCGGCCCGGGCGAAGTCAGGCGGATCAGGAGCGCCACCAGGACCATGAACGGGAATAGCAGCGCGAGCACCGCCGCCGCTACCACCACATCCACCACGCGCTTGGCCAGCAACCGGATTTCGTCGTGCGGCGCCGCCGCGAAGGTCAGCAGCGCCATCGAGCCCAGACGGTCCAGGTAGACCTCGCTGTTGACGTGCGGGAAGAAGTCCACCACGACCCGCGTGCGCACGCCCTCCTCGTCGCACAGCACGAGAATGTCCTCGAGGCCCGCCAGGCTCCGGGTGTCCACCGCAAACAGGACCTCGTCGATCACCTGCCGCCGCAGCAGCGCCGGCAGCTCGGCCAGAGGATGCACCGGGTACTCGGAGGCCAATCGCACTTGCGCCGGAGCTTGCACGGGGTCCTCCGCCAGGAACCCCAGCAGCCGGATGCCGTACTTGGACGACTGCTCGAGCGCCTCGCCCAGCCGTCGCGCACTCTCCCCCATGCCTACCACCATTACGTAGTGCGGCGCCCCGAACTCCCGGCGAATCACTCCGGTCAGCTTCGCCGCCCCCAGCCGGAACAGGCACAGGAATGCCCAGCTATAGGCCCCGAACAGCCCCAGGAACGAGCGGCTCAAGGGCGTCTCCAAGCGCAGCAGGTATTGAAAGATCACCAGGCAGGTGATCCCCAACACAGACTGGCGGAAGCTGTCGCGCAGGATCACGCGCGGATTGCCGGCGTCCAGCTTGTCGTAGACGCTCAGCCAGAGACCCATCGCCAGCCAGACCAGAACCGAGAAGCCGAGCAGTAGTGCATTGACCAAGACGGTGAGGTAGAAGACACGCTCGAAGTGCAACAGAACGCGGCTCTGGTAGGCGGCCTCGAACGCCAGTGCCGTAAGGAAGATATCCGACAGACCGAAGAGGAGTTTTACCTTTCGATGATGCCGGCTGAACATTCCAAGAAGAGAATATCAGAAATTGACGATTGACGATTTTCTCATTGACGATTTGGGAGGTGCGCCGCTCCCTCGACCGCCCGCATGAGCCGCAGCGTGTTGCCGCCGTAGATCTTGCGGACGTCCTCGGGGGAGTACCCTTTCGCCAGCAGGGCGCGGGTGAGATTCGGAAACCGGGAGACGTCTTCGAGCCCGGCAGGAGTCTGTTCGATGCCGTCGAAATCGCTGCCGATGCCCACGGCGCCGATGCCGCCGACCTTCACGGCGTGGTCGATGTGGGCCACCACGTCCTCCAGATTCGCCGGCGGGCTCTTGCGCTCGGTGAGGAAGCCGGGATAGAAGTTGATCTGGATCACGCCCCCCTTTCGCGCCAGCTCCCGGATCATGTCGTCGGTCATGTTCCGCGGCACGTCGCACAGCGCCCGGCAGGAGGAATGCGAGGCGAACACCGGCGCCCGGCTCGCGGCCAGGACGTCCCAGAAGGTCTTGTCGGAGACGTGGGAGACGTCCACGATCATGCCCAGCCGGTTCATCTCCGCGATCACCTGCCGGCCGAAGTCCGTGAGCCCGTTGTGGTGCTGCACCTTGGGGTTGTCGAGGTCGCCCGAGGAATCGGCCCAATGGTTGGTGTTGACGTGCGTGAGGGTCATGTAGCGGGCGCCGAGCGCGTAGAAATCCCGCAGCAGCGCCAGGTCGTCCTCGATGGCGTGGCCACCCTCGATGCCGATCAGGGCGGCGATTCTCCCCTGGCGGTGCGCCATCTCGATGTCATCCGCGGTGCGAGCCATCAGGAAGTCGTTGGGGTACCGCGCTACGATGTCGCCGAGCACGGCGTCGAACATCTCCAGCGCCCGGTGGGCCGAGCGGTTCCCCGTGACGTACTCAGCCCCGACGTAAACGGAGAAGAAAACCGCGCCGACTCCGCCCTCCCGCAGCCGGGGAAGGTCCGTGTGCCCCTCCTTGGCTCGCTTGCCGATGTCGAACCCTTTCAAGATGCGCGTGGGCACGTCGTTGTGGGTGTCGATGAGGAGGGCATCGGGCGCCGGCGCCTGGGCCGCCAGGCCGGCGCACACAAGAAGCGTACAAAGCCGCGGGAGATTGGCCATGGCTCATTGTAGCCGCCCAAGCCCGCGCCGCACCGGGGGTCAACGATCTGTCTTTACTGCCTTAGCCGGACCAAGCCGTCGCGGTTGGAAACGAACACCTCGGAGAAGGCGCTTGCCGGAAGCAACCCGGGCGCGGGCTGCAAAGAGTTCACGCACATGGCGCGCATGTGCCGCTCCCGATCTCCCGGCAAAGCGATTTTCGTGGAAACCTCCGTGGCTCTAATGGAGGCGCCATTGGTAAGAAGCGTGGCTTGCTGCGGTGCACGCCCAGCACATTCCGACAGCACTACTACTGGTGTCCCCGAGTCCAGGGCTAGTTCCAAGTGCCGACCGTCTACCTGCGCGTTCACCAATGGGCGCCCATCGGTCGAGTGCAGCGCCATGCTCAAACCGCCCTCGGGTGGAGCTGCGTCGATCACCACACGGCAGTTTCGATAGTCCAGGAGGTAATCGTGGCGGACCAGCCAGCTCTGTCCAAGCACCCCGTCCACGCCCTCAAAGCGGACATCGCCTATCATGGCCTCCACCGCCCGCTCGGTCATAGCGCCGGTCGTCACCTGATCTAATACGGCCACCGGCAGACGCCGGACACCGGCGACGGTGACTTGATTTACAGCGTACGCGGGACGAACCCCAAGCCGCCGCGCCGTCCCGGGACGGATCAGGCTGGAGGAGTTGCCAGTATCGATCATCATCCGAAAGGGACCTGTGCCGTTCAAGAAGACGTCCTTTAGTACCAGGACATGACCAACGCGCGCGGCTTTCAGGACAACCGGAGTTTGGGCCATCAGGCCGGTTGACAGCATCAAGAACAGGTGTGCGAATCTCATGGGTCGAGCGTGCGGCCCGGCCCAGGTGATTGTCGTTAGGGGATGCTGATTTGTTTATGAGCGCGCAGTCAGGCCCATGCGGGAATCGTGATGAGTGTGATGGGATTACCGGCTCGCTCGGCTTTTCAACAACATGCGATAGCGCCAGAGAGTGCTCGTCCAGTGGGTGATCTGCACGTCGATACTACCGTCCGCCGCCCAGCCTGCGCCATGGACAACGGTTTGATAAGGCGCCGGAACAAGGGCCATGGTGTGGCGCGCAGGGTCGAAGACGGCCATCTGAAAGAAAAACAAGCCCAGCGTTTTGACGGGGAGCAGAATCCGTCCGTCCCGGTTGACGGCTGCGGGGGAAAGCCGGATCGGCGTCAGGCTATAGCCGGGGGGCAGATCGATCTTCTCGGCCTCGCCACCACCGGCAGGCATCCGCAAAAACTCGTAGCCGCTAGCGCCGGCCCGCATCAGGTAGAGGGTCTTGCCCGAGGGATCGGCCGTAACGTCATAGCCCACGCCGATCTTCCGGGGATCGCCGCCGGAAACAGGCTGCGCCCAGAGAGTGCCTTCCGATGCATAGTAGACCGTCTTGCCGTCTGGCGATGCCGCGACGGCCGTCACGTGCTGGGCATCAGCCTGGAAACGCTGGAGCACCTGTCCACTCTCCACGGAGCCAATTGCCAGGCGCGCCTGGTCTCCCTGACCGATTACAAACGCGAGTTTGCCACTCCCCAGCCACGCGCCCGGAAGTCTCGCAGTTTCAATGGAGTTGAGCAACGGGCGCGGTTCCGTTCCCGCTGTCACCGCCAGCAATTGGGATCTTCGCCCGCGCGTGAGAGTGAAAACGAAGCCGCCGCCGGGCAAAGGCAAGACGCCGTGAGCGTCCTTCGGCACGGGTGTCTCAGAGATGATGTTCCCCGCCGCCCCAATATTCAGAACCGAGGACTCGAATGCGTGATGGTCCATGTAAATGGACCCATCCGGAGCCGCATCGTAAGCGCCGGGGGTCGCGCCGAGCGGAAACGACAACAAAGCTCGAACCCGCTTCGAACCGTCGCGGGGTAGCGCCACCAGCAGCATCGAGTCGTCCCGTCTCAACAGGGTGAAGACGGTCCGCCCATCCGCCGACACGGCGATGGTTTCCTGCGATCTCTCACCGTCGCTCGCGCCTGCAAATTCCTCCGGCGCCGATAAATCCCGCGCTTGGCGCGAAGCGAGGTCCAACGCGAAGAGACGTCGAGCGAAGGCATGGGAGCCGTAAAACCCCAAAACGGCGATCTCTTTCCCGTCAGGAAATGCACGGACGTTCTCGTAATAGAGAACCGTTGCCGGCAAGGGTTCCAGACGGCCCGAGTCGGGCCAGAAACGGAGCAACTGCTGGCGGCCTTCCGAGGATGGACGCAACACAATCAGCGAGCCGTCGGGCAAGGGTTCCGGCGCAATGGCGTTTTCCAGAAGCAGCCGCGGTTCGCCGCCCAGTGGACCAATCGTGTAGACGGTCCCGGATCCCCACTTGCGTTCAAAGTAGATCTTGCTTCCGTCTCGCGCCCAGGCGAGAGCGGCGACGGAGCCGTGGTTCCGGTCGTGCGTGAGCACGGTCCAACTCGCGGCGTCTGGTTTCATTATGGCGACTTGCGATTCCCCATCCACAATCGCCCGGAACGCCAGCATTTGCCCGTCGGGCGAGATACGCGGGTGAGAAGCGATGATGGAACCCCCGAGCAGGCTTCCGGACCACACCGGCGGTTCCGGCGCCCGCCATCTCCCCCATTCCGCGCCGGCGATCAGGCTGGCGAGAGCCAACACGGTCGCGGCGGCAATCTTTGCCCAGGTGCGCTGCCAAATGGGGGGCGAGACCGGCAACTCGGGCGGCGCGCCCGCGACGGTTGGTAGCTTCGGTTCCATGCCGCCGTTCTCATGGCCCTCGGTGACCACGGTCACCTCCGCCACGAAGCGGTAGCCGAGGGTAGGGAGGGTTTCGATATAGCGGGCCACTTTGGCGTCGTCGCCAAGCGCCTTCCGGAGTTGCGCCACCACGCGCGTAAGTGCGTTGTCGGTAACCGCAACGTCTTCCCAGATTTCGCGGAGCAGTTCTTCCTTGCTGACCGCTCGAGAGTGATGCTCGATGAGGTATAGCAACACACGGATCGCTTTGGGTTCCAGGGCCAGGACTCGACCGGATTTCTCGACGCGGAAAGCGTCCGGTTGGACCATCACGTCGTCGAACCGGTAGAGACGCATCGCGTCGTGCATGCCCTATTATGGGCACATTGCGTTCGGTGCAGTTCTGGAGAATCCGGCCGCGCGGCGGTGAGGAGTCGATTCCGATCAACGGCCGACCCGGCATTGACAAGCCGACCTAGCATCTGCTAACTTAGCAGATGCTAACAATGGGAGGCTGCTTTGCCCACTCTTCCTCGCATGACTGGTGAGAAACGCCGGGCCGCCATTCTCCAGGCGGCGGTTCGCCTGTTCTCCGAGCGCGGTTTCCGCGGCACCACCACACGGGCGCTGGCCAAAGCGGTCGGCGTCACCGAGCCGGTGCTTTACGGACACTTCAAGTCCAAGCGCGATCTCTACGCGGCGATCATCGAGGCCAAATCTCGAGAGGGCCTGGCGCGGGGCGTAACTCTACTCGAGCCGTACGCTCTCGCCAGGGACGACCGGGGGCTGCTGGTCGGCGCGGGAGAGCTCGTCCTGCAGTCATACACCGAGGAAAAGGCCTACTCCCGCCTGCTGCTGTCCGTCTCCCTGGAGGATCCGGACTTGGGGCGGTTGTTCTATGAGCGCCAGCGGCCCGCGATGAACATGCTGGCGGCATACATCGCCCTGCGCATCGCGGAGGGCGCGTATCGCCCCGTGGATCCCAAGCTGGCCGCGCGCGCCTTCCTGGGCATGTTGTCCTACCACGGGATGCTCGGCATGCTGTACCGGGATGAGTTCGTGAGCGGGACGGCGCGCGAAATCGCCGAGGGAATGACCGATATCTTCCTACAGGGCATTTTGAAGGAGCGGAGCACTCAATGACGCGCACAAGGATGACCTACATGGCCAAGCTCGGCTTGGTCCTCATACCGCTGTTGGCTTTCCTGATGTCTGGCTGCTCGAAGAGCGCGCCGGGGCAGGCCGAGGCCTCGGCCAAAGCGCAGGCGGCGCCCCTGGCGGTTCGCGTCGCCACCGCGGAATCCCGCCAACTGGGCAGGAGCATTTCGGTAACCGGCTCGCTGCTGCCGGACGAAACCGTGTCGGTCAGCTCCGAGGTTGCGGGGCGCCTCTCGGAAATCCGCGTGGATTTCGGCCAGAGCGTGCGCCAGGGGGAGATTATCGCCGAGCTGGACAAGCGCGAGTTCGTCTGGCAGTGCGACCGCAGCCGCGCGGCGCTCTCCCAGGCGCTGGCGCGCATCGGCCTGGATGCCAATCAGGAGGACGTCTCGCCGGATTCGACGCCCTCGGTGCGCCTGGCCAAAGCGCAAATGGAAGACATGCGGTTCAAGTACGAGAACGCCGCCCGGCTGATCCAGACCGGCGACGTCTCGCAGGAACGCTATGTCGAGATGGAGAAGGCCTTGCGCGCGCGCGAGGCGGCCTACGAAGCCGCTCGCGACGACTTGCGTACCCAGATCGCCGGCGTGCAGGCGCTGCGCGCCGAACTGAAGCTGGCCCAGAAGCGCCTGAGCGATGCCACCGTGCGCGCTCCCTTCGACGGCGCGGTGACGGCGCGGCCGGTCTCGCCGGGCCAGTACCTAAGGGAGAACACGCCGATCCTCACCCTGGTCAAGGCGTATCCGCTGCGCCTGCGGGCGGACATTCCAGAATCGGCGGCCGGCGAGATCCGCGGCGGCGGGCTGCTGGAGTTCTCGACCGACGCCGCGCCGGGCGCGCGGTTCCACGCCGTGGTCCGCGAGATGAACCCGGCGCTGGAAGCCCGCTCCCGGTCGCTCACCGTCGAGGCGCGGATCCGCGAGCGGGACCCGCGGCTGCGGCCCGGCATGTTCGTGCGGATCGATCTGGCGCTGGCCCGCGACGCGACGGCGGTGGTGGTTCCCAGCGAAGCGCTGTACCAGATCGCCGGGCTGACCAAGGTGTTCGTGATCCGCGATGGCCGCGTGGTCGCCAGCCAGATGGCGCCGGGCCGGGAGATCGGCGGCTGGGTGGAAGTACGCGCCGATCGCGTCCGTCCCGGAGACAGCGTGGCGATCAGCAACCTGGGGAGCCTGGTGGACGGCGCGCAAGTCGTGGCGAGGGCGGGGAGATAGTCCATGCAAAAGCTCGCTCAGATTTGTGTCCGCCGCCCGGTCTTCGCGACCATGCTCATCCTGGCGCTGGTCGTGCTGGGCATCAGCTCCTACTTCAAGCTGGGAGTGGATCTGTACCCCAAGATCGAATTCCCGACCGTCACCATCACCACCACCCTGCGCGGAGCCTCTCCGGAAGAGGTCGAGACCCAGGTGACGCGGCGCATCGAAGAGGCCGTGAACACCACCAGCGGCATCGACGAGCTGCGGTCGCTGTCCGCCGAAGGAGTCTCCCAGGTCTTCGTGACCTTCGTGCTGGAGAAGAATCCCGACGTGGCGGCCCAGGAGGTTCGGGATAAGGTCGCTGGCATCGTGCGCCAGCTTCCCAAAGACACCGACCCGCCGGTCATCGAGAAGATCTCCACCGACGCCTCGCCGGTGATCAGCATCGCCATCTCCTCGAAGCGCGAGCTGCGCGAGACCACCAAGATCGTCGACGACCGGATCAAGAAGAACATCGAGTCGATCGACGGGGTGGGCCAGGTCCGGTTCATCGGGGAGCGCACGCGGCAGATCCAGGTATGGCTGGACGGCGAGAAGCTCGCCTCCTACAATCTCAACATCGACCAGGTCCGCGCGGCGCTGGCCACGCAGAACGTCGAGATTCCCGGGGGCCACATGGACCAGGGCGCCCGGGAAGTGAGTCTGCGCACGCTGGGCCGCATCGAGCGGCCGGCCGACTTCGCCAAGATCATCGTGGCCAACGTCAACGGCGCGCCGGTCCGCATCAGCGACGTCGCCACGATCGAGGACGGCGTCGAGGAGCCGCGCTCGCTGGCCCGGCTGGACGGCGAGCCTGCGGTGGCGCTGGAAGTCCGCAAGCAGGCCGGCTCCAACACGCTGGAGGTCATCCAGGCGGTCAAAGCCCGCATCGACCAGCTCCGCGGCGGCCTGCGGCCGGATTTCACGATCACCTACGCCGGCGACCAATCCACTTTCATCCTGGAATCGTTCAAGGCGGTTCAGGAACACCTGCTGCTGGGCGGCTTCTGCGCCGCGCTGGTGGTGCTGCTGTTCATGCGGAGCTGGCGCTCGACGCTGATCGCCGCGGTCGCCATCCCCACCTCCATCATCTCCACCTTCGCGCTGATGCACCTGATGGGATTCACGCTGAACCAGATCACCATGCTGGCCCTGGTGCTGGTGGTGGGCATCGTCATCGACGACGCGATCGTGGTGCTGGAGAACATATTCCGCAACGCCGAGGAGAAGAAGCTGCCCCCCATGGAGGCGGCCATCCAAGGCACAAAAGAGATCGGCCTGGCGGTGATGGCCACCACCTTCAGCCTGGTGATCATCTTCCTGCCGGTGGCCATGATGAGCGGCATCGTGGGCCGGTTCATGTCCAGCTTCGGCTACACCGCGGCCTTCGCCATCCTGGTCTCGCTGCTGGTCAGCTTCACGCTCACGCCGATGCTCAGCTCGCGCTTCCTCAAGCTCGGCGAAGGCGGCCAGGGCGGCTCCACCAAGGACACCGTCCTGTTCCGCGCGCTGGCCGGGCCGTATCGCAAGATGCTGCGCTGGTCGATGAGCCACCGCTGGGCGGTCGCCGTTATCTCGGCGCTCGTGGCGCTCTCTTCCGCGCCGCTGTTCATGACCCTGGGCCGGGACTTCTTGCCGAACGACGACCAAAGCGAGTTCGAGATCAGCGTCCGCATGCCGGTCGGTTCGTCGCTGGCCGGCAGCGAGGCGGCCATGCGGCAGTTGGAAGCCGAGGTCAGGCAATTGCCCGGAATCCGGAACCTGCTCACCACGCTGGGCGCGGACGCCCGCCGCCAGGTGGACCGCGGCTCGATCCTGGTGGAGCTCCTGCCGGTCGGCCAGCGCCGCCAGAGCCAGCAGGACATCATGCTGCTGGCGCGCAACCGGCTTCGGGTTTTCCGCGACCTCACCATCGGCGTCCAGCCGCCCCAGATGTTCCAGGGCGCCGGATCGAGCAAGGATCTCCAGTTCTTCCTCCAGGGACCGGATTTCGGCCGGCTGGAGAAGTACGTCGAGGCGGTCAAACACCGGCTGGCCGCAACTCCCGGCGTGCGCGATCTGGACAGCTCCTACGAGCCCGGCAAGCCCGAAGTGCGGGTTGCCATCAACCGCGACAAGGCGGCCGACCTGAACGTGAATGTCACCTCGATCGCCACCGCGCTCAGCACGCTGGTGGGCGGCGATCAGCAGGTCACCACTTACCGCGAAGGCGACGACCGCTACGACGTCCAGCTCCGGGTGCAGAAGCAGTTCCGCGACTCGACCCGGGCGCTGGATCGGCTCTACGTGCCCTCGGCCTCGCTGGGCAACGTGCCGCTCTCCAACGTGGTCTCGCTTCAGGAGGGCAGCGGCCCCAGCCAGATCGACCGCGTCAACCGCCAGCGGCAGATCATGGTCACGGCGAACTTCGTGGAAGGCCAGTCGCTCAGCAACGTCATCGGCATCCTGAATCAAACCGTCGACGGCCTGAACATGCCGGCGGAGTACCGCGCGGGCCTGTTCGGCCGGACCAAGGAGTTCGGGCGCGCTTCGATGGGCTTCGTCATAGCGCTGCTGCTGTCGATCGTCTTCATGTACATGGTGCTGGCCGCGCAGTTCGAGAGCTTCATCGACCCCATCACCATCCTGATCAGCCTGCCGTTGGCCGTTCCGTTCGCGCTGCTGACGCTGCTGATCGCCGGGCAGAACTTCCAGATCGTCTACACTTCGCTGGGCATCCTCATCCTGTTCGGCATCGTCAAGAAGAACGCGATCCTGCAAATCGACCACATCAAGGCGCTGCGCTTCCAGGACGGCCTGCCGAGAATGCAGGCGATCTACCAGGGATGCGAGGACCGGTTGCGTCCCATTCTGATGACTACCGCGTCGCTGATCGCGGGCATGACGCCGATGGCGCTGGGCAGCGGGGCGGGAGCCGTCTCGCGGCGCAGCGTGGCCATCGTGGTCATCGGCGGGCAGACGCTGTGCCTGCTGCTGACGCTGCTGGTGGCGCCGGTGGCCTACTCGCTGTTCGACGACCTGGGCCATCTCAAGCTGTGGTCGCGAATCGGCGCGTTCTTCCGGCTGCTCAGCCCGCGCCGCGCGTTCACCTCGCTGTTCCTGGTCGCACTGATGCTTGGGGCCCTGGCGCCGCGCGCGGGGGCGCAGGGGCGCGTGGGGGTCGGGATGGTCCAGCGCAAGCTCGCGCTGGAGGAGGCGATCGAGCTGGCGCTGCGCAACAACCTGGATATCGAGATCGAAAGGACCAACCGCGCCGCCGCGCAAGAGGCGGTGAAAGGCGCGCGCGGCTACCTGGATACCAGCTTCCGCTGGGCACCCTCGATCGAGTCGCGCAACACGCCGGCCGGATCCGTCCTCGAAGGCGCCGACGGCAAGCTCACCGACCATTTCACGACGCAAAACTTCTACTTCCGCCAGCGGCTGCCCTGGGCCGGCTCCAGCTTGAGCGTCGATTTCGAGAACAGCCGCCAGTCGACCAGCAACGCGTTCATGTCGCTCAACCCGTTTTTCACCTCGCGGCTGGTCGTCGGCATCACGCAGCCGCTGCTGCGCAACCGCTCGATCGATCCGCAGCGCGCCGAGCTGAAGATCCGGCGCAAACAGCTCGACATCTCCGGCACCGATTTCGAGCTGCGCAATATCGACGTGGTGACGCGCGTTGAGCAGGCCTACTGGGACCTGGTGGCGGCGCGGCAGGCGGTCGTGGTCCTGAACGACAGTGTCGAGTGGGCGCGGGAGCAACTGGCGCGCAACCAGCGCATGGTGGCGAGCGGAACGCTGGCCCAGGTGGAAATCTCGGCCGCCGAGGCGGAACTCGAGCGCCGCCTGGATTCCTACTACTTCGGCCTGGGCCAGGTGACCGAAGCGGAGAACGCGCTCAAGTTGCTGGTCACCCCGGACCGCAGCGACCCGCTCTGGAATGACGAGATTGTCCCGGTGGACGTCCAGACGCTCAGCCCGCCCGAGGCGGGCGACCTGCACGAGGCGGTGGCGCAGGCCTTGAAGCAGCGGCCCGAGCTGCGCGCCCTCGCCACCCGCCAGGAGGCCGCCGAAGTCGCGCGGCGGTTGAGCGCGGACCAGGTGAAGCCGCAGGTGAACCTGTTCGCGGCCTATGTGAATTCCGGCCTCGGGGGCACGGTGTCGACCGCTCCCAACCCCATCACCGCCGCTATCCAACCTTCCATGGATCGCCTCAACCAGTTGTCGGCCCTGGCCGGCCTGGCGCCGCTGCCGTCCGGCAGCCTCGGCTCGCTGCCGCCGAGCCTGGTGGGCGGCTACGGCACCGCGCTCTCGAACCTGTTCGCCGGCAGCTACCCCAGCGTGCAGGCGGGGATCTCCCTGGACCTGACCCTGCGCAACCGCGCGGCCCAGGCGAACCTGGCGCAGAGCGTCATCGCGCAGCGGCGCCTGAAACTGGAGGAGGCCCGCGCCGAGCAGGGCATCGAGGTCCAGGTCCGTAACGCGCTGCAAGCGCTTCAGAGCGCCCGCCAGCGCATCGCCGCCGCCGAGGCCAGCGCCCGCGCCGCCCAGGAGAAACTGGACAGCGAGACGCGGCTCTACCAATCCGGCGAATCCACCAACTTCCTGGTGCTCACCCGCCAGAACGAGTACTCCGACTCACGCCACCGGGAGGTGGTCGCCCGCCTGGACGCCAACAAAGCCATCGCCCGCCTCCGCCAGGCAATCGGCAATACATTGGAAGCATATAGGATCAAGCTGCAATAGGGGCGAGGCAAGCCTACCCAGATTCGCTGGCCGACTCGTGGATGGCTCTCGCCAGCAGATCCTCCACCCGGAGTCGCTTAGCCCAGGCCAGCAGGATGTCCTCGACGGTGGCGACCGGGCAACCGAACGTCCGGCCGGGAACTTGGATCGAGGCTATTCGTCATCCGGAAGGGTGCGGCCGTAGACCTTAAGAAAGATCTCGCGATCCTCCGCGTCGGGATACGCATGCCGCAGGCCGGATTCCGCCGCGCTTCGAATCAAGCGAGACATCTCAAACATTCGCTTGACTTTCTCCGCCGGAGACATCCGGCGCTGGAGCTCCAGAAACACGCGCCAAGCCTCGGGTGTGGTGTCAGCGGGGCGCATGGGTTCAGTATGACATGCGGGCCAAGTTTCAGGAGATCCCACCGGCCTTTACGTTTCTTTACATTCACCGGGTGACATGGCGCGTCAAACGGTCGTCTTTCGTTTGAATGCCAAAGTTTCTCCGGTGTGCACTGGGGGTGTTTGTGGTCTGCCTGGCGGCGGCGCAAACCGCTTCCAAGTCCAGGATCATCGGCGCGATCACCTCGGTCGATGCCGGCAAGAAGCAGCTCGTAGTGAAGGCCGACGATGGCTCTTCGACCTCCGTCCAGCTCGATGACGCGACCAAGCTGCTCCGCGTGGCGCCGGGCGAGAAGGACCTGACCAAGGCGACCCCGATTCAGCCCTCCGACCTCGCCGTCGGAGACCGCGTGTTGGTGCGCGGCGGGACGCCGGCCATCAGCGTCCTCGTAATGACCAAGACCGACCTCGCCAAGAAGCACGAGCTGGACCGCGCCGAGTGGCAGAAACGCGGCATGGCCGGATTGGTCACGGCAGTCAACAGGGACACCAAGGAGATCACGATCTCCACGCGCGTGGCCGAAGGGCGGAAGACGGTGGTAGTCGACACCTCCGGCCCAGTCAACTTCCGCCGGTACGCTCGGGATTCGGTTCGATTCGCGGATGCGAAGCCCAGCAAACTCGAGGAACTCCAGAACGGCGATCAGCTTCGCGTGCTGGGCGACAAGAACGCCGATGGGACGCGGGTAAAGGCCGAGGAGATCGTCTTTGGAACCTTCCTCACCCTGGCCGGCACGATCAACGGCGTCGACGCCGCGGCCAGCGAGATTACCCTCAAGGACCTGGATACGAAGAAGCTCGTGGTGGTCCGCGTGAACGCCGACACTTCTCTCAAGAAACTGCCGCCGATGCTCGCTAACGTGCTGGCGATGCGGCTGCGCGGCGAGCAACCCGGCATGCCCCGCCCCGCGGGCGCGCCATCGGCAGGACCGGGCGGACCCGGCATGAGCGGGAACCGGTTCGGCGGGCCGCGCGGGAACATGGACTTCTCGGACATGCTCGAACGCATGCCCGCGTTCAACCTGGCCGAATTGAAGGCCGGCGATGCTCTGATTCTTTCGAGTACGAGGGGGGCCGATCCGTCCAAGGTGACGGCGATCACGATGGTGTACGGCGTCGAGCCGCTTCTCACCGCCGCGCCGGAACGCCAAATCGGCGGAATGTGGAATTTCGACATTCCCATGCCCGCCATGTAGCCAGAGCAACGGGGAGCGTCAAGAAGGAACTGGTATGAGAATGAGAATCGGGTTTTGTTGCCTTGTCGCGCTGGTGCTGGCGACCGTCTCGCTGTCCGCACAGACCTCCGCCGTTCAGATCAAGGGGAGCGTCAACGACCAGTCCGGCGCGGCCATCCCCGGCGCCACGGTCACCGTCACCGGCCAGGGCGTCGTCAAGACCTTCGGCACGAATGAGATCGGCCAATACACGATCTCCGGGCTGCCTCCCGGCAAGTACACCGTTCGATTGACCTCCTACGGTTTCTCGCCGGTGGAGAAGGCGGGGATCGAGGTTCAGCCGGGCAAGACTCTCATCCTGGATGCCCAGTTGACGATCGCGGCAGGCAAGCAGGAAGTCACCGTCGCGGCCGACGCCAACACGGTCAGCACGGATGCCGCCAGCAACGCCGGCGCCATCGTACTCCGCGAAGCGGACCTGCAGGCGCTCTCCGACGATCCGGATGATTTGGAAGCCGACCTCCAGGCGCTGGCCGGCCCCTCCGCGGGGCCGAACGGTGGCCAGATCTTCATCGACGGCTTCTCGAACGGCAAACTGCCGCCGAAGTCCTCGATCCGTGAAGTCCGCATCAACCAGAACCCGTTTTCGTCCGAGTACGACCGTCTGGGTTTTGGCCGCATCGAGGTGTTCACGAAACCCGGCACCGACGCGTTCCACGGGCAGGCGTTTTTCAGCGACAGCAACAACGTCTTCAACGCTCGCAACCCGTTCTCCAGCAACAAGGCCGACTTCCAGTCGCGCTTTTTCGGCGGCAACCTGAGCGGTCCGATCAGCAAGAAGTCGTCGTTTTTTGTCGACGTCGAGCGCCGGCAAATCGATGACAACGCGCTGATCTACGCCACCACGCTGGACAGCAGCCTGAACCCGCTCCAGATCAACCAGTCCGTCGTGACGCCCCAGCGGCTGACCATTGCGAGCCCGCGCGTCGATTATCAGCTCACGCCGAAGAACACGCTGGTGGTCCGCTACACTTATTTGCATAACACCAAGGACGACGCGGGGGTCGGCGGGTTCTCGCTTCCCTCCCAGGCCTACAACACGGCCCTGGAGAGCCATAACGTGCAACTCACCGAGACCGCCATGCTCAGCGCCCGCGCCGTCAACGAAACGCGCGTGCAGTTCTACCGGACCCGAAACGACAACTATGGCAACAACACGGTCCCGGCCCTGACCGTAGCCGCTTCGTTCAACGGTGGCGGCTCCCAGATCGGCCGCTCGTGGAACGACACTGACCACTGGGAATTCCAGAACTACACTTCGTGGACCGTGGGCCGGCACGCCCTGAAAGCCGGCGCACGCCTCCGCTACTCCTCGCAGTCCGACGACTCTTCGCAAAACTTCGGCGGCACTTTTATGTTCGCAGGCGGTCAGGGCCCGCTCCTGGATGCCAACTATCAGCCCATCCTGGACTCCAGCGGCAACCCGGCGATCGGCCAAATCACCTCGCTCGAACGCTACCAGCGCACCCTGTACTTCCAGCAACTGGGGTACAGTCCCGCGCTCATCCGCCAACTCGGCGGAGGCGCGACGCAGTTCTCCATCGCCGGCGGCAATCCTCTGGCAGCGGTGACTCAGACCGACGTGGGGGCGTTCTTCCAGGACGATTGGCGCGTGAAGCAGAACTTCACCCTCAGCCTGGGAATGCGCTACGAGACCCAGACCAACATCCACGATTGGACGGACTTCGCGCCCCGCGTCGGCTTCGCCTGGGCGCCGGGAGCCAAGAAGGGCCAACAGAAAACCGTGATCCGCGGCGGCTTCGGTATGTTCTACAGCCGCTTCGACGACAGCTACACGCTGCAAACCATCCGGGACAACGGAACCAACCAGATGCAGTACATTGTCATCAACCCCGACTTCTTCCCCACCGTCCCGCCGATCCGCCAACTGAGCGCGCTTCCGCAGACGATCACCATGAAAGGCCCTACTCTCCGGGCGCCATACATCCTCCAGACCGCCCTCAGCCTGGAGCGCCAGTTGCCTGCCAACACCACGGTAGCTCTTACATTCACCGACTCCCGCGCGGACCATCTGTTCCGCTCCACGGTCCTTACCGATGCGTCGGGCGACCGCGTCTACGAGTACCAATCCAACGGCATCCTCCGGCAGAACCAGCTCATCGCCAACGTCAATAGCCGCCTGACCAAGAACATCTCCATCAACAGCTTCTACGTGTTCAACCACGCCAACAGCGACACCGATGGCGTGGGCTCGTTCCCGGCGAATCCCAACGATCTCAGCATCGAGTACGGGCGCTCGTCGCTCGACGTGCGCCACCGCTTCATGTTGATGGGGTCGGTGACGACCAAGCACAACATCCGTTTCAGCCCGTTCATCATGGCCAGCTCCGGGGCGCCGTTCAACATCACGTTGGGCCAGGACCTGTACGGCGATTCTCTGTTCACTGCCCGGCCCGCCTTTGCCGCCGATCCGGCCGCGCCCGGAGTCGTTGTGACGCAATTCGGAGTCTTCGATCCGCACCCTCAGCCGGGCGAGCAGATCATTCCGCGCAATTACGGCCAGGGTCCCGGGATGTTCTCCGTCAACTTCCGCCTGAGCAAGACCTTCGGCTTCGGCCGGAGCCGCAGTGAAACGGCTGCGGCTGCCGCCCCCGGCGGCGGTGAAATGGGCGGCATGCGCGGCATGCGCGGCGGCCCCGGTGGTGGGGGTGGCGGCCGCGGCCCGGGCGGTCCCGGCGGAGGAATGGGAATGGGCGGCGGGCGCGGTGGCTTTGGCGGCGGCGAAACCACCGACCGGCGCTACAACCTGACGCTCTCCGCTATGGCGCGGAATGCCCTGAATCACGTGAACCCCGGCCCTCCGGTCGGCAACCTGACCTCACCGTTGTTCGGACAGTCGCTCGCTCTGGGCAGCTTCGGACCCGGCGGATCCGCGGCCAACAACCGGCGGCTTGAGTTCCAGTTGCGCTTCAGCTTCTGATCCTTGCGCTCCAGGCGGTCTCCGGAGAAGGGCACACTCCCGGTCCCCCCACGAAGGGTGTGCTCGCTGCGGACCGAGGCGTTGGACAGCCCGCACCCGCGAGGGGAATCGACCCTGGTCTGGGACGGGTACGTCCAGGACCTTTGGCAACGGAGCGCGCGAGGCGCGCCGTGAGACTGATTCCTCGATTTTGAGACTATTTTCTCTTGACCTGGCCCGTGGACTGCTATACGATTGATTCTTAAGCCACCATGGCAGATCACAATAGGTCTTCCTCTGGCATCTCGGACGTCGGGGCTATCAGCATGCTGGGGATTAGCCGTGCGACATTCTACCGCCGCTTGCAGGACGGGACGCTCGCGCCTCCCGCCGGCCGCGTCGGCAAACGACGCCGGCTTTGGACGTTGGCCGAGGTAGTGCTCGCTCAGGAGCAATTGCAGGCGCAAAAGGTACGCAAATGATCCGTCTCGTCGTCGCGAATCAAAGAGGGGGTGTGGCAAAGACCACGACCGCACTCGTCCTCGCCCGCATTTACGCCGACCAAGGCAAGAGGGTGCTGCTCATCGACACCGATTCCCAAGGGTCAATCGGCACTGTCATCTCCCTCAAGTCGAAGTACCACCTCTCGGACTTTCTGGTGGGCCATATCGCCCTCGAGGAGTGCCTCGTGCGGGCCCATCCGAACATCGACGTGTTACCCAGCAACCGCCACACGTCCCGGGCCGAAGATTTGATCACGGCGCAGGGCTTCCGCGAGTTCGTCTTCGAGCAGATGTTCAGCACTTACGAACACTGTTACGACGTGATCCTGGTCGACGTGGCGCCGTCCATCACCTTGTTCCAGACGTGCGCCATGGTCTACACCCGCCGGGTCCTCATCCCGGTGGCGATGGAGATCCTGAGTGTCCAGGGCGCGATGGCCAGCCTGGAATCAGCCAGAACCTTGAACACCATGTTCTGCAACAGTTACCACTTGCCCGTCGAGACCGTTGGCATGTTGCCGGTGATGGTGGACCGCCGCCTGGCCATGACGGGCATCATCCTGGACACGCTCGACCAGATCTGCGAGAAAACCGGCGTGCCGCGCCTTTCTGTTATACGGACCGACACCTCGGTCGTCAAGGCGAACAAAGAACGACAGTTTCTGGCGGACTTTGATCCGAAATCCAAGGCCTTGGAAGATTACACGGTGGTCGCGGACGAAGTCCTCACCCTAATGGAACAACTGGATGGCATCCCCCAAGCACAGTGCCAATCGGCGTAAGTTTAGCCGCGAGCCCATCGATATCAACGACCTCACGAGCGCATCCTCGTTTTCGGGAATTCGCGACGTCATTGAGAGCCACTTCGGAAAGCCCGATGCGCCTACCGCCACGCCAGTCCTCGAGACGGATCCGACTCGGCTGCAATACGCCTGGGAGCCCAAAGAAGTTCCCATTTCCCTGCGGCTCGGTGCGGAGTTGATCGAGCGTCTGGAAAAAGAGAGCCTCGAGATTTTCCGCGCCATCACTAACCGAGGTTCGGAGATCGGCGGCATCCTCCTGGGGCAGGTTGCGTCCGGCGACCCGCTTACCGTGGTCGTCGAGGATTACGAACCCATTCCCTGCGCCTACAGCCTGGGTCCAACCTTCCGCCTTTCGGAGGAGGAACAGCAAAACCTCAGAGAAGTGCTCGCGCGACGGCGAGCGGCGGGCGAGTTGACCGTGGGCTTCTTTCGCAGCAACACCCGTCCCACGCTCGCCCTCACGGAAGAAGACCTGGCGCTGTTCCAAGGGTTCTTCCCGGAAGAGCGCAACGTTTTTCTGCTGGCCAAGCCGTTTTCGCGGAAGCCCTGCCAGGGAGCGGTTTTCGTTCGAGAAGGACGAAAGATCCGAAGCGAATCCAGCTACCTGGAGTTCCCGTTCTCCAGATCGGAGCTGGAGAAAAGCGGAGCCCTTCAGCCCGCCATCCGGGTGGTGCGCCAAACTGAACCGGCGGAGCCGGCATCCGCTACCGATTCCGCCCCGATTACACCCCCTGCAGCCGCCCCGCGCGAACCGGTCCCGCAAGAGCCGGCGGCCGTGCTGGAAGCGAAATCCGAACCGCCCCCGCCAGTCTCGGCTCCCTTGGAACCCAGTCCCGCGCCAGCCAGCGCCTCGAGTGAGCCGGTGCGGTCCGCAGCCGAGCCCGGCATGACGGCGAAGGTCGAAGCCAGAGTCGAGACCGTCGCTGAACCGAAGATCGAGCCGAAGGTCGAACCGAAGATCGAGCTGAAGATCGAACCCAAGATCGAGCCCGGGCCGCCACCGGCAACCGAGGCGAAGATCGAACCGCAGGTCCCGGCGATTTCCGTGGCCGAATCCGAACCCGTGTTACCCCGCACGCCGGAAGCTGAGCCGCGAGTCGAGCCGCCACCCGCGCCACTCACCAAACCGCGGGATCAGGTGCAGCCCCAGACGAAGTCCGAATGGAAGGTGGTGGCGCCCGCTCTACCCTCGGTCGAGGCGAGCGTGACGTCCGAACCGGCGGAAGCTCCCGTGGCGCCTTTCACGGATTTCCAGTTCGCAACCGCGGCGGCGGAGCCGCACGGGCGTCGGCGTTGGTTGCTGGGAACGGTCGCCGTGGTCGTGATTGGCGGGATCGGGTTATTGGCGTTCTTCTCGATCGGGCGTAGCTCGCCGTCCGCGGCGCGCAAGCCCGCCAGCGCCGTTCGTCCCGAACAGGCCCTGCTGGCACTAAGGGTGGAAGGAGCCGAGACGGGGCTGATGATCCAGTGGGACGCGCTCGCGCCCGCGATTTCGGCGGCGCGCGGCGGAAGGCTCACCATAACCGAAGGCGGCGTTCCCAGCCGCTTCAACCTCAGCGCGGACGATCTGAAGACGGGTCGCTACATCTACAAGCCGCGCGCCGACAATCTCACAATACGGCTGGAAGTGGACAGCCAGCCCCCCGGCCAGAATGTCTTCGGTCTGACGGGCGTCGTGGGAGCCACCCGAATGTTGCTGCCGGCATCGCGGCGCTGAGCGCCTTCCGCTTGCTTCGTAGAAAGCCGCGTGGCGCCTCGTTCTGCACATGGTAAGCTCGAGAATCTGGATTCTTGCGCCCGAAAAGGCCCGTTGTGAGCGCCAGGTCACGGACTTCTGGAGATCGCTGCTCCGGGATTATTTTCAACATCATGCGGTTCTCGCTGCACGATGGTCCCGGCATCCGCACGACGGTGTTCCTCAAAGGCTGTCCTCTCGCCTGCTGGTGGTGTCACAATCCGGAGGGTCAGGAGTTCGGGCTCAGCCCGATGTATTTCGAGAGCCGTTGCCGCCGCTGCGGCGATTGCGTAGCGGCGTGCCCGCACGGCGCGATCACCCTTGAGGATGGCGTGATACGGGCTTCCGGGCAGTGTCAAAGGTGCGGCATGTGCGTAAGCGCCTGCGGAACCGGCGCCCGCCAGATGGCCGGCCGCCGCATCAGCGTTGCCGAAGCCCTCCAGGAGATTGAACGCGACGTCCTGTTTTTCGAGGAGTCCGGCGGTGGCGTTACCATCTCGGGCGGCGAGCCGCTCTCCCAGCCCGCGTTCGCCGAAGCCCTGCTGGCGGCCTGCCGCGCACACCGCATCCACACGGCGCTCGACACCTCCGGCTTCGCGCCCCGTGACGTCGCCCTGTGGGTCAGCGCCCATGCCGACCTGGTTCTATACGATCTGAAGTTGTTGGACTCCGCGGCGCACGAGAAGTACACAGGCGTGCCGAATGGGCCGATTCTGGCCAATCTGGAGGCGCTCGTCGAGGCGGGCCGGAACGTAGTCGTCCGAGTGCCCCTGATTCCGGGGCTCAATGACACACCGGAGGGACTCGGCGGTTTGGCCAGCCTCGCATCCCGGCTGGGCCTTCGGCGCATTGACCTGTTGCCGTACCACCGCATCGGGTCTCACAAGTATAGCCACCTGGCCATGGAGTCCCGGCTCGGCGAGGTTCAACCGCCCCCGCCCGGCGAGCTGAGCCGGTTCGCCGGCGAGCTGGGTTCGCGCGGATTTCAGGTGAGAATCGGAGGGTAACGATGACCGAGAGAGTCGCGCGACTGCGCCGAAGCAGTTGTGAGACCAAACCATGGCTGTCGATCGAGCGCGCCCGGCTGTTAACGGAGTTCTATCGGCGGGCGGAGCCCATGTCGGATCCGATGCTCAGGGCGCGGGCGCTGTATTTCCTGATGGATCGGAAGACGATCCACATCGGCGACGGCGAGTTGATCGTGGGCGAGCGCGGACCGGAACCCAAGGCGGCGCCCACCTTTCCCGAGCTCTGCTGTCATACCCTCGAGGATTTCGATGTTCTCAACTCGCGCGAGAAGATCTCGTATCGCATCGATCGCGAGGCGTTCCGGATTCAGGCGGACGAGATCATCCCCTTCTGGCAGGGACGCAGCATCCGCGACCGCATCTTCCGGGAGATGACGCCCGCCTGGAAGGACTGCTACGACGCCGGCCTGTACACCGAGTTCATGGAACAGCGCGCGCCCGGCCACACCGTGCTCGGCGACGTCATTTACCGCAAGGGCCTTCTGGATCTCAAGCAGGACATCGAGTCCGCTCTCGCTCGGCTGGATTTCTTCAACGACGCCGCGGCTTACGACAAGGAGCAGGAGCTGAAGGCCATGGCCGTCGCGGCGGAGGCGGTCATCCGCTTTGCGGAGCGTCACGCCGGGAAGGCCCGCGAGATGGCCGCCGCCGAGCCCGACCCGCGGCGCAAGGCGGAGCTGGAGCGCATCGCGGAAGTATGCCACCATGTCCCGGCGCACGCCCCGCGCGACTTCTGGGAGGCGCTGCAATCTTACTGGTTCGTCCACCTGGGCGTGGTCACGGAGCTGAATACCTGGGATTCCTTCTGCCCGGGCCGGCTGGATCAGCACTTGAATCCCTTCTATCAAGAGGGCCTCGCCGCGGGAACGCTTACGCGGGAACAGGCTCAGGAACTGCTTCAGTGCTTCTGGGTGAAGTTCAACAATCAGCCCGCGCCGCCCAAGGTGGGCGTCACGGCGGCCGAGAGCGGCACGTACACGGATTTCGCCAACATCAACAACGGAGGCCTGGCGCCAGACGGCTCGTCGGGCGTCAACGAGGTCACGTATCTCATCCTCGACGTCATCGACGAGATGCGCCTTCTGCAGCCCTCTTCGAACCTCCAGCTCAGCAAGAAGAACCCCGACCGGTTTCTGAAGCGCGGCCTGGAGATCGTGCGCCAGGGTTGGGGCCAGCCGTCGATCTTCAACGCCGACCTGGTGGTGGAGGAGCTCCTCCGGCAAGGGAAGTCCATTGAAGACGCCCGCTGCGGCGGCACATCGGGCTGCGTCGAGACCGGCGCGTTCGGCAAGGAGGCCTACATCCTCACGGGCTACTTTAACCTGCCCAAGGTCCTCGAGATCGCGCTGAACAACGGCCTGGATCCGCGCACCGGAAAGCGCATCGGACTGGAAACCGGCGAGCCGGAGACCTTCGCATCCTACGAAGAGCTGTTCGGCGCCTTCCGCAAGCAGCTACGCCACTTCATCGACATTAAGGTGAGGGGCAACCAGGTGATCGAACGCCTGTACGCGCGGCACATGCCGGCTCCGTTCCTGTCGATTCTGATCGACGGCTGCATCCAGAGCGGCAAGGACTACCACGACGGCGGGCCGCGCTACAACACCACCTACATCATGGCCGTGGCGCCCGGAACCTGCGCGGACTGCCTCTCCGCCCTGAAGTATCAGGTCTTCGACAGGAAGACGCTCTCCATGCGCGAGCTGCGGCAAGCCCTGGCGGCCAACTTCGAGGGCCACGAGAAAACGCGCCTGCTGCTCTGGAATCAAACGCCCAAGTACGGTAACGACGACGACTTCGCCGACAGCATTCTCGCCCAGGTCTTTGACGCATTCTATGACGAGGTCAACGGACGCAGGAACACCAAGGGCGGCTTCTACCGCGTGAACTATCTCTCGACCACCTGCCACGTATATTTCGGCTCGGTCACCGGGGCGACGCCCGACGGCCGCAAAGCTTGGGAGCCGCTCTCCGACGGCATCTCGCCGGTGCAGGGAGCGGATCGCAAGGGTCCCACGGCGGTCCTCCGGTCGGCCGCGAAGCTGGATCACGCCCGCACCGGCGGCACGCTCCTCAATCAGAAGTTCACGCCGCGGGTCCTGGAAGGCGAAGACGGCCTCGGCCGCCTGGCCCAGTTGGTGCGGTCTTACTTCCGGATGGACGGGCACCACATTCAGTTCAACGTTGTCACCGCCGAAACGCTGAAGGCCGCCCAGCAGGAGCCGGATAAGTACCGCGACCTGATTGTGCGCGTGGCCGGCTACAGCGACTATTTCTGCGACCTGACCACGGCGTTGCAGGACGAGATCATCGCCCGCACCGAGCAGACCGGCTACTAAAAACCGGTAGTGGGTCAGTTTGAATCCGCCAGAGCGACGATTTCATCGATGCTCCAGATGTGGTCTGCAATCCCCGCCTTCACCGCTGGCGTCGTACCGAGCGTTTGATGCTTCCGACCGAAGTTGTAGTACATTAGAAACGGCGCGACCGCTGCAACGTGGTTCTCAACCTTCTTTGAAAAAGCGTTGGTCAGCCGAGTGAACCGGCGCGTCCCCATGCGAATTGAAAGATTGGAGCGTTCGACGTAGCTAGTGCTAATGTGCTCCGGGTTGGGGCTACCACTCATCGCCTGTGTGCAGGTCCCGATGCACTGGGCTGGGCTGTAGCGCTTCTGACCCTCTACGTCTGCGCCATAGATCTTGACCAACTGGGCGTAGTCGATCTCTTCTCCGAACGCCCGGTCAACTGCCGTCAAGTACGGCTTGTGGCCATCCGTGGTCAATTGCACGCGGTTCGCAAGCCTGCTCGCCAGGTCCTCAATGAAGTCGCGGGCTGCAATAGCGTCCCTCTGCCCAATCAGCCAACACGGGATGAGCTTGGTATCCGCATCGATGGCTGTCCACGTCCAAATGTCACTGCAAACCGCCTGCTCTGCCTTTTCTGCCGTGACGTTCTTTTGCTTGCAGCCGACGAAAGCCCAAATCTCGTCGCACTGTACCCTCTGGCACGGCAGATTTCGCATCACTCGATCCTGATACTCCGCGCAAGCCGCCCCAAGTTCTACCAGCAGCTTTGCCACGGTATTCTTGGCAACGCCCGTCATGCGGACGGTTGAGCGGATCGAATTCCCTTCAATAAGACAGCGAACCACTTGAGCGCGGCGGGCTGGATCTAAACGGTTCATACTGACCATTATACTTGATCGAACATGCACTGTCAATAGCGAACTGAGGGCGAATGCAGATTTTTTGCAGGCGTCCGTATCCGAACTATGACATGGCATGGTAAAATTAGCACATGGAGGAAGCGAATGGAGGATGAAGATCGGTACAGACTGATAGCCCGCATCAATCGAGCGTTTACCCCTGGTGCTCCGATCAACAGTAGGGACTTGTTCGCGGGTCGCAGGCGGGAGGTGCAAAGAGCAATAGGGACAATCTTCCAGCCAGGTCAACACGTGGTCGTTTACGGCGAGCGCGGCGTCGGCAAAACATCTCTGGCCAATACGCTCTTCGATTTCCTCGTCCTCATGGGAGAGTACAAGTATCAGCGGGCGCGAGTAAACTGTGCGGACGGAATGAGCTTCGAAGCCGTGTGGCGGGCGATATTTCGACAGCTCACAACGAAGATCGACGGCGAGGACGTGGAGTTGGACAACACGTTGCCCTCTGACCCCACCAGCGAAAGCGTCCGCGAGGTCTTCCAATCAATGGATGATCGGAGCATCGTCATTATCGATGAGTTCGACCGCATCACCGATTCTGTGGTTCAGACAGCTCTTGCCGATACGATTAAGACCCTCTCTGACAACATCGTCAACACAACGCTCATCATGGTTGGGGTTGCCGATTCATTGGACCAACTCATTGCGGAACATCGGTCTATCGAACGGGCCATACGTCAGATTCCGATGCCCCGCATGTCTAAGACCGAGTTGCTTGAGATTGTAGACAAGGGCTTGGCGCAATGCGAAGGCCTAGCCATTGCTCCGCAGGTACGAGAGCGTATCGCCGACTATTCCCAGGGTCTTCCTTCGTATACGCATTTGCTGGCGCGAGAGGCGGCGCTCCATGTTGTGGAAGAGGGGCGGACGTACATAATCATGCCAGACTTAGATTATGCGATCAAGGAAGCCGTAGACAGCCAACTCGAATCCAACCTGCTCGCCTACAGGGTCGCGGTCTCGGCGCCGAGGGGTATAAACTTCAAACCAGTGCTGTTGGCGTGTGCACTTGCTACGAAAGATGAGCATGGTTTTTTTTACGCGAGAGACGTCACCCAGCCTTTACGGATCATAACATCAAAGGACTATGGCATCCCGGCTTTCGCGCGACACTTGAAAGTATTTTGCAGCCCGCCGCGCGGGACGATATTGGAAAGACGCGGGAGGCAATATAGATTCATGAAGCCGCTGATGGGCCCGTATGTCATACTGCGAGGCTTGGCGGACGGCCTGATAGTGGAGGAGCAGCTTAGCTGCCCTCCCGTGGATGCCACCGTGCCAGAGCAGCTTTCTTTGCTACCGCCTTCCTCTGTTCCGGCGATAGAGCTTTAGCCCGCGCCTTGCCGCCCTTCTGGCCCCCGAGCCGCCCCAGGGCGACAGCGTTCGGGTTCTTGCCGGCGTTAAGGTCTTCCAGGGGCGTACCGTCCAGGTGTTCCCCGATGGCCTGCTCGACCACGGAGCGGGCGACCGTGGCGAAATCACGGTCTTTGCTTGAGCGGGTAGGCATGGCTACTTCTAGTATGGCATAGATTCGACTTCATTCAAGCCCAGAATGCGGAGGTAGTACTGGGGCGGCACCCAAAACTGGCCAGTGACGGCTGGTGCGCCCACCCAAGGGCTACGGTGGCTTCGGCGCCCTCTTCGGGTGTGGGCCAACATAGTAGACAACAACCTTGTGGGTGTTCTCATCTGGGATGTAGTACAAGCGATCCCCTCTACTGATCTCGCATTCCCAAGCACCGGCATACTCAGAACCCCGCAAGGGAAAAACTCGGTGCGGGTAGCGAGTCATCGCCTGCATGAGGAGATAACTATACCAACGCGCCGCGGACGTGGGTTCACATTCGATAAACGCTTGCCAGCATTCGTTAACCCGGTGGTTGTACGCAACTAGCGTCCACGGGCGACCAGTGTTCTCGGCTCCCCTCGGAGGAGCGGCAAACGGCTCTTCTCGTGGGTGGGGAACATCGGAATTCATTCGTCAGTAGTTCCAATAGGAGGACTGCTCAACGGCTCTTCGCCAGGCTGGGCGTTGAATGCTGCCTTAACTTCCGGACTACGGGCAGCCCAAGCGCTTTCCTCCCATTCGTGAACGAGTGCATCGAACTCTTCCCAGGGCACCTCACCGCGTTGTGCATGCCCGCACGCTGAATAGATCTCTTTGGCCATGGTTCTCAAATCGACCGGGTTGAGGACCGTCACCCATTCGTCAGGGTTCGCCGGGTCAATCGGCTCGCCCTGCAATACTCGCGTGACCGTCTGCAAAACATCGAACGCCTTCTGGAGATGTGCAAGATTATCAATGATTTGGGCCACCAGCTCGCGGCGCATAAGCGCGAACGTCTGGTCGTTGCGGACGATCGTCACGCAGTGGTCCCACGCTTCATTCAAGACATCCTTACAGCGCCGATTGAGATCTGTGGCGTTCACGATCTTGTCGGCGTATACCGTCTGTGCTGCTGCCAAGGTTCTCTCCGCGCCCATTTTTTCCGTCCCCTCTCGCAGCGGATTGCTGCGTAGCATCTTACGTACAAGTATACGTATCGGCCGTCCGGATGGAAACCTTACACCCGCAAATATTTGCGAAGAATCGGCGAAACTGGAGTTAATTCAGTACTAGTAGTACTACGGTACACCGAGAACTCGCTTGATCCCAGAGGCGCAAGAGAATTGCGGGTCTCGATAGGCCGAGGAAGCCATCAGAACTACGGCTGACCGTATCCAGCGCTACTCTGCTTCTAGCATAACACCGGTGTTAGGCCTTCCCGGTCCTTGCCTGAGCCTCTAGGCGCGATACGATTGGGGCATGCCATACAGTTTTTGGACAGACGTTCGTGGGTACGAATCGGTCTCCATCAATGAAACCCTCCCGGGGCCGGTGCTTGGCTACCTGATCCCAACAGACGGCGGATGGCTCATAGAGGGCGATGAGCCTGCAACTGTATATACGAACAAGGACGAGGCGGCCAGGGTCCTGGTGGAGCGTTACCGGCATTCAAACTGACCCACTACCTGAAAACCGGGCGCTGGTGGGCGGTGCAGGGCTCGAACCTGCGACCTCCTGCTTGTAAGGCAGGCGCTCTAACCATCTGAGCTAACCGCCCGACGGAACTCTCTTGATTCTAGACCACCCGGGCACGGCGGATGGACAGCCCGGACCTGGACCGCGCGCGGCGCGCCTAAACCTCCAGTCCCAGGTAGCGCTTGGCGTTGCCGTAGCAGATGTTCTCGATCATCGGGCCGACCAGCTCGTCGGAGTCCGGGATCTCGCCGTTCTCGATGTCGCGGCCGATCAGGTTGCACAGAACGCGGCGGAAGTATTCGTGCCGCGGGTAGGACATGAAGGAGCGCGAGTCGGTCAGCATGCCCACGAACCGCGAGAGCAGCCCGCAATTGGACAGCGCGTTGATCTGCCACTCGATAGCTTCCTTCTGATCCAGGAACCACCAGCCGCTGCCGAGCTGGATCTTGCCGGCGGTGCGCCCGTCCTGAAAGTTGCCGATCATCGTGGCCAGCACGTAATTGTCGGCCGGATTGAGGCTATAGAGAATCGTCTTCGGCAGGGCGTTCTCCTGCTCGAGCCGGTCGAGATAGGCGCCCACGGCATCGGCCTGCGGCCAATCGCCAATCGAGTCGAAGCCGACATCCGGCCCAAGCTGCTCTAACATGCGGGTGTTGTTGCTGCGGCGCGCGCCCAGGTGGAGCTGCTTGGTCCAGCCCTTCTCGGCGTCCAGCCTTCCGAAGTGCAGCATGAGGCAGGACGCAAACTTGCGGTGGTCCTCCGGGGAAGCGGCCTGGCCGTGCCTGGCGTGGTCGAAGATCTCCGCCGCGACGCTTTCGGGACAGAAGTCGGCGAAACAGTAGTTGAGGCCGTGGTCGGAGAGCCGCCCGCCCATCTCGTGGAAGTAGTCGTGACGGCTGCAGAGGGCATCCAGAAACGCCGGGAAGCTCGAGATCTCGACATCGGCTGCAGCGGCGAGCCGGTCGACCCACGGGTTGAACACGCCGGGCAGGTGGACGTTGAGGGCCTTGTCCGGACGAAAGGCCGGGTAGACGCGCGTGCCGAGGCCGGAATCGCGAATCATCTTGTGCCAGGCCAGGTCGTCCGTGGGGTCGTCGGTAGTGCACAGCGCCTTCACGTGGAACTTCTTCAGGATCGCCTGCGCGCGCAGGTCCTCGCCGTCCAGCTTCTCATTCGCGGCGGTCCAGATGCGCCGTGCGGTGGATTCGTCGAGCAGCTCCTCGACGCCGAAGTAGCGCTTCAGCTCGAGGTGGGTCCAATGGTAGAGCGGATTGCGCAGCGTGTACGGGACGGTGCGCGCCCAGGCCAGGAACTTCTCATAGGGATCGGCATCGCCGGTGCAGTACCGCTCCTCGATGCCGTTGGCGCGCATGGCCCGCCACTTGTAATGGTCGCCTTCGAGCCAGATCTCGAACAGGTTCGCGAAGCGGCGGTTTTCGGCCACCTCCCTCGGCGGCAGGTGGCAGTGGTAATCGATGATGGGCTGCGCTTCGGCGTACCTGTGGTAGAGCCGCCGCGCGGTTGCGTTGGAGAGCAGGAAATCCTCGTGAATGAAAGGCATGGGAGCTCCTCCCTACAGGAACAGGGGTTTCAGATGACGTTCATACAGGTTGAAGGTCACGTTTCGCGACACCGCCTCCTCGGAGGCGCCGAGCATCGCCAGATACCGCTCGCCCATCTGCGCCGCCACCTTGTAGCCGACGTGGAGCAGTTGCCGCAGGTGCGGGTTGAACTCCGCGCAGCCGGGGTCGTGCCGCAGGGCCGCCGTGAAGCGCTCGGAAGACCAGCCGGCGACCTCGTCCGCGGACGGCAGCTTGGCGGTGTCGATGTCGATTACCGTGGCGTATGGCTTGCACAATTCCTCGCAGTGCGCAAGAGCGCCCGCGTAGACCTCCTTCGCCAGGTCGAGCGACTCCCCGCCCGCCTCGGCCAGGCCGATCAGCTCCTCGAGCCAGGTGGTTCCAGCCGTCTTCAGGTGAAGGCCGGCGCCGGAACGGGCGAGCGCGCGGCGGATGGCGGGGTAGATCGAGAACTTGTCGCTCCCGGAGTGCACGCTGAGCTTCAAGTTCGCGGGCAGGCCGTAACGCACAACCGCGTGAGCGATCACCGCGACATCCGCCGAGAACTCCTTCTCAAACTGCGCCCGGTCGCCGACGTAGTCCACCCCCTTGTTGAAGCGGCCCGAGAACTTCGGCGCGATGGTCTGCGCGGGGATGCCTTCGTCGGAAATCGCCGCCAGGATGACGAGCAGCTCCGGGGGCGTCTGCGGCAGATCCGTCTCGTCCATCGAGACCTCGGTGATGAAGGACCCCGGTCCCTTCTTTCCAACGATATGCCGGTAGATGCGCCCGGCTTCGCGGACCGCGCCCAAGTACTTGGCGGCCGCGCTGGCGGCGCGCTCGCGGGTGATTTCGAGCGGCTGGTCGAGGCCGCCGAGTTCAAGGGCGCCGATCAGCTCCGGATGCCGGGCCACGAACGTCTCGACTTCCGCCGCCTCGGCCGGACGGCCGATCGCGTCGGCCACATCCAGCGTGTAGAAGTCGCTGGAGTCCAGAAACCGGTCGACGGTCTGGAGCCCGATGTGGTCGGCATCCACGTGGAATGGCCGTTTCCAGCCCAGTTCGCGGACGGCGGCCTCGGCAGCCTGGCGCACGCTCGCGGGTTCCGAGCCGACGATGTTGTGCTCGCGATTCGACTTGTTCCAGACCGGGATCACGTCAACGCCCTCGGCGGCCGCCCGCATGGACGCCCGTAGTTGCGCCTTGGCCTGGTGGGCGAACCGATCGCCCACCCCAATGGAGCACTTCCCCAACTGCAATCCTGAATTCACTGAGATCGAGGCCTCCAGTGCCCGAAAAGGTAAGGATACAACGGCGCGGCTGTGAATTGGCGGGGCGCGAACTAAACGCTCTGGCCGGCCACCCGATGGCTTTCCGCCCGGGGATGCTGTACTCTGGACACAGGCGCTCGCGCTGGGTTGAGCTGGGGAAACTGCGCGGATAGGCGGGCGCGCAAACTGGGCACAGGCGGCCCCTGGGACCATGATCTGGTCGTCTTCACCGCAGAAGGATCAATCCGCCGCACCACTCCCTTCGTCTCCGGAAAGGCTGCGCGAACGCGTCCAGCTTCTCGAGGCGGCTCTGGATGCCACCGGCGAAGCCGTGGTGGTGGTCGACGGAAGCGGGCGGGTGCTCGCGGCGAACGCGGCAGCGGCACGGATGTTGCGGGTCGAGAGCGTGACGACTCTGCCCTCCGAGTGGATGGGAGGGGATTCGCCGATAGTCCGCGCGCTGCGCGGCGAATCCGTGGCCAGTGCGGAACTCGCCCTGCCCGGAGGCGGCGGATCCCGGCTGCAAGTGTCGGCTCAGCCGCTGCGGCGATCGGGAGACGCTCCGGCCGCCGTGGTGATCTTGCGGCAGATCGCCAGCGGCGAAGATGCGCTGCGCCGGGAGCGGGACTGGGCGTGGGACATCATCGAAGCCGTTGCCAGCCTGGTGGTCGTGCTCGACCGGAACGGGCACATCGTCAGGTTCAACCCCGCCTGCCAGGCCGCCACCGGGTACCGCCTGGAAGAGGCCAGGGGCAAGTGCTTCTGGGATCTCCTGCTGTTGCCGGAAGAGGCGGAGCCGGTCAAGCGCTCCTTTGGAGAACTCCGCGCGGGCCACTTCCCCAATTACCACGAGAACTACTGGGTGGCCAAGGACGGCACGCGGCGGCTGATCGCCTGGTCCAGTGCGGCCTTGCTCGACCGCAACGGCGCGGTGGAGCACATCATCGGCACGGGCACGGATATCACCGAGCGCAAGCACGGCGAGGACGCCTTGCGGGAGGCCCACGACACGTTGCGCGCCGTGATTGAGACCAGCCCGCTGGCGATTGTCGCGATGGATCTCCAGGGGATCGTGAAAAGCTGGAACCGGGCCGCGGAGCGCATGTTCGGATGGCGCGAGCACGAGGTGCTGAACCGGCTGTTCCCCATCGTGCCGGAAGACGACATGGAGTTCTTCCGCGGAAACCTGGCTCGCATCCGGCACGACGAGACGCTGGCCGGCGTCGAGCGGCAGCGCCGGCGGAAGGACGGTTCGCTCATCGAGGTGGAGCTCTGGAACGCGCCGCAGCGCGACGCTTCCGGCGAGACCATCGGCGCCATCTCCGTCATCGCCGACGTGACCGGGCGCAAGCGCCTCGAGGAACAGTTCCGCCAGTCGCAGAAGATGGAAGCGGTCGGGCGGCTGGCCGGCGGGCTGGCGCACGACTTCAACAACCTGCTGACCATAATCACCGGGTACAGCCAGATGCTGCTCGATGCCCTGGGGGCGGACGATCCTCAGCGCGGCAACGTCGAGGAGGTGCTGCGGGCGGCCGAGAGCGCGGCGGCGCTGACCAGCCAGCTCCTGGCCTTCAGCCGCCGCCAGATCGTTCAGCCGCAGGTGCTGGACCTGAATACCCTGGTGGTCAACATGGACAAGATGCTCCACCGCCTGATCGGCGAGGACATCGAGTTGGTGACGGTGTTCAGCCCCCGGCTGCCCAAGGTGAAGGCCGACCCGAGCCAGCTCCAGCAGGTGCTCATGAACCTGGTGGTAAACGCGCGCGACGCTATGCCGGACGGCGGGCGCATCACCATCGAGACCGCCGCCGTGTCGATCGAGGAGACGCACGCGCCCGGGACGCCCGGCCTGCCCGCTGGGCAATACGTCGCGCTGTCGGTCATCGACACCGGTAGGGGCATGGACGAGGAAACGCGCCGGCGGCTTTTCGAACCGTTCTTCACCACCAAGGTGCGTGGCAAGGGAACGGGACTGGGCCTGAGCACGGCCTACGGGATTGTCAAGCAGAGCGGCGGCGACATTTGGGTCTCGACCGAGCCGGGCAAGGGTTCTCAGTTCCGGATCTACCTTCCGGTGGCGGAAGAGACCGCGGCTGCCGGAGTTCGGGCCGCCGCGGTTCCGGCGCAACAGAGCGGGACGGAGACGGTCCTGCTGGTCGAGGACGAGACCGGCCTGCGCAAGGTGGTCCGGGAAGTGCTCCAGGCCAGTGGTTACGTCGTTTTGCAGGCGGGCGACGGCCGCGAGGCACTGCGCATCTGCGAGCAACACCTGGGCCCCATTCACCTGTTCCTGACCGATGTCGTCATGCCGCGGATGAGCGGCCGGGAACTGGTCCAGCACGCCCTCGCCCTGCGCCCGCGAATGAAGGTGCTGTACATGTCCGGCTACGCGGACAGCGCCATCCTCCCGCAAGGGGAGATCGAGGGCGGGAGTTCATTCCTCCAAAAGCCTTTCCCGCCGGACGTCCTGCTCGCCAAGGTGCGGCAGGTGCTGGATAGAGACTAGCGCCTATTGAAAGCTCACTTGCCCCACATTGGCGAACTGGCCGTCAAGGGAGAGGCTGACCACCAGCCGTCCTCGGCCGGTGGCCGCTGCCGGGATCCGGGCGTTGACTTGATCCAGGCCCGCGTAGCTTCCTTGCGGACCCGCGTAGGAGACGGGCGCATCGAGTTCGCCGATCTTCACGCTCACGCTCGCGAGCGAACTTCGGTTGCGAATGCCTGTCCCATACAGGATGAGGTACAGCGTGTCGTTGCCCACCCGGATGGGCACAGGCTGGCAGTTGGCGCCGGAGGCGTCGCAGATAGCCACGGGTTCGTACACTGCTCCTCCGGGGGTGATCCGCAGCAGATTTGCGGCCAGAGCGCCCTGCCCGGTCTCGGTCGCCGTGAACAGGCCGGGGGCCACCCGGGCCACCTGCGCCGTTCCCGCGCCGGCGACATTGCTGCCGTTCATCACGGTAACCCTAGCCACGCCGGATGCGGTTCCAGCCGGTACTTCGAAGTTGATCTGACCCGGAGAAACATAGAACAGCGCCGCCGGGCGCGTGGCACCCACGCTGTCTTGAACCAGCACCGTGCTGCCGCCCAACGAGGTGGGGAGCGGCAGCGTGGCCGCCTGCTGCGCCGCCGCCGCGAGATTTGCGCCGTACGCCGACGCGATGGATTCGGGCGCGACCGAGTAGCTGCCGTTGGCCGCGCAGACGGTCGCCAGCCAGTTGGGTGGATGCACGATCGTCTGTGGCACCGGCGGGTAGGGCGACCCTTGCTCGGTTGGCGCGAACGGCACTGGCGGCCGTGGCTGCTGCGTGAAGTCGAAAGCGTCGGTCATGTCGCGGGCGCTATTGTCCCGCGCGGTCATGGGTGTGACTCCGAAACGTTCCTCGACGATGCGCAGCCAGCTCTCGAACGAATAGGTGCCGTGGTCGATGAAGCCTTGCCGCGCATACGGGCTGACGACCAGCCCGGGCACGCGAATCCCCAGGCCGTACTGGTCGAGCGTGGGCGGCGGCACGTGATCGTAGAACCCGCCCCAGTCGTCCCAACTGATGAAGATGGCGGTGGTGTTCCAATTGGGCCCCTGCATCACCGCATTGACCAGACCCGTCACGTACGCCATGCCCTCGCGCACTCCCGAGGGCGGGTGCTCGCTGACGGCGCCTGACGGGATCACCCAACTCACTTGCGGCAGCGTGCCGTTCCTGGCGTCCAGATAGAACTGCGCCGTGTCCACCAACCGCGCGCGCTGGGTCAGGTCGTTGAAAACCGCGGGGAAGGCCGGCAAAGGGTTCCACAGCGTGTAGGCCAAGGGGTCCTGTCGCTGCTGCGTGGGGGTGCCGACCACCTCGCCGTCATCTGTGTCCGGGGTGGTGCCGGAGGTCACATAATACTTCCAGTCGATCCTGCCGGAGGCAAGCAGTTCGGTGATCTCGGGGAAGTTGTAGGTGGTCGGTTTGGGCTGGCCGCTGCTGCCGACATATCCCCCGCTTTGCGCCGCCAACATGTAGAGGTGCGCGGGCAGACTATAGGAGGCCACCGATTCGAACATTCGATCTTGCAGCACGTACAGCCGGGCGTAGCTCCAGTAGTTCGGGATCTCGTTGAAGTCGTGATAGCCCATCACGTCGCGAGGATCCTTCCCGGGGCTGCAGATCGGGTTGGGAGGACGGCACGGGTCCGTGTTGTCGCCGCTCTTGCCCAGATAGGACTGGACCAGGAAGCCGTCCATCTTGCCGCCGTCGATGGATCCGTGCGCGTTCGACCAACCGTGGGGGCCGCCCCGGTTCACGTCGTTGGTGTCGCGATAAGGCGCCACGCACGGCGCGCCCGTGCCGTCGGAGAGGCAAACGCCCGGCGGCAGACCTTCCGCTCCGGGGTACGTTCCGTAGTAGCTGTCGAAGCTGCGGTTCTCCTGCATGATGAACACGAAATGCTGGATCTTCTCGAGACCCGGCGGTGCAACCTCGGACAGGGCGGTGCTGGCGCGGCGCGTGGCGAGCAGAATGCCGAGCGCCAGCACAACCACCATGACGAATCCGTGTGTGAGCGGGCGATAGCGGCGCATGACGCCTCCCTTGTTTACAGGAACCCGGTCGTTGCCGGATTGTTTCGGAGCGGATCTTGGTCGCACCAGTCGTGCGGTCAATCTGGCGGGGCATGTACTTTTTGCGCGCCGGCGCCCCATCGGCCAGGCATAGAGGCTCCAGCCGGGTATCGGCGGGAACCGCCGGACTGGCGAGAAGGCGCCCGCGGAAACGGAGCTCACATTCCGTCTCACGCGGCCTCTTCGCCCGGAGCCTGGCTCGCAGGCGGTATTCGTGCGGAAACGGCGGTCCGGACATGCTGCGGACCGCCGCACTCTCGGGATGCCCCTCGCCCGGGGGCCCTGGCATCGGAGCCAGAGCCCCCTGAGCGGAGGCGAATCGGCGCCCGGCAAGAAACCAGCGTTCACCTTCTTGCGAGATTGACTTTGGGCGTGGCCAGGTAGCCGATCACTTCGTCCTTCTTCACCTGGTTGATCACGATCTCGTACGGCTGCCGGCTGCCGGTCCTGTAGAACTGGACCGGCTCATTGATGGTCCTGTCCTTCTTCTCCACGGTCTTATCGTCGGCATAGAGGTTGACGGTGAACCGGTTCCTTTTCGGGTCGGTCTTCCTCAGCGCGAGGCTGACGTCGCCGACCCTCTTGGGGCCGCTGTCCTTCCTGATATCGAACTCAAAGTAGTTGCGCTCCCCGAGTGCGCGCAGTTCCGCCAACTCCTTCGAGTTGGTGGCGATCAGGCCGCTCATCACGCCCATGTCGCCCATGGCACTCTTCAGGTCGGAACCCGTCTTCTGGAGCTCCGCCTGCGTCGAGGCGACATCCGCCTTCACGCTGCTCACATCGCTGCTGACTGCAATGAGCCTCGAGTCGGCCGTGCTGGTCGCCTGCTTCAAGTCGCTCAGCTCACCAGCCACCTGCATCTGCTCCTGCTGCCGCTCTTTCTGCTGTTGAGCGAGCCTGGCAGCCAGCCTGGCCGCGCTCTTTCGAGCGTCGGCCTTGGCTTGCTCCGTGGCGGCCATGGCCGATTCCCGCGTTTCTTCAGCCAAGGACATGGCGCGCTGATGGCTCTCTTCGATGTTGGCAGCGACCTCCCCATGGACCTTGGCGATTTGCGCGTTCAGGCTCTCTTGCACTCGTGTGACGCCTGTTGCGAGCCGGCTCGCGCTGAACAGAAGGTATACGTTGCCGACCAGCGACAGCACGATCGCGACATACCAAAGGGCATGCATGCGCGGCTGGGAATGCTGCTCGGGTGTTTCCGGGACCGTGTGCTCGAAATCCGTGGGCATAATCCTCATCTCCTTTTTGAAACGTAGAATTGCGGGTGCTCAACGGTCAGACCGATCACGGCGCTTCGCATCGCGCGTGTGACTGTCGATTCTCGTCGCCCAAGGCGCCACCGGCAGCAACCGTGTCCCTCTGAGCCTGGGTCATGGGGCCTGACCTCCTGCACGAGTATGTGCATGTTTCCTGCCAAGTTCATAGGTGCTTGAAAACAGGGATACTCGCGTTACCGCGGCCCGTTGCGCACGTGGGCGATTTTACCTGGTGAGCTGGGCAGTTGTTACCGGCGCTCCCCGCAGCGCCGGCAGGAGGGCGTCCCTCCGCCAGGTTTCCGCGGCCCGATTCCGGGACTGCCTGGAGAGGGACAGGGGGTGTACTTGACAGCGGCCGGGAGTATAAAATGGAAATCCTGGTTGAGAGCCAAACGAGTGGCCGAGGTGGTTGGGAGGCCATTCACACGGGAGGGAACCATGCGTGGAGGACGTCTATCGCGCACCCTGGTTGTTCAAGGCGCACTGGCCGTTTCACTGTTTGCCATGGGGCCCACGGGGACCATCGTGGGCACAATTACCGACCCCAGTGGAGCTGTCGTACCGAAGGCGCGGGTCACGGTGCGCAATCAGGAGACCAACGCCACCCGCGAGGTAGTGACGGATGGAGAGGGCGACTACAACGTCCCGCTTCTGCCTCCGGCTCTCTATCAGGTGAGCGCGGAAAAGCCGGGCTTCCGCCGGAGCGTCTATCGCGCCGTCAACCTGGATGTGGATCAGACCGCGCGCGTGGATTTCACGCTCCAGGTCGGCGAGGTCAACGAGGACATCGCGGTGACCGACGCCGTTCCGATAATCCAAACCGACACCTCCACCATGGGCCAGGTGATCGACGGCCGCCAGGTGCACGAGCTGCCTCTGAACGAACGCAACTTCCTGTCTTTCGCGCTGCTGGTCCCGGGCGGGCAGATGCCCGTCGAGGGTTCTCAGAACTCCACTCAAGGCGGGTCGATCAGCGTCAACGGGGCGCGCGAGCAGTCGAACAACTTCCTCCTGGATGGGGTGGACAACAATGACCCCTACATCAATCAGTACGTCGCCCTGCCCTCCATCGACGCCATCCAGGAGTTCAAGGTGCAATCCAGCGACTATTCGGCCGAATTCGGCCGCAACGGCGGCGGCCAGATCAATGTGGTGATCCGCAGCGGGTCCAACCAGCTTCATGGCAGTGTGCTGGAGTTCATCCGCAACCGGAACATGGATGCCAAGAACTTCTTCGATCTGCCCGACTGCACCGCCGCGTCCCCGCCCGGCACCTGCGCCGGGATCCCGCGCTTCGATCGCAACCAGTTCGGCGGGACCCTGGGAGGCCCCATCCGCCGGGACAAGACCTTCTTCTTCGCTTCCTACGAAGGGCTGCGCTTGAGACAGGCGACCACGCGGCAAGCCACGGTGCCTTCGCAGATGGAGCTCGCCGGGATTCTGGCCATGGTGCCTCCCGCGTATCGCAATCCCGCCGGCATGGCGGTGCTCAACCTGCTCCCGGCGGCCAACACCGGCTCGGATCTGGCGAACTCGACCACCTTCACCTCCTCTCCGGTCATTCGCAACTCGGTGAACATGCCGCTGGTCAAATTGGACCACCACGCCGGCTCCAACGACTCCATCTCGGGGCACTACGCCTTTTTCGACGAGAACCGCTTCAACCCCTTCGATCCCGTCAACGCGTTCACGAACCTGCCCGGCTACGGCAGTTTTACCCTGAACCGCGGCCAGAACGCAGGTGTCAGTTGGACGCACATTTTCAGCCCTCAAGTGGTCAACGAGGCTCGTCTTGGGTTCAACCGGTTGAGGGCCGCCATCTTGCAGGAGCACCATGGCACGAACGTGAGCCAGACTCTGGGCTTCCCCACCGTGCTCACCAACCCGGTGGACCTGGGCACTCCCAATGTCAGCCTGCTCGGCTTCGAAGGAATCGGCGAGCCCATTAACTACCCGCAAGACCGTCGCGACAGCACCTTTCACTTTGCCGACAACCTGGCTTGGAACCATGGCCGCCACCAATTCAAGTTCGGGGCGGACATCCGCCGCATGCAGTTGAATTCTTATATCGACTTCCTGGCGCGGGGCGAGTGGTTCTTCATGGGCGGCCTGAGCGGAGATCCCATGGTCGCCTTGTCGCAGTTGGTGTCCGGAATGCCCGACTACGCCGTGGCGGTCAAAGGCGACACCTTCAACGGGCTGCGCAGCACCGGCCTCGATTACTACATCCAGGACGACATCCGCGTCGTGCCGCGCCTGTTGCTGAATGTCGGCTTGCGGTATGAGTACAACAGCCCGCCGGTCGAGGTTCACGATCGCTTCAGCGTCCCCGACCTCAGCCCGGCCTCTCTGGGATGCTCTCCCTATCCCGACTGCCAGTTCATCCGGGCGGGCACGAGCGGGGTGCCCCGAGCCACCTACAACAAGGACCTCAACAATTTCGCGCCGCGTATTGGGGTAGCCTGGCGGCCGCTGAAGAGCGAGCGCTGGGTGGTTCGCTCCGCATACGGAGTCTTCTACGACGTGGGCATCCTCAACATCAACATCTTTCCCCGAACCAATCCCCCGTTCTACGAGATTGCGGCTTTCCTCAACAGCGGCACGAACGTCATTCAGGACATCCTCAGCCAGCCGGCGCTGCCGCAGGTGCAGCCCAACGTGATCGCCCGCGATATGCGCGACGCATACATGCAGCAGTGGAACGTCGACTTGCAGTACGAGCTGCGGCCCAACTGGATGATGGACCTGGCCTACGTGGGGTCCAAGGGCACGCATCTGCCCTCTCCGCGCGATCTCAACCAGCCGCGCCCCGACACCGGCGCCGTTCAGTACCCGCAGTTTTCCTCTATCCTGTACGTGTCCTCCGACGCCTCGAGTTCGTATAACGCTCTGCAATTCCGCTCGGAGCGGCGGGTGAGCCAGGGGCTGGCCTTCCTGGCTGCCTATACCTTCTCGAAGTCCATCGATAACGACTCGGCGGTCTTTAGTGGCAGCGTCGGCTCGGGCCTGCCTCAGGATTCGCAGAACCTCCGCGCCGAGCGGGCGCTCTCCGACTTCCACGCCAGCCACCGCTTTGCCCTGAGCTCCCTCTATGACCTGCCCTTCGGCCGTGGCCGAAGGTGGCTCAAGGACTCCGGGCTGGGCCAGCATCTGTTGGGCAACTGGCAGTTGGCCGGGATTCTGACGTTGCAGACGGGCCACCCGTTCACGGTCAACCGCGGCGCCTCCCAGACTGCCACCGCCATCACCGCGTTCGGCGTTCCCGACCGGCCGGACCTGGTCGCTGACCCCACCGTGCCCGGCCCCGTGGCCGCCAACCCGGACCCCGCGTGCCACGCGACGCAATCCCAAGGCGGGCGCGCCGCGGACTTCGTGGACCGGCCGGAAAGCTGGTTCAATCCCTGCGCTTTCACCGCCCCCGCCCCCGGCCATTTTGGCAACGCCGGCCGGAACATTCTGATTGGCCCGGGCGTGAACAACGTCGACTTCTCGGTTTCGAAGAGCTTTTCCTTTGGCAACGAGGTGCGCCGGCTCCAGCTTCGGGCGGAGGTCTTCAATCTGTTCAACCACACGAACTTCGATATCCCCGCCCACAACCTGGACACACCGGCGTTTGGGATGGTCCTCTCGTCGAACGCTTACGGGAACAAGCCGCCCCGCCAGATTCAGTTGGGTCTCAAGTACGTGTTCTGACGCGTCAGCGGTAGCGGTACAGCTTCACGTGCAAGATACTGACGCGGGTGGCAGGCAGCCGCAGGCTGGCCCGCGCTTCCCCACCCTGTCCCGTATCATCGCCGGCCAAGCGGCGTCCGATGACCCAGCGGCCGTCCGCAAACGTGCCTTCTTCCACGCTGGCGAGACTGGCCAGCGGTGGCCCGGGCGTGATCGGTTCCACCGTGGCAACGATGCCGCTGCCGGCCACCCAATACTCGTCCGGCCCCACCCAGATGAAGATGGCGAATCCGCGGGGAGGTGGCTGGGGCGCGCCGGCTGCGGGCGGGGGCGCCGCCGGGAGCACACCCCAACGGCCGCGGCCCATCGACACGCTGAAGGTGTAGCCCCCCAGGGAGACCTTCTGAGCGGGGTCGTTGGCCCCCGCCACGGCGGCGTCCATCGTGCCTTTCCCCTGGTTTGCCAGAATCAGAGGGGTCAATTGGGATAGCACCGCGTAGCTCTTGGCGAAGAGGCCCTCGGGATCGGGTTGCCTTTCGATGCCAAACGGAGAGAAGCCGATGGCGTTGTAGCGGCCTACCGCGCGGAACAGGTTGGCGGCGTCCGCCCTGGTCTCCGGAATCAGCATCGGGTTCTCGCCCCGCCTGTACCTCGCGCAGATCTCGCCGAACTCCGGCAAGTAAATGTCCGGCGCCAGGATGTCGATCCGCGGCGCGCCGGCCCTCCACACGTCATGCGTGTGATCCACCGGGCCGCCGCTCGGATAGTCGCCCGGCTGCTTGTCCCGCGGCTGCACCAGCCACGCGTTCACAAACATTGGCAGCGGGTACTCCTTCTTACCCGCCTCGGCTACCCGGTTGACGTACCGCGCATAGTGCCAGGCCATGAAGATCTCATCCACGGCCTCGCCCTTGCCGAACACCTCTTCCCAGGTCCCCGAGGTCTTGAAGCCGCCAGCCTTCCACACCCCGCGGAATTCCGGCAGCAGAGCGTCCTTGTGTTTTTCGAGGTAGTCCATCAGTTCCTGAGGCACCGGTTTGGCGAAGGCTGCATTCGCGGCGGGGCAGCGGTCGCGGGAGTCCCCGAGAACGCCCACTTCGTTCTGAACCTGGATCATGATGGCCGTGCGCTCCTGGCTGTCCACCTGCCGAACGCGCCGCATCAGGGCGGCGAAGGCGCGAGCATCGGCGTTCACGCTCGCCTCACTGAACGTCGACAGGATCTCGCGGCCCTTTCCGTCCTTGTCCCGAACCAGCGGGAACCGTTCGAAGTCCCTCTTGACCCACGCCGGGCAATAGCTCGAGGTGCCGTTCTTCCAGCTCCCGAACCACAGCAAGACCAGACGCAGATTGTTGCGCCTGGCGTCCTGGATCAGGCCGTCGACCAGCGAGAAGTCGAACTGGCCCTCCTCGGGCTCAATCCAGGACCAGGCCACCGCGGCCAGGACCGTATTGAGATTGATCTCCACAAGCGCCGGCCAGATCGGCTTCATGTTCTCGAGCGTGGAGGATGTGTTGTTGCCCAGTTCCCCCGCCAGCACCAGGAACGGCTTGCCATCGACGATCAGTTGGGTCGCCGCGCCCCGCTTCTCGAGGTGCGGAACAGGCTTGGTCTGCGTTTGGGAGCGCACCGGAATCGAAGTGAGCCCACACAGGGCAGCACAGCAGCAGAGCGTTCGCAGTCTCATTCTCATCACCTGATGTTCGGAACCAATGACTTAGATCATCGCGCGCTCCGGTGCAAGCGCTGGCTGGTCGGGCTATTGACCTGGGCTGCCCGCAACACCGACAATCGGAAACGTTGGAGCAGCCTATGATCGAACTACCCGAACTGCCCTACGCACAAGACGCGCTGAGTCCGTATATCTCAGCCGAGACGCTCGCCTTCCACCATGGGAAGCATCACCGGGCGTACGTCAACAACCTCAACCAACTGATCCCGGGCACCGAGTACGAATCGCTGGACTTGGAGGGCATCGTCCGCGCCTCCTCCGGGAAGATCTTCAATAACGCCGCCCAAGTCTGGAACCACACGTTCTACTGGAACAGCCTCGCGCCGGGCGCCGGCGGAGAGCCGGCCGGGGAACTGCGACGGCTGATCGAGGCGGCCTTTGGCGCCTTTGGAGAATTCCAGAAACAGTTTGCCGCCTGCGCTGTCGGCACATTCGGCTCCGGATGGGCCTGGCTGGTAAAGAAGCCTTCCGGCGCCCTGGAACTCCGCAGCACCAGCAACGCGGAGCCGGCCTTCCTGAACGGCGACGTCCCGCTCATCACCTGCGATGTCTGGGAACACGCCTACTACATCGACTACCGGAACGACCGGGCGGCCTACGTCAAGGCGTTCTGGAACCTGGCGAACTGGGGGTTCGCCGAACGCAACCTCGGCAGGTGAACATGAGCTGCGAGCCGGTCCGCATCTTCGTCGCTGGCGGGACATTCGACAAGGAGTACAACGAGCGGAACGGGACCCTGTTCTTCCAGGACACCCACGTGCCCGAGATGCTCCGGCTCGCCCGCTGCCTGCTGGCGACCGAGGTCCGAACGCTCATGATGATCGATAGCTTGGAGATGACGGACGACGACCGGCGCATCATCGCCGAGCACTGCCGGAACTCGCCGGAAACCAGGATCGTCGTCACGCACGGCACCGACACGATGGTCGAGACCGCCGTCCACCTGGGCCGGGAAGTCCAGGGGAAGACCATCGTATTGACCGGTGCGATGGTGCCCTACAAGTTTGGGAGCTCGGACGGATTGTTCAACTTGGGCAGCGCCCTGGCTCTGGTCCAGACCCTGCCTCCGGGCGTCTATATCGCTATGAACGGCCAGGTTTTCCGCTGGGACCGCGTCCGCAAGAACAAAGAAAAGGGCATCTTCGAGCCCCTTTGACGGGGAGCCTCTGTACCCCCTTTTTTCGAAACTTTCACCGCGCAAGGTGAATCCAAGAACATAGGGATTCACCCAAGGGGGGACATTATGAAAGCTCTCGGGTCTCGAGTTGCCGCACTCTGGTGCCACATGACGCACCCGGCGCCCATGTGGCCCGTCAACGGGTACTACAGGTGCCCGACCTGCCTTCGGGCGCATCCTGTGCCCTGGGAGCATCCCGCGGTTTCCGCGAGTCAACCTGCCAAAGTCACGGTGATCAACGCGCAGCGGTCCGAGGCTGTGCGCCGTTCGGTCCATGCCATGGCCGCCGCGGCATCCAGGTAAAGTATCGCTTTTTCAAGGCATAATGGTCGCAGGCGCCCATGCCTGCGAACCTGACTCCCGAGTACCTGGCCGCCGAGCGGGAGTATAAGAGCGCCCACACCCAGGCGGAAAAGGTGGCGGCGCTCGAACGTCTGCTGGCCACCCTCCCCAAGCACAAAGGCACCGAGAAACTCCAGGCCGACCTCCGGCGCCGCCTGTCCCAGGCGCGCAAGGAATCGCAGAAGAAGGGCGGCGCCCACGCCGCGCCGTTCTACCTCATCGAAAAGGAAGGCGCCGGCCAGGTGGTGCTCCTCGGCCCGCCCAACGCCGGCAAGTCCCAGCTTGTCGCCGCCCTCACCCACGCGCAGCCCGAGGTGGCCGACTACCCCTTCACCACCCGCTTCCCCACCCCCGGCATGATGCTGTTCGAGAACGTCCAGATCCAGCTCGTCGACCTGCCTCCGATTTCCGCCGAGTTTACGGAGCCGTGGATCCCGCACGTCGTCCGCAACGCCAGCCTGGGTGTCCTGCTGGTCGACGTGAACGCCGCCGCCGTGCTCGACCAGATCGAGTTCATCGAGCAGACCCTGGAGCGCCACCGGCTGCCACCCCCTAAGCTGCTCGTCGGGAACAAGCTCGACCTGCCCGGTGGTATGTCCAATTTCGCCGCCCTGCGGGAACTCTACGGCGATCGCTACGGCTACGTTGGCATGTCCGCCTCCACCGGAGCCGGCCTCGACGGCTTCGCCCGCGCCGTCTTCGACACCCTCGATATCGTGCGGGTTTACACCAAGGCCCCCGGCAAGAAGGCCGAGCTGGACGCTCCTTTCATCCTCCGCCGCGGCCAGACCGTCCAGGACGCCGCCCGGCTCGTCCACAAGGACTTCGCAGAGCACCTCAAGTTCTCCCGGCTCTTTCACATAGCCGGAAACCGCGAAGGCCTGATGGTGGAGCGCACCCACGTCGTCCAGGACCAGGACATCCTCGAATTTCACATCTAACCATGCCACTGCGACGTCCAATAACTGTGGGGAATGAAGTAACGCCCAAGAGCGTGTATCTGAACCGCCGCAAGTTCCTCGCCGGAGCGATGCTCGCCGCAGCCGCGCGCCGACTGACCGCCGGCGACCGGCTCAACGTCGCCCTCAAAAGCCCGTTCAGCACCAGCGAGCAGCCGACCCCGCTCGACGCCATCACGCACTACAACAACTTCTACGAGTTCGGCACCAATAAGGACCAGCCCGCCAGTCTGGCGACGGACTTCAAAACCTCGCCCTGGACCGTCTCGGTCGAAGGCGCCGTGAACAAACCCCGGACCTTCGACCTGGACATGCTCATGAAGCTGGCCCCGCTCGAGGAGCGCATCTATCGTCACCGCTGCGTCGAGGGCTGGTCGATCGTGGTTCCCTGGATCGGATTCCCGCTCAACGCGCTCATCAAGCAGGTGGAGCCGCTCTCGAAGGCCAGGTTCGTCGCTTTCCAGAGTTTCTACGACCGCCGCCAGATGCCCCAGGCGCAGTGGGCCGGCATTGCGTTCCCTTATGTCGAAGGCCTGCGCATCGACGAGGCCATGCACCCGCTCACGCTGCTCGCGGTCGGCCTCTACGGCGAGGTGCTGCCCAACCAGGATGGCGCGCCCATCCGCCTGGTCGTTCCCTGGAAGTACGGATTCAAGAGCATCAAGTCGATCGTGAAGATTCGCTTCGTCGAGAAGCAGCCGCCGACCACCTGGAACCTGGCCACTCCGCGCGAGTACGGTTTCTATTCCAACGTGAACCCCACGGTGGACCATCCGCGCTGGAGCCAGGACAAGGAGCGCCGTCTCGGGGAGTTCTTCAAACGGCCCACGCTGATGTTCAACGGTTACGGCGACCAGGTGGCATCGCTCTATGCGGGCATGGATCTCCGCAAGAACTACTAAGGTTGCGGTCTTCCTCCTGGCCCTGTCCCCGCTGGCCTGGCTCGCCGCCCGCCCTCTCGGCCCCAACCCCGTCGAAACCATCACCCACGCGACTGGCGACTGGACCCTGCGCTTCCTCGTCCTCACGCTCGCCGTGACTCCGCTGCGCAAGCTGCTCGGCGTCCCCGAGCTGATCCGCTTCCGCCGCATGTTGGGTCTGTTCGCGTTCTTCTACGGCACGCTGCACTTCCTGACCTACCTCTGGCTCGACAAGTTCTTCGACACCGCCGGCATGATTAAGGACGTGGCCAAGCGCCCCTTTATCACCGCGGGCTTCACTGGGTTTGTGCTATTGGTTCCGCTGGCCCTCACCTCGACGGCAGGTTGGATCCGGCGGCTGGGCGGCAAGCGCTGGCGGATGCTGCACCGCCTGGTTTACGTGAGCGCGCTGGCCGGGGTGGTGCACTACTACTGGCTGGTAAAGTCCGACGTGCGCGGGCCGCTCCTCTACTGCGCGCTGGTCGTCGTCTTGCTCTTGTGGCGCACGCGCCCGGCTTCGGCCAGGGCATCCTCGTAGCCCAGGGTCATGTGGTAGACCATGCTGTCGAAGAACCGCCCCACGCAGTGCTCCAATTCCTCTTCCGCGTAGATCGCCACCGGGCTGTCACCGATGCCCTGATTGCGCACGAACTCCAGCATCCGGTCCTTGATGATCATGTAGCTGAGCACCACTTCGGCCAGCGGAATGGATTCCTCGTACCGCAGGCCCCCCACGCGCTCGAAGCGCCGCGCCAGCTCCTCGGACTTCGATACGCTCAGCCAGTGCCCCAGGTGCTCGAGAATATCCCGCGCCCGCTCCCGCAGATCGCTGGCCGGCAGACTGGCGACATGCTTCAGCCGGGGATCGTGGCGAATCTCGCTGAGAATCCGAGTGGTGATCGGGTCCCAGTGATCCTCGATCAGCCGAATCAGTTTGGAAGAGAGCATAACTCACCTCCCAGAGATGGTTATACTCTCATTTTACCCCGCCGGCGAGACTTTTTCGCTTTAGCCCTCCCGCACGCCGCCACCGCTGCCGGCCGGGCCTTTGCATGCGGCTCTGTGCGTGGGATCGTCTCAAGAGGAGCGCGATCTGCTGTTTCAGGACACTGCTGAGGCGTCGCCCTTCGCCAGCCGGCTGGCGACCGCGGCGCATTCACATTCCGCGTTCACCTCGCCTCCGATCAGGATTGCAACGCCGGTCAAGTATAGCCACAGCAGCAATGCGGCCACCGCGCCCAGCGATCCATAAACCTTGCTGTAAGGAGGAACCAGGAAAAGGTACAGACGCAACCCGAACGACGCGGACAGCCATAGTACGACGGCAACAACCGATCCGGGTACGACTCTTTTCCCCTGCCGCGCACGCAGGTCCAAGCCGAAGCGGTAAGTGAGAACACAAAATGCAAACGCAAAGACGAGCAGAAGTGGCCATTGCAGCACCCGCCAAGCTAGATGGAACGCCGTGCCCAGACCAAAACTTGCGGCCAGAAACCGGCCAATCATTCCGCCATACAGCACAACGCCCATGATGAGAGCTCCCAGCAAGACGAAGGCGACTGTCAGAAGCAGGGTGCCGAGGCCCGCCTTCCACCAAGGGCGGGTCTCCCGGACGCCATAAGCCAGCCGAAGGCCTTCCTGAATGGCCCCGGTCCCGAAGGACGCAATCCAGATCCCGGTCAAAAAGCCGAGCGCAACCTTGCCGCTCCCGCTCGCAGCGCTGATCTCGTCCAGTGTCTTGCTGAAGAGAAGCTGAGTCTCCATGGGAGCAAAGGCGCTGAAATACTCCAGCAGCCGCGTTCGCAACGCCGCGCTGGACTCGACGAAGGTGCCCAGCAAAGCGGTGAGGAACAAGAGAAAAGGAAACAGGGAGAGCAGGAAGAAGTACGCCAACTGGGCCGCTCTTCCGAGTGCATCGTGTTTCCAGACACGCTCCCACACCTTTGCAGTCAAATTCAGCAACGGCATAGCACGTCTCCTGGTTCGCTCTTCCACCTGCCGCGTCTCCACCTTGAGGTATCAGCTTGACCCATGGATAATTCTATTGCCGCTGGCCGAACTGGTGCAATCGTCCCACGACACTAGTCTAGAGGCGTGTGCATCCGGAGAGAACGGCAGTTGCAGGGCGCCAGTCCTCGATGAACCCTCTTGGTTGCTCCGGAGTTCAGCGCGGCGCGGGAGGCTCCTTGTCCGTCGGAATGCCAGCCAGGTAACGGTAGAAAGCCACTCGCCGGCGAGAAATCCGTCCCGGCGGATGTTCAGAAGAATACGTTTTCAGACGATCGCTAACAACTGCGCGACTCAGCGCCGCAATTGGCGATGCGCGCCGCCGCCCAGCCCGCCCAGATCAATTATCACCGCGATCAGCAGCCACAAAAGATTGATTCCCGCCGTCGGCATGCCGCTGTTAAGTTCCCAGGCGTATACGATCGTGGTGAGCGGCAGGAAAATGAAGCCGAGTACCGGCAGCACCAGACCACCGTGGAATGCGTGCTGCAGGTAGGTCGAGTAGATCCACATCAACACGAGCGCGACGCGCGGAAACAGCAGGATGACGAGCAGGAGGGCGCAAGCGATGGTCAGTCTCCTGCCGGGCAGCACGAGCCCGTCCAGTGCGATGATCTCAGATTTCGGCAGCATTCGAGCCAGAACGAGAGCTTCGAAATGCTTCCCGCTACGGCTACGCGCGTTTCGGATTGGCCCCGATCCATTCCGTTGCGCTGGTCTGGCGCGGCATGCAGCAGGAGTCTGCCCGTAACCCCAATGAAATCAGCGCCTTTCACCCCGAACTCATCTTCCGGGAGGTCCCCGGATGTCATCGATCATCTGAAATCGTCTTTTTCTGAACTCCGGCCGGAGTAGAGCAGCATCATCTGCGCCGAAGGCGCAATCGTCCGTCGATCATCATCGTTTTGGCCTTCCGTGGCGCCAATGCGGATGAAGACTATCCCATTCCGCATCCGAGAGACGGGCAAGCGGTGTCCGGACCACACCCACAGCACGTTCCTATCCGATGTGCTCAGGCGGCGAAACCTGCATGCTCCAAGCAGATCCTGCACTTCTGGTCACAACTTTCGCACGCGCATTTGGTGGCCAGGCCTTTATCTGTCTAGGCGCGAAAGACGGTGCGGCACGTGCACTAGCAATGGTTATGCACGATTCACAACAGATCGCTGCCGAGCACCGCGACCTTGCTGCCCACGCCCATCGCACTGGTACCGAGCATCACGGAAAACAAGATCACCTGACCGGACATGAAAGCTCCAGACAAGCCCTTGAGCACTCGAATAAGGCTTACCTGCACCCACTACAGGAGCATCAGAAAGCCGGGACCGAGCGGGGCATCAACGTGATCGCTCAGGAAGCCAAAGAGCAGGACATCGCCGCACTCGCTTATAGACTCTGGCAAGCCCGGTGCTGTCCAGAAGGATCACCGGAAGAAGACTGGTTTCGTGCCGCAGAAGAACTGCGATCCCGGCATTAAACATGCCGGCGGGTAACGGAGACCCTGCCCATTGCCGATCTAGGCAAGATTCAACGATAGGGAGACCACAGATGAAACAGAGTACGAAGGATCAACTTAAAGGCCAGCTTCATGAAGTGAAAGGCAAAGTCAAAGAGAAGGCCGGCCAGGTTACGAACAACCCTGATTTAGAGGTTGAAGGCCAAACCGAAAACCTCGCCGGCAAAGTTCAGAAGAAGCTCGGGAAGATTGAATCGGTCCTCGAGAAGTAAACAGGACGGGCTCTGTCTGGACCATGTTTCGCGGTTCGGCGCGACTGATGCGCCGCTCTGCCGCAGTCCGTAGATACAGGGCACGCGTCGCCCTTGTACTTGGGCTTCACTGCAACGTAGTCGCCGCCGGAGGAGGCTGCCGTGGTGAAAACGCTTGGGGTTATCCTGATTGTGCTTGGTTTGATCGGTCTTGTGTGGGGAGGGTTTACCTACACGACCAGGGAAACGGTCGTCGACATCGGGCCGATTCACGCTACTCGCGACAAGACACACAACATACTGTTGCCTCCCCTTGCAGGCGCGCTGGCGCTCATTGGCGGCATTGCGCTCGTGCTAGTACGCAGAAAGTAGCCGGGGATTTGCGCCGGCGCTGAGATTCGGAAGAGAGGAAGATCCGGAATGCTGATACTGCTTATCATTCTGTTGTTGGTTTTAGGCGGCGGTGGAGGGTATTACGGCTACGGCCGCTGGGGTTACGGTGGAGGCGCAGGTATAGGGCTGGGTACCATATTGTTGATTGTCCTCGTAGCCTACATGCTAGGGCTTTTCCGCTGAGGCGAAGACCGGCAATCGCCACGCCGGACAGCGCGGCCAGGCTTCGGAGTCGGGGTGTGCTTCAGCAGCGGAGCCGTGTCCGGCCTTCGCTTTGCTGGTAACGCAAGAACCGACCCGGAAAAATGAGTCAGCTTTACATAATACCCAGAAGCGCTCTTGGAAGGTGTTGAAGAGAGGGCGGGATCTTGGTTTCGCTGGTGAGTCCTTCCTCGGCCGAGGAAGCCGCGGAGCATGGTATACCCCAAGCGTATTTCTGGGCGCAGCCGAACGCGGAACACTTGGCGGAGCCTGCAATAGCGGTAAGATCGTCCTGCGTGTTGGTTGGTTCTTCGGCTCTCTCCTGGACAACAAGAGCGGATCGTCGGAATCCACGCTGCCGGGCTGTTCGATAGCTGTCGCCCGTTGCGTTATCAAGCGCACATAGATCGTGTGTAACACCGCAGTGTTTAGGAGACGATTCCTGTCGCGCAATCCCCTTCCCATAAGGGATCGGAGACCGCAGTCCGAATGCGACTTTCCGCGGACGTTGGCGCCGGGGAGTCACCCGTTCCTCGCCAATCGGGCCCGCCGTTACGCCGAGGCTGCCGCGCCCTCAGCGCTCGTAGCCTCCCAGCTCGGCGCAGCTCGAGAACGACCCGCCCGGCTTGCCGAGGATGCGCACGCCCACCGCCTTCAGCGGCTCTTTCAGCCTTACGGAGAACGCCTCGC
>JBEKMO010000022.1:0-63631 GCA_050008465.1 Bryobacteraceae bacterium
CGACGGCGGTGATCGAGTTCGTGGCGGACGGCCTCCGCGACGAACTTGCTGCGGTTCTTCTCTCGCCGGTCAATGTCTCTGACGAGGTCGTTGGGCAGGGTGACCGTGACACGTTCGACGCTGGCCATTTTCATACTCCAGGTATGATCATACCTCCAGCCGTGCTGCGCCGCAACCTGAACGGAAACCACCAACCGGTCCGTTTCGCCCGCGCCAAGGCGGAAGGTGCGAAACTCACACACATCTCCACCCGTTAACCGATAGCTGCGCCGCTGTCCACGCCCCGCTACCAACTGGGCGCGTCTTCGGCTGCGTCTGGAAGGAGAGCGAGTCAGGTCTGAGTTCGAAAGTCGTCCAGGATGGGGGGCCAATTTCAATTTGCTCTTGTTCTGATAACTCATTTCACTTCTTAAACTTGTGAGTTCGAGCGCCCTTGAGCCCCAGAGTGGACTCGAACTTTTCGCCGGGGGCACGAGGTCTCTGATCGGCGGATAGCTTGCGGTGAAAGCCGTGATCCAAACGGAATCGGTAAACACCGACTTTCGGCGAGTAATCTTCAGTGGGACCTGCCTTGGCGACGCCTTGTGCCAGCGATCTCCCAAGGCTCTAAGGCGGCGCAAATTCCTTTGGAACATACCTCCGAACCTCTGCGTAAAAGCCATCTATGAACACTCAATGGTTGTATCGCGTTGCCGTCCTGTTTCTGCTGGGTTCGCTTGTCGGCCTGGCTCAGCAACCCGCCCCGCCGCCAACCCCACCAGCCAATCCGCTTGGTTCCGACGCGCGCATGGCATTCGAGTACCTGACCTATGCGATAGCCGCCTCGGCCGAGAAAATGCCGGCGGAAAACTACGCATTCAAGCCCGTGCCGGAAGTGCGCTCGTTCGCCCAGATCCTCGGGCATATCGCCGACAGCCAATACAGCATGTGCGCCCCTGCCAGGGGAGTGAGCCGTCCGGAGATCCAGGTGGAGAAGACCAAGACGGCGAAGGCCGACCTGGTGGCTGCGCTCAAAGAGGCCGTCGCGTTCTGCAAGCCTGCGTACGAGGGGTTTACCGACGCCAAGGCTGCGGAGACGGTGAAGTTGTTCGGAGGGGATCATACGCGCCTGGGTGTGCTCTATTTCAGCAACCTTCACGTCAGTGAACACTACGGCAACCTCGTCACTTACATGCGCATGAAAGGCATCGTGCCGCCTACGAGTGAGCCGCGCCCGAAGCAGTGACGGCGGCGCCCTACTTCTTTGCCGCCCGGTTGGGGAAGGACGCTTTCCCTCCGCAGGCGTCGATCTTGCCGGCGATCGAAAGCGCCCACTCTTGGTGTGCCTCAAGAAGAGCCGTTCGCTCCTGCCGGCCATAGGCTTCTGCTCGTCCTGCAAGGGACGCCTGGACGCGAGCTCGCGATGGAAGAGGCCGGTGACGCGCCGGTTTTTCGGGGTCCCAGTGCGCCTGCACGTAACAACCGTCGCCGCCTGACGAACCGACCGGGGTGAGCACCCGCTGCTGGCCGCCGGCCTGAACCTCAAGGCGCAAGCCTCTTCCTTGGCTGAGGTGATCATTGCCTCTCGGCGTCATAGTTCCGAACCTGTTCAGCCTGGCGCCTCAGGCTGAATACGCACGTGAGCTGACGGCGCAGCCCGTTGATCCCGCACCGTCATAAGTCGGTTCGGGTGCGCCCCATTTCCTGCAGCAAGAGTTCGCAACGTGTCCAGACTGGGGAACCGCTGATGTGAAGTCGTTCGTGGATTGGGGCGAGAGCCGTGAATCCTGCGGAATCCCGGTACACCTCGGGCTGAGTCGTCCATGTTTCGGAGCGGCGTTGAAATTGTTTGGGGCGGACCAAGGAGCTTCGGAGAGCCCGTGTGATATACCATGGTATATACCATGCGAAGGAGATCGCGATGCCACGCACCGCAAAGCTGTTTCGCAACGGGCGAAGTCAGGCAGTTCGCCTGCCTTCCGACTTCCGGTTTGAAGGCGGCGAAGTCTTTATCCGGCAAGACCCCACGACCGGAGATGTGATCTTGTCACGGCGGCCGGAATCATGGGAGAGTTTTTTTCAACTCGCGCAACAAGCCCGTGTGCCGGAAGACTTCATGGCTGATCGCGCCGATACCAGAGCGCAGAAACGCGACCTCTTCTGATGGCGAGCCGATATCTCCTGGACACCAACACCGGGAACTACATCATAAAGGGCAACGTTCCTGCCGTTCGTCGCCGGCTGGTGAAAGTCCCGATGGCACAGGTCGCAGTCTCCACGGTCACTGAGGGAGAGCTGCGCTATGGAGTAGAGCGGCGGCCCGATGCGACGCACTTGCAGACGATTGTGAACGAATTCCTGCTCCGGCTGACGATTCTTCCGTGGGATTCAGAAGCGGCGCAACAGTACGGAAGACTCCGAGCGTCGCTCGAAAGCGAAGGGCGGCAGATAGGAAACCTCGACATGATGATTTCCGCACAGGCCCTGGCGTCCGACCTCATCCTGGTCACCCATGACCAAGCGTTCAAAAGGATCAGGAAACTGAAGATTGAAGACTGGACGAAGCCGTAAGGCGCTTGCAGAACTCCTGGAAACCGCTCCCTCGCGGTCGCGGCTCGGAAACGGGCGCCGCCGGCCGACCGCTACAATGGAGTTATGCTGCGCTGGATTCTGATCGCTCTGCTCGTCTGCCCTTTGGCTCTGGAGGCGCAGCGGCGCCCGGCGCGCAAACCGGCGCCCGCGGCGGCGGCTCCCTCCGCCTGGCCCATCGAGAGCATCGCGATTACCGGGAATCATGAGTACTCGCGCGAGCAGATCCTCGGGGTTGCCGGGCTGAAGCTGGGGCAGACGGCTGCCGCGAAGGACTTCGACGCGGCTCGCGCGCGGCTCGAGGCGGCCGGGGTGTTCGAGGAGCTTGCAGTCAAGTTCGGTCCGGCAGCCGGGAAGAAAGGCTATGTCGTATCGATCCAGGTGGCGGAGGCCGGACCGCTATTCCCCATCCGGTTCGAGGATCTGGGGGCGCCGGACGACCAGATCCGGAAGGCGCTCAGCCAAGCCGACCCCTTTTTCGGGCCCCGGGTTGCCGCGACCCAGGCAGCCCTCGCGCGGTACGCAAAGGTGATTGAGGATTCCCTGGCCGGCAAGGTGAAAGTCGTCGGCAAACTCGTCCCGGACGACGCGGGACAAATGGCCGTGGTGTTCCGCCCTCCCGGAGCGCTTCCGGGGATCGCCAGGGTGACGTTCACGGGCAACGCGGTGCTCCCCGCCAGCACGCTGGAGAACGCGATCAACGCGGTGGCGGTCGGGACGCCCTACCGGGAGGCGCGGTTCCGGCAGTTGCTGGAGACCAATATCCGGCCCCTCTATGAGGCGCGCGGGCGCGTCCGCGTGTTGTTCCCCGAAATCCGCGCCGAAAAGGACCGGGACGTGAACGGTATGGCGCTGACGGTCAAGGTGGAGGAAGGCGCCAGCTACTCGCTCGGCGAGGTGGCCGTGGATGGCTCCCGGCTCCCCTCGGCGGAGCTGCTCAAGCTCGCCAACCTGAAGTCTGGCGACATGTTCAACCTTTCTCAAATCCAGGCGGGGGTGGGGCGCATCGAGAAGCGGGTGCGGCACGACGGTTACATGCGGGTGAAGACGCGCATCGATCGCCGGGTGAACGATCCCGCCAAGACGGTGGGCCTGGTGATCCACGTGGAAGACGGGCCGCGCTACCTCCTGGCGAAGCTCAATATCGAGGGCCTGGACCTGATTTCGGAACCGGCCATTCGCCAGTTGTGGGCCATCAAGGAGGGCCAGCCGTTCAACGCTGACTACCCGGACTACTTCCTGAGCCGCGTGCGCGAAGACGGGGTGCTCGACGATCTGGGCGAAACCAAAGCGGTGGTGAAGACCGACGACGCCGCTAAGGCCGTGGTGGTCACGCTGATCTTCCGCGGGGAAGTCAAGAAGCAGACCCCCAAGAAGCCCGAGGAGTGGAGGCCGTAGTTCGGAGTAGCGCCGACGGTCCTGCCGCCGGTGTCTGCAAGTATTCGACGCCTGGAACACCGGCGGCAAGACCGCCGGCGCCACGGGCAGGCGAAACCGCCTGCCCCACATGGTATCGTGAGAAAGTTGTGTCGTCATCGCCGCTGAACATCCACCTGGAGCAGTACGAGGGCCCGCTGGACCTGTTGCTGGACCTGATCCGGAAGCAGCAGATCGACATCTGGAACATCCCCATCGCCAGGATCACGGCGCAGTACCTGGAATACGTCGAGCGGGCGGCCGGCCTGGACATGGAGCTGAGCTCGGAGTTCATCTTCATGGCCGCCACCCTGATTCACATCAAGTCGCGGATGCTGCTGCCCAAGGACCCGGAACTCGAGACGATGTCGCCGGAGGACGACCCGCGGCGCGAGCTGGTGGAGCGGCTGCTCGAGCACGAGCGTTTCAAGAACGCCGCCGAGATGCTCCAGCAGAAGCGGCTGATTGAGGAAAACGTCTGGTCGAACCCCCAGGTCGGGCAGTTCCTTTCCGATGAGGACGAGCCGGGGGTGGCGGTGACGTTGTTCGACCTGGTGAAGACCCTCGAGCAGGTGCTCGAACGGGCCAAGAACCGGCCGTTTTTCCAGGTCAATCCCGAGGACGTGAGTGTTCCGGACATGATCCTGTACCTGAGCTCGTTGCTTAAGAGCAAGCCGCGGGGCGAAAAGCTCTCGGCGGCGCTCCTGTTCGAGGAGCAGCGCAGCCGCCGGGCCATGATCTGCCTGTTCCTGGCGATTCTGGAGATGGTGAGGCTGCAAGCGGTGGTGCTGGTGCAGAAGGATGCGTTCGGGGACATCGCCCTGAAGGCCCATAAGCGCTTCGACGAGGTGTTCGCCTCCGACGACACCATCACTCAAATCGATAAGGACTACAACTGAGAATGGAAGAGTATCCGCCCGAGCAGATGGCGCTGGAGCCGCTGGGCGGCGCGAGCGAGGTCGAGGACGCCCAACTCAAGGCCGTCCTCGAGGCCATCGTCTACGTCACGGAAGAGCCGGTCGCGGCGGCGCAGATCGCAGCCGCGCTCGGCCAATCCGAGGAGCGTGTCAAACGGGCGCTCGACGAGCTGGTGGCCGAATTCGCCGCGCCGGCCCACGGCGTCCTGATCCGCGAAGTGGCCGGCGGCTTCAAGATGACCACCAAGCCCGAGCACCACGAGGCCATCCGGGCCTTCGTCAAGAGTCTCAAGCCGCCGCTGAAGCTCTCGCTGGCCGCCCTGGAGACGCTGGCCACCATCGCCTACAAGCAGCCGGTCACCGCGCCGGAGATCATGGAGATCCGCGGCGTGCAGGGCGCCGGGGTGCTCAAGACGCTGCTGGATCGCAAGCTGATTCAGGCCTGCGGCCGGAAAAACGTGGTGGGCCGGCCCATCCTCTACAAGACCTCGAAAGAATTCCTGGTGCAGTTCGGCTTGAAGGACCTGAGCGAGCTGCCCACGCTGAAGGAGTTCGAGGACCTGCGCCGGCTGGCGGTGAGCGAGACCGAACCGGCGGAGGAGCCGCCGCCCGAGACGGCCGAGGAAGCGCCCGTGCCGGAAACGGCCGAGAAACCGGATGCCTGAAGAGCGGCTGCAAAAGATCCTGGCGCGCGCGGGCGTGGCGAGCCGGCGAAAGGCCGAAGCGCTGATGCTCGAGGGCCGGGTGGCGGTGAACGGCCGCACGGTCACCGAGCTCGGGACCAAAGCCGACCTCGAGCGAGATCACATCAAGGTGGATGGCAGGCTGCTGCGTCCGCCGAAGCGGCTGGTCTACCTGGCGTTCCACAAGCCCAAGGGCGTGGTCACCACCCTCTCGGACCCGGAAGGCCGGCCCACGGTGCTCGAGTTCCTCAAGGGCGTCAAAGAGCGCGTGTTTCCCGTGGGGCGGCTCGACTACGCCAGCGAGGGCCTGCTGCTGCTGACCAATGATGGCGAGCTCGCCAACCGCATCACCTCGGCGGCCAGCCACGTGGCGAAAACCTACGTGGTGAAAGTCACCGGCCCGCTCACGCCCGAGCAGGAACAGCAGTTCCGCGCGGGGATTCCGCTCCACGGCAGGCGGACCGCTCCGGCCGGGCTGCGGCTCGCGCGGCGCGCCGAAAACCCCTGGTACGAGGTGCGGCTCTCCCAGGGCCGGCATCACCAGATCCGCGAGATGTTCAAGCATTTCGGCCGGCTGGTCGAGAAGATCAAGCGCGTCAAAATCGGATTCCTGGAACTGGGTTCGCTCGAGCCGGGGCGGTACCGGCCGCTCACCCCCGCCGAGGTGGAGCGGTTTCGGAGGATACTGAAATTAGGCGGCCCCGAAGATGGCGAGCATTCCTGAACTGCTTCGCAGCGCGCGAACGATTGCGGTGGTAGGCCTGTCGAGCAACCGCAAGCGCCCCAGTTACGGCGTGTCCGAGTACATGCAGCGCGCCGGCTACCGGATCGTTCCGGTGAATCCGCAAGAGACCGAAGTGCTGGGCGAGCGGGCCTACCCTAGCCTGGAGGTGGTCCCCGAGCATATCGATATCGTCGATGTCTTCCGGCGGAGCGAATTCGTGCCCGAGATTGTCGAGGCCGCCATCCGCGTGGGCGCCGGCGCCGTGTGGATGCAGGAAGGCGTGGCCGACGACGCCGCGGCCCAGAAAGCCCGCGCGGCCGGCCTCACCGTGGTCATGGACCGCTGCATCCTCAAAGAGCACCGGAAGTTGACCCGGTAGACCATCGGTGATCCGGCTTTTGACTCCATGTTTTGGCATAGCGATAATGGTGTGTCTCTCGAAGAGAGCCGAGCGATGACTGTTGACGAACTCGAACAGTTGATGACCGACCTGGAATCCGACAGGGTCGAGCGGAAACAGGGTCTTCAGCCCGACCGGATGAGGCAGGCCGTGTGCGCGTTCGCGAATGACTTGCCGGGGCGCCAAGCCGCGGGAATCCTCTTTGTCGGCGTTACGGATGACGGGCAGCCAACCGGTCTTCCCATCACTGACGAGCTGTTGAGGAACCTGTCGGACATGCGGACCGACGGGCAGATCCTTCCTGTGCCGAGCCTGGCGGTGCAGAAGGTCGTCTTGAAGGGAATACCGGTTGCGATTGTGGAGGTCCACCCTGCGGAAGCGCCCCCAGTGCGCTACAAGGGCCAGGTTTGGATTCGTGTCGGTCCGAGGCGGGCCATCGCCACCCTGGAGGAGGAACGACGGCTCACGGAGCGCCAGGTTGCCGGCGCTCGGTCCTTCGATCAGCGGCCTTGCCCGGGCGCCACTGTCGAAGATCTGATCGTCGACTCGTTTCGGGAAATCTACCTCCCAAAGATCGTCGATCCCGAGATTCTGGCGCAGAACAATCGCACACCCGAGCAGCAACTGGCATCCTTGCGCTTTTTCGACCTCCGGAGTCGGCGGCCAACTCACGCCGGGCTGCTCCTGGTCGGCAGGGATCCACTTCCGTTTCTCCCAGGTGCATACGTCCAGTTCGTGCGCTTCGACGGAACCACACTGGCCGACGCGATCCAGGATGCGAAGGAGGTCACGGGCAACCTTCTCACACAGTTGATGCGGTTGGACGATCTGCTTCCGCTTCAGATTCACTCGGCTAGGTCGGCAGCGGGGGGACTGCGCCACGAAGACAGTCCGGATTACCCTTTGGCGGCGATCCGCGAGTTTGTGCTCAACGCCATCATGCACCGCGCCTACGAGGGGACGAATTCTCCGGTGCGCGTCAACTGGTTCGAGGATCGCGTCGAGATCCTCAGCCCCGGTGGGCTGTACGGTCAGGTGACGCCGCAGAATTACGACCGGGTCAGCGACTACCGCAACCCCGTGGTCGCCGAAGGTATGAAGGCGCTGGGCTATGTGGAGCGGTTCGGAACGGGGATCGCGAGGGCCACGGCAGCACTTGCGAGAAACGGCAACCCGCCAGCGGAGTTCACATTCGAGCCGACCCATGTTCTGGTGGCTGTCCGGAGGCGCCGGTGAAAACGATCGCCTTCTTCAACAACAAGGGCGGCGTGGGCAAGACCACCCTGGCATATCATCTGGCCCACATGCTGCCCCGGTTGGGATTCCCAACCCTGGCGGTGGATCTGGACCCTCAGGCCAACCTCACGTCGGCGTTCATGGATGAGGAGGAACTGGAACGCCTTTGGGATTATCCGAAAGAGGAAGCGGTGACCGTACTCGGATGCATCGAGCCGATTCTCCAAGGCACGGGGGACATCCGAATGCCGGAACTCTTGATCCCTTCCTCCTTTTTTGGTCCGTGGGTGCTTCCCGGCGATCTAGGGTTGTCGCGGTTCGAGGACAAGCTGTCCGATAGCTGGCCCAAGGGCTACAACAACGATCCCGCCGCCCTGAGGGCGACCTCCGCCTTCTATCGCATCATTCAGGGCGCGGGCGCTGAGGTGCACGCCAAGATCGCCCTGGTTGATGTCGGCCCCAACCTCGGCGCGATCAACCGGTCGGCCCTGCTTGCGGCGGACTACATCGTTGTTCCCCTTGCGGCCGATTTGTTCTCTCTGCAAGGGTTGAGGAACCTCGGCCCGACCATACGCGATTGGCGCAAGCAGTGGCAACGCATCAAGGAAGGGGCTTCGGTCACTTTCGACCTGCCGTCAGGGCAGATGAGTCCCGCCGGCTACGTGGTGCTGCAGCACGCAGTCCGGCTGGACCGGCCCGTGCGCGCCTACGAGAAGTGGCTGCGGCGAATCCCGGGGGAGTACCGTGGGGCAGTCCTGGGCGAGCCAGAAGGGGACGCGGAACCCGACGAGCATTGCCTGGCAACGCTTCGGAACTACCGGAGTCTGATGCCCATGGCTCAGGATGCCCGAAAGCCGATCTTCGATCTCCTCGCGGCCGATGGCGCGATCGGCAGTCACGCCCAACTGGCCCGAACCTGCGGATCCGAATTCAGGCTTCTCGCCCAGCGCATCCTGGAGCGCTGCGGGCTTCTGTGACTTGCTCGAACTCGAGCTGATCGCCTTCCATGGTTCCGGTGGCCTTCGCGGTTCCGGCCGGCAGTTCCAGCACGGAGTGGGCGCGCAGGCACAGGGAGATCCTCCCGCGGCCCATCGCATGCCGGATTTTGAGCACTTTGCGCCGCCGGTCCAGAAACAGCGCGTCGATGGCGAACTTCATCCGAAAGCTATGAATTCCCTCGCATGGCGCGATCCACAGCCCTTCGCCGGCCGGCAGGCTCGTGCGCTTGAGCAAGCCGGTCCGCCGCTTCTTGCTGGTATCGGCGACCTCGGCCGCCACCGCCAGGACCGTATTCCGCGTCACGTTCCGGATGCGGAGCATCAGCAAGACGTTAACATACAAACGGCGCCCGCAGAATCGCTACAATGCTGAATATGGAGAATTGGCGGGAGAGGATCACCGTTGACCCCAAGGTCTGTCACGGCAGAGCCTGCATCCGGGGCACGCGGATCATGGTCTCCGCGGTTCTGGACAACGTCGCGGCCGGGATTCCGCGCGCCGAGCTTCTGGAAAGCTACCCGTCTCTCCAGGAGGCCGACATCGAGGCGGCCTTGGCCTGCGCTGCGGAGCCGGAAAGAGATCGGATTCGGTTCAGAAAGACCTGAGGAGGCACCGCGTCCCCCCTACTCCAACACCACCACCGCCTTGTGCCGCCCTGGCGGCAGCCGCACCACGTATCCGGCCCCGGATTGCCCCAGCAGTTCGAGCTGGCCCTCCTGGCCATCCAGCACCACGCGCACCGGCTTCCTGTCGAAGGTGGCCAGCGCGTGCGATCTGGCGGTGTACTGCACTTCGATCCCCTCCGGCAGACTCGTCGCGGCCTCCAGCACGCCGTTGAAATCCACCAGGGACGCGCGCGGCGCGGTGACTACCGGCTCCAGCACGTGCTTTCCGGGGGGCGCCCAAAGGTGATCGCGGTCGCGCACGGGCCAGAGCCGGCCATCCAAGGACGCCGGGCCTTCCCAACGAATCCCCACTCCGTAAGGAGACTCGACGAGCAGCGTATCGCCCCGCCTCTCGCACCGGTCGACCACCGCGGCGGCCGCCGGCAAAAGCGGGAAGTCTTCCGGGAGGATGGAGAACTCGTAGTAGAACATGACCTGCGAAAAGGACTCCGAGGAGGCGCGAATCAATTGCAGAAGCTCGGAACCCGCCTGCATTTTGGTCGGATGCACGTGCTGTTCGCGTTCGACGACGTTGATGTCCACGCCCACGCGATCCCAGTGTGGCGTGAGTGGGCGGTAGCGCCGGGCGATCTCCGGGTAGCGTTGTGGACCGAGGTCCCAGATGGTGTACGGATCCTCGACGATGAAGGTCGCCGGGTAGCGGTCCAGCGATTTGAGCGCGCGGGCGCTGTCCGCCCCGATTGCGTCCCGCATGCTGGGTTCGAAGCGGTCGTCCACGTAGGTCAGCACCAGGTCCAACCCGGGTTTCTCGACGCGGAGTCTATCCAGTTCCCCCAACCAGTTCTCCTGAAGGCGTGCGGCCAAGTCCACCCGGTAGTCGAGAAAGGCGCGGAGCTTTTTCGGGTCCCGCCGCGGCCGCGTGAACAGCTCCAGCGGATCGAAGCCTTTCAGGAGCTTGAATTCGCGCCGGACGTCCGCATTCATCGGAGTGAACTCTTTCAGTTTGTAGACACCCTGCACGCCGTCGAAGTACAACTCGGCGAGGTTCACCCCATCCCAGTCGAAGCGCATCACCATCTCTCGGACGCCCTGGGCTACGGCGCGGTGGCAATCCGGGTTGGCGAGGTTCATGAGCCGGCGCCAGGGTACGTAAGCGTCCTTGAGCTCGGCCGTCTTTTCGCGCCACGCGGGGTGATCGTGCCAGAAACGGTCGCTCACGTGAGGCAACTCCAGCCAGGCGTACACGAGAATGTTGTGGCGATGACAACTCGCAACGAGCTTGCGAAGGTAGTCGTCGCTGTCGGGATCGGACTCGAAGTACGGCCAGGCGCCCACGTGCAGCGCGGCGATTCCGCCCTCCCGCCAGCGCTGGGCCAGCGAATCGGGATCGTCCCGCAGGCGATAAGCGGAATCGAAAAACGCCCACAACCGGCGAGAGGCGAAGGGAGGCCGCACCCCGAGCTCCACTAACGCGTTCGGCAGGAAGGGAAACCGTTCGTAGCCCTGCTCGCCCGGAGGAACGGCCACCCATAGCACCGCTCCCCGCCTGCGCCGGATGCCGGCCACCAGCGGCTGGCCGCCGGGACGCGCGCGGCAGAATACCTGCGCCTCATCGGGCGCCTCGAATACGGGCGCCACCACCGGGCGTTGCCACTCGATACGGATCTTCGGATGGCGCACCTCGCTCACTGCTTGCAGCCGGACTCTCCGGCTTCCCGCGCGGAATCCCAGCTTCGTGGCCAGCGGAGAGGCGCCCTCGAGGATCAGAATCGCGCCCCCTTCGAGCCGGGAGAGCCACTCCTGGGGCGCGCCGCTTCCCTTTGCCGGCAGGACGAAGACTCGTGCCTCCGCGGCCGGACGCTCCCGCAGGCCCAGAGAGCGCAAGATGTTGGGCCAGCCCTCTGAACTGCCGCCGGCTACGTGGAAACCCGTGATGTCGGGAATCGCGGCCCAAGCGACTGCGGAAATCAGAAGGAGCACACTGAGAATACTGGTTGGAAAACGCATTGAGACAATAACCTGTGATTGTAACCCAGACTCGCGGCTTCATGCCCTGGGCTATAATTCCCCCATGAGACGCCGCGACTTCCTCCAATCGGCCGTGCTGGGAACCAGCGCCCTGGCCCGCGTGGCTCACGCCGCGCCGCCTCGCGCGACCGACATCGTCACGCTGGGACCGGACAAGGTGAAGCTATCGCGCCTGGCCGTGGGGACCGGCACGAAAGGGTTCATGAAGAGCTCGGCCCAGACCCGGCAATTGGGCTTGCAGGGCCTCGCCGACCTGTTGCGCTTCGGATTCGACAACGGTGTGACCTTCTGGGACTCCGCGGACCTCTACGGCAGCCATCCGCACCTGCGCGAAGCGCTCAAGAGCGTTCCGCGCGACAAAGTAGTTATCATGACCAAGACGCGCGCCCAGACCGCCGCCGAGATGCGGCAGGACTTGGAGCGCTTCCGCCGCGAGATCGGCACCGACTACCTGGACATCGTCCTGCTGCACGCGGTGATGCGGGCGGACTGGCCCGAGCGGCTGAACGGCGCCATGGAGGCGCTCTCGGAAGCTCGGGAAAAGCGGATCGTGCGCACCCACGGTGTCTCTTGCCATTCCCTGGATGCACTGCGGACGGCCGCCCGGACGCCCTGGGTGCATGTCGACCTGGCCCGCATCAACCCCGCGGGGGTGCTCATGGACGCCGATCCCACGACCGTCATCTCCGTGTTGCGCGAGATGAAAGCCGCGGGCAAGGGCGTGATCGGGATGAAGGTTCTCGGCGAAGGGCAGTTGCGCGCCCGCGTGGACGAGATGCTGCGCTTCGTCCTGGGCCTCGACTGCGTCGACTGCTTCACCCTCGGCTTCGAGAGCCGCCAGGAATTCACCGATCTGGTCGGGCGCATTCCGGCGGCTGCATAACGGAAACCGCATGCGCAGAGAACCGGATTTCTTCGGAGAGCGGGAGCTGGTGCTCGTGTACATCGCGAAGCGCCTGCGCGAGGCGCTTAGATTGGAGAAGCTGCTCACCGACTCGGCGCTCGACTACCTGGTCGAGCCCGACCGCTACAGCGGCGGCTTGATCTTCCGCAGCGAGCGGATCGGCGCATTCTTCTATGTGGCGCCGGAGGCGGAAGGTGCTGCCCGCGGCCTGCTGGCCGTGCACGGATATCGCCCCCACGAGCCGCTTACTGGGACGGGGGATTCGGGTTCACCACCGGAAAGGTGATGATGTTGCTCACGTAGATGTCCTGGGCGATGGTGCACTGCGTGACCGGATTGGTGGGCAGATTCGCGTTCAACTCCAGGTCGACTTGGAAGATGCCCACCTCGCCCACTTTCATCGCCGCGAAATAGACGCCGGCGGTCAGGCCGCCCGCCAGCGACGACACGAACACGTTCGGTTGATTCAACACCGGCCCCTTGTAAGTGAACCCGGTAGTGACGGCAAACTTGGCTTCGTCGGGCTGGATCATGCCCAGGCCCGTGCCGAAGACGGTGATGGTCTCGCCCGGTACGGCGGGATTGTCGTCGTTGACCGGGGCGCCGGCAACATTGGCGCAGCACAGCGCGGTGTTGCTGGTGCTCATGCTGAGGTTGCCGCCCGTGTTGCCCGTGGCGCTGATGGGGATGCCGTTGCCGTCCGGGCCTTCGATCCGCGCCCGCAGCCGGATGTACGACCACTGGCTGGACGCCAGGCCGTAGACCTCGGGATCGCTGGCGTTGATCTGGTCCAGAAGATGGTCGCGGATGGTGTAGAGCGTGTCGCCGTCCACCTCGGTATAACTGTACGTCCGGTCGTTGATGGTCACCGTGGCGACATCAGCCGCTTTGGCGGTGCCTTCGATGATGACCGTGCCGGTGGCTTGCGAACTGGCGTGCAGAACCACGGCGGGTCGCGGATCCGCTCCGCCTAGCGCGAAGATGCCGGGATTGGCGGGTACAATCGGCACTCCCGTGGCGGTCGTCGTGGTGACGGTGCCGTTGGCGTGCTCTGTCCGGACATAGGCGCTGACGCTGGTCGAATCCAGCACCTCGCTGGGGACCTGCGCGTTAATCTGGGTTGGCGTCACGGCCAGCAGTGGGCAGCGTATGCCGTCGACATAAACTTCGACGCCGCCCAACTTGGTTGGCAGAGGATCGGAGCCCGCGGGAGCGTAGGCGGTCGTATCGCTCAGGTTCTCGCCGAAGATGGCCACCAGCGTGCCCGAGGCGATCTTGGCCGCGTCCCCGCCGCCAGCAAGGTTGGCGCCGCTGGCAGTCGCGACAATGGTGGCGCTGGTGGAAACGGAAGCCGCCAGCGTTATGGCGTCCCCAGCCTCTCCGCCGGTCCGCGACGTCAAGGCGACCGTGGCCAACGCGTAGTTGGGGGTAGCCAGCACATTGGGATCGCCGCTATCGGCGTTGATGGCCGCAACCAGCCCGTCGACGACCATAGCGAACGTGTCGTCGTTCTTGATGGTGTACTTGTACGCCTTGCCCTGGATCGTGATGGTGACCACGTCCTTCGCGGTGATCGTGCCGCTGAGGACGACCGAGCCCACCGCGTAGATCTCCAGGCTGGCGGCGTTCCGCACGGCGGTCAGCGGCAACGCCTGATCGCCGACCGTGAACACCATGATGCGGCGGCTGTACGGCTCGCTGACAAACAGGTTCGCGCCGTCCCAGGCCAGCGACGTCGGAGTCCGCAGCGAGTCCGAAGAGGCGATGCGGGCCGCGTTGGCATCGCCCGTGGTATCGGAAGTGTCCACGGACACGAGATCGGGCTGGCCGAGCACAAGATCGGCCGCCGCGGCATTCTGCGTGGGGATCTGGTTGAAAATCAGTACCCGGTCGTTGCCGCCGTCGGCAATGAACAGCCGCGTGCCGTCGGAAAGCGCGAAGCGCGGAAAGTCCAGCGTGCCCGCGCACTGGTTGGGATACGTGGCGTTTCCCGAGCTGTCCGTCCCGTTCGACGCGCAAAGACCGCCCGACCCGGTATAGTTGGCGATCGCTGTACTCATGTCCGGCTGGCCGATCTCGACGTCGGCCGGCTGCTGGTTCTGGGTCGGGATGCTGTTCCAGATCAGCACGCGGTTGTGGCCTAGGTCCGTGACGAACAGGTGGACGCCGTCGGAACTCACCGCCACCGGGTTCAGCAGCGTGTTGGCAGCGGCGTCCAACGTCTTCTTGGTGAGGTCGGGCTCGATGGCGGTGCTGAAATTCGGCTGGCCCAGAACCAGGTCGGCGGCCTGGTAGCTCGAAGTCGGGATCGAATTCCAGATCAGCACGCGGTGGTTCATGTCGTCGGCCACGAACAGCTTCCCGCTTTGCAGCCAGACCCCCTGCGGGCCGCGCATCGTCTTCGCATTCGGGACGCGCACATCGCCGGTGCCGGTGTTCGGTGTACCGGTCTTAAAATCCGGCTGGCCCAGGACGACGTCGGCGGGCGCGTTGTTGGTGGTCGGGATCGAGTTCCAGATCAGCACGCGGTTGTTGTCGGTGTCGGCCACCACCAGGTGCGTGCCGTCGGTAGCCAACGCCGTCGGCAGGCGCATGGCGGTCTGACTAAGGCCCCAGCCGGTGGCGGGGTCGGGTATCGTATAGTCCGCCTGTCCCAATACCACGTCGGGCTGGCTGGTGCATAGCGGGCACCGCACTCCTTGCGGCACCTCGGCCGTCGGCGCCGGCAGGAAGCTGGAGAGGTTGAAGATGAGCACGCGGTAGTTGTTCGGGACCGCGCCGATCCGGTTGCAGTCGGCGACGAACAGCTTGCCGTTGGCGTAGGCCAGTCCGCCCACACCCCCAAGCAGCGTGGTGATGACGCTCTTGGCCTCAGAGACAATCTGGGAAGGATCCGTAGCCTGTACCGTGAAGGTCGGCTGACCAATGACCGCGCGCGCCGCCTGGCCGGTTGCGAAGTCGGCCGCCGTGATGCTCCCGGCAGCCAGGATAAGTGCCGCCAAATACTTCATAATGGAAGAATTCAGAATTCCCCAGTATACCAACTCAACTCACGATTGTAGACTGTCCAGGGCCCGCCCGCCAACTGGCCCATCCTTGGTTCTTGGGGCAGACGATCGCTTCCTGTCGTCTGTCTGCCTCGCGGGTCACCGGCTTCGGCCACAGGCCCCTAGACGCACCCGCGCCGGATCGCGTTTCCGGCAACTGCGGATTGACGATCGGCTCCGCATCATTTACGATGGAGCGTTTGACCACTCCGCCTGTTTCCAACGCCAACGCTGCACCTGCCGATCCCTCCTGCCTGGAGCTCGCCGGCCGCTGGTTCCTCGAATCCGGCATTCAGGAACCCCTGGGAGGTGTTGCGCGCTACTACCGTTCCGACTTGTCGTCGAATGCGCGCGTTTCCACCGAGATTACCGGGTACGCCGCCAGCGCGTTGGCATATCTGCACTCGCGCACCGGGGACCCGCGGTACCTCGAGCCGGCCCTGCGGGCCGGGCGTTTCCTCACCCGTGTGGCGTGGAACAGCCTCCTGCGCGCGATCCCCTTCGAGGTTTCGCCCGGCGGCAACCCAACCGAGGGGCACGCGTACTTCTTTGACAGCGGGATCATCGCACGCGGGCTGCTCGCACTCTGGCGGGTCTCGCGAGAGGCGGAGTTTCTGGAGACCGCCCTGGACTGCGCGGAGTCAATGGCCACGGACTTCGCCGCCGGGCCGGAGTTCCATCCGGTTGTGGTCTTGCCCTCGAAGGAAGCCGCGCCGCGCGACCGGCGTTGGTCGCGCGGACCGGGCTGCTATCAGTTGAAGGCCGCGCTCGCCTGGTGCGAACTGGCGGAAGCGGCCGGCCGGGCCGGGCACTCTGTCTGCTACGACGGCCTCCTCGAGTACGCGCTCGCCACCCACGCCGCGTTCCTTCCGGGGGAAGCCGAGCGCCACCGCGTCGTGGACCGGCTCCACGCCTACTGCTACTTTCTGGAGGGTCTCCTGCCCCGCGCGACCCAGCCGGATTGCGCTGCCGCGCTGGGTGAGGGGCTGCGGCGTGTGGCGGACCTGCTGGCGGCGACTGCCCGGCTGTTTGAGCGCTCCGACGTCTACGCCCAGTTGCTGCGCCTCCGTATCTTTGCCGCGGCGCTCGGCGTCGTTCCCCTGGAGCGCAATGCGGCCGAGCGGGAGGTGGCCGCCATCCTTGAGTTCCAGGCCGCCGGCAGCGACCCGCGCATCGCCGGCGGCTTCTGCTTCGGACGCCAGGGAGCGCAGGTGCTCCCCTACGTGAACCCCGCGTCCACGGCCTTCTGCGCCCAGGCGCTGGAGATGTGGCGTCTGTATCGCGCCGGAGGTTTCCAGCCCGACTGGCGAACGCTGATTTGATGGAGAGCACAACCCCGCCCAGGGGCGCCGCACCGCGCACCCAATCTGCGCGGCCTCGGCGCCTCGGCGGTACCTGGTCTTCAGGGACGAAACGGGAAAGCTAGAGGACCTTTACATCCTCGGCTTGGAGGCCCTTGGGGCCCTTCTTGACGGAGAACTCCACGTTCGCACCCTCATCCAGAGTGCGGTAGCCGGAAGCCTGGATCGCGGAGAAGTGAACGAACACGTCCTCGCCGTTCTCTCTTTGAATGAAGCCATAACCCTTGGCCGCATTGAACCACTTCACAACACCTTTTTCCTTCATTACTCGATCCTCTTCTGCCTCAGCGCTGTTCCAGCCCGCGCCATCCGGACCACACAAAAAAGACCGCGAATCCTGCCCTCGCGGTCCCTCTGATCGAGCCATGCGCACGGCAACAACGCCAATTGCTCCTAACCTTATACCACAACCTGCGCGACTCGGAACGAAAAAAAGTTCGAACCTCCGCCCGGCGCCGCATCGTATCCTGTATGCATGATCGAGGTCGAGCAACTGCGCAAGGCATTCGGTGAACTGGTGGCTGTGGACGGTGTCACTTTCGCGGTTCAGCCGGGAGAGCTCTTCGGCTTGCTGGGCCCGAACGGAGCGGGGAAGACCACCACCATCGGCTGCATTTCCGGCCTCCTCACGCCCACCGCGGGCCGTGTGCGCGTGATGGGGCACGACGTGGTGAGCGACGGCGTCGAGGCGCGGCGCGCCCTCGGAGTCGTGCCGCAGGACATCGCGCTATACGAGGATTTGTCGGCCGCCGAGAACCTCCAGTACTGGGGCGGCGCCCAGGGGATGCGGGATCCCACGCTGCGCTCCCGCATCGCCGAGGTGCTCGAGCTGACCGGACTCCAGGACCGGGCTCGGGAAGCCGTCAAGAAGTTCAGCGGCGGGATGAAGCGGCGGCTCAACATGGCCTGCGGCCTCATCCACCGGCCCAAGGTGCTGCTTCTGGACGAGCCGACGGTCGGCGTGGATCCCCAGAGCCGGGTACGGCTGCTGGAGATGGTTCGCGCGGAGGCCCGGGCCGGCACCTGTGTGCTCTATACCACGCACTACATGGAGGAAGCCGAATCGCTTTGCGACCGGCTGGCGGTGATCGACCGCGGTAAGGTCATAGCGCAGGGCACCCTCGCGGAGCTCCGCTCCGTGCTGGGCCAGCGCGACCTGCTCCGCTTTGCCGGCCGTTTTAAGCCCGATGCCGTCCGGCGGGCCTTACAGGATCTGGAAGGAATCGAGATTGTGCAGGCGGAGGCCGAAGTGCTGATTCTGGCGGCTGCGGAGGCCTCCCGCCGGCTCCCGGCGATTTTCTCGGCGCTGGCCTCCTCCGAGGCCGAAGTGCGCGAGACCACGCTCACCCGGCCCAGCCTCGAGACCCTCTTCATCAAGCTGACCGGCAAGGAGCTGCGCGAGTAGCCCATGCGCTTTGTGCTCAGCAGCGCGCTCAAGGACCTCCGCCGTTTGTGGCGGGACCCGCTTGCTCTGGGGATATGGATCGGCATCCCGGTTATCATCGGGCTGATGCTCACCCTGTTGTTCGGCGGCGGGAGCAGCCCCACGCCGCACGGGCGTTTGCTGGTTGCCGACGAGGACGAGACCGTACTCAGTGGATTCCTGACCGGCTCGTTCGACCGCGGGCCGATGGCCAAGATGATCACCGTCGAGCGGGTGGAGCGCGGCGAGGGGCGCCGCCGGCTGGACCGCGGCGACGGCTCGGCGCTGCTCATCATCCCCAAGGGTTTTACCGAGGCCTACCTCCGCAACCAGCGCTTCGAGCTTAGCCTGGTGACCAATCCGTCGCAACAGATCCTTCCGCAAATCATTGCGGAAACGCTCTCCATGGCGATGGACCTGGGGTTCTACGTGCAATTGCTGGCGGGTGACCAGTTGCGCGCGTTTTCCGGGGACCAGGGCGCGCTTTCCGACCTGGCGCTGTCCGGGACCATCATCACCATGCGGCACCGCTTCGACAACCTGCGCGCCTACGTCGATCCTCCGGTGATCAAGCTGACAACCACTGTGGTCGAGCAGCGCGCCACGGCCTCGCCGAACTTCGCCGCGCTCCTGTTTCCCTGCCTGCTGTTTCAATCCATCCTGTTTGTCACCTTGGGTTTGAGCGCCGACATTTGGAAGGAGCGCCGCCTGGGGACGCTGCGCCGGCTGGTCTCGACACCCTCGCGCCTCTCGGCACTCCTCGCGGGCAAGCTGCTTGCGGTGACCCTGGTGGTGGTGGCGGTGGGCGTGGCGGGCCTCACGGCCGGGCGCTGGATGGTGGGGCTTCACCCCAGCAATGCCTGGGCGGCGCTGGCCTGGGTGGTGTGTTCCGGCGCCGTCCTGTTCCTGCTCATGCTTCTGCTCCAGACCACCGCCTCCAACGAGCGCGCAGCGAACCTGGTCGCCAACCTGTTCGTGATGCCGCTCATGATGCTGGGCGGGACCTTCTTCCCCTTCGAGGCCATGCCAAAACAGATGGCGGCCATTGGGCGATGGACTCCCAACGGCTGGCTGTTGCTCGAGTTCAAGGCGATTCTGGACGGCTCGATCGGAGCTGGGCGGCTGGCGGTGGATCTCGTCGCCGTGGCGTTGTTGGGCGCTCTGGCGTTTCTGGTCGTGGCGCGGCGCCTGCGCGTCAAGTTCGTGGTCTGAGGCCGATATGCTGCGCGATGCTCTCTATCTGATGCGCCAGGACCTGCGCCACATGTTCCGCGCCCGCGAGACCTGGCTCTGGACGTTCCTGATGCCGATCGTGTTCTTCTACTTCATCGGCACGATAACGGGCGGCTACTCGCACCCGGGGGCCCGGACCGAGTCGATCGCGCTCAGCGCTCCCGCCGATGCCGGCTTTCTGGCCGACCACCTGGCGAAGCGGCTGGAGGAGCGGGACTACCGCGTAGCGAGGGGAACGGAAAGCCAACTGGCTGCCTACGACCGGCTGCTGACCTTGCCGGCGGGGTTCTCCCAGAGCGTGCTCGCCGGCCGGCAGGTCACCGTGACGCTCACCCGGAAGGGCGGCGGGCTGGGGGCCGATTACGACGAGCTTCGCGTGACCCGCGCGGTCTACACCCTGCTGGCGGACTTGGTGGTCGGCGCCAGAGAGGGCGCTGCCACGCCCCAGGGCTTGGCGGCAGTCGCCGCCCGGCCGCATAACCTCACTCTCCGCGTGACTCCCGCCGGCAAGCGCCTCGATCCGCCCGTCGGTTTCGAACAAGCCGTCCCCGGGACCATGGTGATGTTCGTGCTCCTCGTCATGTTCACCTCCGGCGCGGTGACTCTGACCATCGAGCGCAATCAGGGCATCCTGAGGAGGCTGGCCTCTTCACCCATGTCCCGCGGCGCCGTGGTGCTGGGCAAGTGGGGCGCGCGCATGGGACTCGGCATGGTTCAGATCGCCTTCGCGATGCTCGCAGCGAGGGTGCTGTTCGGCGTCCATTGGGGTCCTTATCTGGGCGCGGTGGTCGCCGTAATGCTGGCCTACGCGGCGCTGGCGACCGGACTGGGCATGCTCCTGGGCAACCTGGGGCGCACCGAGGGCCAGGTCATTGGGATCGGCGTCCTGGCGTCCAACGTCCTGGCCTTGTTGGGCGGATGCTGGTGGCCCATCGAGATCACTCCCCCGTGGGCCCAGAAGCTGGCGCTGACCCTCCCCACCGGCTGGGCCATGGACGCCATGCACAAGCTGGTGAGCTTCGGGGCCGGGCCGGCGGCCGTTTTCCCGCATGTGCTGGCGCTCACCGCCCTGGCGCTCGTTGCCGGCTATGCGCTGGCACGCTCATTCCGGTTCCAGTAGGCTGGGGCAGACCATCGCCTTTTGTGGTCTGCCATCGGGTTCGCCCCCGCTACTCGGCGGGGATCGCCAGCAGCACTTCGACGTGTACCCGTCGGCCTGAGCAGGTGGCGGGGCGGAATTCCCACTGCTCCAGGACGGCGATCGCGTGGGCGCTCTCCTGCGGATCGCCAGCTCCCAGCACCCTGAGATCCTGAAAGCGGCCGTTCGCCCCGAGGAAGCCGTGGACCATGAGATAGCCGCCGAGTCGGTGGTGCGGAGGCGGTCGGAACGTCGTCCGGGGGTACGGAGCGGTCAGAGGCGCGGAAGCTCCCAGTCTCACCACGCCGCCGACCACCTCGGCGCTCTCGGCCTCCTCGGCCGGGATGCAGTACTGCAGGATCCACTCCTTGGGTGCGCCCACCGCGAGGTAGACCGAGTAGATCGGTTTTCCACTGAGGACCCCGGCGCTCTCTGGAAACCCCTCAGGTCCGGAGGACTGCACGACCACGTCGAAAACGCCACCCGGCGGATGCACCATGCGGGTGGCTTCGACGGCGGCTGACCGGGCCGCCGCGCCGCCGGATGGCGGCGTGCCGGTGGCCGGGGCGCTGCTCGTTTCCGCGCGCTCGCCGGATGTTCCGGGCTGAGAGGGAGCCGAGCCGGTGGAGGGAGCCGGGGAGCCGGTCCTGCTTGCTCCGGCCGAGGCCACCGCGGCAGTCCGCTCCTGGGTAGCCCCCGACGGGGCCTCCGCGGCGTCGGCGGCGGCAGTCTGAGTTCGGGTGTTGCCGGAGTGAGCGTCGGCGGGGCCGCCTACGGCGGTCTGGGTTCTACCTGGGCCGGGACGCGGGTCTCCGGAGCCGCCGCCCGCGCCGGTCGTCGAGGCGCCTTGAGCTGCGGACTGCCCGTTGGCGCTGGTGCCTCGGTCACCGCGGCCGGCACCCCCGGACCAGCCCTGCGCTTCGAGTCCCGATGCTGGGGATCGCCCCACCTGGTTGCCCGGCGGAACTGTTAGATACTCCCGCAGCGGCAACGGGCTGGAGGAAACGGACAATACGTTGGTCGGGTCTCCTGCGACCGGATCTGCTGAGACGCCGGTGCGGGGAGTTGGTTGCTCGGGGTAGGTGGTGCGGATCGGCATTGCGGTTTGGGGGATCAACAGCGCCGCGCGCCCCAGCAACTGGAGCGTTTCGGCCGATGCCAGCGCGGCCAGCTCGGGGGACGGCAGCTCCAGCCTCGGCGGGGCGTCGAGCAGCCGGGGCGCCGTCGGGGGCGCCGCATGACCCGGCAGCACGAATGGCTTGACCACAGCCTGGGGTGTCACGGGCGGGGCCCAGAAGAACACCTCGGGGAGATGCAGGTCGCGCAGTGGCAGCAAGTCGGCAGCGAATCTTGGCTGAACGATGCTCTGGTCGCTGTCGGTTCGGCGGGGCAGGGGAGGCAGATCAAACCGCCGCTGCCGGCCCGGAGCACGGCTGCGGCGAGACGCCGTCCCCTCTGGCGCCCCCCCCATCCGCGGCGATGGAGCGGCCGAGGTGGGCCGGCGGAAGACGATGGACTGCCTGGCAACGGCCGGAGAACCCGCGGAGGCGATGTAAAGTCGCTCCGGAACCCGGATGCGCAGGGTCCGCAGCAGCCGCTCGTGGCGCATCACGGTCTCTTGGTCGGCCGGCGCCGCGAAATGTTCGGCGATGGGTGATACGACTAGTGCCAGCACCAGGTGCAGCGCCGCCGAAGCCAGGAAGCTGGGCCAGCGGCTGGCATGGTGGAGGGAGACCTGCGCGAAGATCTGCTGCGACCGAGGCCGTTTTGGTGGGGGCACGGCCGAACTGATCAGCGACAGCAGAACGAGCGATTGCATGGCGAATGCGCTACGTGTGTTCCGCGGCGCCGCCCTGCACCAGAGAAACGACGCCGTGGATTAGTGCTAGGATCGAGGACTCCAAAACGGGACGTTGTCGATCGCCTTGTCGGAAGGTTTCTCGAGAACCAGCGATCGCAGCCACTGCATCTGTCCGGGATCTTTCGCTCCTCCCATCATAGTCTGCTGCGGCAGCGGGTTGAGGGCGGACGGCTCGCCGCTCATGTTCTGCAGGTTCCTCAAGCCATAAAGGGCCAGCTCAAAGCGGTCTTTCACGCCCACTTTCTGGAACAGACGCGAAAGATAAACCTTCACGGTGCCTTCGGAAATCGACAGCGTACTGGCGATCTCCTTGTTCTTGAGGCCCTGGGAGAGCAAGCTCACCAATTGGCTTTCGCGCTTGGTGAGCGCGATCATCTTGGCCGACAAGAAGCTGGCGGTCAAGGTCTTGTCGAACCACAGTTCGCCCTCGGAGACCTTGCCCAGGCACTTGATGAGCAGCTCGGACGGCAGCGTCTTTCGCAAAACGCCACGCACTCCCAGCTCCATGGCCTGATAGGCCAATTCGGTGGATATTGCCCGAACCCAGAGCACAATCCGGCAGTTGGGCAGATCGCCCTGCAATTGGGTCAGGATGCCGAATGTGACGTCGGGGGTCAGGTCGATCAGCAGGACGTCAGGCTTGTAAGTCTGGACTGTTACTGCGAGCTCCGCAGTACTGTGACACACGGAAACGGATTCGAATCCGGGCACTGACGAGAGGACAGAAGTAAACCCTCTCGCGAGCACAGGCTCATCGGTGAACAGCAGAACGCGGGCCATTTTTAGTCACCCTGCACCGGCAAGTTCGTCACGCTACAACACCTCGAAATCCACACCACTCTATCGCACTCCCTCGTCGCCCCGCCGGACCAGTTCGACGCCGTCCTCGTCCTCCCGAAACTGGGCGGGCTGTCCCGCACTCAAAGCTCATGGTCCTAGTACTCTCAATGAATCCATCCACGACCGGGTACTCGACCCATTCCCATTCTCATACGCGGGGATCATCACCCCGCCGCAGCGCACGACCCTACTCGTTTGCTCCACTCTGGTGAACCGGAGTACCCTCTTTGGTTAACCACCCTCCTCGAAAGAGGCTATCTTGCCCGGCCGGCTCACGGCGGACAAGGCCAGTTGTTTGAGCACTTTCGATCTTAAACCGTTGGTTAACCTCAGTCAACAAAAATATATCATCCATTTTCGGTCTTGATCCTCGGGGCGAACCGGTGTATCCCTAGCAACAGGCCAAATGGACAGGCGCGCCGATCCACGGGTAGAGGTGAAGCTCCCGTGTCACGTGGCGTTTCCGAGAAGCAAGTCGCGGCTGTTCGTCGGAGTCACCGAGAACATGAGCCGCGGGGGGATCCTAGTCTCCTGGAGCGCGGATCGGATGATGACCAACTTGCCCAAACCCGGCGACCTGCTGACCGTCGACATCGAGCTGCCCGCCAACCATTCCTTCGGTCGGCGGTGTATGCATTGCCAGGCGGTGGTCGCCAGGGTGTCCGCAGGCGAGGTCGGCGGCGCAAGGGTCGCCTTCCAGGTGAACCAGATGCAGTTTCGGAGCTATTCCAACGGGAAGTACGCCACCGCGGCCAATCAAGAAGTTGGCTGCTCGCTGATGTGAGGAAGGGTTTCCACCTGGAATGGGCGGCAGACAACAGCGGCGTGAGCGGGGCGGATCGGTGGAGACGGCGCGTGGCCGGCGGGCTTGGGTGCCCGGGTGGTTGGTGTGTTCGGACATGACATGAGCAAGCAGACCGACAGACTCGCTCTCCGGTGCCTTCCGTCGTTGACGGACGTCGCCTTTGTCATGCCCATCCTGCTGCTGTTCGCCAAACTGGGCGGTGTCAAGTACATGCTGGCGGACGGCGACACCGGCTGGCACCTCCGCACCGGCCAGTGGATCCTCCAGAACGGCCGCGTTCCCGACCGCGACATTTTCTCTTTCACCAAGCCCGGCCAACCCTGGTTCGCCTGGGAGTGGCTCTGGGACGTCGTCTTCGGCTGGTTGCACCAGCACTGGGGCATGGCGGCGGTGTTGGCGGCGAGTCTGATGGTGATCTCGCTCACCTTCGCGCTGCTCTACCGGTTGGTGCGCCGGAAGTGCCCGAACGTGCTCATTGCCATTGGGGTCGTCTTCCTGGCCGTGGCGGCGTCCAGCATCCACTGGCTGGCGCGGCCTCATCTGTTCACCCTGTTGTTCGTGGTGGTGTTCTATTCGCTTCTGGAGCGGGCGCGCGAAGGCAATCTGCGTCTGCTGTGGTTTCTCCCCCCGCTCACCCTGGTGTGGACCAACCTGCACGGCGGCTTCTTCGTGGGGATCGCCCTGGCGCTGGCGTATGCCGCTGGGGAACTGGCCGCCTGGGTGACCGAGGCCCAGCCCGAAACCCGCGCGGCGGCCCTCCGGCGCTCCAAGCCTTTCCTGCTCTGTGCGGCCGGATGCGGTCTGGTCACTTTCATCAATCCGTACTTCTACCATCTGCACGTTCATATCATCCGGTACCTGGCCGATTCGTACCATTTTGAGAATGTCATGGAGTTCCAGTCGCTCAACTTCCAGCACTCCGTGGCGCGGTACTTCGAGGTGATGGTGCTTCTGGGGATGGTCGCGGCAGCTTGGAACCTGTACCGTAAACGCTTTGTCTACGTCATCCTGCTGGCTGGCTTCGCGCACCTGGCGCTGATGTCGGTCAGGAACATCCCGATCTTCGCGATCCTGGCCGCGCCGCTGATCGCCGAGGCGTTGCGGGAGGCGTTGCTGCTGGCGCCCAAGTGGGCCGTGGCCGGCTGGCTGAAGCGGGCGGCGGCGGGGATCGAATCGTTTGGGGCGGAGGTCGCAGAGAACGACGCCCGGGGACGGATTCCGCTGGCCAGCGTGGTTGCCGCCGCGCTCTTGGTCCTCATGCTCAGCCTTCCGGCGCCCCCCACCGCCTTGCGCGCCGAGTATGATCCCAAGACCTTCCCCTCTCGAGCCGTCGAGGCCCTGCGCGGCGCGGAACTGTCGCACGGAATCTTTACCCCCGATGCCTGGGGTGGCTACCTCATTTACCGTCTTTATCCTACTACCAAGGTCTTCGTCGACGGCAGGAGCGACTTCTACGGGAAAAAGTTCAACGAGAAGTACCTGGACGTCATGGCCGGCAAGTACGACTGGAGGGAAACTCTCAGCCGTTACGGGATCCAGGCCATCCTTCTGCCTGTCAGCGCTTCTTTGGCCAGCACCCTGAAGGAATCGCCCGAATGGCATCCCATCTACGACGATGGGGTGGCCATCGTGTTCCGCAACAGGGGGGCGGCTCATGCGCCCCGGCCCGAGAGCGAGCGGTCTTCCGCCGCCGCTGGCGGCGGAGTTCCGGTGATCGCCAGATCGCCAACCATTACTAACCCTCGCGATCGAAAGATCGCGAGCCTGCGCGAGGAGACAGTACGATGACTTTTTTGAACAACTTCCTGCGTGACGAACAAGGCCAGGACCTGATTGAGTACACCCTCCTGCTCGCGTTCGTTGCCCTTGCTTCCGCGGCCCTCTTTATCGGGGCGGGCGGTACGGTGAAAACCATTTGGAGCGCCGCCAACAACCAGTTGAGCGCGGCGGCCTTGTCTTCCACCCAAGGCACATAACCAAATACCCGGGGGGCATGGACGCCATGCCCCCCAACAGTTGCTCCCGGATGAGGTGGGAAGGATCTAGTCCCGGCCGGTTGCGTGGAGCAGGCCCGGGACGGTAAGGAAGGAGCATGAACAAGCGGTTTGTTTCGGTTGTAGTATTCGCCCTGTTGGTCGCCGGCGTCTTCACCTTGTTGTTCTACAAGCTGATTGCCAGCCGGATCAACACGGCGGCCCCGCCGGTCGCCACCAATCGGGTGCTGGTTGCCTCCAGGAACCTCGAAGAAGGTGCGCTGGTCCGTCAGGGGGATGTGGAGTTTGCCGCGTGGCCAGGCCCCGCCCCTCCGAACACCATTAAGGAGGAAAAGGACGCCCTGAATCGCGGGGTGATCTCCAAGATTTTCCAGGGTGAGCCCGTGCTGGAGTCGCGTCTGGCTGCGGTTGGGGCTGGGGTCGGGCTGACGGCCAAGATTCCCGACGGGAAGCGCGCCGTGGCCCTTCGGGTGAACGAAGTCATCGGCGTGGCGGGGTTCGTCGTGCCCGGCATGCTGGTGGATATCATCATCCTCGGGTCTCCGCCTGGGGCGCCCGCGACCTTGGGCACGCAGTCCAAGACCCTGCTCCAGAAAGTCGAAGTCCTTTCCGCCGGGCAGGACATCCGGAAGGACCCCGAAGGGAAACCGATCTCCGTCCCGGTGATCACCGTGCTGGCCACGCCGGAGGAAGCTGAGAAACTCAGCCTGGCGAGCAACCAAACCACAATCCAATTGGTGCTGCGCAATCCCAAGGACACAACCGAAGCAAAAACGTCCGGCACCGCCATGGGGCTCCTGTTCTCTGGGCAGAAACTGTCGTCGCCGGGCGCACAGGCCCCGGTCGTCAGACAGGCTCCCAGAATTGAGGCGGCCCCGCCGCCTAAGCCCAAGCCTCCCCTGGTGGTTGAGGTGATTCAGGGCGGCGACCGGAAGCAGACCCAATTTCAGCAAGAGCCGGAGGACTAATCTGTGAGCCACATCAGACTGCTGAGCGGCGCACTTCTACTGGTCGGCGGGGCGTTGATCCTCGCCGGCCAACCAGCCCGGGGACAGTCGTCGGTTCCGGCTCCAGCCCCCGCACGCCAAGCGGCCGGGTCCGGGCCGCGCGACCTGCCTCTGACGGTGGGGAAGTCGCTGGTGGTCGAAAGCCCGGTCAACATCCAGCGCATCGCGGTGGGCGACCTCTCCAAGGCCGAGGCCATTGCGGTCAGTCCGCGCGAAGTGCTGGTGAACGGTAAAGGGGTTGGAGATACCAGCCTGATCATATGGCAGCAGGGAGGCAACCGGCTGCTGTTCGACTTGCGGGTGCGGCCGAGCACCTCTAGGCTGGACACAGTTCGGCTGGAGCTCCAGAAGGAGCTTCCTGGCCAGGACGTCAATCTCTCCCTGGATGACACCAACGTGTTCGTTCGCGGGACGGTGATAGACATGGTCAGCGCGGACCGGGCGGTGGCCATCGCCGCCACCCTCGGCAAGCCGGTCAACCTGCTGCGCGTGAATGTGCCCGCCTCCGAGCAGCAGATCCTGCTTCGAGTGCGGTTCGCCGACGTGGATCGCACCGCCTCTCAGGATCTCGGCGTGAATCTGTTCAGCACCGGCGCTGGGAACACCACTGGCTCGGTTAGCACGGGCCAGTACACTACGCCGATCGTGTCCCCGACCGGGGGCACCTTTAGCTTGACCGACGCCCTCAACGTGTTCCTGTTCCGGCCGGACCTGAAGCTGGGCACGACCATCCGCGCGCTGCAAGCCAAGAGCTTGCTCCAGATCCTGGCCGAGCCGAACCTGCTGGCAATCAATGGGAAGGAGGCCAGCTTCCTGGCTGGCGGCCAGTTCCCCTTTCCCGTGGCGCAGGCGGGAGCCGGCGGCACGGGCGTGGTTACTCTTCAATGGCAGGAATACGGCATCCGAACCACTTTTACGCCTACCATCACACCGCGCGGCACCATCCGGTTGAAGGTGAACTCCGAAGTCAGCTCGCTGGACCTAGCTCACAGCGTGACGTTGAGCGGGTTTACGGTGCCGGCGCTCTCCACCCGCCGCATGAGAACGGAGATCGAACTCCAAGACGGGCAGAGCTTTGCGATTGCCGGCCTGCTGAACAACCAAGTGATCGAGTCCATGAGCAAGATCCCCGGCCTGGGCAGCATCCCGGTGCTGGGCAAGCTGTTCCAATCGCGGTCGGTCTCCAAGACCAACTCCGAGTTGTTGGTGGTGGTGACGCCGGAGGTGGTCCGGCCGGTTCCGGCCGGCGTGGAGTTGGCGGGGCCCCAGATGCCCAAGCCGTTCTTGCAGGGTGCGCCCACCGTCCCCCCAAGAACGCCGCCGATCAGCGTCACCGGGGATGTCTCGGTGAAGTCGCTGCAAGATACGATCCCGGTGGAACAACTGGAGGCGATGAAGGAGCAGACGCCGTCGACCCCGGCCATGCCGGTCATCCAGTTTGTGCCCATGATGGTGCCGCCGGCACAGCCTGCGACGGCTCCGGCTGCGACGCAGAAGTAAGGGACACGTAAGGGTCCGATGCAACTGAAGGTTGGATTGGTCATCTCGAACCACCGGCTCTGGGAAGAGGTGCAGGATTGCCTCCGCGACCTCCCTGTCCGCGTGCTGATGCAGCAGGCGGGGCTGGGAGATCCGGCGGTTTTTCTGGACCAGCTCGAGCAACTGCGCCTGGACGTGCTGATCATCGATCTGACCCAGTTGGCGGAGCCTTTTGAACAGGTTGCCCGCCGCATCAAGTCTGTCTCTGTCGCCCCGATGATCATCGCGCTGAACGAAACCGCGGACCCCGAGGTGATCCTGGGCGCGATTCGCGCCGGGGCCAACGAATTCCTGTACCCGCCGCTCCAGGAGGGTTTGCACAGAGCGCTGGAGCGGTTGTCGGGCGAGCGCGCCAAGAGCTACGCGACCACCCACCAGCGAGGCCGGACGCTGGGGTTTCTCTCTGCCAAAGGGGGCTGCGGCGCGACCACCATCGCCTGCCACGTTGCCGTGGAGATCCAGCGGATGACCTCCCAGGACGTTCTGCTGGCCGACCTGGACCTGGAGAGCGGGATGGTGGGCTTCGTGATGAAGGCCAAGACCGCCTACTCCATCATGGACGCGGTGCGCAACGTCCACCGGCTCGACTTGAGCTATTGGAAGGCCCTGGTCTCCAACGGCCAGGGTCACCTCGAGGTGATTCTCGCGCCAGCGGTGGCTTCGCTCCAGCAGCCGCCCGATCCCGAGCACCTCAGGCAGGTGCTGGCATTCGCACGCTCGGCCTATGACTGGATCGTCACCGACCTGGGCCGCAGCCTAAGTGCGCTATCGCTGGGAATGCTCGGGGAAATCGACGACCTGTATCTGGTCGCGACGCAGGACGTGCCCTCGCTGCACCAATGCAAGCAGGTGGTCCAGGTGCTCCTGGACGCGGGCTATAACCGCCAGCGCCTGCACCTGTTGATGAACCGGGCGCCGAAACGGTCCGACCTCGGGCCGGGTGAACTCCAGCGCCTGCTCGGCGTACCGATTTACGAATCGCTCCCGAACGACTACCCGGTGCTGTACGAGGCTTACGCGGAGGGCAACCTCCTGCCCGCCACCAGCGAACTCGGCAAGTCGATGAGCGCGTTGGCCGGCAAGATTGCGGGCGTCCAGCCCAAGGAGAAGGGGCAGAAGTCGAGGTTGAATCTCTCGATCTTCTGAGCGGCGGGCCGCCGGAGTATGCCGCCTCCGGTCGCGGGGCGGAGATGAGTCGGGCGGCGGGGTGCCGCGGCTAGCGCGGGCTAGCGCGAGCGGGTAGCGACAAGGAAGGAAGGAACAGGTATGGCAACGACCGTTGCGGTGGGGAGCCGCGGTGACGCGAGTTGGGTGACGCGCTTATTCAACGCGCAGCCGCTGGCCCCCGAGTACCAGGAGCTGAAGTTCTCGCTCCACCGCAAGCTGATCGAGCGCATCAACCTGGAGGCGCTGTCCTCGCTGGGGGGAGAGCGCGTGCGGATGGAGGTCCGGGCCGCCGTGGCGCGGCTGGTGGAAGAGGAAACCACTCCCCTCAGCCGGGTGGAGAAGGAGCGGGTTACCGAGGAAGTCCTGAACGAAGTGTTCGGACTGGGTCCGCTGGAGCCGCTGCTCCAGGACCCCACCGTTTCCGACATCCTGGTCACCACGCCCCGGCTGGTCTACGTCGAGCGGCACGGCAAACTGCACCGCACGCCCGTCGAGTTCAAGGACAACCAGCATCTGCTGCGGATCATCGAGAAAATCGTTTCCCGGGTCGGGAGGCGCGTGGACGAATCCTCTCCGCTGGTGGACGCCCGTCTGCCGGATGGATCGCGCGTCAACGCGGTGATTCCACCGGTGGCGGTGGACGGCCCGTTGCTCTCGATCCGGCGCTTTCGGCGCGACCCGATCCAGCCCGAAGAACTGGTGCGCAACCTGACGCTCACCGAGGGCATGCTGCAAGTCGCTCAGTCCTGTGTGAAAGCGCGGTTGAACATCGTCATCTCCGGCGGCACCGGCGCGGGCAAGACCACGCTGCTGAATGTCCTGTCGGGCTACATCCCGGAAGACGAGCGCATCGTGACCATCGAGGACGCAGCCGAGCTGCAACTGCGGCAGACGCACGTGGCGCGCATGGAAACGCGGCCGCCCAACATCGAGGGGCAGGGCGCCATCAAGATCCGCCAACTGGTCATCAACGCTCTCCGTATGCGCCCCGACCGCATCGTGGTCGGCGAGGTGCGCGGCGAGGAAGCCCTCGACATGTTGCAGGCCATGAACACCGGCCACGACGGCTCGCTCACCACCATCCACGCCAATAGCCCGCGCGACGCCATCGGACGTCTGGAGGTGATGGTGGGCATGGCGAATTCCAACATCGGCGTTCGCGCCATCCGCCAGCAGGTCAGCTCGGCCGTGGACCTGTTTGTGCAGATCGCCCGGTTCAGCGACGGCACCCGGCGCGTCACCCACCTGACCGAGTGCGTGGGAATGGAGGGCGATCAGGTCACCACGCAGGACATCTTTGTCTTCGAGAAGACCGGCGTGTCGGAAGAAGGCAAGGTGATGGGTCGCTTCCGGCCGACCGGCATTCGCCCGAGGTTCTACGACCGGTTGCGTGCCGCTGGAATCCAGTTGCCGGCCTCGGTCTTCCAGACCACTGTCGAGATTCGTTAGGAGCGCTATATGCCTATGGAGCTCATGGTCGTGCTGCTGTTCTTGATCATCTTCGCCCTGGTGGTGATGGCGGTCAATGTCAGCTCGCAGTTCATGGAGTCGCAGAAGAAGAGAAGAGTGACCGAGATGCTCCAGAACGCCAGCGGCGAGGCCGCCCCGGTGCAGACCAAGGTCCTGATGGAGCCCGAGACGCCCGTCAACGTCCTGCTGGTGAAGTTTCTGAGCCGGTTCAACTTCGTGCGGCGCCTGGAAACCCGGATCCAGCAGGCCGGGATGACCATGTCGGTATACTCCCTGCTGATCGCCATGGTGATCCTGCTGGTTCTCGGCGCACTGATCGGGGCGCGGCTGAATCTGCTGATGTTCCCCGGCCTGAGCTCGGTGGCGACCGCGCTGGTGGCGGCCTTTCTGCCCTACGCGTACGTGTCGATCGCGCGGAAGAAGCGCCTGGCCGCCTTCGAGGAGCAGTTCCCCGAAGCGTTGGACTTCCTGGCGCGTGCCATGCGCGCCGGCCATGCCTTCTCGATCGCCCTGGAGATGCTCTCCGAGGAGTCGCCGCAACCGCTTGGCCAGGAGTTCCGCAAGGTATTCAACGAGCAAAACCTGGGGCTGCCTATCGAGACGGCGCTGCAAAACCTGTCCAACCGCGTGCCCCTGCTCGACGTCAGCTTCTTTGTCTCCGCCGTTTTGTTGCAGCGCGAAACGGGCGGCAACCTGAGCGAGATTCTGAACAAGCTGGCGGTGATTATTCGAGAACGGTTCAAGCTGAAAGGCGCCGTGCGGGCGGCCAGCGCTCACGGACGCATCACGGGCACCATCCTGACGCTGATGCCGATCGTGCTCATGTTCGGCTTGCTGATCGTGGCCCCGGGGTACTTGCAGGGCATGGCGAAGGATTCGGACGGCCGGGTTCTGATCGCCGTCTGCATCGTAGCGCTCATTGCCGGGCATTTCGTCATCAGGAAGATCGTCAACATTAAGGTGTAGATCGATGGCCATAGCGGTTTCCATCTGCTTCTTCGTCCTTGTTGCGGTTTCGATCATGCTGTTCGGTTACCGGCTGTACGCGCGGCCCGCGCAGATCCACGAGCGGCTCGGCGCAGCCGTGGTGGAGCTGCCGCTTCTGGGGCAGACCTCTCGGACCGAGACCAGATGGCTGGTTCGGGTGATCCAGCAGATCGGCGAGAAGGTGCCGATCTCCCCGCAGGACGCCACCGTGACCAGGCGTTTCCTCATCGCCGCGGGCTTCCGCACGGACATGGCCCTCAAGATGTTCTATGGCATCAAGCTGGTCGCGTGCGGACTCCTGCTCTTGGCGGCCGTCGTTGGCCGCCACTACATCGGCAATCCCATCCTGAGCATCATCGTGTTGCCGGCCGGCGCCTTGGCGGGCTTCTACGGTCCCAACCTGGTTCTGGAAAAGATGATCGACCGGCGGCGCGAGCGGCTGCGCCATGCCCTGCCCGACGCGTTGGATCTGATGGTGGTTTGCATGGAAGCCGGGTTGGGTTTGGACCAGGCCATCGCCAACGTCAGCCGCGAGTTGCTCAGGACGCACAAGGATATCAGCGAGGAGTTCGGCCTGGTCAACCTCGAGATGCGCGCCGGCAAGCGGCGCGGCGAGGCGCTCAAGAACCTGGCGGACCGCTGCTCCGAGTCGGAGTTGCGGAAGCTCGTGGCGACGATGATCCAGGCGGACCGCTTTGGCACCAGTATTGCCGAGGCTTTGCGCACGCACGCCGATTTCATGCGCGTGAAGCGGCGCCAGGAGGCCGAGGAGCGGGCCGGGAAAGTCGGCGTCAAGCTGGTGTTCCCGATCTTCTTCTGCATTCTGCCGTCCATGCTGTTGGTGGCTGCGGGCCCCGGCCTGCTGCAACTGTTCAAGGGCTTGTTCCCGATGATGAATTCGTTTGGAAAATAGGACCGATCATAGAAAGGAGATCTAAATGTTAGGACTCGACCCTACCTTGAGTCAGGCAATTCTGTGGATCGCGGCGGGGGGAATTCTGGTGCTGCTGATCATGCGCCGCCGCAAGCGCAAGATGCAGGGCTAGCGAACTCCGGGCGGCGGACGGCGGGATCGCCGGCGGCATATTGAGGCCAGTTCCCGTCCTCCGCCCCTCAATCCTATGCAGTTGGTCTTCTCGAGCGTTCTACCATCGCTCCGGAACGCACAAAACCAAGACGGCGGATGGGGATATCGGGGAGGCGCTTCCTGGACCGAGCCGACCGCCTACGCTTTGCTGGCGCTGGCGGCGGCGGGCGAGAGCGGAGAAGACGTCGCGCGCGGCCTGGCCTTCCTGGCGCGGACCCAGCGAAAAGACGGCGGCTGGCCTCCGCATCCCTCTGTCGACCAAAGCACCTGGGTGACTGCCATGGCTCTCCTGGTGCTGGCCGACCAGCCCGGCGCTACGGGCTCGGACGACGCGAACGCATGGCTGATGAGGCAATCCGGACGCGAGTCGGGCTATCTCCACCGGCTCCGCGAGTGGCTGTTGGGAGTCCAGGTGGAGGAAAACGTGAATTACAGCGGCTGGCCGTGGTACCCCGGGACGGCCGCATGGGTCACTCCTACGGCGCTGACCATCCTGGCGCTCGAGAAGGTAAGCCGGCGCAAGCCCGACCCGGCGCGGCGTGCCAGGATCGAGACGGGGCGCGAATTCCTGCTGTCGCGCATGTGTCGGGACGGCGGTTGGAACTACGGCTCGACCCGGGCGCTGGGCTTCGCCTACGATTCCTACCCGGAAACCACCGGTCTGCCGCTGCTGGCGCTGGCCGGGGGCCGGCGGCGGAACCTCGAGAAAAGCCTGAGTTGCGCGGAGCGCTACCTGGCGAGCTGCCCTTCGGTGGAAGGCAGGAGTTGGCTCGAAATGGCCCTCTTGGCGCACGGGCGCACTCCGCCCCCCTCCGCTCCGATTCCCCCGGCGTTCCGCAACCTCATCGACACGGCCCTTTTTGTCGTGGCGCGCGCCGCGGCGGGGGGCAGGAATGTCTTCCTGAGCTAGTCTCCCATGCCATTCATCTCACGCCGCCACCTGTTGCTTGCCTCTGCGGGAACTCTGGGCTTTACCGGCTGCTCCCGTCGTCCGGCCGCCAGGCCGCTGGTCTCCGTCACGCTCGCGTCGGCCTACACCCAGGAGCTGTACGACAACTTTCGCCGCATCCTGAGCGAGCATAAGGTGCAGGTGCGCGGCAAGCGGGTTGTGCTCAAGCCCAACCTGGTAGACTACGACGCGGCCGCGCCGATTAACACGCACCCCCTCGTGGTTCACGCCGCCATGGAAGCGTTCTCCGCCCTCGGTGCGGCCGAGGTGCGGATTGCCGAAGGCCCCGGCCTGCGGCGTGACACTCTCGAGCTGGCCGAAGCGGCGGGGTACTTCCAAACCGTCCCCGGATTCGAGCGCATCTTCACGGACCTGAATGTGGACCAGACCTCGCTCGTCCGCCTGATGCGGCCCAACTCCCGCCTGGAATCGCTCTATCTTCCGCGCACCGCGCTGGGCGCCGGCCTTCTGGTCTCCCTCCCCAAGATGAAGACGCACCACTGGGCTGTGGCCACCCTGGGCATCAAGAACCTGTTCGGTCTGGTGCCTGGAGGGATCTACGGCTGGCCGAAGAACATCCTGCACTGGGCCGGCATACACGAAGCTGCCGCCGACCTCCACCGCGTGTTTCCGCGATCGTTCACGATCGTCGACGGGATTGTCGGCATGCAGGGGAACGGCCCGCTTCAGGGCCGGCCAAAGGCTGCCGGCGTGATTGTGGCCGGCCCGGACACGGTGGCGGTGGACGCAACCTGCTGCCGGATCATGGGGATCGACCCGCAAATGGTCCGCTATCTCCGGCTCGCCGAAACCAACGACCAGACCGGCGAAGAGTGGGTGCGGCAGATCGGGGAGGCTCCGGCCCGGGTGCGCACCGACTTCGAACTGCTCCCGGTGTTTTCCGAGTACCGGTTGCGCCGGGGATGAGGGGTGAGGCCGGTTTAGGCAGTCTAATGAGCCCCCGCAACCGAGGGACTGCCTCGGCCGTCCGCTGTGGGGACGGCCCAGGCTGTCCCCGGTTGCCTCGTAAGACGTACGCTACAAGGGGTGCCTTGATGAGTCACGCACACCGATTAGCAGGAAGGCTGCCCGCAGCCGCGCTCTGGCTGCTGGTGTTGGTGCCTTCCGCGTATTGCGCCTGGGTCGCCATGGACATGCCCTACCTGGGGCTATACCATGACGCCAGCCTGTACTGGGTGAGCGCCAAATCGCTCGCCCAAGGCTCTGGTTACCGCATCCTGAGCCTGCCCGGCGAGCCTTACCAGACCAAGTACCCACCGCTGTATCCGCTGGCGCTCTCCTTGATCTGGCGGGCCAGTCCTGGGTTTCCCGGCAACCTGCCACTCGCCACCGTGATCGCCTGGCTGTTTCTGCCGCTCTTTCTGCTCCTGGCCCGGAGAACCTTCACCGGCCTTGGGCTGGGCGCGGTGCACAGCCGGGTGCTGGTGGTTCTGCTGGCTCTTAACTCGTATGTGCTGATCTACGCGACCAGCCTCATGTCGGAATTGCCGTTCTGCTGCCTGTTGTTTGGCTGCCTCTACCTGGCGACGCGGGCCGGCGCGCCCGGCTCGGGTTTGCGGCTGGCGGCCGCGGCGGGGGCTTTGGCGGGGGCCACGTACCTGACACGGACAGCGGTGCTCCCCGTGCTGATCTCGGCTCCGCTCTGGTTCGTCCTGCGGCGCCAGTACCGGCACGCCGCGGTTTTCTGTGCTGCGATGCTGCCGGCGGTGGTGGCCTGGACTCTCTGGGTGCGCGCTCATCCGTCACCCTCGGCCGACCAGGCCATGCTCTACTATACCGACTACCTCAAGTTCCACCTCTCGAGCTTCACCTGGAGCGATCTGCCGGTGCTCGTCTCCCAGAACTTTCAAGACCTGCTGATCGGCATTGGCGGCCTGCTCATTCCGCTGGAGTTGGCCGCGCCGCTGGGTGGAGCGCGTCTGCTCGAGGTTCTGGGCCTCGTCTGCATCTTCTGTGTCGGCCGCCTGGCGTGGGAGAAGGGGGCCAGCCAGTACCACCTGTTCGCCGTCGGCTATGTGGCTCTGCTGTTGCCTTGGCAGATGGGGAATCACCAGCGCTTCTTGCGCTTGTTGTTTCCGGTCCTGCCGCTCCTGCTGGCCGGCGTTTCCAGGGAGGTCTGGCGCACGGTCCGCTTCTTGGCGCTGCGCCTGAAGACCGGCCGGAGCGCTGCCCTCGCTCTTGGCGTTCCCGCGTTGACCGGCGTCTGCCTGCTTTGCCTGTGGGTGCTGGCGCTCAACTTCATCATGCTGGCGTGCTTCCCGGGGTTCAGCCGCCACAGCCGCACCCTCCTCGAGAGCGCTCGAGGAGCTTACCGCTGGATCGGCGAGAATACGCCGGCCGATGCGATGGTGCTCTCGGAAACCGATCCGGAGCTCTATCTCTATACCGGCCGGCACGGCATGAATTTCCTCATTCCCGCGCGACTGCTGTATTTCGCCCAGGCCGGCGACATCCCCCGGTTCGTCAACAACCTGGCGGGCTTTGCGCGCGCCCGCAACCTGCGCTACATCGTGCTCGGCTCGCTGAGTGGAGCGCCTGCCAGGCAGCACGTGATCAACGGAGAGACGGTCATCGCCGGCCCCGAGCTGCGTCTGGTGTATCATTCGCCCCTGACGTCGGTCTATGCCGTCGACTAGTCGCTCTGGTTCGTGGGGCGGACTCAGGAGACGATTCTACTCGCTGTCGCACAGCGGCGGGGAAGTGGGAAGCGGATCGATTTCTTGGTTGCGGGGGACTGCAACGTTCCGAACGCGCTCAGGTTGCCGTTCCGACTGGAATTGGTGCAGCCGATTGAGAATTCTCTCCAGTAGCGCCCGGATGAATACTCGGAAGCACTTCGGCTTCCGAGCCTTCAGAGTATAATGCAGAGTCGTGGACCTGCTCGAACTGCTCGATTTGAGGGGTGGAGCGGCCTCGTCTATCTTCAATTGCGACCGCCCAGTTCGGGGGTTGCGATACCAGTCGTGATTCCTGCCACGCCGGACCAGGACGCATCCTGCATCCTCCGGCTTGCGGATCAGGTCGGTTTGCTTCATCCGACCGTCAGCTCGGCGACCCTGCGGATTCCAGGGATTTCACCACTGGTGAGGTCGCGGTACAGATCCCGCAAGTTCTCCTGTAGTTCCGCCAGCGTCTGGCCTTGGGTGATGTAGTCGGGGAACTCCTCGAAGTAGCCGAGCCACACGCCATCGTCCTGCCAGTGAACGTAGCGAACGGCGCTCATGGGACTATTCTACTCGCTGTCGTGGGGCGGCGCGGAAGTGGAAAGCGGACCGATTTCTTGGTGGCGGGGGTATCGGGGACAACGTGATGCGACTGGATCAATGCGTTTGTGGTCGCGCCACTCGTGGACTTCGAGATGAGCGCGTCTCGGGCTCCGGGATGAACTCCCAAATGTCAAACCTCTGCTGCCTCCGGGTAGAGTTAGGGGGCCTCCCTTGGTAGGCTAGTTCTTGGGGGCCTCCAATCGCTCTTCCAGAAGCACCGACGCGCCATGCGCATCGGATTGGTTCAATTGGATGGCTATGATGCGCTGACCACACATGATGAAGGCAGCCTTTGTGTAGCCCTTCGGCCCTTCACTTCCTGTTTTGACCTCCCTGCGACCTTCGCCGGGCATGTTCTGCCAATGAGACATGCACGTCGGCCGCTTCGTCTTCGCCCAGTTGATGGATCACCTCCCGCCTCACGAGTTCGAGAGGTGTGTCGCCCGCTACAAGGGCAACTACAAATTCCGCGCCTTTTCCTGCCTCGATCAGTTCCTTCCCCCCGCTTTTGCTCAACTGACTTTTCGCGCCAGTCCGGGATTGGGTGGAATGCGCTGCACGGTTGTACTTACAGTCGCTGGACGCGGCAGTACAACAAGCCTATTCTCCGCCTTCCACCTTCCGGATCGTCGCGGCAGGCTGCGAGGGCAGGAGGCTGGCTTGGCGGCCACGATCACGGCAAAATACTCACGCACGATCATCCCCGAGCGATCGCAAACCTCGACCACACGATTCCGGTGCACGATCTGGAGCAGATGGCGCCGTACCTGGTGGCCTGTGGGTGGTCCGTGATGCGGCGCGGGGATGTGATCTGCAGGCAGTTCGAGCCGTCCGCATCGCAAGGCCAGACCTCCGGGTTTCCGCTCCGGTTGGATTTGCAGGGGCTGGGCGAAACCGATGCCGGCATCCGAGTGGCTGGAGTGTGCCGTCGAGGGCCACTATCTCCACATCCTCCACCGGCGCTCGAAACCCGTCTGTGAGGGCCTTCGTCAGGCCCCCGCTTCGCCGCCCTGCTGCGCAAAACTCGGCTGCCGTGATGTTTTTCAGGCTGTGGCATGCCGCCGGGCGGCATCGCCGAGGCCCATCTTGTCCACCAGCCTGGGGAAACGCGGATCGCCGCGAATGCCATCGTAAATCAGCAGGGAGGGCAGGCACGTAACGCCGGGCTCGCGCGCTTCGACGGCCTGGTCCAGGGCCTGGAACACGCGGTCGTCGCCCAAACCCAGGTAGGCCCAGCCATACGCGAGTGGTTGCACGGGCGCCGCGCGGGCTGCCTTCTCCAGTTCGCCATAGAAGTGCCGGGCTTCGTCCGGGCGACCGAGAAGACCGTTCACGCAGCACATCCCGCCCAGCGCCATCGGTGCCGGTCCTATCGTTTCGAGAGCGGAGCGGAACTGGGCCAGTGCCTCGTCTGCCCGCCCCTGCCCCATCAGCGCGCCGCCCAAGAACCAGCGAGGCGCCCATAGCTCGGGGGCGAGGTCCACCGCGGTCCGGCAGTGCTTCTCGCTCGCCGGAAAATCACGCGCCAGCAACAGCGTCAGCCCGAACTCCGTATGCAGCATGGCGGAGAGAGGATCCTGGGCGATTGCACTCCGAAACTCCTCGATTGCCTCCGTCAATAGCAGTTGCGGCGCCAGAAAGTAGAACGCATGCCGCAGCAAGACGGCCGGAGATCCGGGGCTGATCTCGAGCGCTCGTTCGAACGCCTGTTCCGCGGCAGCCCAGTTGTATTCGAAGACGCCGCACAGCGAGCCCAGAACCGCATGTGCCTCGCCCAACCTGTCATCGAGCGCCAGCGCCTTGAGGACCAGTTCCTTGGCCTGGGGAGCGGCCTCGAGCGGCGGGATGAACTCAAACCACGCGCTCTTGAAAAGCGCTTCCGCGATGGCCACGTACGGCAGCGGAAACCGCGGATCGCGGGCTAGCGCGGCCACGAAGCACTCGTGCGCCTCGGCGAATCCCGCCGGCGTCCATCGTGCCGCTGCGCACCGGCCCTTCAGCCACAGATCGTAGGCCTCCATGTCCTCCGTGAAACGCCGCACAACCGGAGCCGGCGTCAGCCGCACGCTCAGCGCCTGCGCTACCGAACGCGCCATCTCTTCCTGGATGGCAAAGATGTCGGTCAGCTCGCGATCGTACGTCTGGCTCCACAGGTGGTACCCGTTCTCCGCGCTGACCAGTTGCACCGAGATCCGCACGCGGCCGCCCGATCTGCGCACGCTGCCCTCAACCAGCGCTGTCACCCCCAGCCGGGCGCCGATTTCGCGCACGTCCTGCTCCTTGCCGCGAAATGCAAAAGAGGAGGTACGGGCCGTGACACGCAGGCCGGGAACCCGGGTGAGCGCGTCGATGATGTCATCGCCGAGGCCGTCGCCGAAGTACTCGCTTTCTTTGTCCCCAGCTAGATTGGCGAATGGCAGAACCGCGACCGAGGGCGCCCCTGCCGTCTCATGGGGCGCCACGCGCAGCCACCTGTCCAGCTCCGACCTGAGCGCGTAAACGCGCGGCTTGTCTCCTCCGGGGAGACGGTGCACCGGAAGATGGCGCTCATCTTCCCAACGCTGCACGGTCCGTACCTCGCGGCCGAGGTAGCTCGCGATGTCTTTCCAGGAGTCCAGGCGATCGCCCATGCCTTGCCACCAGACCGCCATGAGTGTAGCAGATGCGCCTGCGTGCGACAATACGCGCCGTCGCATTCCGTCGTATTGTCAAAACGCGCCATCGGTCTTACTCTAGGCATCGAAAGGAGTTTGATATGAAACGCATCATTCTGGTCATGGCTGCGCTCTGCGGTGTAGCCGCGGCTCAAACTTGCGGGGTGCATACGGTGGTCGGAACCTATGTCATGTCCTATATCGGATGGCTCACCGTGATGGTGCCGGACACTCCCCCGGCCAACTACTCCGGTGGGATTTTCGGCATTGCCTCGATCGACGGGGCTGGCAAGGTAACCGGTACCGGGGCAATCGGTGGAATGGGTCCGGTTACGGATTACGACGTCTCCGGCACGATCACCATCAAGCCGGACTGCACGGGGGCAATCCAGCTCACTGGAAAGCCCAAGGGCAGTTCCGGCCCAGCGACCATGACAGAAGTGGATCGCTTTGTTTTCCTGCCCGACCTCGGCGAGTTCCGCCTGATCGTTTGGGATCTGGGCCCAGGCGTCTATCCCGCCATGTTGGGGACCTGGAAACGGATCGCGCCAGTGCCCAACTACGCGGAATGGTAGTCCCGCCGCGTCTGTTGGGGCGGGCGGTTCCACGCCACGCGTCGAAATTCTGGCAAGGAGAACGCTGAGGACAAAAGGTGGGAGCGACCCCCGGAGCGCCGGAGGCTGCGGAGTGGGCTCTGGGCGGCGCAGGCCGTCCAGAACCGGGGTCGCTCCCGCCTTTTGCCCGACCCCGTTTTCTCCGCGAACCGGCTCGCGGCTCCGGTTGCCCCGGCCGGCCTTTCCCACCGACGAACCTGTGAGAGCTGCTGTACGCGGATCTGCCCAAAGCCAAGGCTGAGCTGGCGAAGCACGACACCGAGGTCCGGATGCTGCCCGAGACCGGGGACGGCAGAGGCAAGTACGTCGCCGAAGGCCAATGGAACCTGCTGGGAGGCTACCAGGAAGGAAGCTCGCTCGCCGATGAGCGCGTTCGGTTGGTTGCGGGGGGTGGATTTGAACCACCGACCTTTGGGTTATGAGCCCAACGAGCTACCAGACTGCTCCACCCCGCACTCAAATGGTAGCGCAGGGGGAGGTGCGGGTCAAGGACTATTACTCGCCTCGCGGCAGGCCGCCCTCCGCGCTCAGGAAGGCCATCGTCTTGACCCCCGAGATGTCGAAGCGCTTGCGGCAGCGCAGGTTCTTGCAGGCCACCTTGTCGTCGAGCAGGACCATGTAGCTCTGCGCCTTCTGGAAGCGCGCGCGGTCGCGCTCGTCGGCGCCGGGTGGCAGCCGGTCCTTCTTCTTGCGCAGCAGCCAGCGCAGGTCGTACTTCTCGGCGGTCCGGCAGAACGGGCAATGCAGCTCGGTCGGCTTGCTGGTTTGCGATTCGTTGAAAAACGCACGTTCGTCCACGGGTATCAGGCTCCTTTGAAGCTCGCCTCGAGCACACCGGCGAACTCGTCGATATCGGTGCGGGAAATGTTTAGCGGAGGCGATATGCGCAGCACGTTGCCGTACAATCCGCCCTTGCCCACCAGCAGCCGGTTCTCCCGGGCCGCCTCCATGACCCGGGCGGTCGCCTCCGGCGCCGGCGCCTTTGTCTGCCGGTCCTCGACCAGCTCCAGGGCCTGCATCAGCCCCATCCCGCGCACATCGCCGACGAGCGGATGCCGGGCCTGGAGTTCGAGCAGTTTCTCGCGCAGGTACGCGCCGGTCTGGGCGGCGTTGGCGGCGAGACCCTCCTCCTCGATGAAATCGATCACGGCTTTGGCGGCGGTGGCGGCGACCGGGTTGCCCCCGAATGTCGAGATGGTGAGGCCCCGTACGCTCGCGGCCACCTCCGGCCGGGCCACGGTGAGGCCGATCGGAACGCCGTTGCCGAGGCCCTTGGCGCTCGTGATCACCTCCGGCACGACGCCCCAGTGCTCGATCCCGAACCACTTCCCGCCGGTGCGCCCCCAGCCGGTCTGCACTTCGTCGCTGATGAAGATGCCGCCGTGGTTCCGCACGATTTCGGCCACGATCCCGAAATACTCGCGCGGCGGCGTCACGAAGCCGCCCACGCCTTGAACCGGTTCGGCGATGAAGCCCGCGATCCGCCCCGAGGTGGTGGTGCGGATCAACTCTTCGACGTCGCGCGCGCACCGGAGGTCGCAGGAGGGGTAGCCCAGTCCGAACGGGCAGCGGTAGCAGTACGCGTTGTGCGCGAACACCACGCCGGGTTGCGACGCCCCGCCGATTCTCCAGGCCGACTGGCCGGTCAGCGCCATGGTCAGCGCCGAGCGGCCGTGATAGGAATGCCGCAGCGCGATGATTTCGCTCGACCCGGTGTAACAGCGCGCCGCCAGGATCGCGGTCTCGTTCGCCTCGCTGCCGCTGTTGGTGAAAAACGATTTCGTCAGCCGGCCTTCCGGCGTAATCGAGGCGATCTTTTTGGCCAGCGCGGCCAGCGGCTCGGTTGCGAACAGCGTCGAGACGTGCTGGAGCCGGTCGATCTGCTCGTGCAGCTTGCGGTTCACCTGCTCGTTGGCGTGCCCCACGCTGATGGTGACGATGCCGCCGAAGAAATCCAGGTACTGGTTTCCGTCGGCGTCCCAGACGTACTGGTCTTTGGCGCGCGCGATCACCAGCGGCTCGCGGTAGTAGTGGAACACCGCGGGGAACAGGTACTCCTGGCTGGCCAGGATGATCTCTTCCTTGGTCATGGCAGCGCCTCGTCCATGATACCCCGGTCGGCCCCTTTTGCTCTAATGAAGACGTGAGAATCACCGCCATCGACACCTACATCGCCGGGAATCCCTGGAAGAACTGGCTGTTTGCGAAAGTCTCTACCGACGAGGGCCTCTACGGCGTCGGCGAGGGCACGCTCAACTACTTCGCCAAGACCGTCGAGGCCGCCATCCACGAGCTCGGCCCGCTCATCCTCGGTATGGACCCCTTCCAGATCGAGACCATTTCGCAGAAGCTCATCCGGGACGTGTACACCGAGGGGGCGCAGATTCACATGTGCGCGGTGGCGGCCATCGAAATCGCCTGCTGGGACATCATCGGGAAGGCCTGCAATCAGCCCATCTACAACCTCATGGGCGGTCGCTGCCACGAGAAGCTGCGGGCATACGCCAACGGCTGGTACCGCGGCCCGCGCACGCCCTCGAGCTGCGCCGAAAAGGCCCGCACGGTGGCGGCGCGCGGCTACACCGCGCTGAAGCTCGATCCGTTCGGCAATAACTGGAGGATGCTGCCGCGGCGCGAGTTCGACCTGTCGATGGACATCATCCGCGCCGTGCGCGGCGCGGTCGGGGATGCCGTGGACCTGCTCATCGAAGGGCATTCGCGCTTCAGCGTCGCCACCGCCGTCGAGGTGGCCGAGGCGATGCACGAGTTCCGGCCGGCTTGGTTCGAGGAGCCGGTGCCCCACACCAACATCCACGCGATGGTGGAAGTCGCGCGGCGCAGCCCGGTCCCGATCGCTACCGGCGAAAGCTTCTCCACCAAGCAGCAGTTCGCCGAGCTGCTCAGTTACGACTGCGTGAGCATCCTGCAACCGGAGCCGCTGAACCTCGGCGGCCTGTTCGCCACCCGCAAGATCGCCGACATGGTGGACGCGCACTACGGCGTGATCGCCCCCCACAGCGCGCAGGGCCCGGTCTGCTCGGCGGCCTGCGTGCAATTGAACGCCTCGTCGCCGAACTTCTTCATCCACGAAATCTTCGACGAATTCAATGAGCCGTGGGAGAAAGAGATCGTGATCCATCCGGTCGAGGTGGAGGACGGCTACATCGACATCCCCGACCGGCCGGGGCTGGGCATCGACCTGAACCTCGAGGAAATCCTGCGGCACCCCTACCAGCAGGAGAACGCGATCCCGCTGTTCCAGCCGGGCTGGGAGCGGCGGGAAGGGCGGTAGTTCGCAACCGAGGGACTGCCTCGGCCGTCCGCCGTCGGGACGGCCCAGGCTGTCCCCGGTTGCCTACACGCTAAGTTGAATCGGAATCCCCGCGCGCCGCAGGTGGGCTTCGACGTCCAGTTCGCTCAGCCGCGAAGCGTCGAACTCCACCAGCAAGCCTTCGGGCACGGGTTCGATGCGCAGGAAGCCGTAAACGCCGTGGAGGTCCGCGATGCGCTCGAACAGCGATTCATCGAGCGGGCGCGCAAGCCCGTAACGCAGTTGTACCTTGGTCATCGGCTATCCAAAGTATACTTCGATCGTGGACCACATTACGGGAAAGACCGCCCTGGTGACGGGTGCGAGCCGGGGAATCGGACGGGCCATTGCGATCGCGCTCGCGCGAGAAGGCGCGGATGTGGCAATCAACTACCGCAGCCGCGAGGAAGAGGCGAACGCGGTCGCACTCGCGATCCGTGAACTCGGCCGCCGCTCCATCGCTGTGCAGGCCGATGTATCCAAGTGCGACGAAGTGGCGCGTCTCATCCAGACCGTCGAGATGAAACTCGGCAGCATTGGCATCCTCGTCAACAACGCTGGAATCGCCAGGCCTCAGCCGCTCGAAGAAATCACCGAACAGGACTGGGACGAACTCATCGCCGTCAACCTGACCTCCTGCTTCCTGGTGACCCAGGCCGTCCTGCCCGCGATGCGCGCGCGGCGCTGGGGCCGCATCATCAATCTATCGTCGGTGGCCGCGCAGTTGGGCGGCGTCGTCGGCCCGCACTACGCCGCGTCGAAAGCCGGAATGCTGGGGCTGACGCACTCCTATGCCGCGCTGCTCGCCAAGGAAGGCATCACCGCCAACGCGATCGCGCCCGCGCTGGTCGAGACCGAGATGGTGACCTCGAACCTGCGCGCCCGCGCCGATCTGATTCCCGTGGGCAGACTCGGCAACGTAGAAGAAATCGCCGCCATCGCCGTCCTGCTGGCGAAGAACGGCTACATCACCGGCCAGACCATCAGCCCCAACGGCGGGTGGTACATGACCTAGTCAATCTTCCACAGGATCTGCCGGAAGATGCCCAGCCAGATCTCGATGTCGCGGGCCGGGAGATTCAGCCGCCGCACCAGCCTGCGGACTTTCGCCTCCGTCGATGCCGCCGTGCGCGGATTCGTGTAGCCGCTGGCTCTCAGGGCCTCCAGCAGCATCGCGGTGAGCCGCTCCACTTCGCCTGCTTCAGCGGGTTTCAGCGGCCCGGGCTTGCGAGTTTCGGCGCGGCTGTCGCGCACCAGTTCGTAGAGAGAGACCGCCACCGCCTGGCCCAGGTTCATCGAGCCATGCGCCCCTACCGTGGGGATGCGGATCAGCCAGTGGCAGTGGCTGAGGTCGTGGTTCGCGAGGCCGTACTTCTCGGAGCCGAACAGCAGGGCGACGGGGCTCGAGGCCAGTCCTCGGCGGATCAGACGCGCGCCGTATTGCAGCTTGCGCAACGAATGCTGGAGCTCGCGATGGCCCAGGGAGGTGGTGCCGACCACCAGCGTCGAATCGGCTACCGCGTCCGCGACGTCCCCGAACTCCTCGGCCGATTCGAGCAGCGCCGCCGCGCCTACCGCCGAGCGCGCTTCGCGGAAAGCCACCGCGTAGGGATTCACCACCCGCAGGCGCGAGAACCCGAAATTGCTCATGGCGCGCGCCGCGGCGCCGATGTTCAGGGGATTACGCGGGGAGACCAGTACCACACGCAAGCGGTCCAGTTGTTCGGGCGTCAGTGTGGACAAGGCTGGAGCCTTATCCTACCGCAACTCCTCCATCATCTGGTCGAGCGCCTCGCGCGGCGGCCGGACCCGGGATTCCGGCAGCGTGGCCAGCGGCTCCTCCACCAGGTTCAGCAGCTCGGTCAGATGGGGCTTGGCGGTGTTCAGGTACAAGATCCCGGTGACCACGTGCCCCTGCTTTTCCGCTTCGTCGAGCACGCGCAGGGCGTTCATCTTGTCGGTCGGGTCGTAGTCGCGCCCCAGTTTCTTGAGTCGCAGCCGCGCGCCTCCGTGCATCTCGATCTCGCGCACCTGCCCCTCTTCGATCTCCACCGCGATGTCCTGGTAGGCGGGCACGAAGTCCAGCTCGTGCAGCGGCTCGTCGTGCTCCTTCATGTAGGAGTAGCTCTTGGTGGATCCCTCGTGGTCGTTGAAGGTGACGCAGGGCGAAATGACGTCGATCACCGAGAGTCCCTGGTGCGCGATGGCGGTCTTGAGAACCGCCTGCAACTGCCGCTTGTCGCCGGAGAAGGAGCGCGCCACCAGCGTGGCCCCCAACTGGATGGCTTCCACGCAGCAGTCGATCGGCGGCAGGTCGTTCACCACGCCGGTCTTGAGTTTCGACCCCAGGTCCGCGGTGGCCGAGAATTGGCCTTTGGTCAGCCCATAGACGCCGTTGTTCTCGATGATGTAGATTTGGCGGACGTTGCGCCGCAGCATGTGGATGAACTGGCCGATCCCGATCGAAGCCGTGTCGCCATCCCCAGAAACCGTGATGGCGAACAGGTTGTGGTTGGCCAGGAGGGCGCCGGTGGCCACCGAGGGCGCGCGCCCGTGTACCGCGTTGAAGCCGTGCGCCAGGTTGAGGAAGTAAGCCGGCGATTTCGAAGAGCAGCCGATGCCGGAGAACTTGGCCACGCTCCACGGCTCGACGCCCATTTCGTAAAAGCACTCGATGATCCGCTCGGAAATCGAGTTGTGGCCGCAGCCGGCGCACAAGGTGGTTCTCCCGCCCTTGTAGCTCAGGACCTCGAGTCCGATGCGGTTGGTCTTCTTAGGGGGCAGGGTGGCGGTGCTCATCAGAATCCCTCCTGGCGAACGATCTCGTCGCTGAGGGTGCGCGCATCCAGCGGCAGCCCGCCGTAATAGCGCACGCTGCGGAGCTTGGCGATGTCGTCGGGGCCGAGTTCCAGCCGCATCAGCAGCAGCAACTGGGCGTCGCGGTTCTGATCGATGACATAGACCCGCTCGTGCCGGTGGACGAAATCCGCCAACTGAGACGTGAACGGGTAAGCCTTGAGCCGCAGGTAGCTGGTTTCCAGGCTGTGCTCCTGGCGCAACTGGTCGCGGCTTTCCTCGGCGGCGTAACGCGATGTCCCAGCGCAGATGATGCCGACGTGCGCGTGGTCGTTGAGCTCGACGCGCGGAGGCGGGACCTCGGAGCGCATCGCATCGAACTTGCGCGCCAGCCGGTCCATGTTGTTCATGTAGTCGTCTTCGCGCTCGCTGTAGCCGGCCTTTTCGTTGTGCCCGCTGCCGCGGGTGAAATAGGCCGCGGCGGAATGCCGGGTGCCGGGCAGCGTGCGGTAGCCCACCGCGTCGCCGTCCACGTCCTTGTACCGGGCAAAGCCGCCCAGGCGATCCAGGTCCGCGGCGTCGAGCACCTTGCCCCGCCGGATCGGCTCGGTGGGGTAGGGAAACGGGTCCGACATCCAGTTGTTCATGCCCAGGTCCAGGTCGCTCATCACGAAGACCGGGGTCTGGAAGCGCTCGGCCAGGTCGAACGCCTGGAGGGCCATGTGGAAGCACTCGCTGGGGGAGGAAGGGAACAGCATGGGATGCTTGGTATCGCCGTGCGAGAGCACCGCCGTCGACAGGATGTCCCCCTGCATGGTGCGGGTGGGCAGCCCGGTGGACGGCCCCACGCGCTGCACATCGATGATCACGGCGGGGACTTCCGCGTAATAGCCGAGCCCGCTGAATTCGGCCATCAGCGAGATGCCCGGGCCGGATGTGGCGGTCATGGCCCGGGCGCCCGCCCAACCCGCGCCGATCACCATCCCGATCGAGGCCAGCTCGTCCTCCGCTTGCAGCACCGCGAAGGTGGCCTTGCCGGTTTCCTCGTCGATGCGGAAACGCTTCAGGTATCCGATCAGAGATTCCACCAGCGACGAGGACGGTGTAATCGGGTACCAGGCGACCACCGTTACCCCGGCGAACAGGCAGCCCAGCGCGGTGGCCGCGTTGCCTTCAATGATGATCTTGCCGCTGGTCGCGTTCATGCGCTGGACGGCGAAGCGGTCGGTCTTCGTCAGGCTGTTGGTGGCAAAGTCGCGGCCGGCCACCACCGCGCCCCAGTTCAGCTCGGCGGCCTTGGCTTTCTTGGCGCCGAACTGCTTGAACAGCGCCCTGCGGATCTCCTCCAGCTCAATGCCGAGCAAGTGGGCCACCACGCCGTCGTAGATCATGTTGCGCACCAGCTTGCGCAGCCGGGCCTCGGGACAGACCGGCCCCACTAGTTTGTCGAACGGGACGGGGTAGAAGTGCAGGTCCGAGCGCAAGGCGCCGAGCTTCAGCGGCTCGTCGTAAACCACCGCGGCGCCCGGCTCCAGCTTCAGCACGTCTTCCTGCGCCGTCTCCGGGTTCATCGCCACCAGGAAATCGGTCTCCTTCTTGCGGCCGATGTACCCGTGCTCGCTGGCGCGGATGGTGAACCAGGTTGGCAGGCCGGCGATGTTGGACGGGAACAGGTTCTTCCCCGTGACCGGGATGCCCATCTGAAACAGTGCGCGCATCAGAACGGTGTTGGCCGTCTGGCTCCCCGAGCCGTTGATGGTGGCCACCTGGATCGTGAAATCGTTGATGACCGGCTGCTCCACCTCCCCAGGCAGCGCCGCGGCCGGACTCACTTCAATGGTAGACATAATGCCTTCCTGTTATTGGATGAGAACAAACCCCTCCTCGCTTCGATTATACGCAAACCGGCCATCCCTCCCCCGTCGCCCCCGCACCCCGCGCTTTTGCCCGCCCAACTAGGGCCTTCTACCCACGGCGATTCCCGCCGCCTCGACGATCTACGCACTGTACATCGGATGTATTACAGCGCGCCCGGCCGCCCGCGGCTCTCCGCTGGTTGGGCAACACATGGACGACTCCAGGTCTGCTTTGAACTGGTTCGCGGTTGCCGTTAAGCCCCGGCATGAGAAACTGGCTGCCCGGGTGTTGCGAGACCAGGGGCTGGAGGACTTCCTGCCGCTGTGCCGATCGCGGCGCCGCTGGTCCGACCGGCTGAAGGAAATCGAGGCGCCGCTGTTTGCCGGGTACGTCTTCTGCCGCTTCTCCCCCCAGGACCGGACGCCGGTTCTGAAGACGCCCGGGGTGAAGTCGATCGTGGCCTTCGGCGGCCAACCGGCGCCAGTCGCGGATTCTGAGATCTCCGCCATCCGCCGGGCGGTCGGTTCGGGCTTGCCCGTCGAGCCTTGGCCCTTGCTGGGGGAAGGGCAGCCGGTCCGCATCGAACGCGGGCCCCTGAGCGGGCTGCGCGGGGTCCTGGTGCGCGCCCGGGACAACTGGCGGCTGGTGGTAAGCGTGGAGCTGTTGCAGCGGTCCGTGGCGGTCGAAGTGGATCGGGATGACGTGGCCTGCCCCCCGTACTCGGCGAGCCTCTCTAAGACAGGTCACAGCCGCGCGTAGCCGTAGCACTCGTTCCGGAGGCTCTCGACCGCTTCGAGCGCCGCCGCAGCCATCGCCGGGCTCCAGCCGAGACGCACTTCGCTCTCCAGCGCCGCCAGGCCGGCCTGTCCGAACTCGGCCAGTGCCAGCGCCGCATCGCGCGCCACGCTGGGTTCTGGCTCTCGCAGACACTCGATGACCGCCGGCAAGGCCGGTTCGAGCTGGAGCCTTGCGGCGGCCAGGCAGGCGGCTGCCCGCACCTCGGCCGACTCGTCCCGCAATGCCCGTAGCACCCCGGCATCGAGCGAGCGCACGCTTGAAGTATAGGGAAGCGCCCGCAACGCTCGGGCGCGGATCACGGACTCGTCGTGCACCAGCAGCGGCGGCAGGTCCGGCAAGGGCAGTGCTTTTCCCCACCCCTCGATCAGCTCGAGCGCCGCCGCGATGTTCTCCGCGTTCTTGGAACGCAGCACGGCCGGTATCGCGGTTTCGGCCAGCGCGAGAGCGTGCGGGGCCAACTCGGGGGCCAGGACGGACCGGATCGCGGGCCGCCCGGAGATGGCGAGCGTGAAGACCTGCTCTACGTCGCGCCGCCCGCCCGAGCGCAGCAGCGCCCTCAGTGCCTGAGTCCGAACCGCCTCCTCCGGATCCACCAGGGCCATCATCACGGTGGAGTCCGCGACGCCCCAGGGAAGGTCGGTCAGACGCGCCAAGGCTTGGGCGCGCACTTTGGGATCCGGAGAACGCGCCTGCTCCTGCCAGCGGTTGACGAGCCCCAGCCCCGCCGCCAGCCGCGACAGCCGCTCCCGCGTGCCGCCGGTGACCGAGGCCAGCATCTCAGTCAGGCAGGACTCCAGCTCGCCGGGGCGTTCCCGATGGAAGCGCGTCAGTTCGGGCAGACGGTCCTCGCCGGCCGCATGGGCTGCCAGGATCCCCCGGATGGGCGGCTTGTCGTGCCGCCAGCTCCGCACCTTCGCCGCCCAGGACATCTCAGGCTCCCGCCACGAGTTGCGCGGGGCGCATGACGCGCTTGAGCCGCGCCAGCAATTCGGCGGGGTTGAACGGCTTGGCGACGTAGTCGTCGGCGCCCAACCCGAACGCGCGCAGCACGTCGGCCTCCTGCCGGCGCACGCTCAGCAGCACCACTGGAGTGGACGCCGTCATCGGATCTTCTTTGAGCGCCATGAGGACCTCGAATCCGTCCATCTGGGGCATGTTGATGTCCAGGACCAGCGCGCTCGGCTGAAGCTGTCTGGTCATCTCCAGCGCTTCCCGGCCGTGCCGGGCGACGTGGCAACGGATGCCGTGGCTTGTCAATGTGGCCGCGACCAGCGCCGCGATGGTGAGGTCGTCGTCGGCCACCACCACCACCCGGTCTCCCGGCGCGGCGGCCGGCGCTGCCGCGAGCTCGCGGGCCGGGGTCGGCCGGTTCCACCGGGCGCGTGTTTCCGCGAACAACCGCGCCATCTCTGCGAGTGTCCCCTGCAACGCTCCACGGGTCTCCGCCGCGGGATTGTCGAGCTGCTGCTCGATCTGACTGGCGAGTTGGCTGAGCCGCGGAAAACCCAGCGTGCCGCCAACCCCCGCCCAGCGGTGGACTATCTGCCGGGCGGATTCCGCATGGAAGTCCGCATCCTGGTGGTCGAGCATGCTCCGGCTCTCCATCTGGCCATTGCTCAGGAACTGCTCCTGCAAGTCCGCCAGCAGTGCGGGGTTGTCCTCGGCCGCTGGCGCGGGCCCCTGACCGAGGCTGTCCTCCAGGGCCCCAATCACCTCGCCGCACTCCGGCGTGCGCAGCACATAGGCGCTCGCGCCCGCGCTCTGCGCCAGCACCAGATCCACCTGTTCGATTGTGGCCGAGGACACCAGTACCACCGGAACCGACACCAGGCGCGGGTCCTGCCGCACCGCCTGGCACAGCTTGAAACCGTCCAGCCGCGGCATCACCACGTCGCTCACGATCGCGTCGGGAGGCGCTTCGCGCGCCCTCTCCAGCGCCTCCACGCCGTCGGCGGCCGTGGCCACCTGGTAGCCTGCCTCGCGCAGGCGAAGCACCATCAGCTTCCGCAAACCGGAGTCGTCTTCAGCCACCAGGATCGTTCGCGCCATTGGCATTGCGTCCCTTCTCGGATACTCGGAGATAACCCCGGATCACCTCCGGCAGGCTACGCGTATCGATGGGCTTGGCGATGTAGCCATCGCAGCCCGCCTCCCGAGCTCTCTCCTTGTCGCCTTTCATGGCGTAGGCGGTGAGTGCCAGGATCACCACGTCGTGCATGGCTGGGTCGGCTTTGAGCTGGCGGGTGAGTTCCAGGCCGTCCCGGCCCGGCAACTGGATATCCATGAGGATCAGCCGCGGATGAAGCGTCCTCAGCTCCCCCAGAGCCTCCCGGGCATCCACCGCCGTGCGCACCTCATATCCCTCTCCCGCCAGCAGGATCCGGGTCAGTTTCAAATTCAGCGGGTTATCATCCACCACCAGGATCGGTTCTCCAGCCATCCTTGTCCGGCCTATCTATCGGCGGCCAAAGAACATTCCTTTAGCTGCGCTGCGCCGTGCGCTACGCGGGGCAGCGCCGCGAAGAACACGCTGCCTTTCTCCGGCTGGCTGTCGACCCAGACTCGCCCCCCCTGCGCTTCCACAATCCGCTTGGTCAGAGCCAGCCCCAACCCGCTGCCCTGGTATTTCTTGGCCGCGCCCGAATCCAGTTGACGGAACTCGGCAAACAGCTTCGGAATCTCGCTGGCCGGGATGCCGATCCCGTTGTCCTCGACCTCCAGGCGGAACTCGCCGGCGCCCTCCGGCCGGATCCGCACCTGTACCACTCCGTCTTCGGGCGTGAATTTCAGCGCGTTGGACAGGTAGTTGTAGAGCACCTGCTTGAACCGCGCCGGGTCCAGCACCGCCGCGCTCAACTCCTGAGGAACGTCCGTCTCGATGGCGATCCGCTTCCCCACCGCGATCGCTCGCAGCACGTCCGCTACCTCCCGCACCAAACGCGCCAGCGCCACGGGCTCGGGACGGAACTCGACCCGTCCGGATTCCACCTTGGCCAGGTCGAGCACGTCGTTGATGAGCTGCAACAGGTGCTTCGCGCTGCTGAGGATGTCGCCGAGGTACTCTTGGTGCTCCTCCGAGACCGGGCCCAGTCTGCCGTCGTGCATCAGCTCGGTGAACCCAATGATGCAGTTCAACGGGGACCGCAGCTCGTGCGACATGTTGGCCAGGAACTCGTTCTTGGCGCGGTTGGCTTCCCGCACGCGGCGGTTCTGCCGCTCCAGCGCGCTCTGCGCCTGCCGGCGTTCGGTGACGTCGCGGGCCACCGCGTAGATCAGTCCGCGCTCCGGCGCCGGCGTCGCGTTCCACGCCAGCCAGCGGTAGGACCCGTCCCGGGCCCGGAAACGAGCCTCGAACCACGTCGCACTGGCTCCCCCGGCAACCTTTGCGAATTCCGCGGCCGCCGCCCGCCGATCCTCCGGATGCACCAGCCGCAACAGGCGCCGCCCTTCCAGTTCCTTCAGCGGCAGGCCCAGCGTCCGCTCCCAGGCCGGGTTCACCCGCTTGGCGCGGCCGTCGAGACCGGCGATGCACAGCAGATCCAGCGAAAGCTGGAAGAACTGTTCCAGTTTTTCCTCGGCATGTATCCGCTGGATCTCCTGTTCCATGCTGTCGAGGGCGAACGAGACGTCGGCGACGAGCCGGTCGAGCAACTCCAGGTTCTCCTCATCGAAAAAGCCCGGCTCGGAAGAGTAGAGCGAGAGGACGGCGATCACGCGGCCTCCCACCCGGATCGGGAAGCCTCCGCTCGAACGGTAGCCCCGCTTCAGCGCCTCCTCCCGCCATGGCGCCATGCGCGGATCGGTCCGGATGTCGTCGCAGACGACGTACGCCCCCACCCGGGCCGCGATCCCGATGTGGTCGAGGTAGCCATCCTCGTAGCCGCTGTGAGCCACCGGCCGGACCGCGCGCGTCTGCTCGTCCACCAGCCCGATCCAGGCCATCCGGAACAGCCCCTTCTCCACCGCAATGCGGCAAACCTCCTGGAACAGCTCGTCGCGGTCGCGCAGGCGCACGATCGCCTGGCTGATCTCGCCGGAAACCGCGTACAAGCGGTTCAACTGCGCGATCCGGCGCTCGGCCTGCCTGCGTGCCGTGATGTTCTCGGCGACGAACTCGACCTCGGCCCCCGCGCCACTTCGATCCCGGCTCACACGGCCGGTGAACCGGACCGTGATCGCAACGCCGTCTTCGCGTGTCCACTCCAGCTCCGCATCGACGGACGGCTCGTGCGGAAGCAGGCGCTCGAGCGCCGCGGGGTCCAGCACGAAAACCCGGGACAAGCTGAGTCCCAGCGCTTCGGCCTCGCTCTCGCATCCCAGCATCGCCACCAGCGCCGGGTTGACCTCCAAGAAGCGGTCCTGAGCCAGACTGGCCCGGCCGATGCCGTAGGTCGCGTGCTCGATCAGCGAACGTTTGCTGGCTTCCGAGAGGCGGAGCGCTTCCTCGGCCCACTTCTGTCCCTCCCGCAGGCTCTTGTCCTCCAGCGCCCGCCGCACCGCCACCGGCAGCCGCTCCAGATGCTTCTTGAGCACGTAGTCGATGGCGCCCCGCTTCAGGCACTCCACTGCCGCCTCTTCCCCGGTCCCGCCCGTCACCAGAATCACCGGAAGCTCGCTGCCTTCCGCTCGCAGCAGGTCCAGCGCGTCCAGACCCGTCCAGCCGGGCAGGCGGTAGTCGACCAGGACCAGGTCGTAGGAGCTGGCCCGTATGCGTTCGGCCAGTTCCTCTGGTGTCTGGACCACATCGCCCTGCACGTCGAACCACCCCTTTCTCAGTTCGCGCAAGCTCAGTTCCACGTCCGCCGAATCGTCTTCGATGAACAGCGCGCGGACGGGACATCCACCTGTTCCCGGCCCTTGCGGCAACGCCATCGCCATGCTCTGACTCCTACCCGGGTTCTCGGCTTTCTATGGCGCGAACGCCGCTCGCGGCGGCGGCTCGTTCACCACCAGCCAATACAGTCCCAGTTGCTTGATCACCTGGCGGAACTGCTCGAAGTCCACCGGTTTCTGGATGTAGCTGTTGGCGCCCAGCCGATAACCCGCCACCCGATCCCGTTCCTCGCGCGAGGAGGTCAGGATGATCACCGGAATGGCCTGCGTGCGAGGATCAGTCTTCACCGTGCGCAGCACTTCCAGCCCGTCGACCTTGGGCAGCTTCAGATCCAGCAGGATTATTCTGGGGGGCCTCACCCAATCACGGTCAGCGCGAGGGATGCGGCTGAACAGAACGTCGAGCGCCTCCTCGCCATCGCGCGCGACCTGGATGCGGTTGCTCAGGTTCCCGCCGCGGAGTGCGTGGAGCGTCAGTTCCACATCCGCCGGATCGTCCTCGACCAGAAGTATCTCGAATTCTTCGCTCATTGCCGGCTAGCCTCCCGTGCCCGCGGCGCTCTTCTCTCTCGGCCGCGCCCTCGCCTCGTTTCCCAGGGTGAAGTAAAAGGTGGCGCCCTGGTCAAGCTCCGCCTCCGCCCACACCCGCCCTCCATGTTTTTGAACGATTTGCTGGACCGTCGCCAGCCCGATTCCCGTCCCCTCGAAATCCTCGCGCCGGTGCAGCCGCTGGAAGATGCCGAACAGCTTGCCGGCGTATTTCATACTGAAGCCGACGCCGTTATCCCGGACGAAGATCGCCGCTTGCCCGTCCACCTCTGTCTGGCCGATTTCGATCATAGCCTGCTTCCGCGGACCAGTGAACTTGACGGCATTGGAGAGCAGGTTCTGGAACACCTGACGCATCAAGCCCGGCTCGCAGTCCACCAAAGGCAGCTCGCCGATCCGCCACTCGATATCCCGGCCCTCGGTATCGGGCCTGATCTCGGCGAGCGCCTCCTCGACCAGCGAGTTCAACCCGGCCGGCCTTCTCTCCAGCGCGTGGTGCCCGGCGCGCGAAAAGGTCAGCAACCCATCCACCATGCGGCCCATCCTCTGGGTGCCCTCGCGGATGCGCGCCAGCCAGGTCAGATCCGAGGCGTTCAGCCGTGCGCGCGCCTCCTCCAGCAGGATCGCCGAGTACCCGTCGACCTGGCGCAGCGGCGCCCGCAGGTCGTGCGAGACCGAGTTCGTGAACGTCTTCAGTTCGTCGTTCGCCGCCGTCAGCTCCGTCACTTTCTGCTCCAGTTCCCGGTTCAGGTTCCGGATCTCCTCCTCCTGCCGCCGCCGGCCGGTGACGTTCTCGACGACCTCCAGAATGTCACGGAGGGTTCCGTCTCCCTTGTGGATGGCCGTGGCGGTTACGTGCACCCAAACGATCTCTCCGGTCTTGCCGACATAGCGTTCCTCCGCCTGAAAGACCGGGACCGAACCGGCGCGCAACCCGGCCAGCAGGGCGTTGCTGAGTTCGGCGTCCTCGGGGTAGGTGATGTCGCCGGGCCGGAGACCCACCAGTTCTTCCTCCGAGTAGCCCAGCATCTCGCAGAAGGCTTTATTGACGCGGATCAGCCTATGGTCCGGCGCCAGCACCACGGCCCCCACCGGCGAATCGTCGAAAAACAGCCCGAAGCGCTCCTCGCTCTCCCGAAGCTCCGCCGTGCGCTCGCCCACCCGCGCTTCCAACTCGTCGAGCGCCTGGCGCAGTTCCGTCTTGGCCCGCGTCCGCTCGCGCGCCCTCCGCCGTGCGGTCTGGCCCAGGTAGACGGTCGCTCCAAGCAACGCCGCGAGCACTGTCCCCAATGCCAGCCGGGGGACATCGGCATACCACCCCACCAGAGCGCTCAGCCCCAGCAGAACCAAGAATGCTCCCGCAGGAAAGATGAGACGGCTGGATGTGTGGTTGATGCGCATGGCTGGATGTGCCCAACCAATACTATCGGTGGATCGGACGAATGACCTTAGGCCTTTGGTACCTTATCCCTTAATCACGCCCATCGGGCGCAGGCGGGCGACCTTACACGCCAGGCCGGCCTGGTGGACCACCTCGATCACTTCGTCCACGTCCTTGTAGGCCTCGGGGACCTCCTCCAGAATCCCGTCGCGCGTCTCGCTGCGCACCAGGATCCCTTGTTCCTCCAGCCTCTTCTGGACCTCGCGCGCGTTGCGCCCCTGGCGCGCGGCGGTGCGGCTCATCAGGCGGCCCGCGCCGTGGCACACGCTCCCGAAGGTCTCCTGCATGGCGCCCTCGGCCCCGGTGAGCACCCAGGAGGCGGTCCCCATGCTGCCCGGAATCAGCACCGGCTGCCCGATGTGCCGGTAGGAATCGGGCAGGTCGCGGTGTCCCGGCGGGAACGCGCGGGTCGCGCCTTTCCGGTGCACCAGCACGTCTCGAACCTCGCCCTCCACGCGATGCCGCTCGCGTTTGGCAATGTTGTGGCACACGTCGTAGACCAGATCCAGGCGAACTTGCCGCCCGAAGATCCGCTCGAACGAGCCGCGCAGGAAGTGCAGGATCGCTTGCCGGTTCGCCCAGGCGAAGTTGGCTGCGGCGCGCATGGCCCCCAGGTACGCCTGGCCCTCGGGAGAGTGGATCGGAACACAGGCCAGTTGCCGGTCGGGCAGCGTGATCTGGTAGCGCTTCATGGCCGCGCCCATCTGCGCCAGGTAGTCGGTGCAGACCTGGTGGCCCAGCCCGCGCGATCCGCAATGGATCAGCACCACCGCTTGGCCTTCTTCCATTCCCATCGCGCGCGCCGCCTCCGTGTCGAAGACCCTCTCGACGCGCTGGATTTCCAGGAAATGGTTGCCGCTGCCCAACGTCCCGAGCTGTGGTCGGCCGCGCTCTTTGGCGCGCTCGGAAACCTGCCCGGGGTCGGCGCCCTCCATCCGGCCGCGCTCCTCGGTGAACTCGGCGTCGCGCGGCTCCCCGTAGCCGTTCTCGACCATCCACTCGGCGCCCTTAGCCAGCACCTGGTCGAGCTGCGGCTTGTTGATGCGCACCGGCCCTTCCCCGCCGGTGCCGCAGGGCACGTCGCGGAACACCTGGTCGACCAACTCGCGCATCCGGGGGCGCACCTCCTCGGCCGCGAGCGTGGTGCGCACCAGCCGCACGCCGCAGTTGATATCGAACCCCACGCCGCCGGGCGAGACCACGCCGGTCTCCCAATCCATCGCCGCCACGCCCCCGATCGGGAAGCCGTAGCCCTGATGAATGTCGGGCATCGCCAGGCTCGCGCCCACGATGCCGGGCAGCGTGGCCACGTTCATCGCCTGTTCCAGCGACAGATCCTTGCGAATCTGCTCGATGATCGCCTCGCTGGCGTAGACGATCACGTCCGAGCGCATCCCGCGCTGCTCCTCCCGCGGAATCCGCACCCGAACCGCGTCGATGCGCTCCAGGTTCATGGCGATTTACGATTGACGGTTTCAACATTGACGATTGAAATACGCCGGCGCGGCGACCGATCAATCGTCAATGACAAAATCGTCAATCGTCAATTCTCAAATATCCAAGTACACCTCTGCCACCCACCCCCGCTCATCCTGCACGATTCTAAGCTGGTGGTAAGTGACTCCTTTGACCACCAGTTTCGCACGGTGGTGAGCCGGGCCGAGTGGCTCGCCGAAGCCCTCGGCCGCCACCCGGCCGGAGGTGATTTCCTTCACCTCGAAGCGCCGCAGCCCCACCCGCCTGCCGTCCAGCCAGTACAGCACTTCGCTCAGCCAGTTGACCAGCAGCGACTCCAGGTCTTCGCCCTCGGCGGCCAGCGTGTAGCATTCGCGCGCCGCAATGTCGTCGACCTCCAGGGCCAGGGCCACCAGCGCTTCGGCCGCGCTCTCGAACACTCCCTCCAGCGTGCGCCCGCGCGCCCGGAATCCGATATCGGCCGTGTGCTCCAGGACCTCAAACATTTCCGCCGCCTCGCGCTTCCGGGACCAGTTCCTCGGTCGGATCGATCTTCAGCCACAGCGCCGCGCTCACCAGCAGCATGCCCGCCATCGGCAGCAGCGGCGCGTTGTACGTTTTGAAGCCTTCGATGAGGTAGCCGAATGCCGCCGCCGACAGAAACGAGCCGGCTTGCCCCGCCATGTTCATCGATCCGGTGACCGCGCCCGCGTACTTGCGGCCGATGTCCAGGCAGACCGCCCAGGCCACCGGCAGCATGAAATCCGAGCCGGCGTAGGCGCAGGAGAGCAGCACCACCGAGGCGATCTTGCCCGTAGTCAGGAACGTTAGACCCATGAACAGCGCCGAGGCAGCCAGGCCTGCGCAACCCACCGCTCTCCGGCCCCACTTCAGCCCCAGTCGCTTCACCAGGTAATCGCTCACGATTCCGCCCGAGAGCGTTCCCACCATCCCGAAGACGAAGGGCAACGTCGACCACGTTTGGATCTCCGTGTCGGTGAACCCTCTGCCCTTGGCCAGGAACGTGTGCAGCCAGGATAGGAAGAAATACGATCCCCAGCAGTAGGTGTGGTACATCAGCAGGATCATCCGGAAGTTCCGGCTGCGCACCACGCGCCACGGCAACGCACGGCGCTCGTGGGCCCCCACGCCCTTCCCCTGCGCGATCTCGCGGATCTCCTCGGGGCTGACGCCGGGCTTCTGAGCGGGCGTGTCGCGATACCACCAATACCAGGCGGCGGCCCAGATGACGCCCAGAAAACCGAAGGTCCAAAACGAGGCGCGCCAGCCCCAGCGCGTCTGGATCGGGATGACCAGCAAGGGCGACAGCGCGCCGCCCACCCGGCTGGCCATCCACACGATCCCGTGCGCCCGGGCGCGCTCCACCAGCGGGAACCACCTCGAGATGCTCGCCGAGCTGTTGGGATACGCACCCGCCTCCCCGGCGCCGAAAAGGAAGCGCGTGGCGAGCAGCAGAAAGTAACTGGAGACCGTCCCGGTGAGCGTGGTGAACACCGACCACCAGAGCACGATCCGCGTGAGCACCTTGCGCGGCCCAATGCGGTCGCCCATGGCGCCGCTTGGGATTTCAAACAGCGCGTAGGATGCCGCGAACAGCGACGTCACCCAGCCCCACTGGCTGGGAGACAGGTGGAGATCCGTCTGCATCTTCGGCCCGGCCACCGAAATGCACACCCGGTCGATATACGTAATGATCGACAGCAGGAACAGAAGCCCCAGTACTCGATGCCGGCATTTCATGCGCACCCGCATTATGTCACACCGGCGGAGGGCCCTCCTCACGTCCAGATGGTTGGCAATCCGAGCCTGGCAACTGCTCTGACGGGTGTTTTACGGGATCGGCAACAGGGCCGCTGCTTGGTTCAGACTTCGCTTCACCGGCTGCCCGCCGCCGCGCGCTTTGAGGCTGATTTTGACCGGTGTGTTCACCGGGAGAACCACGTCCTCTCCTCGCGCAATGAAGGTCGAGTAAACGCTGAACCCGGCGCCGGCGAAGGCGATACTCGAAGCCAAGGTGCGGGAGGTCTGCGCCAACAGCGTGCCAATCAACCCGAGTCCTACGGCCCCCGATTCGGCGCGGCCTGCTAGGTCCTGATCGGGCACACCCTGGGCGTTATAGTCCTGATGAAACGACAGGCCTGCCGCAGCTACCGCAATGGCTGGAAAAATGAACCGGGTCTTAGGGCTGCGGGCGTGCGTGGCCCCTTCTGAGTCGAGGGCCAGGTGGGCATCGAAGTCCGCCTCCACACCCTCCAGGTAGCCTTTGATGCCTTGCACGGTGCCCGCCGGCAACTTGATCTGGCGGAACACAAAAAGCACCTTCCCGTTGCGGTGAAAGCGGCGAGCGGGTTGCGCCTCCACGACATCCCCGAGAAGGCGGCTGCCTTCCGGAATCAGCAGGTCACTATCGGCCGAGAACAGGGGGCAGGTGACGACCGCTTCCACTGGCGCTCCTTTTCGGGCCGTCGCGGAACTGATCGGAGTGAGCAGGCGCGCATCGACTTCCTGAGCCTCGGGTTGGGCAGCGGCAGGGTGATCGGTTCGCGCTTCGACACGACCTGGCGGCAGTCCCGTCAGAGGTTCCTGCAATACGCCACTGAAAAGCGTCCCGGCCGGCCAGGCTTGCCGGTGATAGGGAAGCATACCGAGCAGAGTGGATTTGAGCCGGCTCATCTTGCCCGGCGCTGTGAAGGCGCGAATCGCCGCCCGGTCCATTCCTTCGAACCTGTCCCGCTTCTTCCTTTGCTTCGAGACACGCACGGTGTGGACTGTTCCGCGCGAAAGGGAAGTGTGAAGCGACAGCCGCGAACCATCGCTCAGCACCAAGGCGTCAAACCGCGCACGAACTTCCCGCGGCGGTGTAAAGTTGCCAGACAGGATCGCCGTGAGGCGCCGGCGGGCTGGAACTCCGCCGATTTCAGCGATATGCCCTTCCACTACACTTCCGGCCGGAAGGACCATTCGATCGAAAACGTAAACTGGGTCCACCAACCGTCCCTGGATCGGTTCGCCTGCACGCTGGATTGCGACACGACGTTCCAGTGCCACACGAAGAGGAACGCCAGACGGAACCGTCGTCCCCGGCTGAGCGCTCTGGACCACGGGGGCCTCCTGCGCCAGAGCTGCCACGGCAATCGTCAACCAGACCATGCATCCACGCATCGGTGATTTCTCCGGTTCCGCAGCGCCGGGTGCAAGCCGTTCCCCCGTTTTACCTCTCCAGCGCGCTAAACACCGGCTTGGGCGTGGACGCCACGCGCGCGCTCCTGACGTTCAGCCGCCGGGCCGACGCGGCGAATAAACTCGAACTCGAACGGGGCGCGCTGTCATAGGCAACCTGCAAGGCGGCCGCGGACGGCCCGTCAAACTGGAGCACCTCGACCGCGGAATACCTCGACCCGCCGTCGACGAGGACCTTGAAGACGCCCGGCGGCAACGGCGTCGAAATCACATCCGACAGAAGCGCCCCGTATGTCCCTCCTTCCCCGAAAGAACCGTTAGGGAGCGCTTGCAGGGGAGGAATCAAAGGTGTCGTGCCCGTCCCGGCAAGGGTTCCCGTGCTGTCGTAGACCCGGACCGTGTAGCTCGTGGCGGTTGTGTCTTCGTTGTAAATCGCCAGGGACACCCGGTGCGTACTGCCGTCATCGATGCCCTCCGCCGACCACTGGGTCCATAGCTCGGTGTCCCACGAGATCGGTACGCTCAGCAACCACGAAGAGGTGGGTAGCGTTGCATAGAGCAACTGCGGAAGCACGTTGGCGCAAGTGGCTGCGTCGGGGCAGTAAAACACGGCGTACACCGTGCCGGTCGACGTGGAGCTGTACTGCGGAGCGCCGCTCGTGGCACCAAGCAGGCCGACTTGCGCGGGCTGATTGGCGGACAAGGCAAAGTTCACGCCACTGCCGGATGTGATTGACGAACCGCTGCCAAACGTGCTGTCTAGCCTCAGGTTGTTTCCACTCGTGTCGTAGAACGTATAGTCGACGCCGATGGCGGCCGAGGCGGGCGCAGCCACGCGGATCGAGGTGCGCCAACCCCCGCCCGCGGCGAGCCATACGAACGTCCCGCTCACATAGCAGGAATAGCCGATGGTCGTCCCCCACGAGTTCGTAATCGCAACGGGCGACTCTCCCGCCAGGCTGGAGCAATCCAGCGGCGGCAAGTTCGGGTTCACAGGGGACCAATAGACGGGTCCATTGGTAGGTTGGCTGTGCAGCGTGGCAGCAGCCACAGCAATCAATCCAAAAAGCTGAAGCGATTTCATACCCACAAAGCATCCCTCCAAATCAGTTATACGCGGCGTCATCCGTTCTTGCGAATCAGACCAACCGCTGGCTCACGCGCGCGGCTCAGCCCGCCGCGCTCACTCCGTTCCCGGCTTCGGTTCCTGCGCCGCTTCTTGCTTCAGAGACCGCCGGTCACCCATTCGCGTCAGCGCGGCGGGATAGGGCTGGTTGCCCATCATCCCTTTCCAGAGAATGCGGTTGAACTCCGAGGGGTCCAGGCGATCTTCGGTGCTGAAGTCCATTCCCTTGGTGACCCGCGCCCAGTACTTCGCGTTGCGCGCCGGCTTGGGCACGATCAGGCCGGCCCGCTTGGGAGGCAGCGGCAGCGACGTATTGTAGAGCAGCGCCGAGGGAGCGGCTGTAAAGCTCCACGGCCTCGGCGTCGTGTTGAAGATGTCGGCCATGGGCCTGGCCAGCGCGTCGTTCAGGTTCATCGGCGGGAGGCCCAGAACCTCTTCGATGGTGCGCAGGAGGTCGATGGTGTTGTACCGCGTGGAGACCACCGCGCCGCGCTTCACGTAGGCGCCCACCACGTACGCGGTGCTGCGGTGCGAATCGACGTGGTCGCCGCCATCCTGCGCGTCGTCTTCGATCGCAAAAATCAGCGTGTTGTTCGCGTACGGGCTGTTGGCGATCTTTTGAACCAACAAGCCGACCGCATAGTCGTTATCGGCTACCTCCAGGTCCGGAGTATTCACGCCGTCAATCGCGACCGCGTAGTTTCCAGTGTGATCGTGCATGAAGCGAACCAGGGTCAACGAAGGCGGAACCCCTACGCTGCGCCCTGCGTGATGGCCATCGGCGTACCGGGCATCGAAGTCTCGCGCCCACTCCTTGTAGCGCCAATAGTCCGGAAGCGAGTTGTCGAAACCGCGGAAGAACGGATCGGTGAACGGGGCGAGCTTGACATCCGCGGGGTAGGCCACCACCGTGTTGGCCGAGAACGGGTCGCGCAGCACGGGTATGGCCGCGGCGGTCGTTCCATAGAGGGTCCCGTCCACGAAGAAACCATAGTTGCGAACCGTGAGATGCGCCCGCAGCGCGGCGTTCCACAAATAGCCCGTATTCACTTCATTGTTCGGCCCATCCGGCGCCCCCGCGTCCGTGTGGCCCGGCAACACATCCGGATCGGCCGATGTGAAGGGATTGGCGAGCTGGCGCTCGGGGGGCAAAAGAGCGACATTCACATTGCGATTCGTACCCCCGTCCAGGCTGAGGCCGCGCGCCGCGTAGGCCACCGGGAATTGGTGTTCCACCACGTCGGGGGCTTGAGCCGAAGTGGACCACAGCCAGCCGTCATAGCTGACTTCGGCGGTGTCCA
>JBEKMO010000023.1:0-63398 GCA_050008465.1 Bryobacteraceae bacterium
ACGACAAACCATGTCGGAAATCCGCGGGACTGAGGATTCCCGATTGGGTTGTCGTTAGAACCATTCCAGCGCATCGCTAAGACTGGCTTGTTGTCCCACCGTCCGAGTGCGAGAGCACTATCTTCCTCGGAACCTTCATCGAGCACGGCAACCAGAACCCAGTGGCGCTTAGGTGAGAGCACATCTTTGGGCCTTATGTATGTTATCATAGTACTACTATACGTAATGTCGGGAGTCCTGTCAACTGGTAATCTTGGGGGTACTTTGGGGCCAACTTCCATCGGCTCCAGCGGGCTGATCGCTGCGCGCCTTTCGGTTGCGGCACGAAAACTCGGCGATCCACCTCGCCGACTTCTCGCTAAAGCACGCTGGTAGGAACGGACAGTCCCAAACCTGCCGAGATGGCTGTTTTCGACGATTCCTCTCGTGTAACGCCGCGGCGTTCAGGATTTGATTCCTGCCCCGAACCTTCCTCACATGCCCAATCCTCGTTGGCCGCGTGAGTTGACACTTGGGAACCCAAGCGCCCCCTACCGCCCGTGATAAATGTCGTGCAAGCGCAGCAGGCCCAGGCAGCGGCGGGTCGCTGGATCGACTACCGGCAGCACGGAAATCTGCGAGGGGCGGTCTTCCATCAGGCGCAGGGCCTCGTGCAGCCGGGCGTCGGGCGCGATGGTCACCGGCCTTGCGGTCATGATGTCGGCGGCCTTCAACAACCGGATGTCGTCGTGCGCCTGGAGCGCGCGGCGCAGGTCGCCGTCGGTCACGATGCCCAGCAGACAGCTGTCCTCGCCGATCACGCAGGCGGCGCCGAGCGGCCGCGCACTCATGGCGATCACCACCTGCTTCACCGGGTCCAGCGGCCCGGCCCAGGCCGCCTGGTCTCCGCCGTGCATCACCTCCCGGACGGTCAGGGCAAGGTTCTGGCCAAGCTGTCCCGCCGGGTGGTACATCGCAAATTCCTCGGGCGTGAACCGCCGCTCCCGCATCACGGTAACCGCCAGCGCATCGCCCAGGGCCATGGCCACGGCCGCGCTCGAGGTCGGCGCCAGATTGTGCGCGTCCGCCTCGGCGCGCACCGAGGCATCCAGCAGGATGTCCATCTCGGCGGCCAGCGGCGAGTTGGGATTGCCCAGAATGCCGATCAGCGGAGACCGGAAGTCGCGCAGCACGCGGACCAGGCGCAGCAACTCGACGGTCGTGCCGCTTTTGGAAATCATGATGGTCGGGTCTTCCGGCGCATAGACTCCCAAATCGCCGTGCACGGCCTCGGCGGGATGCAGAAACACCGCCGGGGTGCCGGTCGAGGAAAAGGTCGAGACGATCTTCTGGCCCACGCGGCCGGACTTGCCGATCCCGGTCACCACGACCTTGCCGCTATGGCCCACAATGACTCCGACGGCGCGGGTGAACTGGGAATCCAGGCGGCGCGCCGCGGTGGAGATGGCCTCGGCCTCGGCCTCCATGGCGCCGCGGCCGATCGAGAGCCAGTCGGATTCGCTGGACTGCATTCTCTTAAGATACCCGCTGCCGGAGCCGGCTGTATTACCATAGTGAGCCGGGGGAGATTATGGGAGGCAAGAGTGCATCCATTCTGCGAGGCAAACTGGCGCAGCGGCGCGCGCTGGTGGTGCCCGGTTGTCACGACGCGCTGAGCGCCCGCGTCATCGAGGCCGCGGGATTCGAGGCTGTCCAGGTCAGCGGCTTTGGCCTGGCGGGCAGCCTGCTGGGCAAACCCGACGTCGGCCTGGTCGAGATGAAGGACGTCCTCGATCGCACTTGGGACATCGTGCGCGCCTGCGGTATTCCCGTGATGGCCGATATCGATACCGGCGGCGGGAATGCTCTCAACGCCGCGGCGATCACCGAGAAGCTGATCGGCATGGGGGTGGCGGGCGTCAATATCGAAGACCAGGTGTTCCCGAAACGCTGCGGCCACATGGAGGGCAAGCAGGTGATCGGCGCCGAGGAGATGGCGGGAAAGGTCCGCGCCATGGCCGCGGCCCGAAAGCGCCTGGGCATGGATCTGGTCATCAACGCGCGCACCGACGCCTGCGCCATTTACGGCCTCAAGGAAGCCATTCGCCGCGCCAACATGTATCTCCAAAGCGGCGCGGACATCGCCTTCATCGACGGCATACGCACCCGCGCCGACATCGAGCGCGCGGTCCGGGAGGTCAAGGGGCTGCTCTCGGTGAACCTGATGGACGCGGTGAGCGGAGTCAAAACGGAACTGGTTCCGATTCCCGAGCTGGCCCAAATGGGCGTGGCGCGGGTCAGCATCCCGGTGGCCTCGATTCTGGTGGCGCATCGCGCGCTGAAACGGTTCTTCGACGCGCTGCACGCCTCTCCGACCGGATTGCTCGATGGCCAGACCGAATGGCTCTCCTCCTTCGCCGAGTACACCGAGTTCGTCGGCCTGAAGGAATACCGGCGCCAGGAGGATGAATTCCTGCCTCGCGCCACGATCGAAGAGAAATACGCCGTGCAGACGTAACTTTTCAACCCAGGAGGCGACCCATGGGCTTGACCCTAGCCGAAAAGATCCTGGCTCGAGCGTCCGGGCGGGAGACGGTAGCGCCGGACGAAATCGTGGTGGCGTCCATCGATCTGGCGATGTCGCACGAGAACGCCGACCTGGTCCGCAAGAGTTTCCAGGAGATCGGCGCCGGCCGCGTGTGGGATCCCGAGCGCATCGTCATCATCCTGGATCACCGCGTGCCGGCGGAATCCGAGATTACCGCCACCACGCACAAAGCGATCCGCGCGTTCGTCGAGGCCCAGCGCATCCGCCACTTCTACGATGTGGGCCGCGGCGGCATTTGCCACCAGGTGCTCGCCGAGCGCGGGCACGTGCTGCCGGGCATGGTGGTGGTGGGGACCGATTCGCACACTACCACGCACGGGGCTTTCGGCGCCTTCGCCACCGGCATCGGCGCCACCGAAATGGCGGGCGTGTGGACCGAGGGCCGTCTGTGGTTCAAAGTGCCATCCACGCTGCGCATCGAGGTGAGTGGAGACCTGGCGCCCTGGGTCTCGGCCAAGGACCTTATTCTCTACATCATCGGCCAACTGGGCGCCGATGGCGCCGACTATCGCGCGGTGGAGTTCGACGGCCCGGTGATTCGCGACATGACCGTCGCCTCGCGCATGGTGCTGGCGAACCTGGCCATGGAGATGGGCGCCAAAGTCGCCTTCACTCCCGTGGACGAGGAGCTGCTGGAATACCTGTCCGAACACACCGGAAGCGAGATCCCGCTGAGCCTGTCGTTCGAGCCCGATGCCGATGCGGACTACGAACGGCTGATCTCGATCGACGCCGGAAAGGAGATTCCGGAGCCGATGGTGGCCTGCCCGCACCGGGTAGATCACGTGCGCCCGGTTTCCGAATTGACCGATGTACGGGTGAACCAAGCGGTGCTGGGCAGTTGCACCAACGGCCGCCTGGAGGACCTGGAACTGGCGGCGCGCGTGATTTCCACTCATCGGGTGCATCCGCACACCAGGCTGCTGGTCATTCCCGCCTCGCAGCAGGTCTACCTCGACGCGATCCGCCTGGGCTATCTCCAGAAGCTGGTGGCCGCGGGCGCGATGGTGAACCCGCCGGGCTGCGGCCCCTGCGTGGGCGTGCATCAGGGCATCCTGGCCGCCGGCGAGGTTTGCATCTCCAGCACCAACCGGAACTTCATCGGCAGGATGGGCAGCAAGGATTCCCGGGTCTACCTGGCCTCGCCGGCCGTGGTGGCGGCCTCGGCGGTGGCGGGCCACATCGCCCATCCGGCCGACATCGACAAGGAGGTGGCGGCATGAGCGCCAGCACATTGCGCCTGCGCGGAAAGGTCGCGGCGAAACTCGGGGACCACATCGACACGGACCTGATCTACCCCGGCCGCTTCCTCAACATCACCGACCGCGAGAAGACGCCCCAGCACCTCTTCGAGCTGGTCCACCCGGAGATCCGCGAGCTGCTGCGCCCCGGCGATTTCCTGGTCGCGGGCAAGAACTTCGGCTGCGGCTCGAGCCGCGAACAGGCGACCTCGGCGATCAAGCTGGCCGGCTGCGGCGCAGTGATCGCGGCCTCCTTCGCGCGCATCTTTTTCCGCAACTCGATCAACCTGGGTTTGCCCGTGGTGGTGTCGCCCGCGGCGGCCGAACGCCTCGGACCCGGCGACGACCTGCTCGTCGATCTTGCGGCCGGCCGCATCGTCAACTTGGCCACGGAGGAGTCCTACCCCGCCGCCCCCCTCGATCCCAAGGCGGTGGAGCTGCTGGAAGCCGGGGGGCTGATACCATATCTGAAGAAGAAATACGCAGCGTGAGCCGGAGTCCGCATATGTATCGAATCGCCTGGTTGCCGGGAGATGGCATTGGGCCGGAAGTCTCGAATGCCGCCCGAATGGTCCTTGACGCCGTGGAGTTCCCGGCCGAGTATGTCCACGGGGACATCGGTTGGGAGTTCTGGTCCGGAGAGGGCGAGCCCCTCCCGGAGCGCACCGTTGAACTGTTGCGCTCCACCGATTGCGCGTTCTTCGGCGCCATCACCTCCAAACCGGCGCAGGAGGCCGAGCGCGAGCTGGCGCCGCACCTCAGAGGCCGCTGCCTCTCCTACCGCAGCCCGATCGTCCGCATGCGGCAGTTGCTGGATCTGTACGTTTGCCTGCGGCCGTGCAAGGCGTTTTCCGGAAATCCGCTCAACTACCGCGAGGACCTCGACCTGGTGGTGTTCCGCGAAAACACCGAGGGCATGTATATCGGGGTCGAATTTCCCCGCGTGCCGGAGTCATTTTTTCAGGAACGGGCGATGTCTTCGATCCCGCGCGACGCCGCTCTCTCCCTCCGCAGCATCACGCGCAAAGGGAGCGAGCGCATCGTCCGGGCCGCCTTCGAGTATGCCGTGCGGAACCACCGGCGCAAGGTGACAGCCGTCCACAAGGCGAACGTGCTGCGCGCCACGTGCGGGCTGTTCCTTCAGGCCGCCCGCGAGGTGGCCGCCCAGTATCCGCAGATCGAATTCGACACCGCCAACGTGGATGCCATGTGCATGTGGCTGCTGAAGAACCCGCGCAACTACGACGTCATCGTCACCACCAACCTGTTCGGCGACATCCTGTCGGATCTTTGCGCGCAACTGGTCGGGGGCATGGGCTTCGGCTACAGCGGGAACATCGGCGACCGCTACGCGGTGTTCGAGCCCACGCACGGCTCGGCGCCGAAGTACGCCGGCCAGAACAAGGTGAACCCGCTGGCCGCGATCCTGGCCGCCAAAATGATGCTGGAGTGGCTGGGCGAAAAGGAGAGAGCGGCCCAGATCGAGCAGGCGGTGGCCGAAGTGGTGGCGCGCGGCGCGGTGCGGACCTACGACATGGGAGGCAGTGCCACCACCACCGGCATGGCCCAGGCGGTGGTCGACGCTCTGCGGCCGGAGCTGGCCTCGAAGCTGGCCGGCGAACTGACCCGCTAACAACCACCGGCGCAAGGTGGCACGCGGCTCCGTTGCCCGGCTCATGCGGCCCGCCTTTTTCTCGCTGGAAGGATGAAGCAACATTTATGCAATATTGACGCTGTCCCTTGATTAATCGGGACTTCTTCATCTTCTTTTCTGTTGACTTCTCCCCGGTTCGAGCTTAAGATTCTGTTTCCTAGTTCGCACCCCAGGAACTAGCAACTGCTGACTGGTGTACCAGGGTCGCGCGCATGACCTTCCAGATCGGTGAAAAGGTGGTTTACCCCAACCAGGGGATCGGGACCATCGAGAACATCAGCAGCCGTTGCTTCGGAAGCCAAGTCGAGAGATTCTACCTCCTTCGCCTGACCTGCGGCAGAATGACCGTGATGGTCCCCTTCTCCCACGTCAGGGTCATCGGGCTTCGCAAGATCACCCGCAACGGCGAACTCGCGCGGGTGCTTTCCTTCCTCGCCGGCGGGACCTGCTCGTGCAGCCACGACTGGAAGAACCGCTTCAAGAAGAATTCGGAGAAGATGCGGGTCGGCGGACTGCTGGAAATCGCGGAGGTATTGAAGAGCCTGCTGCTCTTGCAAGAGGAGAAGTCTCTCTCGTTCCGGGAGAAGCGGATGCTGGACCGCGCCCGGCACATGCTGGTCACCGAGCTGTCCATCTCCCGCGGGCTGCGCGAAGCCGAAGCCGTGGACATGCTCGAGAAGGCTCTGGCGAAAACCGGCCTGGTCCTTCCGCCCGCCAACTAGGCCTCGCCTACCGAACCAGGCTCAGCAGAAGCAGTGCCCCCTGCAAGCTCAGCAGGGACAGCCAGCGGCCCAGGTCGGAGGCGACCATGGCCACCACCAGGAACAGGAAGCCGAACTGCGCCACTTCCCGGTAGATGACCACGGGAATGCGCAGCGCCAGGAGCAGTTTCGAGCCGTCCAGAGGGGGTACGGGCAGCAGGTTGAACAGCCCCAGGTAGAGGCTCAGGTACACGCCGCGGAAAGCATAGTCCGCCAGCGCGGGCGCCGGGCCGGCGGCGAAGCGCGTCACCACCGCCAGCAGCATCGCCAGGATGACATTGCTCGCCGGACCCGCCAGCGCTACCGCCGCCAGTCCATTCAGACCGCCACGCAGGCGGGTGGGGTCCGTCGAGACCGGCTTCCCCCAGCCCAGGAAACCCCCGCCCAGCAGGGAAGTGACGGTGGGAAGGATCACCGTCCCGAGCCAATCGACGTGCGCCAGTGGATTCAGCGTGAGCCGCCCTTCACGCCGCGGCGTGTCGTCGCCGAGCCGCGTGGCGGTCCAGGCGTGGGCGTACTCGTGCGGGGTCGTGAGCAGCCAGAACAAACTCACGTTCACCACCGCGGCTTCCAGGTGCAGGATCATGGGTTTCGGCGCAGGATCAGCGCCCACAGAACCAGCAGCCCAACCACCAGCAGGCCGGCCGCGAGCGCCATCAGACTATTGTAGCGCCCGGGCCTCCAGCCCCTTCCAGCCCGCATTTCTCACCGCGACCGTCGCGAGGCGCGATGAGAGGGCCGCAAATACAAGGCGCGCGACGGCCGACGACCGGAGGCCCGCAAACGGGCCGAGGATGGCGACCGAGCGCAACACAGTAGATGCGGCCCTATCGCGCGCCGCAGCAGGTTGCCGGTGAGAAATGAGGACTTGGGGGCCAATGTGGTTAGCGAAACAGGTAACATCCGGGCGATAAGAGTACCAGGACCAGTTCCGTGACCCGCAGACTGCCTGCGGCGGGAAATCGCGAGCAACTGCCTTAGGAGAGCGACCCGGTGCGGCCTGCCGCGCGGTCGAAACGGCAGCGTAGTACCAAGGTCAACAAATGGAATTATCCAAAGGTTGACAAAAGTACTACCTCGCCGGTCCCCGCGACCCAGGACTCCAGGGCCCAAACCCGCGTAAATGCAGGGGAGAACGCCTCGGGGAGACCGCGCAAAACGATTGATTATTCTGGAAAAACTTGTTGCGACCTTCTTATAATTGAGCGGAAGGGAATGGGCAGATGCCCTGTTTCTATTGCGGGAAACGCGTCTCGCTGGTCCGGCAGCTCACCGATGCGGACTTCTGCTCCGAAGAGCATCGGAAGAAGTACCATGAGCTGACCCGGATGGCACTCAACCGCCTCGTGGAGACCCCCGAGCAGTTGAGTAGCGCCCCTCCGCGCCGCAAGGGACCCGCACCCCCAACCACGGGGATAGAACCTTCGAGACCGATTCCGGAAGACCACCGCATGCCACCTCCGGAAGAGCGCCGGCTCCCGGTCCCGGAAGAGCGCCGGATGCCACCTCTGTTAGGGCATCGGATGCCGCCTCCGGAAGAGCGCCGGATGCCACCTCTGGTGGAGCACCGGCTGCCACCTCCGGAAGAGCACCGGCTCCCGGTCTCGGAAGAGCGCCCGGCCGCCTTCGCCAAGCGCCCGATGCCGGTCATTATTACGCCGCCTCCGCCCCCTCCGCCGCCCCCCCGTCCCCGGCCCGTGCGCGAGCCGTCGTCCGAGGCCGGTCTCATCCTGTCGCCTGTGGAGGCATCCTCCATCGATCACGGCCCATGGATGGGGGGCGGGGTCGAGTTGCGCGCGGAGGCATACGAACTGGGTCGGTTCAGGCCGGCCAAGCCGGATGTTTCCCTCAGAGTGGGAGAGCCAGTGTGGCCCACGCTGGACCCCGGCACCCTGACGATGGCTGGCCACCCGAGACTGGTGCGGGCTGCCTATCGGAGCGTCTTTCCCGGCCCCGCGCTCCAGCTTTGGGCTTACGGGCGCCAGTGGCCCCCGTACTTGGCGGTCGGCGAGCCCGCCTGTGGGGCCCTGGTCCGCTACCAGAGGCCTCGGGGGCTGGCTGGCCCGCTTCCGGCGAGGACGCCAGTCGCGGCTGCGGTCGAGATCGAGGCGCCGGTCACGCTGACGCGGATCGTGTGCCTTCGGGCTCGGGCGGTGTTCCCCTCCGGCGGCCTGGATACGAGCTACGCAAGACCCGCGTTTTTCGCGCTGGCATCCGCCGTGCGCGTCGAGTCCGCCCCTGGCTTCTCCGTGGGTTTCTATCTTCCTGAGCGCCCGCGGGAGGCTGCGGCGGGCCGGACGATGCCCGCCCCCGAGCTCCTGGCTTCCAGCATGCCGGCGAGAGTGAACATCGCGGCTCCGGCGTGGGGGGAGGTCCGGCCAGTCAGCTTTGCGCAACCCGGGATCTGGCTGCCTGAATCGCACTTCAGTCTGGTGGCTGTGAGTCGCGCGTCCGTGCTCGAGAGCATGGTGGGCGAATGGATCGTGGAGGTTCCGCAGCCCTACGGTCTCCCTCGCGCCTTGCAGGCGCTACCCACACCCCGGCGTTCGCCGAGGCCGGCGATCCCGATGTCTCCGGGTTGGCCCCGCGCCGATCAATTGCCCGCCGCGGCGTTCGTCGCCGGCGACTCCCCGTTGCCTGCCGGAGCGCGCCGAGTTGTTCCGGCGATGACCCGGCCAGCCCAGCCCGCCGCGTTCACGCTTCCCGCCGCGCTTCCGCCGGAGAAGCACGAACCAGGGGTGCTTAAAGGGTCGCTGGAGGCCGCTCACGCATGGCTCGGGCCACCTTCTGCCGTGCGGGCGCTCGAGAACGCCCGGCTCGCGGTCGAGCAGCTTGCGCCGGCAGCGCCCGCGGTCAGCCTCCCACTGTCCAGGATGGCGGAAGCCTTGCGGGAAGAGGCTTCGCCCGGGATCGCGGCCCTGGTCCCACTTGCGCTGCCGCCTGCGCTCACCCGGGCCCGGGCGACGGACATCGATCTCGAGCGAGGTGCACCGCTGTTCCCGGCCGTCACTCCGGTTCTGCCCGAGGTGGCTGCGCTGGGCGAGGGCTTGCTTGGCGTTCCCGCCCCAGCAACGTACCTGTCGGCCGGGTTGCCTGCCTCCCTCAAAGGGAGACGTTCGGCCCCCATCGGGGCCGGACAGGTCTCCCTGCCGGTTTCCTCGATCGCGCCGCTGCTGCCTACCGTGAGCGAGGCTCTGGCCTCCCAGCGACTGCTGACGTTCGCACCCATGTCGCCCGGTGGCCTACCCAGCCCGGTGAGACCGGCGCCAGCCCGGAGAGCCGATGCCGGAGGCTCTGCGCCGGCCTCGTTCGCGGTGGCGGCTATACTCCCAGCGGTGCCCAGGCGCGCGCATGAATTAGGAGTTGAACCAAGCGGCTTCTCGATGACTCTCCCGGCCCCCGCCGTTCAGCCGAGCGCCTCTGCGGTTGCGGGCGGCGCCGTGTTGTCCGCGAGTGAGCCCGTTCACGTGCTTCCCGTTGCCCCCCCGGAGTTCAAGCGCGGCCTGGCGGCCTGCGGAGTCATCCCCGAAGCCGAGGCGCTCATGGCGGCTGCTGGGCCGCGCGGGCGAGCGGTCATCCCGGGCTTGAGTTTCGCGCCCGAGTTGCGGACTCCCGAGTCTGGCGGCGGAGCCGCAGTCCGCGTACCCGGGGCGGAGTACGCTCCCGCCGGCGCGGTTCGGCCGTCAACCACCCGGCCCGAAGCCCGGATGGTAGGCCCCATTGCCGGAGTGCTTGCGGCTTCGCTTCCCGAAAACGGCGCGCTGGCCAGCACTGCCTCGCTGGCGCCTGCCGAGGGTTTAACCCGCCCGCCGCTACCCATGGCAGGTGCGGTTCGGGAGGGGATTGCGGACCTGGCGCCGTGCCTTCCGCCGGTGGCCGATCCTCAGGTCGGTTCGTTCGCCACGGCGCTGGCCGAGAGGACGAGCATTTCGGGTTCGGACTTGCAGCCGGCCGGCCTGCCGCGGGTGCACGCCAGGCCCGCCCGTCCGCTCACGCTGCCTGGCGCCGATATCCCCGCTCCGGACCTATCGCTGCTGGGGCTGCCCGTCCCCTTCGCGCGGCACGCGCTCCCGGAGCTCGAGATTCTGCCCCCCAGCGTTGCGCCGGCGGTGCGAGAGCGCCGCCCGGCGGCGAGCCTGCGGCAGGATATGGCGGTGCCCGAGCCGCACCTGCCGGAACTGAGCTCGGCGGAGAGGGGCCACGTGCTGGTTTCGGGGGCGTCCTTCGAGACCCCGGTTGCGGCCGCCTCGGCCGCAACGCGCTGGCACCCGCCAGCAGGAGCCGTCACCAGGGCGGTTCCGCCCGAGTTTCCGGCGCCAATCGCGTTTTCGGCCGCGGTCCACCTGGGTGCCGGAGAGCCCGCCGGTCTCGAAGTGCGGGCCACGGCCCGGACCCTGGCTTGGCACCCGATGGGATGGGTGGCGTTCGCTACGAGCCAGGCGCAGGTGCTCGATCCCCAACCGGGCTCGCTCGGTGCAGCCGTGCTCTCCATGGACGGCCTCGAGATTGCGGAATGTGCTTCCGCCGGCGCGGTTCGGCCGTCAACTACCCGGCCCGAGGTTCGGATGGTAGGCCCGCTAGCCGGGGTGTTCGACGTTTCGCTCCCCGCAGACGACGCGCTGGCCAGCACTGCCACGCTGGCCCCGGTCGAGGGTTTCACTCGCCGGCCGCTGCCCATGACAGGTGCGGTTCCGGAGGGGATTGCGGACCTTGCGCCACGCGTACCGCCTTTGGCCGATCCTCAAGTCGCGTCGTTCGCGTTGGCGCTGGCCGAACAAGCCAACATTTCGAGCTCGGACTTGCAGCCGGTCGGCATGCCGAAGGTGCAGACCCGGCCGGCCCAGCCGAACACCCTGCCTCGCGTCGATATCCCCGCTCAGGACCTGTCACTGCTGGAGTTGCCCGTTCCCTCCGCGTGGCATGCGCTTCCGGAGTTGGAGATCATCCCCCCCAGCATCACACCGGCGGTGCGGGAGCGCCACCCGGCGGAGAGCCTTCGACAGGATGTGCTGGTTCCCGAGCCGCGCCTGCCGGAACTGAGCTCGGTGGAGGGGGACCACGTGCTGGTTTCGGGGGCTTCCGTCGAGGCCCCGGTGGCAGCCGCCTCTGCCAGAATGCGCCCGCACCCGCCAGCAGGGGCCGTCAGCAGGGCGGTTCCGCCAGAATTCCCAGCGCCAGTCGCGCTTTCCACTGCGGTCCACTTGGGTGCGGGAGAGCCCGCCGGTCTTGGAGTGCGGGCCGCGGCCCGGACCCTCGCTTGGCACTCGATGGGATGGGCGGCGTTCCCCTCGAACCAGGTCCAGGTGCCCGACCCACGGGCGGCTATGCCTGGTGCAATTGTGCTGTCGGTGAGTGGTCTGGAGACGTTCGAGCGACCGTTGCCGAAGGTGCCGGTGGCGGCCTCGCCGCTGCAGAGCCTGCTCGGGTTCCCCCTGGCGGACCCGCTACGGCCTTCTACCGAAGTTGCCGCGGAGCCGCGCGAACTCCAGGAAATGCCGCCCGCGCCGTTGCTCCCGTCGGCGTTTCGCGGGACGCCGCAGGCGCCTTTGGCAACCACCGCCACGATCCCGGCGCCGCTGGCCGGGTTGCCCGGTTTCGACCTGGGAATCTCCGCCCGCCTGCACGTCGCCGGACAGGGCTTCGAGACTCCCGCTCCACTGCGGGCGCCGGGAGCCGTCGCGCCGGGTAGCGCGCGCAGGGTGGCCGCTCCGATCCACCTGACCGACGGGATCTACCCGCCGGAGGCGCGGCTGTCTCCGGTTTACGCTCTGGTGCTCACCGGCGCGGAAATCCTGCGCGCGGTGGGATTCCCGGACGCGCGGAATGCCAGGGCGAGGACCCGGCCGGTCCGAGCCGCCGAGTTCCCGCTCGCCGACCCCGTGCATGCGCAATCGCAAGTGATCGCCCCCTGCCGCACGCTCGGCCAAAGCGTCCCCTCGTCGGTCGCCGGCCGCACCCAGGTGGGGATGCTCCGAGTCTCCGCTCCGGCGCTGGTTGGCTTCGTTCCGCAACCGGCGGAGCTGCTGGGGCCTCGGGCGGTCAATGTGACAGTCAGCCTGATGGCAGCCGGATCCGAGCGGGTACCGCCGCGCACCCACGCCGGCGCACCAGCCCCCGAAAAGGTCGGGTGGCAGGCTCTCGAGCAGGAATGCACATCGGCGCATTTTTGGTCCGTCGAATCCCGCCCCACGCCGGTCGAGTGGCCGACCCCAGCCGCGAGGTACTTCCAGGCGGTGCCGAAGCCGCGCGCCTTCAGCGTCCGGTTCCGGGTTGCACCGCCGTCGGGCGCCGAGTTCCCGTGCCCCGACGTGCTTTGGCCGGAATCGGCCGGATTCACCCAGGCGCTGCCCTCGATGCCGCTGTCGATCCTGAACGCACCCCCGAATCGCCAAGACCCCCGGACGGCGCGGAAGAAGGTCCGGCTCGAACCGGTGTTCCGCCAGGTCCGGCGGCCAGGGCGCTTGCCGGTGTTCCACGCCCGGGATTGGAGGGCGGCCATGCCCTCCGGCGTGTTCGTGTACTTCGAGGCCCACGAGGACTTCGACGATTACGGCACGATGGGGGTAGCGCCAAGTTACGAGGCGCCTCTGCTGAACCCGCTGATTCCGGCTGTGGAGCTCCGGCTGAGCTTCGGCGGAGACGCGGATTGCCCGTACTTCATGGCTCCCGTCGGCCTGGAACACAATCTCGGGGCGAACGCCGCCGGCGCTTTCGAATTCTGTGTGACGCCACCCAGGCCGCTGCTGCAAGATGGTGTGGATCCGATCCCGGTCGAGTTTGACCCCCGGCGGGCCGAGGCCGGCAAGAGCCAGGGGCTGGTGGGCGCCCTGAAAACCGCCTCCCGCTTCTTCAAGTTGACGACGCTGGGCGTTCCCGGCCTGATGCTGTTCTCCGCTTTGCCCTGGAACGCTCCCGGCGGTTCGGTGCGCGAGACCCGGGCGGCGGTGGTGTTGGAGGAGGATTTCCAGAGGATCAGCGGCACCCAGACAAGTGTGGCGTGCCCGAACGACTGCTGGGGTGAGGCGTGCAAGTGAATCGCTCCAAGTTAGAAATAAATCGCTCTCTTACGGTGACGGCTCGGCGCCGGCTGGACCAACGGCTGTGCCTGCCGGGGGCGTGCCCTCATCGTAAGGAAGCGCACTACAGAGCCTTATTTTGCGAGGCGCATTAGAAACGAGGTTGGGAATGGTCAATCAACGAAAACCAATGGCCGCAGGGGCCCCCGAGCCCCTTCGGCCCGTCGAATTCAGTCCGCGGACGGAGGGCCCCAAGGCTTCCCGCTACATGGCCAGGGCCGTGTCGCTGCATCTGGACGGCAAGCCGGAAGAGGCTTTGCGCGAGCTGCAACGCGCCATTGCCAAGGGCGAGAAATCCGCCGAGATTTACTCCGCCATGGGCCACATCCAGTTCGAGCTGGGGCAGTTTGAGGGTGGGGCGAACAGCTATCGAGAGTTGTTGCAGCTCGAGCCCGACCACCGCACCGGCTGGTTCAACCTGGCCGTCTGCCTGGAGAGAACGGGCCGCTGGCAAGAGGCCGCCGACAAGTTCCAGAAAGCCTTCCAGGTGGACCCCGCCCGGATCGAGGCGCAACTCGGCCTGGGGATCTGCCTGCTTCACTTGAGCCAGGCGCAGCCTGCGTTGGCGGCGTTCGAACGCTGCCTGGCGCAGGACGGCGAGAACGAGACGGCGCTGTTCGGCAAGTCGGTGGCGCTGCAACTGGAATCGCATTACGACGAGGCCGCCGAGCTCTATCGCCGCGTGCTGAAGCGCAACCCGCAATCTCAGGAATCTCTCGCCAACCTGATCGCCATTGGCATGGCGAAGAAGGATTATGAGATGGTGCGGGGGTACTCGGAGCGGCTGCTCGAGGTTCACCCGCAATCCACCGCTGCGCTGGAAGGGCTGGCGGCCTGGGCCTCGGCCGGCGGTGACTTCGAGATGGCGGCGAAGTTCTGCACGCTGCTGGTGGATGCCGTGCCCAATCACTTCGAGGGCTGGTTCAACCTGGCGCTGGCGCATCAGAAGGCCGGGCGTCACCAGCAGGCTTCGGAAGCCTACCAGCAGGCCATCAAGGTGCGGCCGCAAGCCGCCCAGGCCTACACCAACCTGGGCATCGTCCGCCAGGAGCTGGGCGCGCTCAAGGAGGCCAAAGAGTCTTATCAGCAAGCCGTGCGGCTGGACTCGAACGCCGTGCCGGCCTTGTGGAACCTGGCGCTGGTGCTCGAGCAGTCCGGCGAACAGGACGAAGCCGAGAAGGCCTATCAGCGGGTGCTGGACAGGGATCCCGAGAACCAGGAAGCCCGCTTCCGCCTGGGCTACGTCCGGCTCCAGCGTGGCGATTACCGCGGCAGCGCCGAAGCCTTCGAATCCTGCCTGAAGAAGCGCAAGGAGTGGCTGGAAGCCCAGATGAACCTGGCGCTCTCCTATTGGAAAATGGGAGACCGCGATCTGGCGCAACTGGTCTACGAGCAGGCGCTCAACACCGATCCCAAGTCGCTCGACGCGCTGCGCGGTTTGGCGGCGCTGGCGCTGGAGCGCGGGGATCTCGATCAGGCGCTCGAGTACCACGGGCGGCTGGTGGATCTGGGCGAACGCCAGGCGGAGCTCCTTTACAACACCGGCCTGCTGCTCCAGAAGTCCGGCCAGGCCGAAGAGGCTGCCCGGCTCTACCGCGAGTCCCTCGCCGAGAACCCCGACTTCGCCGAGGCCCTGCTCAACATGGGCCATGTCATGAAGTCGATGGGCCACGAGGAAGACGCGCGCGCCTGCTGGGCCAAAGCCCTCGAGGCCAAGCCCGAACTCGCGCAGGGCTATTTCGAGCCGCCCGCGAAGAACTAGCCGCCGGACAGGGCGCATCGATCGCCGGCGGGCGGCGCCAGTCCCGCCGGCGATCGCTCGGCGCTGCGCGCGCCTGGCGGTCGTGCCGCCTGTGTTATCCTGTTGGACGGCGCTATCGTCTAACGGTTAGGACGGAGCCCTCTCAAGGCTTAAATACGGGTTCGATTCCCGTTAGCGCTACCAAGATCCCCCTTACGTTCTCAATCGCTTAGACGTTCGCGCCCCGTGACGTGCAACCACCGTGGGGTTTCTATGCCTTCCGCGAAGCCTCTGACGCAGCGGTGCGCATTGCTGCATCCCACAATTGAGCGGGTGCGAGTTCGTTTCGGCCAAACGCCGTTTGCTGACTTCTGCGGCGCCCCTTGGAGCGCCGCAGCAGCGCTACAATTCCCGCTGATGAGACGCGCCGCTGTCCTGCTTGCACTCGCAGGTTGCTTGGTTCTGGTGACTTGCGCTCCTGAGAGTCCTTCCGCCACTTCCCGAACCAGCTTGAACGGCCCCAGAGATGACTACGATGCAACGGTGGGACGATTCGGCCCTCCCGACGAAGACGACTCCACTGACCGTGACGTACCGCGGCCCCCGATCCCGACTCGCTGGATCACTTACAAGAAAGAGCACGTCAGGTTCATCTTCGTCCCCGATGGCAAACTGGGCGATCCGCCACCGTACAGATGGAAGCTTCTCGGCTCCACCGATCCCCGAACGCAACGACCGATCTCGCCGAGTTTGGCTGTACAGCGTCTGTCGACCCGGAACACCAAGGAGGTTGGTCGATGACCGCCTTAAATGGCTCTGCCGACTCGCCTCGACCAATCTGGCGAGCCCGGCCGAGCCTCTGTGCACGGTCTCCTCTGAGCGCGAGAACGCTGGTGCCCCGGTGGACATCTCGCGGCAGGTGACTCGACGCACAGCGCACGATCCTGGAGGTGGCCCATGTCCGTGATCAGCGGCTCCAACCAATGGTAATCTTGAATGCTGTTATGACACCGGAATCCTCGGCAACCTGGCAGGCGGTAGCCGCAGTCGCGCAGGCTACGCTAGCATTCGTTTTGGTCTTGATCACGGCACACTACGCGTACGTAACCAACAGACTGTTCAAGGCCCAAACGGTTCCAGCGGTGCTGCTTTCCATAAAAACTGATCACGACGAACGGTATCAGCGTATCGAGAACTATGTGGTCGTGAGGAACTTCAGCCCGTACAAGATTGTTGATCTGCGACTGGACTACGGATACTGTGGCTGGGTGCATTGGGAAGACGGCAGAGTCACAAGAACCACAAGCTCCGGCCGACAAAGGGTGCTCGAGCAGGACCGCCTGCGCGCAGGCGGTGAGCTCAAGATTCCGATCAACGATCATGTATTGCGGTGCGTTGAGGAATTGGAATACGGTGACTTCCCCGAGGGTGCAGGATTTGCGAGCCGCAAGGCAACGTACCTGCTGTTTGCCCTCGAGTATCGGCGAGCGGTCGATGGGCGCGGCTTTGCGGAGCACCTCCCTGTACGCGCGAGCCATCTGAACAGAACGGTCGCGACTTGCTCCGATCCTCGAATCAACATCACAACCCCGCCAGAAGAGGAGAGCGGGTTCGCGCGCTGGCCGTAGTTCTCGAGTTCCGGACCGCGTGCGGAAAGGCTGTCAAAACATTCTTCCACAGGTGTGCTTTAAGCGGCCGGGGCGGCTCTTAGGGGTTCTGAACGCGAAACTGGATTTTCCGACCGCCGCTTGTGTGGAGCTCAGGATCGCCTGCAACACCTCTTTCGCCTCGCAAGTCCTAATCTGCGAAATCCGACGCGGCCAACTCTCTGATGAAGGCACCCACGCGGTTGTTGCTTTCCGGGTCCCCGACAATAGTGCCTTCGTCGCTCGGTCCACTTAGCAAGATGGAATCATGCTTCTTGAAGGGCTGTGTCGTACTGAATTCGCGCGTGCAGGCGTATACGCGCCCGTTGCTCCCTCCCACGTACCAGATCACGGTCTCGTTTTCATCGCGTGATCGCGGCCACCTAAGTCGTGTTCCCAGGATGATTCCCTTTATCGGCCAGCTGCTGCAATCCCAGGGCAGCGCACGCCGCAGATCCTCTCTCGCCTTGACCTGTTTCGGCGGCATCTGTAGTTCGCAGGTGGTGGCCTTTCTGTCCCGCTCGTGCTGCTGATAAAACGCCCTCAGCTCGGCGGTTGTGAAATCGTCGCGCACGTGGCTGTCTCCAGAACAAGCGATCAGACAAAGACACACGAGCCCGAGTCCTGTTGAAAACTTCGGCGGGGGCATAGTGTTGTTTGCGCAGTTTAACCAGTCCGGCAACGGACTGGGCCGTTCTCTCTCAGAGCCACCTGATTCCTCTTCAGCGGTCATCCGTACCACTCCCGGTCTAGACGTGTGCGTCGGGGGCGCGTCATCCTTCCTTCGATCAACTCATACCAGAGGAATCAGCGTTGTTTTTCGCTTAGGGCGCGCCGCTGCCTTCGTGCGGCATGCGCTTGGCGACGCGTGATCCACTCGTGGTGCTCGGGGCATCAATGCTCGGTGACCGGTCCTCTCTCGTGGTAGTAGTAGAGAACGTGATGCTCCGCGGTTGCGGGTTGCCCACATCCTCTAACGGGGCACTGCCCGAACTTCTTGACCGACGCTGCGGTTACGGAAAGCAATGCGGTGTTTCCCCCGCGCGCAGACCACGCTCTCGGATGTCCCGGCGGCCATGCGGTTTACCAATGTTTCCAGTAGGCTGATTCACGGGCTTGGAATCCTAGTCCGCCGCCCTTTCGTCACCGACCCGACTTGCGCATCCAGGACCTTCTTCGCGAAATCCTCGACGTTCGCGAAGGTCCGCATGTTCTCGACGGCCGCGTACACGGAACCATCAGTCCAAACCGTGTGAACCAGCGACCAGGACGGCCACAGTCCCTGGCCCCCGTAGGTGTAGTCCCAGGAGTCGAGCCTACTGCGACCGGGAGCCTTGGCCTGCCAAACGTCCGTCGCGTGCTCTGAAGCAATCAGTTTGTCCTGCCAGCGGTTCTGAAACCAGATCCCGAAACACAGGGCGATGGGGTCCGTGTCCTGATCGCCGCTGTCGTGGTAGGTCCGGGCCTCCAATTTGCCTTCCACGAACATCGCGTACACAAAGACCGGCCGGCTGCCCACGCACCATCGATGGCTGACCCGGAAGCGAAACACGACCTCCTGGTAGCCGTAGCCAGCCTCAACAACAAGGAAGCGCTTTTCTCCCCGTCGTTCAGGAAACTCTCCGGGTGTCGGTTTGCGCCAAGTCTTCTCGAAGCGTGCCCGCGCCTCATCCGAAGCCTTACGTCGGCGGTCTTCCTCGGTGGCAGCCCGCTCCTCGGCTTCCAGTTCACTACGACAGCGGCAGCACAAGTATGGTTTCATGTACCTGCTGGGGTACGTGGTGAAGCCACTGGCGAAAGCTCGGTCCAGCCACTCGTCACCGAATTGAACGTGGAGGTTACACAAGCCGCGTCCGGTCCCATCGCCGTAGGGCGTCTGCTCGTCGCACTTGAAGCACCGTCCCGACCTCCTCAGCGTTGAGCGATCCCGATTCTTGACCTGGCGCAGCTTCACATGCACCTCGCGAGCGAGGACCTAGCGATACCCGCCGGCCGGATGTGGCAACCGCCGACGCGGTTTGCGCGGCGGGCCGATCCAGTCGTAAACGCGCAGACCGAGGTCCTCGATCTGGGCGGCGGTGATCGGTTGGTCGCGGTACAGATCCGTCCACTCGGAAATGGAGGCGAACAGCTTGGTGTCCGGGCGCATCTTCTGGGCGAACTTGAGAAGCATACCCGTGACGAAGCCGATCGCAAAGGCGGTTCGCGGGCTGCGATCAAGCGCCTTGTTGGCCATATCGAGCCACTCCGGGAAAAATGAGGGCGTAGCAGTCTCACCTGCCATCCGTTCGATTATACACGCTCAGCAGGACTGCCGACAGGCTCGGACGCGGCTGGAAACCCATTCAGAGAACCACGATCATGCATCCGCGTGCAACCACCATAGCGTAACGCGGCACACGCGTTGTCATCTCGCCTCTACGATTTCGCTTGATTCAATCACTTAACACAGTGTGACAGGCCGTGAGAGCGCGGGAAGCGACGTCGATTCCCGTCAGAGCTACCAACCATTCACTTGATTCCTTTGGTCTCCTCCATGCTGCCCGTCGCTTCAGTCCGGGTTTGTCACACAATGGAGACATGGTCACCCTGGACACATTGCGCGCGGAACGGCGGGAAGAGAACCTCCGGCTCGCCGCGCGGCACGGCGCCCACAGCCTTCACGGGTTCGGCTCTGTGGCCCGCGGTGAAACCGATGAGAACAGCGACCTCGATCTGCTGGTAGCGTGGGAGCCGGGCAGGAGTCTGCTGGATCACGCCGGGCTGGTTCAGGATGTCAAGGACTTGCTCCGCATGAAGGTCCATGTCGGGACCGAGAAATCGCTTCACTGGTACGTGCGCGACAGAATGCTACGCCAGGCGACCCCGCTGTGAGAACCGCTGCATCAGATTCCACCCTTTGGCCAGGCTTGTGCCGCCCTTGAAGATGACTTTGTCGCCGGTGGCGGCGACGATCCGGAGGGCTTCGGTCGCGTAGTAGTCCTTCTCGATGATCGCGGGGCGCAATCCCCGCGAGCGAAAATGTTCTGCCGCCCGCAGGATCGAGTGCTCGAAATCGGGATGTTCAAACAGCTTCATGTCAGCGCCCCTGCTTCGCCTGCCAGTTGCGGGCGTGCGGCAGTCCCGACAGCAGGCCAAAATCGAAGCGGGAGAACGGGTTCAAGGAAGCGCGTAGACGCCCGAGCGCGGCGGGCTTCTGGGCGATCTCTTCACCGATGGCGCCTATCAGCGCGAGCACCCGCGGAGGCTCCGACCTGGCTACTTTGAGGAGACGCTCGAAGCGGCCTTCTTCCGAAAAGAGCGCCAGAGTTCTGCGGACGGTTTCTTCGGGAGACAACTCGCTGGTCCTGCCCCCTCGCCTCAGAAAATCCAGCAGCGCGGCTTCGGTATCCGAAAGACCGGCCCACGCCTCCGGCCGCCTGGTGTGGATGACCTTGTCGCTGCCGATGAGCTTCCGGGGCAGACTGAGGGCGCTCGTCGCGACCTCGCCCCGCCGCGCTGTCTGCGTGGTAAAGCCCAGCAGACCGGCGGCAGAAATTCCGGAGGGAAAGATCTGCGTGCGCCGGGAGGCGAGTTCCTGGATCGCGGCGGGGTTCGGCAGGCTCTTGCCGAACGGCGTATGCCGGGAGCGGTAGTAGACGCCCTTGCTCAGGCGTTCGAGCATTCCCCGACGTGTCAGGCGCGAGAGGGCCTGCGCCACCGCCGTGGAGGACAGGTGCCGGAAGTCTTCGAGGCGCCACAACCTTTCGCCGCCGCGTTCGATGCGCTGGCGCACCAGGCGTGCGATTCGACGTGATCCGGGTGAAGTGGTGCCCGTTCCCATATTGCCAGTATCGGTCCTGACAGCGGATACAGTCAAGTTTTCTTGCAACAAAACTTGACATCTCCCGTTAGCTCTACCAGGCACTCCCCTCTGCCTCCCCGATGAGAGCCGGTGTTCGTTTTCGCCTTTGTTTCGCCCCGCCCGCAAGCACCGGAGAAAAATCTTCGACCCAACCGTAACATTTGTACCCTCCCCGGCGTTTAACACTGCAGATCCCCTTTACGATAGCGGGCGCACTCACCCTTTCACCCAACCCCGCGCCCGCTTTACTTCAAGACCGCGGCCCGGGTCAAATCTCCCAGTTGGGGACGTACCGGCCTTGCCGCTCCGCCCAGGCGCGGGTGAGCTCGGCGAACGTGGTGTGATCGATGATGCTCGAAACCGCCTGGTCTACCTTCCACCACATCTCCGCGAATGGCGTGTCGGACTTCCGCCTGGCGCTCGGGGTCTTGGAGGCGCGGGGACCCTCGACGAATCGCAGCACCTCTCCCACCGTGATCGCATCGGCCGGACGGGCCAGCAGGTAGCCGCCCCCGGCGCCCCGCCGCGACTCCACGAAACCGCCCTGCTTGAGACCGGCCAGGATCGACTCCAGAAACTTCCGCGGAATCCGCTGCCGCTTGGAGATGCCGGCGATCTTCACGGATTCGCCGGAGCCGTGGAGCGCCAGGTCGAAGATGGCCTTGAGCGCGTACTCCCCTTTGACGGAAATCCTCATGGGTAAATTATGACGCGGCGCCCGTGTTCGGCGCTGGTGCGTTTTCAAGCAGCCCCCGTGCCACCTTGGGGCGGTGTGCCGGATTTAATCGGAAGAGCCCGCGAGTCCGGCAGGCACGAATCGGCGCGGCACAGGGGAGAACCAGATGATCGCTCGAATCGGAGCCGCCTTGGCTGTGCTCGCGATGGCCTTGGCAGCCCGGACCACCCAGCCGAACATGCAGCCCTTGAAGGAGCAGAGAGGCCTCTGCCAGGCCGCGGTTCCGGCGGACGCCACTGTCCTTGCCGGCTACATCGCGCAGGGTCCCAAGGAGGCCTACACGGCCCAACTCGAGGAGTTCCACTACTCGAGAGCGTTCGAGAACACCGCCACCCGGCTCTGGGTCGAGACAGAAGCCCACGCCCTGAGCCCGGGCATCCGCGCTTTCCACGTCTACGTGCCGGCCAAGACGGGCCGCTGCCACCTTGGAATCAGCTTCAAGACCACCACGCCGGACGATGCGCCCAAGCGCATCGCCCAAACCCTGAGCGCGGTGAAATAGGGGTTGCCAGGAGGCCGCGTGCGGCCCGCGGTTTCAAGCCGGCTGTCTTGTGTTCGCTGCACGTACGAAGCTCAAGCACAGGACGACGTCCAACACAATCACCGCTCCGATCAGCGCCCATAGCACGGCTGGAGACGCCAGGCAGAGCGCCCGCAGAATCCCGTCGCGCTGGGCGCCGTCGTGCAAATACCAAGCCCACAGGCTGGACAGGCGCGCGCGGGACTCGGGAAAGCCGCCGTACAGCGGGATCAGTTTCGCCAGCCAGGTGGCGGCCAGAACGTAGCCCCACAGCAGCACTGTGAGACGCGCCAGCACGGCGCCCCAGCGGCCGGCGCGGGACATCCCCAAGAAGGCCAGCAGCAGGACGGGCGCCAGCAATCCCTGCATGTACCAGGGCACGGCCGCGAATGCCCCGCCCTTAGACCCCGCGAAGAAGGTCACGCTGACGTAAGCCAGCGAGGCGCAGAACATCACGATAGCCGCGATCGTCACGCGCTCCGGCGGCCGCCAGGGCCGGTGGAAGACGTAGAAGCACAGGCCCGCTGCGAGCAGCAACAGCACCAGGTTGAGCGTCGTGGAGGAAAAGGCGGTGAAGGAGTTGTTGCCCGTCCACAAGCTGGAGTGCGCCATGTAGACGATGCTCTTGCCCCAGGGCAGCGCAAGCGCGGCCTCGAGGAGTTGCTTCGGCCCGAGACCCGCGGTCTGCTCGACCGTGGCGCCGAGACTGCGATACAGAACCACGTTGCGAACGTACCAGGGGCCGGCCAAGAGCGCCACGGGGGCGGCAAACAGCGCCGCGGCGGCCAGGCTGGCACGCCGGCGCCAGAGGCCCCAGCCGACCACGGCCAGCGCCAGCGGCACAAGAACCAGAAAGTATGCCTTGGTGAGGAGCACCGCGGAGAGCAGCAGCCCCAGCCATAGGCAGTCGCGTCGCGAGCCGGTCTCATGAGCGCGGATTGTCGCCCAGACGAGGTAGCAGAACAGCGGCACGGCCAACGCATCGTTCGAGACGTGGCAAGCGGCGGCATAAAGCATCTGCGAGGAGAAGACGCAGAACAGCACAGCGCCGGCGTAGCCGTCGGCGAGCGAGAGTTGCCGGGCCAGTAGCAACGCGGCATGCCATAGGAGCAGCACCGCCGCCAGCGACAACAGCAGGCGCAGCCAGCGCACGCGGGTGGTGAGTGGGGCGCCCGAGAGCAGCCGGTCCACCAGGGCCATGCCGAGGTAAGGAAGCGGCGACTGGTTGACTTCGTAACTGCGCGTGCCGGGCTGCGGCTGGTATTGCTCGCCCGCTGGAATCGAATCCAGTTCCTGTCTGCGGCGCGTCCGCTCTTCCTGGGTGAACTCAAAATAATCGCGGAAGCTCACTGGCGCCCCGAGGTGCGGCTGAAGGAAGTGGCTTACGGGGACCAGTTGGAGCGAATGCCAGATCTCCCGCGAGAGGGTGGCTTGTCCAAGCACGGGGAACTTCCGGTTGGTCGAGAGAGACTGCACGTAGCCATAGTGCTGCGCTTCGTCGAAGCCTTCCCAGAGCGGCAGCAGCAAGGCGTAGGCGGCCGCGTTCAGCACTCCATAGAGCGCCAAAAGGATTCGCCAGCGCTCGGCCACCGGTCGTGCTCTCACACCGGCCGGCGCGGTGGCGCCACGGAAGCGACAACCGTCACAGTATCGGCGCCGATGGCGGAGGAGGGTAGCGAAGCCGCCAGCGGGGCCTCGGTGAGCTGCGGCCGGAACGGCAAGGAGAGCAGCAAGCGGTTCCCGGCCAGAATCTCGTAGGAGCGGAGCGGCTCGGGGCCGGCCAGCGCCGTGTTCCACTGGATGACGGCCCGGTCACCGTCGCGAGTCACGCGGACATCGCTGGGCTGCACGATCCCGGGCTGCTTCTCCTGGAAGTAGTTGGTGGCGGCTCCGTGGCGCGTCTCGGCTTCCTTCTCGATGCGGCGGCGTTCCGCCTCGGAGGGCATATCCTTCATGGCCGCCGCCAGGTTCGCCACTAACTGATCGGACTCCGGCTTGTCGCGGTTGATCTGCCCGGTCCCGATAATCGCGCAGGACACCCCCGGCAGCGAAAGCGGGCATCGCACCAGGTCGGCGTAAGAGATGGCGTCCGGCTTGCCGACGGAAAGGATCACGTCCTCGGCGGCGCGAGAGAAGCGCGGCTGCTTGCCGTAGAAGGCGCCGTCGGAGAACACCTTCATGGCAATGACGCCCAGACCTCGCGACACGGCCAGCGGGAGCACGTTGTTCTGGTGGGAACTGCACAGGCGGTCGTTGGCGTTGAGCGCCACCAGCAGGGTGTCGATGATGTTCCCGGCATCGCGGCGCAGAGCGCTCATCAGCACGGGGGAGCTGAGATGGCCGGTGATCCCGATGTGGCGCACGTAATGCTGGTGCTCCGGGTTCAGCCCGGTGTAGTCGGTGCCGTCGCGGTAGTCCAGCAGGCCCGCCAGGGCGCCGATGCGCTCCAGCTTCTGAGCGCCTCGCTCCGCCAGCCCTTCGTAGATCTGGTTGACCTGTTCGAGACTCATCAGGTTGTGGATCTGGATCGCGTCGAGATAGGCGCCGTCCGGAATGAACCCTTTCCCATCTCCGAACATGAAGGTGAGGGAGCGCTTGAGATCGTCCACCGCGGCGGGACCCGGAACCGCCGGGTTCAGGGCGAACCGGCGTGTCGTCTTGGTGGCGACGTAGAGGCTTTGCCGCAAGGCGGGGTCGTAGTCGGGGGCCGAGGGCGCGAGATGCAGCCGGCGGAACGCCTCGCCATAATTGGCCTGGCTCGAACCATAAGCATTGGCGGAATCCAGGTAATTGACGCCGAGCTGGACGGCGCGCACGATGATGTCGGCAGGGTCGATGCCGGGTTTGGTCCATTGCAGCGAGCCCTGTCCGCCCAGGGCCAGCGGAGTCACCAGACGGCCCGTCCGGCCCAGCAGGCGGCGCGGAAACCTAGCGGCGGCCTGGGCGTACAGGCGGCCGGGACCTAGGACACTGGCCGCCGGCAGAGCGCCTAACGCGGCCAGGACTTCCCGTCGAGAAACCATACACCCTCTCTTTCGCTACAAGTATAGGCACGGCTGCGCGAGCGGGACAAACCCATTGATTGAGCGCGCAGCCCGTCGGTGGTGGAAAAGGCGCCTCGTGGTATTCTGACGTCAGGCTACGGACATCTTGCGAGAGGAGATCCGAATTCCGGCGGGCTGGCTGGAAGACTTCTGCCGCAGGTGGAAGATTGTCGAGCTGTCTGTGTTCGGTTCCGCGCTACGCGAGGATTTCCGCCCGGATAGCGACCTGGACTTGCTGGTACGCTTCGCCCCGGAGGCCGCGTGGAGCCTGCTGGATCACGTGGCCATGGAGGAAGAGATTTCCCGCACTCTCGGGCGAAAGGTGGACCTGGTCTGGCGCCGCGCCGTTGAGCGGAGCCCGAACTGGATACGCCGGAAGGCGGTCCTTGAGAGCGCGGAGCCGTACTTCGTGCGGCCATCCTGGACCAGCTCCTCGGGATCGGTGAGGCGGTCTAGAGGCTGTCGGAGGATTTCCGGGCCGCTCATCCGCCGGTGTCGTGGAAGCTGATCGCCGGGACCCGCAACAAGCTGATCCATCACTACGAAGACGTGGACTTGGAAGAGGTATGGACGATGGTCACATCGGATCTGCCTCGGTTGGTCCGCTTGGTGGAGCCGCTGGCGCGGCGCGAGCCCTGAGCCAGCGCGGGACCCCGGGGCCTGGCTCAGCCTGCTGTGCCCGATTCCGGGCGGCTGTTCTCACAGCCCGCGTCGGTGCTTCCGTTGGGTTGGGCCCTCGCTCCCGTCGCGATTCCGCGGGTGGACTGCCGTTAACCGGGCAGGGTCCCCGGTCTTCGGCCCGGTTCATGACGCCAGACCTGGGTTGGCCAAGACCAGCGGTTTGATACGCGCCCCCGTGAAGGGATATACTCAGCAATCGCGGCCGCGCAGGAGCAGCCGAGCCGTGGTGTGGAGGTCTTATGTGGGATCTGCGCTTGGGTGACGTGATTGACGACTACTGCGTGAAGTGCCGCCGGATCACCAATCACGCGGTGGTGTCTATGCTGAACCGCGAGCCGGCGAAGGTTCGCTGCCGGACCTGCTATCACGAGCAGGACTACCGTCACGAAGAGGCGCCGCCTAAGAAGGACTCGAAGAAGGAAGCCCTGTTCAAGGAAGTTCTCTCCTCGATCGATCCGGCGGCCGCGGAACAGGACGCCGCGCCGAAGAAAGCCACGAAGGCGCGCGGCAAGAAGAGCTGACAGAAGGAGACTTCATGAGTTCATTCTCGATCGGGCTGCTGATTGTACTGGCCGGCGCGGTCATGCAGGGTAGTTGGGCATTGCCGCAGAAGTTCGTCCGCGGCTGGGCTTGGGAGAAGATGTGGCTGCTGTATTCGGTGGCCGCGATGATCGTGTTTCCGTGGCTCTTCGTGTCGCTGATGATCCCGCGGGCCGGGGAAGCTTACGCCAGCGTGAGCACCGGCGTGCTGGTGCGCACCGCGCTGTTCGGCGCGGGGTGGGGCCTGGGCTCGGTGCTGTTCGGCCTGGGCATCGCCGCGGTCGGCCTGGCGCTGGGCTTCGCGATCATCATTTCGCTGACCGCGGCGCTGGGAACGTTGGTGCCCATGGCGATCCTGCACCCCGAACGGTTCACCTTCCAACGCGGCGGGTTGCTGATCCTGGGGCTGCTGGTGGTGATTGCCGGAGTGTCGCTGTGCGCGAAGGCGGGAGCGATTAAGGATGCCGGCGCGAGCGCGACGAAAGGCAACTTCACCCGCGGACTGCTGATCTGCATCGCCTCGGGCATTGCCTCCCCGATGTTCAACTTCGGCTTCGCTTTCGGCACACCGATCCAAAGCCAGGCGGTGAAGCTGGGGGCGAATGAGGACTATGCTTCCATCGCGTTGTTGGCGGTCATCACGACCGCGGGCTTCGTGGTGAATGCCGGGTATTGTGTGTACCTGCTCGTGCGCAACCGGTCGTGGGCGAAGGGACTGAACACCGACCGGTTTCGGAACCTCGGCTGTGCGACCGCGATGGGGTTCATGTGGCTGCTCGGCTTCTTCCTGTACGGCATCGGCTCCAGCCCGACGCGCATGGGCCCACTGGGATCCAGCGTGGGCTGGGCGATCCTGATGACCACCATGGTGCTGGTGGCAAACGTGTGGGGCCTGCTCACGGGTGAGTGGAAGAACGTCGAGAAGCGCGCGTTCCGCTACCTGGGTGGGGGATTGGCTCTGCTGGTGGTGGCGCTGGTGGCCATCGGACTGTCCTCGAACTAGCCCGCGCTGCTCAGGTGCGGGGGTCCGGCCAGGGGGCCGAACGCGGACGGGGGCGTCCGCCCTCCGCGAGGCCGGAGTCCAGGCTGCTCTGTTACAATGAGATGCTAGCCAGCCGTGCGCCTCAAGGAGAGTCTCCGGCAATGATTTCAGCGACCCAAATGCGCCCGGGAATGGTCGTCAAGTTCAACAACGATCTGTTCTCCATCTTCAGCGTGTTCCACCGTACCCCAGGCAATCTGCGCGGCTTCGTTCAGGCCAAGATGCGCAACCTGCGCAGCGGGAGCATGATCGAGCACCGGTTCTCCTCGGAAGACCGCGTCGAACGCGCCGCCCTGGAGGAGCACAACATGGAGTTCCTCTACGACGACGGAGAGTCCTACCACTTCATGAACACCGAGACCTACGAGCAGACCCATCTCACGAAGGAGCTCCTGGGCGATGCGGTGCAGTATCTGGCTCCGCAACTGAACGTGACGGTGGAGTTTTACGAGGGCAAACCGATCAGCGTGGAATTGCCGGCCACCGTCGATCTGACCGTGGTCGAGACCGAGCCGGGCCTGAAGGGCGCCTCGGTGTCCAACGTGACCAAGCCGGCCACGCTGGAGACGGGCCTGGTGGTGCAGGTCCCGCCGTTTATCAACGAGGGCGAGAAGATCCGGGTCAGCACCGCCGAAGGCACCTACCAGGAGCGCGCGTAAAAGCCGCCGGCGGAGTGTGCCTCAGGCGCCGGCCGCAAGCAACGCCGCAACCAGCTCGGACTCCTCTTCCGGAAACACCGTGCGTAAGTCGAGCACCAGCCGGTCCTGCTCGATGCGCGCGATCACGGGCGGGGCGGCGGAACGCAATCCGCGCTCGAGCGCGACGACGTCGCCGGAAGAAATGGCAATCAGCCAGGTGGGCAGGGACTGGCCCGGCGTCGCCCCGCCGCCGATGACCGACTCCCCCGCGACGACCTCGGCCCGAAGGCCCTCGAGTTGCCCGACCAGGCGTTCCGCGCGGGCCCGAATCTCCACGGCGGTCTGGCGTATCATGCGCAGCGCCGGCACCGCGTCCCAGCGCTCCAGCAGCAGGCTGCGCAGCGTGGTTTCCAGCGCTTGAAGGATCAGCTTGTCCAGGCGCAGCGCCCGGTATACGGGATTTCCGCGCAGCCGGGCGACCAGTGGCGGATCGCCCGCCAGCAGGCCGGCCTGCGGACCGCCCAGCAGTTTGTCGCCACTGAACGACACCAGGTTCACACCGGCTTTCAGGCTCGCGTCGGGCGCCGGCTCATCCAGTCCGCAGGCCTCCAGATTCGCGACGCACCCGCTCCCCAGATCCTCGTACACCGGGATTCCCGCTTCCCTGCCGAGCGCCACCAGTTCCTCCAGCGCCGGCCGCGCGGTGAAACCGACCATCCGGAAATTGCTGGGGTGGACGCGGAGCAGCAGGCGCGTGCGCTCCCCGATCGCCGCGCGGTAGTCTTCGATGCGGGTGCGGTTGGTGGCGCCGACCTCGCGCATCGCGGCGCCCGAGTGCGCCATGATTTCCAGGATGCGGAACCCGTCGCCGATCTCGATCAACTCGCCGCGGGAGACGATCGCCTCGCCGCCGGCGGCCAGCTCCCGCAGCGCCAGGAAGACCGCCGCGGCGTTATTGTTGACCGCGATGCCCGGCCTGCCCAGCAGCCGCTCGAGCAGCCCGGACATGTGGACCTCGCGCTTGCCGCGCGCGCCGGCGGCCAGATCGTACTCCAGGTTCGAGTAACCGAATACCGGCTCGAAAGCGGGCAGCGGCGCGCGGCCCAGGTTGGTGTGCAGCACCACGCCGGTGGCGTTGATCACGCGCCGCAGCGAGGTCGCGGCAAGCCGCGCCAGACTGCCCTCCACCGCCTGTTCCAGCGGCAAGGAGGCGGGGCTCCCTCCCGCGCGGATGGCGGCGCGGGCCTCCTCGAGCGCGCGACGAATCTCGCCGACTATCACCGTCCGCGGAAAGTACTCCGCCAGGTGGGCCAGGCGCCCCAGCAGCTCGTCCACCGACGGAAGAGCTCGGAACTGGTCGGACTCGCTCATCGCGCCCCGGGCCCCGGCGCCATCATCGGCTCGCTGACGTGCGCTTTGGCGCGCCGATGCAGCTCGGCAATATTGCCGCCCGTCAGCAGCAGCGCGATGAACCCGGCTACGACCAGCGGAGCGGTAATCACGCCCCAGGTCATCATCGAGAGGCCGGTGGCGGTGGTTTTGTCGACCCCGAACAAAGCCAGACCGATCACCAGCGCGGTTTGGGACAAGCCCACGTTGCCGGGCAGTTGTGGGACGGCGGTGCCCAGACGGTACACCACCAAAACCACGATGACCTGCCAGACCGTGAGGTCGAGGTCGTAGCCCCGAATCATGGCGTAGAGCGGAATCGCTTGAATCAGCAGGTAGGGGAGACTTGCCGCCGCCGCGGCATAGAACGAAAACGACTTGCCCATCAGGTGCAGGTCCTCTACCAGGACGCCCAATCTGGTCCCCCAGCCTGTCGCGGATACCGCCGCGTGGGCATGACGCTTGCTGAACATTACCAGGGCCAGAAAGACCGCCGCGACCGCGGTGACGATTCCGAGCCCGATGGCCAGATCGGTTACCCTCCTCGGCAAAGACAGCCGGAAGCTGGTGACCGCAAACACGACGATCAGCCAGATGCCATCGAATACGCGCTCGATGATCACCGAGGACAACGCCACCGAAAAGGGGATTTTGCTCCAGCGCGCCTGGAGGTAAGGGCGGATCACTTCCCCCGGCCGAAGAGGCAGAACCTCATTGGCGAACAAGCCCACGTAGATCGCCTGAATCGAGCGCCACACCGGGACGCGCTCGACCGGCCGCAGCAACAGACCCCAACGCCAGCCCTGATAGGCGTAAACCGCGATGTCGGTGAACACCGCCAGGACCAGCCAACGCCAGTGCATCGACCGGAAATCCTCCCACATCGCGCTCAGATCGACGCCGTGAAACACCCACACCAGGCTGGCGATCGAGATGCCGTAGAAGAGAGCGGCGATAGACCACGGGGGAATCTTGATGTTCCGAGCACCCAACGCCATGCGAACTATTACCATCATAGCTGGATGTAGGGCGGGCTTCAGCCCGCGCGGGGCTTTAGCCCCGCCCGCTCCCACATTGGCGAACCGCGCGGTACACTGGAATACTTCATCGGCCTGGCGTTTCTGCGAAAAAATGATCGATCTGCACACGCACACCGACGAATCGGACGGTACCGTCGCGCCCGGACAACTGGTGCGGGCGGCGGTGGAACTGGGCCTGGAGGCGCTGGCGATTACGGATCATGACACGCTGGCGGGCTACGACCGGGCGGTGGCGCCGGCCCGTTCGGCGGGGCTGGATCTGGTTTGCGGCATCGAACTCGGCACCAAGCTGCGACACCATCCCGGCGGACGCGGGAAGGCGGTGCACGTACTCGGCTATTTCTTCAACGGCATTCCCACGACGGAGTTTCGCGTGTGGCTCGGGGGCGTCCAGCACAGTCGCCGCGATCGCAACCGCCGTCTCGCCGCCCGTCTGGAATCGCTGGGCCTGCCGGTCACCCTCGCGGAGGTCGAGAGGCTCGGGCGCAGCCTGGCGGGACGCCCGCATTTCGCGCGTCTGATGGTCGAGAAGGGGTATGTCTGCTCGGCCCAAGAGGCCTTCGACCTCTATCTCGGCGAATCGGGCAAGGCTTACGTGGAGCGGGACGAGCCTGCTCTGGCGGAAGGGATCCGCAGGATTCGGGAGGCGGGCGGCCTGCCGTCGGTAGCTCATCCCATACGTCTCGCAAGGCACGCCGGCGCCGTGGAACGGCTGATCGGCGAGATGCGCGGCCTCGGTCTGGGCGCCGTCGAGGCCTATCACAGCGATCACAGCCCGACGGACGTCGGGCAATTCCTGGAGCTGGCCCGCCGTTTGGGCCTGGTCGTCACGGGCGGCACCGATTTCCACGGCGGCACTAAGCCGGCGGTCGCGCTGGGCACGGGAATCGACGGAAACGTCGCGGTGCCGCGGGCGGTGCTCGACAACCTGCGCCAGCGGGCGATCCGCTAGCCGCGAAAATAAGTGCGATCCCCGGCGACTCCCGTGCGTATATGTCTTGCAGGAGATGACAATGCGGATCACTCTGCCCGTTATCCTCGCCGGCCTGCTTGCGCCCCCCTTTGCGTGGGGCCAGAAGCTGGAGTTGAAACTCGACCACCTCAAAGCCAAGGCCGCCGAGACAGCCGAAGTAGATCTGGATGGCTCGGCGCTGGAACTCGCGCTGAAGTCCGGACTGCAAAACATGGTCAAGCCCGGCAAGGAGTTCAACGCCGAACAAATCAAGCAGGCGCTTGCCGGACTCAAGGGCGTCTATGTCCGGCACTTCGAGTTCTCCAAGCCCGGCGAGTACTCGGAAGCCGATGTGGAGTCGGTCCTCAAGCAGGTCCAAGACGATCCCGCCTGGGCACGGCTCGTTCGCGTGAAGGAGAAAGACGAGCGCGTCGAGATCTACCTGGTGAGCAAGGCGGACCAGATCGCGGGGCTGCTGGTTCTGGTGGCCGAACCCAAAGAGTTGACCGTGGTCAACGTCGTAGGCACGATAGCACTGGACCAACTGAAGGAGTTGGTGAGCTCGACGCTTCACTACGACCTGAAAAACCTGCCCGGCAAGCAGACGACGCAGTGATCCCGACACCACCTTGACGATCGGATGCGCCGTGTTGAGGGTTAGTGTAGAATGACGAAGTTCGAAACCTGTTTGCGGGCTGTATCCATGGAGGTGGTAATGAGCAGCATGAAGCGTTTAGGCATGGTTTTCATTCTGGCGGCGGTTGTGCTGGTCCCGGCCGCGACTGCGGCCAGGCACCCTCGTTATTTGCACGCGCGCAGCGATCTTCGCGTCGCCCAGCATTACATGAGAGTCAGGGAGGAGCCGAACGTTACTCGGAACCTCCGCGCAGCGGACCGGGAAGTCGAAGCCGCAATTGCGGAGATCGACCGTGCCGCCGTACTCGACCGCCGGGACATCGACGACCATCCGCGGATCGACGTGAATCTCGAGCGTCGGGGCCGCTTCTCGAAAATCATGGCGCTGCTCAGGGCCGCGCGGGCGGACATCGAGCGCGAAGAAGACAATCCAAGGGCCCGGGGTTGGCGGAACGCTGCTTTCCGCCACATCGATGAGGCCATGGAATTCGTGAGGCGGGCTGCCCGAGATCTGCGTATCGACCGGGAGCTCGGTTACTGACCGCGAGCCGGCGGGGCGATCTCGGCCCTCGATCCGGCGGCCTCAAGCGGGGCGTTGGCCGGGAAGTCGCCCAGCCTGACGTAGCCCAGAGCCATTACCCTGCCCGCGGCCGGCGAGTAGACCGCGGAGGTGATCTCGCCAACGGCCTTGCCGCCGGCGGTGATCTTGGCGCCCGGCGGAGGCGGTTCCTGGGTCTCGATGGCGAGCCGCACCAGGAAGCGGTGAACGCCGCCGCGCGAGCGAATGCGTTCGACGATCTCCTGTCCGAGGTAACAGCCTTTGTTGAAGTTCAGGGCGTGGAGCAATTGGGTTTCCTGAGGCAGGTGCTTGTCCGTGAGGTCCTCGCCGTAGCGGGGATGGCCGAGCTCGATCCGCACGGTGCGGGCGGTCTCCGGGCCAGCCGCCACGGCGCCCGCCGATTCGAGTTGCAGGACCAGTCCGGCGTGCTCGTAGCGGGGCGCGATGAGGGCAAAGCCGGGGGCTCCAGTCGTGCTCAAGCGCGCCACCACGCGCGTTCCCCACGGAGCGTGCGAATACTCCGCCTCGGGAACGGGCGCGCCCAGCGCCCTTAAAACGCCCACGGATTCCGGCCCCTCGACACCCACCTCCGTGGTTTCCCCGGTGACGTCCTCGAGCGTGACATCGTCGGCGATGATGTGCCTGTTCAGGTGTTCCAGGGAGCTCAGCCGCGTCTCAGGCTCGGTATCGAGCAAGAAGAATCCCTCGAAGCACAGCAGGCTGAGGTCGCCCAGAATGCGGCCCTGCGCGTTGAGGAGGAACGCGTAGCAGCCTCGGCCCGGCTGGAGCTGCTCGACGTGGTTGGAGACCATGGCGTGCAGCCAGCGCGCGCGATCCTCGCCCGTGACCCGCAGCCGTCCGCGGGATGAGAGGTCGAGCCAGGCAGCGCCCTCGCGAAGCGCTCGATATCCGGTGTCCATAACGCTCAATAGGTGCGGCGTAAGTAGGCGGCCAGCAGAATCACGAGGAATCCCGAGATCACCGCGCTCGTCATCCAGATTGGTTTGGATTCCTTGACTGCCAGAAGGGAGGCCGCGAATGCCACCGCCGCCAGCAGCATCTTGACGCCGAACAGCACATGGTAGAACTGGGTGTGCCCGGGATTGGTCATGAAATTGCTAACGCCCGAGACCAGCAGGCCGGCGATGGCGGCGTGGGCCAGCAGCCGAAAACGCCAGGCCAACCGGCGCCAGGCCTCGGCGCGCTCATCGTCCGGAAGCGTTTCGAGCGCGGGGACGGCTACGGCCCGGGCGTAGGCGAGGCCGCCAACCAGCAGGACCGCCGAAGCGATGTGCAGCCACCGCGCCAGCACGCCCAGCAATTCCTGCGCGACCAGAATCATAATGACAAGTAATGATACACGAAATCCTGCCGGTCGGAATGCTGGCCTGCAACTGCTCGATTCTGGGCGACGAAGCCACCCGGGAGGCGCTGGTGATCGATCCCGGCGACGACATCTCCCGAATACTGAAGATCGTCGAGCGGCATGGGCTGCGCGTGAAGCAGATCGTGGTGACGCACGCCCACATCGACCACATCGGCGGCGCCCAGAGGCTCCAGCGGGAGACCGGCGCGCCGGTGCTGCTGAATGAGAACGATCTCCCGCTGTACGACCAGATGGAGGTGCAAGCGGCCTGGCTGGGCATCGAGACACCCGAACGCGCCCGGATCGATACGGCGGCGCGCCAAGGGGACCGCCTGCGAATCGGCGGCACGGACCTCGAGGTTCTCTACACTCCGGGCCACACGCCGGGCAGCATCAGCCTCTGGATTCCGGGGGAGAAGAAGCTGCTGGCCGGCGATACGCTGTTCCGAGACAGCATTGGGAGGACCGATCTGCCGGGTGGCAATGGGCATCTGATCCTGCGCTCGATCCGGGACCAGTACTTCCCGCTGCCGGATGAGACGGTGGTGATTCCCGGACACGGCGACAACACCACGCTCGGCCGGGAGAAGGAGTTCAATTACTTTCTCCAGGGGCTGTAGTCCAAGCAGCTTTTTGTGGCGCACGCACTCGTGCGCGCCGCGTCGAGACTTTTCTCGACGCCAAGGTGTCGGCACGAGTGCCGACACGGCAGGCTGAAGCCCACGCCACGTGGCTGCAAACAACGGTCAAAGCCGCATTACACTAGGTACACTGAAAGACTATCCGCATTCCGGCCTGGCCTATCCATACGGAACGTGAGATCGAGCTGCTGCGGGAGGTGCTGGAGAGCGCGCAGTGGGGCGGTTTTCGTGAGATCGTGCGACGGCTGGAGCGCGAGTTCGCCGCCTTCCAGCACTGCGCGCACGGAATCGGCGCGGTGAACGGAACCGTGACGCTGGAGACCGCGCTCGCGCACGGCTCGGAGTGGAACGGCAGGCGGGCCGGCAGCTTCGGAATGGCCGGCGCGTGCAGCTTCCGGAACTCCAAGGTCATGACCTCGGGCGAGGGCGGCATGCTCATGACCAACGACGCCGGGTTCGCTGAGCGCGCCCAGTCCTTCTGCAACCAGGGGTGCGGGCCCGGCCCGGGCTTCTTCTCCCACTGCTCGCCGACGGCGGTGTTGCTCGCCCAACTCGAGCGGCTGCTGCGTTCGGGATGGGCGGAAATCGACGGACTGCATTTCCAGGACGTGCCCAGCCAAGTCAAAACGGATTCCCACTTTCTGCTGCTCGGCCGGATCGATTCGGCGAAGTTCGGGAAGACGCGGGACGAGTTTCACCGCGCTGTCACAGTCGCGGGGATCCCCTGCACGCCCTTCTAGCCTCATCCGCTTTGTGGCAAACCGCCGTATCGCCAGGGCGGCTGTCGCGTCGAGCCATGCCCGGTGGTGGAAGCCTGCATCCGCGACGCGTTCTGGCTCCCCGATCACGTGCTGATGGGCGACGAAGAGACGACGCGGGAGATCGCGGCCGCAATTGTAAGCGTCCGGGAGCAAAAAGGTTAGTTCTGTCCGGCCTACGTACGGTATTAACCTTGGACATGAGCCCAGAAATAGCTTGCAAACGGCGACCCCAGGGCGAATAATAGCACTGTCACGGAGGAGGCAATCCGCTGGCAAGGGTATTCCGATGCCGGGCGAGAGACGCTACTCTTCCAGCCTGAATGCGCTTCGTTTTCTGGCTGCGTGCGTAATCGTATTTGCGCACCTTGGTTACTACCCTCTGGTCGAGGCCGGGGCCCCCAAGGTCCTGCTCCACCTCATCGAAGCGCGGTCGATCATCACCTCGCTGTTCTTCGTGCTTTCGGGCTTTCTGCTGATCGAAACGATGCGCGATCGGCCGACCGCCTATTGGCCGTTCCTGGCCCGGCGGCTTTACCGCCTGTATCCGATCCACGTGTTCGGATTCCTGGCAATGGTGTGGGTGCTGTGCGTGGGGGGTACGGCGCCGGCGCCTTCGCGTCTCCTCAAGGACGCGGCAGCGTGGCTCACGCTCTCCCAAGGGTTCTTCCCGAACCGCGCGATGGCTTACAACACGCCCGCTTGGGCGGTCACCTCCTTCGCCCTCGGATACTTGGTGATGCCCTTCTTCCGGAAACTGGGCGACTTGAGCACCGGGTTCTTGCTGGCGCTGCTAACCCTGCTTTGGGCGTCTGTCCTGGCGCCGCACCTGCTGTTGCTGGCGGAGTTCCCAGCGACTTTCCGATATGCCCCCTACGATCCGTCCACCGCGAGCCTGCAATGCACGAATGCAATCGTGCACGTGCACATCTTCCCGGTCACCCGCTTGTGGGAGATCCTGTTCGGAGCGACGCTGGCCATGCTGGCGCGACGGGCCGCGCCGCGTGGTCTGCTGGTGCGGAGGCTCTCCCGGGACTCGACGGTGGCAGGCCTGGCAGCCGCGATGACCATCGCGGTGGTGGTCGCGTGGCCCTCCAATCGGGTCTTCTATGCCCTGGTCAACGGCTTTCTGCTGCCCTTGCTGGCCTTGCTCGTGGTGGGGCTGTGGCACAACCGGGGCTGGGTAGAGCGCCTGCTGAAACTTGAAACCCTGCAGTTGGGCGGCAGGGCTTCGATCCTGATGTACTTCCTGCATTGCCCCTGGTTCGCCTTGGTCTGCCTCGGCATGGCGAAGTTGACCGGGCTGGAATTCCCGGAAACGGCGTTCCCCGCCCCGTTGTTCTTCCCGGCGTTGATCGATTTCGTTTTGCTGTGTTTCTGGTTCCAGCGCGACTACGATGCTTTCTGCGTGCAACTGGCCGCGCCCCCGCGCGAGGGTGATGTGCCCGGGCGGAGAGGGTTGGCCAGACTCCACCGGCAGCCGGCGTAAGGGGAATCTGCGGGCCGATCGCGCCCTACTTCTTGGTGGGATCGGGGAGGATCGAGGTCTCGCCCTCGCGCTGGAGCTTCAGCCGCTTGCGGACTTCCAGTTCCTGCTCCGAACGGCTATCGCGGAGTTTGCGGATGCGCTCGCGCTTGGCCGCGTTGTCCTTGGCGAGGTCGGCGTTTTCCTGCTCGAGCTGGTGGATCTGCTGGTGCTTGTCCTTGAGGGCGGAAACGCCGCGCGGAACCCGGAGGGCGAAGAACAGCGCCATGCAGGCGGCCAGGGCCAGCGTGCCGGCCCAGCGAAGAACAGCTTGTTTCATCCCTACATTTGTTTATAATCCTGTTTGACCGGATTTGCCACTGTTTCTCGAAAGTTTTTCGAAGGATCACCCCAATGACCGACAAGATCGTCGTGCTGAGCACCTGCGGATCGGCCGAGGAGGCCGCGAACGTCGCCCGCGCGCTGGTCGAGCGGCGGCTGGCGGCCTGCGTGAACATCGTCGCCGGAGTTCGTAGCATCTACCAGTGGAAGGGCGCGGTGGAGGAGGCGGCCGAGTGGCTGCTGCTGATCAAGTCCAGCCGGGCGCTGTTCGAGCGGCTCCAGGAGGAACTGCGCAAGGCCCATTCGTACGAGACTCCCGAGATCGTCGCTCTGGAGATCGTCGCGGGCTCCCAGAGCTACCTGGAGTGGATGAGCGCCGAGCTGGGCTTGCGCTAGGGTGCCTCAGCGTGTTGTGATGACCCTTCGCGTGACCACGCCTCGCACTGAAGTGAAACCCACCCGCACCAGGTATTGGGTCATCGTCTTCGCGGTGGCGCTGGCGATCGTGACCTATATCGATCGCGTGTGCATCTCCCAGGCCGAGTCCGACATTCGGAGCGACCTGGGGTTGACCCCCGTTCAAATGGGCTACGCGTTCGCTGCCTTTGCCTGGGCCTACGCGATCTTCGAAATCCCGGGCGGCTGGCTGGGGGACTGGATCGGACCGCGGCGGGTACTGCTGCGGGTGGTGCTATGGTGGTCGTTCTTCACGGCCGCCACCGGCTGGGTGCGGGGCTGGCTCTCGCTGGTGGCGACGCGGTTCCTGTTCGGCGCCGGAGAGGCCGGCTGCTTTCCGAATCTGACCAAGGCGTTCACCACCTGGTTGCCGCAGCAGGAGCGGGTGCGCGCGCAGGGCATCATGTGGATGAGCGCGCGGTGGGGCGGCGCCGTCACGCCGCTGCTGGTGGTGTGGGTGATCCACTACATGTCGTGGCGGCATGCCTTCGAGGTGTTCGGCGTCCTCGGAGTGCTCTGGGCGGCGGTATTCTACCCGTGGTATCGCGACAACCCGCGGGACCACAAGAAGGTCAACGCAGGGGAGCTTGCGCTGCTGGAGGGCGCGGACAAGCTGGCCTCCGGGCACGGCGACGTGCCCTGGAAGAAGCTGGTTTCCTCACGCACCGTCTGGATGCTCTGGGCGCAGTATTTCTGCCTGTCCTATCCCTGGTACTTCTACATCACCTGGCTGCCAACGTACTTGAAGGACTACCGACACCTGAATCCGGAGTACGCCGCGAAATTGGCCATCTTCCCGCTGTTTTTCGGCGGACTGGGTTGCGCCTTCAGCGGGTTCATTTCGCCGCGCATGGCGCGCTGGACCGGCAGCGCCAGCGCCGCGCGGCGCCTGGTTGCCTACGTGGGCTTTTGCAGCGCCAGCGTGCTGCTGCTGGCGCACACCGCGATCCGCGATCCGCTGTGGGCGATGATCGTCATGGGCCTGGCCAGTTTCGCCAACGACCTCATCATGCCCGGAGCCTGGGGAGCCTGCATGGACGTCGGCGGAAAGTACGCGGGGACGCTCTCGGGATCGATGAACATGATGGGCAACGCCGCCGGGGGGCTCGCGCCGGTGGTGTTCGGCTACGTGATCCAGGCGACCAAGAGCTGCACGCTCAACTTCTACATCATGGCGGCCATCTACGTGCTCGGGGCGCTGTGCTGGAAATTCATCGACCCGGTGACGCCGCTGGAAGAACAGAAGGAGACGGACTGGTTCTTAAGACGTCTGGTGAAACGAAATCAGCCCGTGTGACACTATCTATGCGGGGGACTTCGCGACGCTCACCGGGCGCCGCAAGCAGAGCCCCGCGAACGAACTCGTGAGACAGGAGACGAAGGTGGCGAAGATCCCGAAAGAACTGAGAGAACTGGCGAAGTTCCTCGACAAGTTCGGCTACGTGTTGGCCGTACCGTTCAACGACATTAGTGTGCCGGGCTACATCGGCGGCTTCGACGAGAAGGGGCGCGAGGTGATCGTGGATACGGGGAAGTGTCTGGCCAAAGTCTCGCGCAACAAGCCGGCCAAGGTGGTGCTGGGAAGCTTCAAGAAGAGCAGCGTGTTCTCGCTGAAGAGTTTCCTGAACCTGTTCGGCGGCCTGTTGAACGTGACCTCCGATTTCTCATTCGCGAGGAGCGTGTCGCTGGACTTCCCCAATGCTCTTCTGGAGTCCGACTTCATCACCGAGATCGATGTGCAGGAGGTGCTCCCCACCATCAGCCGGCCGTGCTTGAAAGCCTTGCTGGACCCGAGCAACTTCCTGATCATGCAAGTCCTGCAGACCGACGCGTTGCGGTACAGCTTCGAGCTGAAGAGAAAGGCGACCGCCGAGGCCAAGGCGGATATCACCGCGAAGTTCAAAGGGATGAAGATCGGTGACGCGACAGTCGAACTGGACTGGCAATCCGAAACCGGCTTCAGCATCTTGCTGAGCGGCGCGAAGCTGACGATCGGATACAAGCCGGCGCGGCACAGTCTGACGAGCTTGTCTCCAGCGGTGTTCTACAAATCCACGACGCCGCGGAGTTGAGCAAGAACCCGCAGGCTATTCGGCAACCCAGGGGACAACCCTCGCTTTCCTGTTGAAAACAGGGGAGTAATCTCTCTTGACTCCAGTGAAATCAAAATGATATCATTGTGATGTCAAAGGAGAGATCGTTCCCATGCTACAGGAAAAGCAGATCAAAGGATATCCGGGCTGGCTGATGTTGTTCCTGTTCGCCGCGGTGTTGGCCGGTGGGACATGGATGCTGGTCTCGGCAGCCAGGGCGGAGGCCGGGCTGTGGTTCGCGGTGTGGCTCGCGGTTCTGACGGCCGACATCTTTTGCGTCTTCGGGTTAACGGTGATCAATCCCAATGAAGCTCGCGTGATCCAGTTGTTTGGCGTCTACAAGGGATCCATCAAGGAGCAGGGCTTCTGGTGGGTGAACCCGCTGACGATGCGTCGCAGGGTTTCCCTGCGCATACGCAACTTCGAGAGCAGCAAGCTGAAAGTGAACGACCAGGACGGCAACCCCGTCGAGATCGCCGCCGTAGTGGTGTGGCGGGTGGTGGAGACGGCCGAGGCGGTGTTTCACGTGGACGACTTCGAGCATTTTGTGCATGTGCAGACCGAGGCCGCGGTGCGTATCCTGGCCACCACCTACCCCTACGACGCGCACGTGGAAGGCCAGCTCTCGCTGCGCATGTCGGTGCTGGAGATCTCCCACCGGCTGGGCGAGGAGATCCAGCAGCGGCTGGCCAAGGCCGGTGTCGAGGTGATCGAGGCCCGCATCAGCCACCTGGCTTACGCGCCCGAAATCGCCAGCGCAATGCTGCGACGCCAGCAGGCCAGCGCCATCATCGCCGCCCGGCAGAAGATCGTCGAGGGAGCCGTGGGCATGGTGGAGATGGCTCTCGAACTGCTGAGCGCGAAGCATGTGGTACAGCTCGACGAAGAACGCAAGGCCACCATGGTGAGCAACCTGCTGGTGGTGCTGTGCAGCGACCGCGACGCGCAGCCCATCGTCAACGCAGGCACGCTGTATCAGTAAGCGAGCGGTGGGCCGATGGCGCCACGGAAGACATTTCTGCTTCGGCTGGACCCGGCGACTCACGAAGCTCTCCAGCGCTGGGCCGACGCCGAGCTGCGCAGCCTGAACGCGCAAATCGAGTTTCTGCTGCGTCGCGCTTTGCGAGAGGCCGGGCGCACGCCGGCGGACGCGCGCGAGGAGCCGCCCCGGCCTGGCGGCTCAGAGGAGTGAGCCATGGATTCTCGAGCCCAACTTTCGGAACTCGGGCGGCATTGGACGCCCCCGGACGGACTGGAACTCTGCCGGTCGCGCGCGGTTCGATTGACCGCCGCAGGGAAGACGGTGTTCGCCCTGGCCGTGGTGTTTTTCGTTGGGGCGCTGGCCGGAGGCGTCGCCCTCGGCGTCCTGGCCAGCCGGCAGGCGGAGGAGCAGCGCCTCCTTCGGGAACAGGGAGTGGACACCCAGGGCCATGTCGCCAGGCTGTGGCGCAGCGGGGACAAGGGCCAGACGCGATGGGTGGCCTATCGGTTCACCCTCCAGGAGAGCACTTATCAAGGGCGCGCCAGGGCGCCGGTCCGAATCTGGAAGAACCTTCAGGTCGGATCGGACGTGGCGGTGCGCTATCTTCCCTCGAACCCGGCTGTAAGCTATCCGCTCGGCCGCGAACCGGGGCCCATGCCCATGTGGATTTCCTGGCTGGTAGCCGCGTCCCTGGCAGCGGTCGGCGGGCTATTCACGCTTCTGCTCCGGCGCCAGAGGTGGCTGCTGGCCGAAGGACGGCCCACCTTGGCTGTGGTGACGCGCCACGCCAAGACCGACAAGGGCACGGTGATCCACTACGAGTTCGCGCTGCTCAGCGGCTCCATCGCGAAAGGACGGAGTGGTCCCACCCGGAAGCCGACGGCGGTTGGCGCCACCTTCTGCGTGTTCTACGACCCGGACAATCCGCGCCGGAATGCCCCGTATCCGCTCCCCCTGGTAGAGCCGATCTACGTTCGTAAGACGCCCGCGCGGCCGTGAGCCAGCACCCACGTCTTCCCGCTTGCCAGGCGAGCTCGGGCGAGAGTTGGCTCCCCGAGCGCGACATCGCAACCAAGACAACTCTCAGCCGCCCGCTGCCTGGGCCCCATTCCCAATCTCAGCTTGGTTGAGTGTACACTTAAGCTCGGCGAATACCTAGAATGGAAGTCCGTGCTGACATCTTTGGCTACACTGATTCTCACCCCCGATGCTGAACCAAGAGTATGAATGGAATGACGTCCGGTACCAGATCAACCGCCGGATCAGCTACGACGTAGATCTTTCCTTCGACGGCAGGCCGGCAAAGGAACTGCTTCCCCCAGGAACAATGCTATACAGGCTCGATTCTCCCATTGTTTTCGGGATCTTCATGAAGGTCTGGTGGATGAAAGAAGCGGCGTTCCGCCGCATCTTCGCTAGAGTGGATTCTCCATCGGCCCTGCGCCAGGAGTGGCAGAACAGCTTGGCGCTGAGAAAGCCCGGAAAGGGTGAAGCAGGGAAACTCGGAGGACGGACGGGAGACGCCTCAACGCGCACTCAGGTGCTGGTCATCCTGACCACGCAACCCGTCTTTGCGTGGGTGGGGATCGCGAGTCCTCTATTCCACAGGGCTGGCGGAGAAGAGCAGGTTTATCTGCCGAACCTCGCGCACGGCTCTGGACCGAACCGTAGCGATCATGCGCGGCTGCTACGGACTTACACCCTGCCGACGACTTGAGCCGACGCCTGCAAAACCTGAACGACGGATGCCGCGCGCCGTCGGCCAGACTGAAACGCGCTGGCATAATCGGATCGGGCTGACTTGGTCGGGAACGCAGTCGTAGATGTTGTGGCTATGATATTGTTGTGGTGTTGAACTAACTCATGCGAATCAGCGATATCCGCGCTACCACGGTGACCGTTCCGCTGGAGGCGCCGTTGCGCCACGCCAACGGGTGCCACTGGGGCCGCTTCGTGCGCACCATTGTCGAGGTCGAGACGGATGACGGACTGGTCGGCTTGGGGGAGATGGGCGGCGGAGGGGAATCGGCGGAAGCGGTATTCCGCGCCATGAAGGGCTACCTGCTGGGACACGATCCCGCCCGGCTCGAAGAAATGCGATTCCTGATCGCCAACCCGACGGCCTCGCTATACAACAATCGCACGCAGGTGGTGGCCGCGCTCGAATTCGCGTGTCTGGACATCCTGGGCCAGGCCTGGGGAGTCCCGGTCTCGGAGATCCTCGGCGGCCGCTTGCGCGAGCGCGTCCCTTTTGCCTCCTATTGTTTCTTCCGCTACCCCAATCCGGCCACCGGCGAGGGGGAAGTGCGCACCATCGACCAGGTGATCGAGAACGCACGCGCACTCAAGCGGAAGCACGGATTCGCTACGCACAAGGTGAAGGGCGGCGTCTTCCATCCGGACTACGAACTCGAGGTCTACCGCGCGCTGGCCGGCGCGTTTCCCGAGGACCGCGTGCGGTTCGATCCCAACGCGGTCTGGTCCACCGAACAGGCCATCCGCTTTGGCCAGGCCATCGAGGGACTGCGCAACGATTACCTCGAAGATCCGGTCTTCGGCCTGAATGGCATGCGGCGCACCCGGCAGATGGTGCGGGTGCCGCTCGCGACGAATACGGTGGTCGTGAACTTCGAGCAGCTCGCGGCCAACGCGCTAGACACCGCCGTGGATGTCATCCTGCTGGATACGACGTTCTGGGGCGGCATTCGCGCCTGCATCAAGGCCGCCGGCGTCTGCGAGACCTTTCAACTCGGCGTCGCCGTGCATTCCTCCGGCGAATTGGGGATACAACTGGCGACCATGCTGCACCTGGGCGCGGTGATTCCCAATCTCTCGTTTGCGGCCGACGCCCATTACCATCACCTGACGGACGACATCATCGAGGGCGGGCCGATGCGCTACCAGAACGGATCGATCGCCGTGCCCACCAGCCCCGGCTTAGGGGTGAAGTTGAACCGGGACAAGCTGCGGCAGTACCGCGAACTGTACCAACGACTCGGCAACTACCCGTACGATCAAGACCCGTCCCGCCCGGGCTGGACACCGCTGCTGCCCAACGACCGCTGGGCCGATCCGAACGATGATCGTGCGCCGAAAATCCCATATTGAGTGGGGCAGGCGGTTTCGCCTGCCCAGAGGAGTCGAAATGCGGATACTGACCTTGGCGCTGGCTCTTGCCGCACTGGTTCCACTGCGCGCCGAAACGGGGCGCGGCGCTTGGTTGCGGTACACGGAGATCGGCGGCGACCGCTACGGCGCGCTGCCCGCCACGGTGGTCGCGCTCGGAGATTCCGTGGTGATCCAGGCGGCGCAGCAGGAGCTGATCCGCGGCGTCCGTGGAATGCTTGGCAGAACGCTACGCATCGAGACTCGTCCACTCAAAGAGAGCGCCATCGTTCTGGGTACGTTCAGCGCCATCGGCCTGACGGCGGATCTCACGGAAGATGCCTACTGGCTCAAGACGGTGACCATCGAGGGCCACCCGTGTCTGGTTGTCGCGGCGTCCAACGATCGCGGGGTGCTGTACGGTGTGTTCGCGCTGCTGCGGAAGATGGGGCTCGGGGAATCGATCTCGCCGCTCGACGAGAAGCAGGTTCCCTACGCGCCGGTGCGCTGGGTCAACGAATGGAACAACCTGGACGGGAGCATCGAGCGCGGCTATGCCGGGCCATCCATTTTCTTCGAGAAGGACGACGTGCGCGCCGATCTGGGCCGTGTGCGGGACTACGCCCGGCTGCTGGCGTCGCTGGGCATCAACGGTTGCACGGTCAACAACGTCAATGCCAATCCGCGCGTGATCACAACCGGGTTTCTGCCCCAACTGGCGCGCCTTGCCGAGGTGTTCCGCCCCTGGGGCGTCCGGCTCTCGGTGTCCATCGATTTCAGCAGCCCAAAACTCCTGGGCGGCCTGGACACCTTCGACCCATTGGACGCGCGCGTGGCCGGGTGGTGGAAGAACAAGGCCGATGAGATCTACCGGGCGATCCCGGATTTCGGCGGCTTCCTGCTGAAGGCGGACTCGGAGGGCCGCCTCGGCCCCTCCACCTACGGCCGCACGCACGCCGACGCCGCGAACGTCATTGCGCGCGCGCTCAAACCGCACGGCGGCCTCCTCTTCTACCGGGGTTTCGTCTACGACCATCACATGGACTGGCGCAACCTGAAGAACGACCGGGCCCGCGCGGCTTACGACAACTTCCACGCGCTGGACGGCCAGTTCGAAGACAACGCCGTCATCCAGATCAAGAACGGGCCGATCGATTTCCAGGTGCGGGAGCCGGCTTCGCCGCTGTTCGCCGCGCTCGAGAGGACCAACCAGGTGGTGGAGCTTCAGATCACGCAGGAGTATTTCGGCCAGGCGCGCCACATGGTCTTCCTGGCGCCGATGTGGAAAGAGGTGCTCGACTTCGACATGCACGCCAAGGGTCCGGGAACGCCGGTGAAGGCGCTGGTCGCCGGGAAGACCTTCCGCCGGCCGGTGGGCGGATTTGTCGGCGTCTCGAACGTAGGGCTCGACGTCAACTGGACCGGCCATCACCTCTCCCAGGCCAACCTCTACGGCTTCGGCCGCCTGGCGTGGAATCCGGATCTGAGCGCGAAACAGATCGCGGATGAGTGGACCCGGCTCACCTTCGGCGACGACGCGCGGGTGGTCGAGACCATCGCCGCCATGCAGCTTCATTCCTGGCGCACCTATGAGAACTACACCGGACCGCTGGGCGCGCAAACGTTGACCGATATCACGGGCAGTCACTTCGGCCCCGCTGTCGAGGCCTCCGAGCGCAATGGCTGGGGCCAGTGGCATCGCGCCGACGAAAAGGGCATCGGCATGGACCGCACCCTGGCCACCGGCACCGGCTTCATTGGCCAGTACCGGCCACCCGTGGCTGGCATCTACGAGTCGCTCGCGACCTGTCCGGACGAGCTGCTGCTGTGGATGCACCACGTCCCCTACACCTACGTCCTCCATTCCGGGAAGACCGTGATTCAGCACATCTACGACACGCACTATCAAGGGGCGGAGGAAGCTGGGGAGTTCGTGCGCCAATGGAAGTCGCTCAAGGGGCGGATCGACGAACAACGCTATCTGGAGGTGCTGGCGCGCCTGGAGTTTCAGGCGGGGCACGCGCAGGTGTGGCGCGACGCCGTGAACACCTGGTTCCTGCGCACCTCCGGCATCCCCGACGCGAAAGGCCGCGCGGGCCACTTCCCGAGTCGCCGGGAAGCCGAAGCCATGAAGCTGGAGGGCTACCAGGTGGTGGACGTAACGCCCTGGGAAGCGGCCTCGGGCAGCCAGGCCGTCGAGTGCGCCAGCCCCCGCCGGCAGTGCTCCGCCAGTTTCCGATACGACGGCAAGCCGGGCTGGTTCGATCTGACCGTCCAGTATTTCGATCAAAACAACGGCGTCTCGCGGTTCCGCGTGTTCCTGGGCAGCCAGCTTGTCGGCGACTGGGCGGCCGACGATCACCTCCCGGCCACCAGCATCAACGCACACTCGTCGACTCGCCGGATTATCACCGGGCTGGCGCTGCGCCCCGGAGACGAGATCCGGATCGAAGGGGCGCCGGATGGCGGGGAAACGGCCGCGCTGGACTATGTGGAGATCCATCCGGCCCGCAACTGAGACCGGTCTTCCGAGGCTCTATTCATTTGCGCACGAGCTCGCGGATCCTCGCCACCAGATCCCTGAGAAACTGCTCCTGTTTTGCGTTGGGCTCTCGCGAGACGTAAGGAAGAATCGCCCACTCCAGCGCCAGGCACGTGCGCAGCTCTGCCAGCTTCTCCGGCAGCGCGCCGCGTTGGGCGTAGTTCTCAATGCAGTTCCCCAGCATCTCCTGTGATTTCGTGAAGTACTCCGCGCCCCACGCATCGCTCCAGTAGGCGGCAGGCTCGAACGTTTCGGCGAAGCGGCCAATCGCTCGCAATTCGGCGTCCGGAGCCGGAATGTCGGTTTCCTTCAACTCCTCGTTGCTGATGTTCACAGTGTACTCTCACCCTCACCGCATTCTGCGAAGCTCTGTAACTCCTATAATGAACTCGTGCCCGCTCTGCAATGGATTCGATGGTCACTTGGCTTAGTTCTGTGGGTGCTGGTTGCCGGCAGTCCGCCTCCGCTGGTGCGGCTGACGGCCCAGCAAGACCACCAGAGGTTGCTGGATCTTTTGCACATCACCTCACTCCGGCCTGGAGCGGATGGCAACAACCGCCAGGCGCCGAATGCCGCCAACTACGACGAGTCCAAGGCCAACCCCTATCCGAACCTGCCGGACCCTCTGGTGCTGAAGAACGGCAAGAAGGTCAAGACCCCGAAGGCGTGGTGGAACAAACGCCGCCCCGAGATCGTGGCGGATTTCGACAGGGAAATCTATGGCCGGGTCCCCAAGAACACACCCAAGGTGACCTGGGAAGCGACCAACACGACCCGGGAGATGAACGGCGATGTGGCGGTCCTCACGAAACAGCTCGTGGGCCACGTTGACAATTCATCGTACCCGCTCATCACCGTCGACATCCAGTTGAGGTTGACCACGCCCTCCAACGCGACTGGTCCCGTGCCGGTGATGCTCGAGTTCGGTTTCGGATTTGGGGGCCCCCGCGGGCCTGGCTCTGGAGCGCCGGCGCAACCCGGCGGCGGCGGGCCCAGTTGGCAACAGCAGGTTCTTGCCAAGGGCTGGGGCTATGCCATCCTCAGCCCCACCAGCGTTCAGGCCGACAGCGGCGCCGGCCTGACCGAAGGCATCATCGGTCTGGTCAATAAGGGCCAGCCCCGCAAGTTGGATGATTGGGGCGCGTTGCGTGCCTGGGCCTGGGGCGCCAGCCGCGCCTTGGACTATCTCGAGACAGACAAATCCGTGGACGCCAGGCAAGTCGGCCTGGAGGGCCACTCGCGCTACGGCAAAGCAACCCTCGTCGCGATGGCGTATGACCAGCGTTTCGCAATCGCCTTCGTCAGCTCCTCCGGCGAAGGCGGCGCCAAGCTCCACCGCCGCAATTGGGGCGAGATAGTGGAAAACGTGGCCGGAACGGGCGAATATCACTGGATGGCCGGCAACTTCATCAAGTACGCCGGTCTGCTGAACTGGAACGATTTGCCGGTGGATTCCCACGAGTTGGTCGCTCTGTGTGCCCCGCGCCCCGTGTTCATCAGCGCCGGCGCGAACAAGGGGGATGCATGGGTGGACGCCAAAGGCATGTTCCTGGCCGCGGCCGGCGCCGGACCGGTGTACAGGCTCCTGGGCAAGAAGGACCTGGGAACCACCGAGTTCCCTCCTATCGAAACCCCGCTGATGGATGGTGATGTGGCCTTTCGCCAGCATAGTGGCGGGCACACGCCTGGTCCGAACTGGCCCACGTTCCTGACCTTTGCCGGCCGCTACATCAAGGGTCGGTAAGGCCAGCTTTCCTGGACACGCTGAAGGAGGTCCTCTTGAAGAAGAACTGGATTCTAGCCGCCTGGCTGCTCGGCAGCGCACTCGTGACGCCGGCGCTTGCCGGCGAGCGCGGGCCGGGCGCGATAGACGAGGGTGGTCGCTGGGTAGGCGCCTGGGCGTCGGCGCAACAGCGGGCGGATGCCACAAACCTACCGCCAGCGCCGGGCTTCGCGGACAGCACGCTACGGCAGATCGTGCATGTCTCGATCGGGGGGAAGAAGATGCGGGTGCGGTTTTCCAATGAGTTCGGGGACGCCGCACTCACCATCCCCTCGGCCCATGTGGCTCTGGCCGGCGCTGGCGGCGCGATCCGGCCGGAGAGCGACAAGCGACTGACCTTCGACGGCCAGCCCTCCGTGACGATTCCGCCGGGAGCGCCGATGTTCTCCGATCCTGTCGACTTTGACCTGGCTGCCCTGTCCGACCTTGCCGTGACGATCCGCCTGCAAGGTGCGCCGAATGACGTCACAACGCACCCCGGCGCCCGGGCTACCTCGTATCTTCAGGCCGGCGACGCGGCTTCGGCTGCGGAGCTGCCAACGGCCGCGCGGACTAGCCACTGGTATTTCCTCAGCGGCGTCGATGTGCTGGTCAAAAACCGCGGCGCGGCGGTTGTGACGCTTGGCGACTCGATCACCGACGGGAGGGGCTCGACGACGGACCAGAACGGCCGCTGGCCGGACGCTCTGGCTCGCCGCCTGCAAGCGAACAGAAGCACGGCAGGCATCGGAGTATTGAATGCCGGAATTGGCGGCAACCGCGTGCTGAACGATGGCTTGGGCCCGAACGCTCTGGCGCGGCTGGATCGCGACGTGCTCTCGCAAAGCGGCGTCCGCTGGCTGATCGTGCTCGAGGGGATCAACGATCTCGGAACCCGCACCAACGCTCGCGCGCGCAAGGAACATGCGGCGACGGCTCGGGAATTGATCGGCGCGTACCAGCAGATCGTTCTTCGGGCGCATGCCCAAAACATCCGCGTCTACGGAGCGACCATTCTGCCGTGCGAAGGATCGAGCTATTTCAATCCGGACCTCGAGGCCGACCGCCAGGCGATCAACCTCTGGATTCGTACCAGCGGCCGACTTGACGGTGTGATCGATTTCGATGCGGCGGCGCGCGATCCGCGCAAGCCTTCGCAGCTCGCGGCGGCAGCGGACAGCGGCGATCGCCTGCACCCGGCTGACGCGGGCTACAAGATCATGGCCGACGCCATCGACCTGAAACTGTTCGCGAAGTAGGTCCGTGACCGCGAGAGTCGGTGCTACTGCGAAACCGCGCGCTCAGGCCGGCACTAATACACCCGCCAGAGCCCGCAGGTTCTCCCGCGGCATCCCCGGACTGACTCCGCCCCCCACCGACAGGATCAGCCCCTGCCCTTCACTCTTGGCCAGCACCTCGCGCGCCGACTGTGCCACCATCTCCGGCGTCCCCCGTACCCCTACCTCCAGCGGCGGAACGTTCCCCATCAGGCACAGCCGCCCGTCGGTCTTTTGCCGTGCTTCCCGCACGTCCACCTGGTGGCTCCAGTTCAGCACGTCGAATCCCGTCCCCGCCAGATCCCCCAGGAACGGCCGCACGTTGGCGTCGTTGTGGTACACCTTGACCCAGCCAGAAGGAAAGGCCTCGCAGATCTGCTTCAGATACGGATGCGCGAATTCCCGATACGAGCGCGCCGACAGGAATCCCGCGATGTCGTCCAGCACCAGAATCCCTTCCACCGTCTCCCCGATCACCTCGGCTTGCGCCTTCAGCCAGTCGATCACCGTCCGGGTGGTCAACTCCAGCAGCGCGTGAACCCCCTCCGGGCTCTCCGCGATATCCAGCATGAACTCCGATACACCCCGCAGAAACGACGCCAGGCACAGCGGACCCCGCGCTGCCACCACCGGAATGGTGTAGCCGGCTTCCAGGATGCGCGGCTTGTGCATCCGGTAGCGCTGCAACGCAAACGGCATCAGCCCGTCGCTGTATGGGTCCACCTCCGCCAGCGTGCTCACGTCCTCCAGGCGCATCAGAACCGGCGACTGCGTCGGCGGCTGGTCCGGCTGAAAGTGAATCCGGCTGCCGAATGCCGAGGGCTCGATCGCCATCCCGTATTCCACCCACCAGGAGGGGAAGAAGATGATCTCGGGAAACTCCCGCATGATCCCCAGGTTGGCCTGAAACCAGAGCTCCGGGTCCAGGTAATACTCCAGGTGGCTGACCCCGATGTAGCCCGGAATCCAGGGACTGTCGATGATCAGCGCCACCGGCGTCCCCGCGCCGGGACAGCGCTTGGCCGCCTTCTTGAATGTTTCCCACTGTTCGGGACGCATGACTTACGCGTCGGTCCTTCCGGCCGAGAATAGCGCGCTAGTTCGTCGTGGCTCGCCAGCGAATCCCGTATCTGCCAGATGATTCGAGATTCGTGAGGAAAACACGATGTGGCCCAGCCGGGCTGGGCCACACCTATCTGCGAACAACTCAGAATAATACGCCCGTCGCCAAACGCATCTGACGCGGCCCCTCGTCTGACCCCGTGACGAAGCCAGACGAGGAGGCGTCAGACACGCAAACGGCCCACTAGAACGAAACCCTCGCTGAGAACCAGGTCACTCGTTCCCCGCCGGTTCCCGATCCTCGCCCGGCCAGGTTCAACGTGCCGGTAATCACACCAAAGGCCGCAGCGTTGGTGACATCGGTGCCCGGATTACCGTAGTGCGGCGTGTTCGTCATGCTGAACATCTCCGCCCGGATCTGGAACTTCACGCGCTCGGTGATCCGGAAGTCGCGAAACACGCTGGCATCCAAGTTGAAGAAACCCGGCCCCCGGATGTCGTTGCGGCCGGTGGTGCCGAAGCGAATCTGCCCCGCCGGAACCGCGGCGAAGGCAGTCGGGTTGAAGTAGTGACACGACATGTCGGTGGCAGCGCAGCTTGTGCTTGCGCCGACTACTGGCGCGGGTCCAATCCCGCCCAGGATACTCAGCGGGGCCCACTGATCCGGTGTTTGGGTATTTCCCGGAGCGTTGACCTGACTACCTCCACCACCAAGCGTGATCGGGTTCCCACTCATCCGGGTCAGCAACCAGTTCAGTTGCCATCCGCCGACTATGGCGCCCGCTATCCCGCTTTTTGCCCATTGCTTCTTCGGCCCGAACGGCAACTCAATCACTCCGTAGATCGACAGGTTGTGCGTGCGGTCAAAGCTCGCCAACGCCTTGTTTCGAGCCCGGTAGTCCGGATACGGCCAGAACAGGTAGCCGCCGTTGACCCCGAAGGTTCCGCTCACTTCCTCGTTGTCGTCCCAGTTGATGGCCTTCGAGAACGTGTAATTCAGCCCGATCTGGGAGCCACCCTTCATCCGCCACGTGACTTTGGTTTGCAGCGAATCATAGTACATGTTCGCGTCAGGCGACAGGCTGTTCCCGTCTCCCCAGTTCTTGTTAGCCACGGGATACAACAAGCGGCCGGCATTGCCGCCATTTATCGGCCCCGGGTTGATGTTCTCGTTCGTGAGCATGCGTATGCCTCGGCTTCCGACGTAGGCCGCCTCAGCCGAAGCACGTCCGATCTCGCGCTGCAAGGTCAGGTTGTACGAGTGGGTATAGCCGCGCCGGAAGTTAAACGGCACCGTGTTACCCCAACCCACGTTGTTGGGAAGCGGAATCACTCCCGAACTGATATCCGGCACCGCCACGAAAGGTATTCCCACCGGGAGGCCCGCATAGGGAGCCAGCGTCTCGCCCGTAAGGCTCGCGGCAGGGCAATACGCCGCGGTGGGGCAGGTACCGGCTGCCATCCAGGTGCTCGTGTTGTCCGAGTTCGTCGTGGCCGGGTAATTGTTCCGGAAGAACCGCCAGTTGTTGCTATCCGCGCTCATCCCGTACCCGGCTCGGATCACCGTCTTGTCGTTCAGCCGGTAGGCGATTCCCAGGCGTGGAAGAAACAGCCCGTGTCCCACGTTAACGCCGTCGTCCAGCGGCACGCTGCCGTTCCCGCCAATGAGGACGTTGCCAGTCTTGGGATCAAAGAGCTTTACCCCGCCGTGGTCGGTGGTGGCAAAGGGATAGTATTCCCAGCGCACGCCGTAGTTCACCGTCAGCTTGGAAGTGACCTGAAAACTGTCCCGCACATACATGGACCAGGTCTTCCAGCGCAGTGAGTTTGGATTTGCGTTCTGAACGGCTTTGCCCACCTCCTCGGGCAAGCCCAGCAGGAACTGAGCCAGCGAGTTGGCCTTGTTCGCGGACGCCGCGCCGCTCAAGGCGGTCACGTTCCCGCTAAACCGGAAGGAGCCCCGCGGGGTCTGGAAGGCCCCACCCTGCGGCTGAAAGTGGTTCTGCCCGCTGCGGGTGTGCTCGATCCCAAACCGCAGGCCATGCCGCCCTTTCGTCCAACTCAAGTTGGCGTTGGCTACGTACTGGTTGTCCCGGAACAGGAATGGGTTTCCGGTGTCCGAATTTCCCATGGAGTTCCAGCTACTGACAATGAAGGCCGGTGTGCCCTGGGTCAAATAGGTATCGCCGTTCGTGCCGGGAATGTGCAGCCCGCTGACCCCGTAGTTACCCAGGTCGAGATCCGGGGCATACTGGGCGCCGAGCCGCTGCCGCGTGAATCCGGCGTTGATATCGACCAGCATGGTGGGAGATATGGTGTAGGTTCCGCCCAGCCCCACGTTCTGGATTCTCGAGGGCGCGGTACCCACCTGCCCTCCGCCGGTCGCGCCGCCCATCGCCTGGCCCAGTATCGGCGGATCAAAGTACGTACTCGGCGAAATACTGTACCGGCCGAATATCGTGGTCTTGTCGCTCGGCAAATAGTTGATTTTCGCGTCGATGGTGTTGCGATCGAGCTTGGCGGGGCCGATGGCAACGTAGTTGTTGTTAGCCGTCACGCCATCGCTGTTCAGGAAGCCCGCCGTGGGGATTCGGCTAAGAATCGTCTTCACCGCCGGATCGATCCGGTTCGCTGGAATAATGTTGCCCGCGAAAGCTGTACGGCCCGTGCCGTTGGCATTGCCGGTATTGGGGTCGTAAACGCACCCCGCTACGTGCGTTATATTGCAGTCGGTTCCGGCGGGTATCGCGGCGGAGAGGTTGGCGTTGCCGGAGGCATCGAATATGCCGGCGGGATTGATCACGGTCTTGGTGGCTTGGGCGAGCATCCGCCGCTTCGTGGCCTCCCAGTCCGCAAAGAAGAACAGCTTGTTCTTCCGGATCGGGCCGCCAACGCTTCCGCCGTATTGGTTCAGGATGTACTTCGGCTTGCGGATACCCACCGCTTGGAATCTGTTCAGCGCCCTGAGCGCGTTGTCGGTGTGATACTCGAAGCCGCTTCCGTGGAACTCGTTGGTGCCGGACTTGGTCACCACATTGACTGCCGCTCCGTTCGAGTTGCCCTGCTCAGCGTCATACGAATTCGTGACGATACTGACCGACTCGATCGAATCCGTCGGCGGCACGTAGGCGCTATTGAATGGCAGCCACATGTAGGTGTTCGAGGCGCCATCAATTCGCGTCAGGTTGTTCTGCATGGAACCGCCGTTCACGTTGGCGGCCATGGTGCGCTGCGGATTCCCCCCGTCCGAGCTCACTCCCTCGGTGACCGCGCTGAAGCCCGGAACCAGCTTGTAAAGCGCCTGGAAGTTCCGCCCCGCGGAAGAAGTAATCGGCAGGTTGCTAAGTTGCTTGGATTCCAGTTGTGTATTCAGGTCGGCGCGGTCGGTCTGGAGAACCCCCGCCGACGTCGTCACCTCAATCGACTCGGTCAGTTGGCCAACCTGCAGCGTCGCGTCGAAGCGGACGACCTGGTTGGAATCGATGGCTATGCCATCCTTCACTGCCTTCGAGAAACCCGCGGCCGAGACCGTGACTTTGTAAACACCCGGCAGCAGGCCGGTGAACAGGTAGACGCCCTGGGTGCTGGTGGTAACCTGCCTGGAAACCCCGGTAGCCACGTTCAGGGCCACGACGGTTGCGTTAGGCACAGCCGCCTGGCTCGCGTCTGCAACGGAACCTGTCAGCGAGCCGTAGAGAACCTGCGCATTGGCTGCGCAGGGGCCAAGGACAAGCGCCAGCGCAACCAGCAGAATCAGCGCTGCAACCTCGCGGATTCGGCCGGCATGCCGGTGCGGTTGTTGAGATTCGGACGTAGTTGTTCGCATTGGACCCCCAAAAGCTTTCAGAAAATGCCTTCGAACGGAGCAGCCATCCTCATCCGGCTTTTCCGCCCGTATCACGTACAATCAGCGCGAGAATGGCTGTTGCCGGCGGACACACTTCACCCGCCCTCGCCGCTCAATGCCCTTCTCGGCGTCCCCTGAAGCAGCCTGAATCGGCTGCAAATCTTTCCTCACAGATTTCGTTGTCGTCCCAAACAATATACGCTCACTCGTTTTCGCTGTCAAGAACTTCCTCGGGACTGCTGCGCCTCGAGCCTTGCTCAAGGGACTCGAACTGGGGCTACAGTGGGCCTGCTGAAGTGGTTATCTGAAACTCCCGCGCCAGGGCTCGGGAGGCGTGCATTCACAGCCGCGGCAGCGCTTCCCCCAAAGCCCGCAACTCCACCTTGTGGCTCCACCGCCAGGTCCCCCAGAAACGCCTCGCAGATCTGCTGCAAGTATGGGTTGCAACGCAAACGGCATCCGCCCGTCTTCGTGGGGCGGACCTCCGGTCCGCGGGCCGATGTCCTCGTCGGCCCTGCCAGGCCGCGGGCAGAGGCCGGACCAAAGGGTGGCAGGCGAAACCGCCTGCCCCTCATTGGCCCAACTCGTTGATTCTACTTGTGGCGCAGGCGGTTCCGCCTGCGTCCGCGCCTTGAACGGGACTCTCACCACAGGCTCCCAGAACCGGCGACCGCGTGGGCGGCTGGTCCGCCCGAAAGTGAATCCGGTTGCCGTGTGCCGAGGGCTCGATCGCCATCCCGTACTCCACCCACCAGGACCGAAAGAAGATGATCTCGGGGAACTCCCGCAGGGTCCGCAGGTTGGCCTGGAACCACAGCTCCGGGTCCAGGTAATACTCCAAGTGGCTGACCCCAAGGTATCCCGAAATCCAGGGACTGTCGATGATCAGCGCCACCGGCGTCCCCGCGCCGGGACAGCGCTTGGCCGCCTTCTTAAATGTTTCCCAGTGTTCCGGCCGCCCGAGCTATGCAGCGAGCACCCGATGGCTCCCGAAGTGCTTTTCCAGGACCAGCGCCACGGTTCCACGCAGACGGGCGACACCGCCGTCGAGCGCGGGCTCCACGCGAGGCGCCGGGCCGGCCAGAATCTGGGCCGCAACCTCCGCTTCGATAACCGGGCCAAAGCGGTGCCAGGATCGCGTCAGTTCGCCTACAACCACAATCACTTCGGGCGCGACTCCGGCGACCACCATCCGCATCCCGCGCCCCAGGTAGTGCGCCATGGTGTTCAAGGCGTTGGAAGCGATGGGATCGCCCTGTTCCGCCAGCGCCAGCAGGTCCTGAAAGCTAGGGCCCCCGGAATGGGCGGCGGACTCCAGGTAGTACCGCAGCGCGGCGCGGTTCGAGGCGAACACCTCCCAGCAACCGCGTCCGCCGCAGGTACACGCCGGACCGGCGGGGTCGAGTGGCACGTGGCCGAATTCGCCCGCCATCCCATGCAGGCCCCGGGCCAACTGGCCATTGACAAAAACGCCCGTGCCGATACCCTCGGAAACGGTGACCACCACCAGGTCGCGGATGCCCTCTCTTTGACCGAACCACACCTCCGCCAGGACGCAGGCGTTGGCGGCGTTGTCCAACTCGACGTCCAGACCGGTCGCGCGCGTGATCGGCGTCTTCAGATCGCACTCGGGCCACTTCAGATTGGGAGCGAACACCAGTCGCTGCGACTGCAAGTCGAACCGCCCGGGCAGGCTGATTCCGATGCCCTCGAACATCATGTCGGGACGCGCGCTCATCAGGTGTCGGAGCCGCAGGATCAGTTCGTCGATGGCGATCTTCGGATCCGAAGGAGTCGCCATAACCTCCTGCGAGATGAAATGGCCGTTCACGTCCGCCAGCACCACGGTGGTCTGGACCGGCCGGATATCGATTCCCACGATCAGCCGTTGGACGTTCAGCCGCAGGAAGGTGGGCCGGCGCCCGCGGGGAAGCCGCCCCCGGGGTCCCTCGATCACCCAGCGCTCGCTCACCAGTTGCTCCGTAATCAGGGACACGGTGCTGCGCTGCAAGCCCGAAAGCCGGGCCAGGTCGGCCCGTGAGACAGGCTGACGGCTGCGGATGAGGTTCAGCACGATCCGCCGATTGATGTCGCGGGCTACTTCGCTGGAGGCGCCCTGGAGGTTGGTGAGATCCACCCGCTTCATTAATTGTCGCCTCAAATTATATGCTCAGTTTCCGGTCTCAATGTCAAGAACTTCGACACCGCGACGCCTTTCACCGCAGCCCCCCCCGTCAGGTGCGCCCTCCACCGGGCTATCGTTGATCGGCACTTTGAGCGCCCGCTTGCTGGAACAGCAGCCGGTCCTCCTGCGCCGAGAAGAACTGGATGGAGGTCCGCAGGCACTGCCTCGCGTTTCCTCCCTCCCGAAGCGCCCGAACGACATCGAGATGCCTTTCCACGCTCGCCAGAAGATCGCCGCCCTGGAGGCGCCGGCGTTTCATGATGAAAAACGTAAACAGCGGCACCACGAGCAGATCGAGAGACCTCGCCAGGTAACGGTTTCCCGACAGCCGCCAGATGGCCCGATGGAACTCCAGATCGGAGCGATAAAACCTCTGCGCGTCGTTTTCCAGCGCGGCGGCTTTCATCTCATCCGCGTGCTTTTGCAGGAGGGCGACATCCGCATCCGTCAGGCGCTTCCGCACCAGGTCCACCGCGAGCCCTTCCAGTTGCTGGCGGACCTCGAAAATCTGCGCCACATCCTCCGCCGTGAGCCGCGTGACGAACGTCCCCTTGCTGATGATTCGCGTGACGAAACCCAAGGACTCCAGCTCGAACAGCGCCTCGCGCACCGCGGTGGTCCCGATGCCGAGGTCTTTGGCCAGCTTCAGTTCCACGATGCGATCGCCCGACTCCAGCTTGCCGGACAAAATGGCGTCGCGGATGAACTGGGCGACCCGATCCTTGAGGGAGGTCCGCTGGAGCGGAGTAACTTTCATGGACTTCATCGTCTATCGGTAGCGCACTCCACATGGTCTACCCTGGGTCTTACTTTGTCAAGCAGCCGTCGATGCCCCCGTGGCGCACGCTTCAGCGTGCTGGGGTGCCCTCTGGGCCCGCCACTCACGGCGACGCCCGGTCTCAGCCCAGGTTTTGCCCCTGATCCAGCGCGTACACGTGCCCGCCCGCGGCCAGGCCCTTGGGGTGGGAGCGTGAGTGGCATCGTGGGTGCGCGTTCGGTAGAGTGGGCATAGTGGGGACCATCGTCGGCGGCGCAGGGCGTCCAGTGACCGGAGCGCGCGGCGGATTCGCGCGCTTCGCTTGGGCCGTCGTCGCCTACAACCATCGAATTCACGCACCGCGCGATGAGCGGGCTGGCCCTGGCGAGCGTGGCTGTGCTTTGCGTCTGGGCCTTCCGGAGGTACGCGCGCGGGAGCACCCTGCGCAAGCTGGCGGCGCTGCCCCTCACGGTGTCGTTGGGGATGACCGGCGCAGTCGCCGCGCTGGGCGATACGCTGTTCCCGGCGTCCTCGGTCGGGGCGGGGCTCTCCCAGGATTTCTCAGCGGCGGCGAACTTCCTGGTGCGCCTGAGGGCGGTGCATCCGGCGCTGGCGATCGTGGCGGGCGCCTGCATCTTCTATGCGGCCTCCGCGGCGATGAAGGCGCACCGCGAAGCCAGGAACACCGCCCTCGCGGTCTGGCTGCTGGTGCTCGCGCAAATCGTCGTGGGCTCGGTCAATATCGCGCTGCTCGCGCCGGTGTGGATGCAGATCGTCCACCTGCTGGTGGCCGACCTACTGTGGATCGCGTTGGTTCTCCTGGCCCTGTGCACTGCGTCCGGAAGAACGGAAGGATCATCCTATGTCAACCTTGTGTAGGCTTATCGCTCTCTCTGTCACGGCGCTCTTGGGCGCCGCAGCTACGGCACAACCGCTCCGCGTCATCGCCGTCGATTACGGAAAGATCCGGAGAAACCACAGCAAGGTTTTCAAGGAATGCATCGGCGCCGGGCGCGCCAACGAGGGCCTGCGGGCGGACTGGCAGCACCAACTTGCGCTCGTGCAGAAGGAGATCGGCTTCAAGTACATCCGCATGCACGGCCTGCTGCATGACGACATGGGCGTCTACAAGGAAGACCGCCAGGGCCATCCTATCCATAACTGGCAGTACATCGACAAGCTCTACGACTTCCTGCTGAGCGTGGGCCTGAAGCCGTTCGTCGAGCTGGCCTTCATGCCGGCCGACCTGGCCAGCGGCAACCAGACCATCTTCTGGTGGAAGGGCAACATCACGCCGCCGAAGTCGTACGAAAAGTGGGCCGCCCTCATCCAAGCGCTCACCGCGCACTTCCAGGAGCGTTACGGGCACGATGAGGTGAAGACCTGGTACTTCGAGGTCTGGAACGAACCCGACATCCCGCCGTTTTACACCGCGGACTTGAAGGAGTACCTGAAGCTCTATAAGGCCAGCGCGGAGGCCATCAAGAGCGTATCGGGCGACTACCGCGTCGGCGGGCCGGCCTCCGCGGTCTCCTACAAGTTCGAGGAAGAGCTTCTGCAATACTGCATCGCGAACAACGTGCCGATCGACTTCATCTCGACGCACGCTTATGGCGTCAAAGAGGGCTATGTCGACGAGACCGGAACCAAAGGCACAGTGCTCGACGCCGACCCGGCGGCCGTGAGAGGCCGCATGGTCCACTCGCGCGAGTTGATTCGGAACTCGAAGCGGCCGAATCTGGAGCTGCACTTCACCGAATGGAGTTCCTCCTACACGCCCACGGACTTCATTCACGATCAGTATCATCAGGCGGCCTTCGTTCTGGATAAGATTAAGGGCGCGCAGGAGTCCGTGGACTCGCTCTCTTACTGGGTATTTACAGATATCTTCGAGGAGAACGGGCCCCGCATGACTCCGTTCCACGGCGGATTCGGATTGCTGAACTATCAGGCCATCAAGAAGCCGGCATACTACGCCTACCAGTTCCTGAGCCGGCTTGGGAAAGTCGAGCTGGCGAATTCCGACGCAGCCTCGTGGGTGACCAGGGACGCCTCCGGTGGCATTCAAGCGCTCTTCTGGGACTTCACGCCGATCGCGCCCCCCGAGGGCGTCAACGACCAGGTGTTCTACAAGGGCGACCTGCCGGCGAAGCCCAAGGGAAAGCTGCGCCTCGAAATCGCGGGCGTCCCCGAAGGCACATACCTCTTGCAGTTGTTCCGCACCGGCTACCGCGCGAACGATGCTTACACGACTTATCTCGCGCTCGGCTCCCCCAGCCAGCTCTCTCGGCCCGAGGTGGAAGCTATCCGGCGCGCCAACGACGGTTCGCCGTCCCTGACCGAGATCGTGAAGCTCTCCAGCACCCCGTTCTCCCGGGAATTCGATCTCCGCGAGAACGACGTGTTCCTGCTGTTGCTGACGAAGCTGTAGGATAGGGTTCCAGCCCAGTCCCCCCGTTGCCCTTAAAGGAACATCCCCGCCACCAGTCCCGCGGCCGCCGAGCCTGCGATCACCCACAAAGTGTCGAGCCGGGTGGCGATGAGCACGACGAAGCTCGCGATCGCGATCGCCGCCGCCGCGGCGCTGGTTAGCGCGTCGCGCGCCAGCGGGATCGCCGAGGCGACGATCAGGCCGGCCGCGGCCAGCGTCGTGGCCTGGATCGCGCTACGCACTCCCGGGTGCCGGGCGCGCGCGCCCAGGTAGCGCAACATGGGGAGGATCAGGAACGCCGGCGTCACCATGGCCAGGTACCCGCAAAACGCTCCCGGCGCTCCAGCCACGAAATACCCCACGCTGACGACGTACAGGCCATACGGCCCCGGCCCCGTCTGCCCCGCCACCACCGCCGCGTTCAGTTGGCGGTCGGTGAGCACCCGGTGACGCACCACCAGGTCGTGGCGCACCACCGGCAGCGAAGTCAAGCCGCTGAAGGAGGTCGCGGTGGCCTTGAGGAGCAGCAGGTAGAGCAGCAATAGGTTCATTCTTCTTCGGACCTCCGCCAGAAGAAGCCCGCCGCGGCGGCCAGCGCCAGCACCGCCACCGGCGACATCGCGACTCCAAGCAACAGCGCCACCGAGCCGCCCGCCAGCACCAGCGCGCGCAGCCATTCCCCGCGGCGCAGATGCGGGCGCACCAGGTGCCATGCCGCGGCCGCCATCATCCCCACCGCGGAGGCCAGCAGGCCGGCGATCGCGCCCATCGCCAGCGCGTTCCCCTTCAGCACCTGATAGCCGTAGGTCAGCGCCACCACGATAATCGCGGCCGGCGCCGAAGCGGCCACGACCGCCAGCACCGCGCCCACCGAGCCACGGAGCAGCCAGGCGGCCGCGGCGCAAAATGCGAGCAGGTTGGTGCCCGGCGTCAAGCGGGCCAGTCCGAACGCGAGGCCGTACTGCTCGGGCGCGAGCCAGCCACGCCGGGTCACCAGTTCACGCTCGAGCGCTGCCATCGTCGGGTCGCCGCCCCCGAAGGTCAGGTTCGGGATGCGGGCGAACAGTGCGGTGAGTGTGCGTAGCGGCGGGCGCACCATCGGTCAATAGTATCATCAAGGTTGACGCGCGGCAGGTGGCTGCTGATCTCGGGAATCGCCGTGCTCGCCGCCGTGGCGGTGGGCGCGCTGTGGCTTTACCGGAGAGCGGCTCCGCCCCCGCGCGCCGCACCCGCGCCTGCCCCCGAAACCATCGTCGGACCGGAGCTCAGCCTGCCCGGGAAGATCCGCGCCCAAAGCATCGTCGCGGTCGCTGTCCCAGTCGAGGGCACGATCGAATCGCTGCTGGTCGAGGAGGGGCAGCCGGTCTATGAAGGCCAGTTGCTCGGACGCGTCCAAAACACCGGCCTGGAGGGCGCCGAGCAGGAAGCCGTGGCGGACGCCGAACGCGCTCAGGCGCGGCTCTCCCAGCTCCAGAATGAGCTGATCGTGGCGCGGCTGGAAGCCTCCCGCGCCCGCGCCGATGCCACCCGCGCGCAGGGCGACTCCGATCGCGCCGAGCGCGCCTACATGCGCCAGCAAATGCTCCACAGGGAGGGCGCCACGCCGCGGCTGGTGTTCGAGAAGACCGCCGCCGAGTTTCAGTCGGCCAAGACCGAGCGGGACACCCGAGCGGAACTCGCACGCGTTGCCGACGACCGGCTCTCGAACCTCGTCAAGTCCCTGGACGCCGCCCGCAAGGCGCTGGACGAGAAGAACGGGGCGCTCGATGCGGCGCGGGAAGAGGCCGCCGCCGCGGAAATCCACTCCCCGGTCGACGGCCTCATGGTGGCCGTCACGAGGTAGCCGGGCGACGAGGTCTCGACCGAGGTCCACGACCTGTTTCAGATTGCCGTGAACCTCTCGGCGCCCGAGGCCGTGGTCGAGCCCGCGCCGCCGGCGCTCGCGCGCATTCGTCCCGGCCAGGAGGCGCTCATTCAGATCGCGGAATTGCCCGGCGTCATTCCAGGGAAGGTGAAGGAGGTCCGGGGCACTCAGGTGATTGTCGAGTTCACCAGCCCCAATCCCGCCTTGCGGCCCGGCACTACCGCCCAGGTCCGGATCAGGCTAACATAGTTCCAATTGGAGTGGCGCCCATGGAATTCCTCAAGAGCAGTCTTCTCGAACTGATTACCCAGACCTCGACCAACCTGCCGCCGGACGTGCGCGCGGCCATGGCCCAGGCGACTGGAATCGAAACGCCCGGCACACAGGCCGCGCAAGCTCTGGCAATCATCGCCGGCAACATCGACATGGCGCAGCAGGACGAAGGCCCCATCTGCCAGGACACCGGCATGCCGACTTTCTACATCCACGCACCGGTCGGCGTCAGCCAGCTCGAAATTCGCGAGGCCGCGCGCGAGGCCATCGCCGAGGCGACCCGCCGCGGCAAGCTGCGTCCCAATTCGGTGGATTCGCTCACCGGCAAGAACAGCGGCAACAACCTCGGCGAAGAGACGCCGGTGTTTCATTTCGAGCAGTGGGAACAGGATGAGATCGAGATCCGGCTGATCCTGAAGGGCGGCGGCTGCGAGAACATGAACATCCAGTATTCCCTGCCCTGCGCGCTGAGCTCGCTGGGGCGGGCCGACCGCAACCTGGAGGGCGTGCGCAAGGCGATCCTGCATGCGGTGTGGCAGGCGCAGGGACTGGGGTGTTCGCCGGGAGCGCTGGGAGTCTGCATCGGCAGCGACCGCGCCCACGGCTACGATCTCGCCAAGGCGCAGTTGCTGCGCACGCTGGACGACGTGAATCCCAACCCGGAACTGGCCCGGCTCGAGGAGCGGATCATGAGCGAGGCGAACCGCATTGGGGTCGGCCCGATGGGATTCGGCGGAAAGGTCTCCCTCATCGGGTGCAAGATCGCCGCCGCCAACCGGCTGCCCGCGTGTTTCTTCGTATCGGTGGCGTACGATTGCTGGGCCTTCCGGCGGCTCGGAATCCGCGTGGATGCCGCGAGCGGCGCGATCACCCGCTGGCTGTACCGCGACCCGGACCGGCCTGTCGAGAGGCTGGCCGCCAGTGTTGGGTTCCCGCTGACCGGGCGCGAGATCGTGCTGACGACTCCGCTGACGGAACAGCAGGTACGCGCGCTCAAGGTTGGCGATGTAGTGCTCGTGAACGGCGAGATGTTCACCGGCCGCGACACGCTGCATGCCTACCTGATGAAGAACCCGCCACCGGTCGATCTCAATGGCGCCGTATTGTACCATTGCGGCCCCGTGATGCTGAAGGAAGGCGAGCGCTGGATCGCGAAAGCCGCCGGACCGACTACCAGCATTCGCGAGGAGCCCTACCAGGCCGAGGTGATCCGCCGTTACGGCCTGCGCGCGGTGATCGGCAAGGGCGGCATGGGCGCCCAGACCTTGGCGGGGATGAAGGAAAGCGGCGCCGTGTACCTGCATGCGATCGGCGGCGCGGCGCAGTTCTACGCCCGGGCCATCGAGCAGGTGCTCGGCGTCGACCTGCTCGAATTCGGCGTTCCCGAGGCCATGTGGCGGCTGCGCGTCAAGGATTTCCTGGCCATCGTCACCATGGACGCCCACGGCAACAGCCTCCACGCCGGCGTGGAAGCAGCCACCGCCGAGGCGCTCTCAGCGTTGCAGAACGTCTGACCGCCTCTGCTACAATGATCTTTCCGGCCAGGTAGCTCAGTTGGTAGAGCGCAGCCCTGAAAAGGCTGGCGTCGGCGGTTCGATTCCGTCCCTGGCCACCACGTTTTCAACAACTTACAGACACCCCAAAGCGCAGTTTCATTCCATTTCATCCCAAAACTCTTGGCCCGTTGCGATTTGCCTTCGCCGGAATGAGGCCCGTTTGGAGTCGGTCTCTTGCGGCAGGGTCGCTCTTCGGTCCTGCCCTCTTCATTTCTGTCAAAGCGTGGGATCTCCGTAATCACCGCAAGCACTGTCATCACCGTCATCACCACAGCACCAACCCCTCCAGTTTGGCCGCTGAAGGCCC
>JBEKMO010000024.1:0-62373 GCA_050008465.1 Bryobacteraceae bacterium
CCGAGGTCGCAGGAGACCTGGTCGGGGGAGACGACAAATCTGGAATCGTCAGACACTAAATGCCTTTCTGCCGCGCAGGAGGGCCGCGAGGGCGAGTCCGGCGCAGACGCCCAGGGTGTTGGCAATCATGTCGCCGACTTCAAAGCTGCGGCCGGGGACGAGGCGCTGGGCGAACTCGAGCGCCACACCAAGGGGGACGGCCGCGGCCGCGCACACCAGCCCGGTCAAGCAGTGGGGGAACGCGAGCAGGGACAGAAACGCCAGCGCGGAGTACCCGAGGAAGTGCGCGTCCTTGTTGGTGAGGTGCGCGGCGGCGAGCGGTATGCGGGCGGCAACGGCGCCGGGCAGCAGCGAGCCGGTGATCACGGCGGCAAGGACGACGAGCCAGAGGACGAACGAGATGCGCGAGGCGGACGCGGGCTGGAGTGGAGCGCACATAGGGTTATCGCTGTCCGACGGACACAGGGACGGGGCGGCTAGCCGGGTACCATTCGACGGTGCGGCGGAGGCCGTCATCGAACGGCATTTCGGCCCGGAAACCGAACTCGCGTTGGGGGCGGGTGACATCCAGACAGCGACGGGGCTGGCCATTCCAGATAGGAGCCATTCTGGCCGGTGATGCCGGTGATGACAGCGGTGGTCATTGAGTTTCCTGTAAGAGCAGGATTCGAAAGGGCCGCGAATGAACGCGAATGGGGGCGGAAGGTGTGGACTGGAGACACTACGGCGTCAGTGGTTGGGCGTGAGAGAGTTGGTGTGACAAGGCTGAAGCCTTATCGTAGTTCGTCTCCACGTTGGGCGCCCCGACGCCGGGGCACCCAACGGGGGCGCAGACTGGGACGTTGGCTTTAACGGGCCAACCCTGGAGAAGGGACCCGACGAAGCCATCTCGCCCTGGATCGATCGGGCTTACGGCAGTGTGGCCGGGTCGTTAACGAAAGAATTGACTGAGCGACAACCTCCCATCTCTGCTTGAGGAATCGATTCCCTCTTGTCCCGCCCTTCTCCTCCTATTTTCGGGGCGGCAAGCCTTCTTTCACCCATGGACGACCCCCGTAGGAGTCATCTCACCCCATGCCACTGGCTGAGGCAGGATCCCGAAGGCGCAGAAGCACCAAAACAGACGATAACGGTTTCCGGAACCGTACTGCTGATTACAAGATAAGGGGTGGTGGCTCGTGGCTTGTGGCGCGTGGCGTGGAAGACGATGGAAACACGGCAAAAAAAAACTTCTATCGCGCGGAACTGGCAGTGGCGCCGAGAACTCGGGGCGGTTGGTCCGCCAGAAGCCGGCGCAGGAGGTGGGTGCCCGGGTTGTAGTCGGGGATCATCTCCTTCAGGCTGACGATAAGCCCGCCAAGATCGCGAGAGTCACACAGTGCACGAAGGGCAAGCAAGTGGCTCTCCACGTCCTTTTCCGGCAGGCCATTGCCGGTGAAGATCCTGATCCTCTCCTGAGAGGTGAGGACGGTGTCCTCGAGCATGGTGCTCAGCTCCTCGTAAAGCTTCTCCCCGGGGCGCACGCCGGTGAATTCGATCTTGATGTCTTCATCCGGACGCAAGCCCGAAAGCAGGATGAGGTTCCGCGCCAAGTCCACGATCTTGACTGGCTCTCCCATGTCCAGCACGAAGATCCGCCCAGCCTCGTCCATGCTAGAGGCCTGTAGCACAAGCTGCGATGCCTCGGGGATGGTCATGAAGTACCGGCGCATCTCCGGGTGAGTCACCGTTATGGGGCCGCCAGCGGCGATCTGTTGCTTGAAGATGGGAATCACACTGCCGTTCGATCCCAGCACGTTGCCGAAGCGGACCGCCACATACCGGGTACCGCCGTTCTGAAGCGACAGGACCACCAGTTCGGCCAGCCGCTTAGTCGCACCCATGACGCTAGTGGGCCGGACGGCCTTGTCCGTGGAGATCAGGACAACGTCCTTGACGCCGTGCTCGCCCGCAGCCACCGCCACGTTGTAGGTGCCGAACACGTTGTTCTCGATGGCCTCGAAAACGTGCGCCTCCATCATCGGGACATGCTTGTAAGCAGCGGCGTGATAGACAACGGCCGGGTGGTATTCGCGGAAAACCTCCGCCAGCCGGCGCGGGTTCTGGACGCTCCCGATGGCAGGGTAGAACGGCACCTCGGGGAAGGAGCGATGCATCTCAGCATCCAAGTGAAACAGGGCGGTTTCGGCGATTTCGAATCCCACGATTGCCGAGGGCCGGAAGCGCGCGATCTGGCGGCAGAGCTCGGCGCCAATGGAGCCGGCCGCGCCGGTGACGAGGACGACTCTGTTTTCGAGCCGGGCGCGGATCTGGTCCTGGTCGAGGCGAACGGGTGTGCGGCCGAGGAGGTCTTCGACGGCGACATCACGAATCTGGGAGGCCAGGGCAGGACCTTCGACAAGCTCCGCCAAAGAGGGGATGGTGCGGAAGCGGACGCGGGCTTCGTGACAGAAGCGCAAGATTCGCGTCATCTCGGCGCCACTCGCCGAGGGAAGGGCGATCAGAACCTGGTGAATATCGTGCCTGGCTGCCAAAGGGACCAGCTTAGCGCCGGGGCCGAGGACCGGCGCTCCCTGGATGCGCATGCCCGACTTGGTGAGGTCATCATCGATGAAGCCCACAACAGCGCAGTTGAGGCTGGGATTGGAGCGGGACTCCCGCAGGAGCATGACGCCGGCAGCGCCCGCACCATAGATCAGGGTCCGCTGTGCGCCGCCCGGGGCGCTGTGGGCAGTGGCTTCGGCGAACAGGCGGACGGCGAGGCGGATTCCGGCGGTCGCCAGGAAGCAGAGCAGGAAATCGAGGAGGTAGATAGAGCGCGGGAAACCAGGCGGGCCGAAGAAGAGAATGACCAAGCCGCCGGCAACAGAGCCGATGATGTTGGCGATCGCAATGCGAACCAGGTCGGGAGTGGAGACGAAGCGCCACCATCCGCGGTCGAGACCGTTGAGGTGAAAGACCAGCGACTTGACCACGGCCCAAGTGGCGACGCCAAAGAAGAGGTACCGGAGGTGCTGCGGCGGGATGCTGAATTCGAAACGAAGAAGGAACGCGCCGACCGCGGCTAGGATGAAGATGGCGAGCTGCGCGAAGCGGGCCAGAAACCGGGTGCGGGCCACGAGGCGCCGCCCGGCGTTTGCGAGCGTGGAAAAGGGTTGGGAGGACATGGTGCTCAGTGGCAGGAGGCTACAATCTCGGAAGCTCCCGGAGGCGGGTAGGCCAGGAGTGGTTCCTGGCGGCGAGCCATGCGGCGGAGCAGGTCATCGGCATCCCAGCGGGCGAGAATGTTCCGGACGCCTCGAAGGGCGGCAGGGCGGGAGAGGATGGCAACGGCCGTGAGGAAGATGACCCGGAGGTCCATCCAAATGGTGCGCTTGTCAATATAGAGCAGCGCAAGGCGGCTTTTCCAAGGGCGGATGATCTGGTTGTAGAGCAGATCAGGATCGGGACTGCCTCTCAGAATGTCGCCTTCATCGGCGAAGACAATGGAGGCGAGGTCGGTGATCCCGGGCCGGACGGTGAGCATGCGCTTCTCGGCGTCGGTATAGAGGCTGGCGTCCGTTTGCGCCTGGGGGCGCGGGCCGACCAGGCTCATGTCGCCTTTCAGCACGTTCCACAGTTGCAGAATCTCATCGATCTTGTAGGCTCGCACCAGCCGGCCCAGCGGGGTGATCCGGCGGTCCGTGGCGGCGGTGGAGCTGCCGCCGAGCTTATCGGCGTTGACCACCATGGAACGGAACTTCACCATCCTGAACTGACCGCCCCCGCGAGCTGCGCGAGGGGCGATGTAGAACGGTAAGCGAAAATCCTGGAGCCAGATGGCGATCATGACCGCCAGGAGCAGGGGAGAGGTTACGGTCAAGCCAACGAGGGCAACCGTAAAGTCGAGGGCGCGCTTCATAGGGCAGGTACCAGAGGCTGGGAGTCGCGGCGGGGGCAGCGCCTCGCGAGGACAGCGTCGACGATGGCCTGAGCGTCGAGCCCATGGACTTTTCGCAAGTAGTGCTGGGAGCCAACGGCGGAGGGGAAACAGGAGCGCAAGCCGATGCGGAGGAAGAAAGCGGGAGGGGCGCCCAGTTCGAGGAGGTTCTCGGCAACCGCCCCGCCCAGGCCGCCATCGACGGTGTGTTCCTCGATGACCACCATCCCACCGGTCTCGCGAGCGGCGGCCGACAGGGCTTCAGTGTCCAGCGGTTTGACCGTGTGGATGCTCAAGACACGGCAAGACACACCGCAGCCTTCCAGCAAGTCCGCGGCGCGCACGGCCTCCTCCAGGATGCCGCCGGTGGCGACCAGGGTGAGATCGGCGCCATCGCGGATGATCCTGGCTTTCCCCAACCGGAATCGCTCACCTGGCTGATGAGATGGCGGGGCGGCGGATTTGTCCAGCCGCAGGTAGGCCGGGCCGGGGTGGTCGACCAGGACACGGGTAGCCTGGGCAACCTCCCAGTGGTCCCCTGGCGAGACCACGGTCATGTTGGGAAGCGAGCGCAGGATGGCCAAGTCCTCCGTGGCGTGGTGGGACATGCCGACGGCGCCGTAGGCCATGCCGCCACCCACAGTGACGATCTTGACGTTGGCCTGGTGGTAGCAGAGATCGTTGCGAATCTGCTCCAGGCATCGGAGCGTGGGGAAACTGCCCAGGGAATAGGTAAAGACGATGTGCCCCTCGAGGGCAAGGCCGGCGGCCAGACCGGTCATGTTTTGCTCGGCGACGCCCATATTGAGGAACTGCTTGGGGAAACGGGCGACAAAGTCGTTCAGCACACCGAAGCCGAGATCGCCGGTGAGGAGCATGATCTCAGGACGCCGGGCCGCGATTTCGGTTAGCGTTCGGACGAAAACGTCCCTCACTGGTGATTCTCCAGTTCCAGGAGTGCGGCCTCAAACTCAGAGCCCCTGGGGATACGGTAGTGCCAGAGGACGGTGTTTTCCATGAAGGACACGCCCTTGCCCTTTACGGTCCTGGCGATCAAGCAGCTTGGCTTGCCTTTCGCGAACGGCATGGCGCGCAGGCGCTCTTCGAGGGCCGCATGGTCGTGCCCGTCCACTTCCTCCACCGCCCATCCGAAACTTCTCCACTTGTCGTCCAACGGCGCCAATTCCAACACGTCGGCCACCGGAGCGATCCCCTGGAGGCGGTTGTAGTCGATGATGACGGTGAGGTTGTCCAGATGGTGGTGGCCGGCAAACAGGGCGGCCTCCCAGACCGACCCCTCATCACACTCGCCATCGCTCAACAGGGCAAACACGCGGTGCCCGGCGCCGGTGAGCCTGGCAGCGTAAGCCATCCCACAAGCCATGGAAAGGCCATGCCCGAGAGCGCCAGTCGAGACTTCGACACCAGGGACCTTGTGGGACGCATGACCGCAGAGATCGGAGCCGTTCTGATAGTGGGTTTCGAGTTTCTCGACGGGGAAGAAACCGCGCTCGGCCAAGGCTGCATAGAGCCCCGCGCAGGCATGGCCTTTGCTGAGGACAAACCGGTCACGAGCGGGGGATCTCGGGTTGCTGGGATCGACGTTTAGAACCTGGCCATACAGGACGGCGAGGATGTCTGCACACGAGAAGACCGCGCCGATGTGCGAGCCGCTGCCGCGGCTGTTCATTCGCAGGGCGTGGATGCGGATGCGGCGGGCCAGGGCTTTGGTGCCGTTCGGGATCTGGGCGTTCATTGCGAGTACCCGTAGAAGGAACGTATGTTGTCGCACACGTAACGAACGTCATCATCTGAAAGCGACATGTTCATGGGAAGCATGAGCAGGCGCGTGAAGAGCCAATCGGTGTAAGGCAGGTGTTGCGTAAAACCAAGGGCCTTTATCTGATGGACGGCTTGGCCGCCCCACTGTACGAGGGTGCCTATACCATGGTCTTTGAGGTATTCCTTAAGGTCGTCGCGGTTTTCGGCCTCGATCTCGTAATTCTGGTAGACGTCAAAGTGGTCCGGATCGCTGTCCGGGGCAGGCGGGAGCACGACCTCCACGACGTCCCGGAGGCGCTCGGTGTACAGGGTCGCCAGATAGCGACGGCGAGCCATCGTTTGGTCGTACTTGTTGAGCTGAAAGTCGAGGATCGCGGCCTGGAGGTTGTCGAGGCGGGAATTGAGCCCCCAAGAGACGATTTCGCCCTGGCCGTTGCGTCCGTGGTCGCGGAGTTGAAAGACGCATTCATAAACGGCGTCGTCGTCTGTGACCACGGCGCCCCCATCCCCAAAGCAGCCGAGAACCTTGGCCGGATAGAAGCTGACGGCCGCGGCAATGCCGAACGTGCCGGCGCAACGGCCCTTGAACTTCGAGCCGAGACCCTGAGCGGCGTCCTCGACGATGAGCAGGTTTCGCCTGCCGGCGATGGCCTGAAGCGCGTCCATGTCGCAGGTGCGGCCGTTGAGCTGGGTGGGCACGATGGCCCGGGTGCGCGGCGTGACGGCAGCCTCGACGGCGGCAGGGTCGATCAGGTGATCGGGGCCGCACTCGACGGGCACGGGGACGCCGCCGGCGAAGTGAACCGCGGCGGCAGTGGCGATCATGGTATGAGAACTGAGGATCACCTCTCCTCCGGTTTCCAGGCCGGCGGCTCGCAGGGCGATGATGAGCCCATCGGTGGCGTTGCCGACGCCGATGGCGTGGCGGGCGCCGATGAAGGCCGCGAGGTTCGCTTCGAACCGCGCGAGGTCACTCTGGAGGATGAATGCGCCGCGGCGGCCGACGTCGCGGATGACGGCGAGGAACTCGGATTCCCGGGAGGTGAAAACACAGGCGTAATTAAAGAACGGGACCGAGCGTGTCGTCTCGCCGGTGCTGGTTGTTGTGATCTGGCTCACGGGTTGCCTCCGGGAAGCGTCGCAACGGTGTAATAGAAGCGGTAATTGGCGGTTGTGGCGGATGGCGCGATGCGGTCGAGCGGCGCGGGCGGCGACAGGTCATCAGTAAGTTCGGCGGGGATGGGCTCGAGCCGGCCATAGAAGAGCCGCTTGAGCCACTCCTTGCCCTTCATGGTCTTGGGAATCAGGTGCAACCTGGCGGCGATTTGCCGGATCAAGGAGACGATCCGGCTGAGGGAGGAGGTGGAATCCTCGGGGAAGCCGGCGAAGAGGTCCACCTCGAACCCGTGGCGCTCGAGGAGCGCGACGAAGTCGCGGGGCGTGTAGTACTTCACGCAGAAGGGGCTGGAGGCGAAGCCCTCCCACTCGCAGTTGACGCTGGAGACGAGCAATACGCCGCCGGGCCTGAGGACGCGGCGGACTTCATCAAGGCACCGGTCCAGGTCAGGAATGTAGTAAATGGCCTCGTAGAAGACAACCAGGTCAAACGAGCCGCTTGGGAACGGCATTTCCTGGACATCGAACTGCCGTATGGTGATACCGGTCCGCCCGCGATAGGTGCTCTCAGCGGTGCGACAGTTCCGGGGGTCGATATCGCCGGCCACCACGGATCGGGCGACGCGCGCCAGAAGCCCAAGGCCGACGCCGGCGCCGCAGGCGGCCTCGAGGACATCGCGGCCGGTGGCGTGCCGCGCTGCCACGCGATAGCGCGTGTACAGGATCGAGAGCTGCCCGCGGGACGCCCGAGTGTCGGGACGCTCCGTGATGGTGGTGAAATCCGTCGACGCCGATTCGGTGACTGCGATGGTGTGCTGACTTTTCATTTGAGACTTCTTGTCGCTCAGGTCCCTTGCGGGACACGCTCCCGAGCGTTATCGGCAACTTCGCCTTGGCATCCCGCCAGCCGCTCAAGGTAATGAACCAGTTCTGTGTACACAACGTCCGCCTGAAAACGCGCCCGGAATAAGGCAGCGGCGTTCTCCGCAAGGAGACGGAGCTGGCTGGGGCTGCGGTGAAGCTGCGATATGTGTGAAGCGAGTTCGTCCGAGTTTCCGGTGCGATAGACTACGCCACAATTGTGGTCTTGCAGGAGCTGTCCGAGCGTACCGGAGAGAGTTGTCAGAACCGGCAGACCGGCCGACAGGTACTCAATAGGCTTGTTTGGAATGTGGTGGACGAAGTTCCTGGTGGGCAAGTATGGAGCCAGACCGATGCACGAAAGCCGCATTAGTGTCCAGATTTCGGCAGACCCGACCCAGCCAGGGAACAGAATGTTGGAGCAGCCTCGGGCGAGGTCCCTGTAGTGCGCTTCCCTATCTCCGCTGCCACAGATGACGAATCGGACCGAGGGCGCCACAGCCTGGAGCTTGCGAGCAGCCAGGATTACCGTTTCCATATCGAACTGGCTGCCGAGGGTGCCCAAGAAACAAACGTTGAAGTGTCCGTCGCCTGCGCTGACACCGTGACCGGCCCAGAACTGGTTCGCCCGGTCGATTTCGGAGGGGTTTGGAGAGGCAGCGAGATACGCAAAAGGGAAGACGCGATCCGCGCCGCGCGCGTTCCGGCCGGCGTGGGCAAGCCCCCAGCGGACGTACTCGGCGGTCGGGCCGATGATTGCGGCCGCGCGTTTGCAGGCATATTGAACCAGAATTCGGTACGGCCATACGATTGCGTTCCCGATAAAGCGCGATTTGGCAGGGAAGGCGTCGGCAAAGACATCGGGCCAAAGGTCGCGAACGTCGAGAACGACGGGGACCAAGTGGCGGCGACCGTAAGAGCATGCTGCCGCGCACAACTCGGGAGTCGGCAACGAGCAAACGATGACATCCGGGCATTGCTCCCGTGCGGCAAGAAGTGCGAATTTCACACCAATTAATGCGTGATCGATGAGCCTCCTGGCAGATATGTTTCTTCGGTATCCACACCCGGACACAAGCCTGATGTCGAGACCGCGATTCACACGAACGAGCCGGGACTCCGTTACGCGCTGCGACTTTCGGACGTGGTCAAAGTTTGAGGTCCACCACGTGACGTGGTGCCCCATACGTGCCATTGCGTCAGCGAGAAGCCCGGTACGCAACAACCTCGGAGCCTCTCCGTCAATTGGAAGGGGCTCACCGACCGTAATTAACCACGCCCTCAAGGACTTACCTCCTAGCACCTGGTCCGCGCTCCGGCTGGCATACCATTCATAGCGAAGACCGTTTTGGCTCCCGCGCCAGTACAACGCGAGAAGCCCCAGCGTACGCGCCGCTCATGATGGCGACGGGCCGCAGCTCCGACGATGGCGCCGACCATGACCCACCAAGTTTCGTTTAGCACAACAGGAAGAAAGACGTCGTTCGTAAGCGCGGCCAGCGCGAGCCCGGCGGTTGCTCCATAACAGGCGAGAGCAAGAGCTTTGCCATTCTGCTCGGCCCTTCGAGACGCCAGGGCGCGTGAACTTCGAACGGTAGATAGGTGAAGGAAGTGCCGATCGCGCCCGGCGTCTCACACACTCAACTGCGGTTGAGAACAGCTTGTTCATCGGCCGGCCTTTGTTTGATCCGCGATCGGCGACCAAGCGGGCAGACAACACATCCATCGAAGCCGCCGTGCCCCCGAGGGGAGGCCCCACCACGTTTCGACCTGTCGCTCGCCACTTTGCCCGCCTGTGAGGAAAGGGTCTTCGGAACGGCCCGGGAGGGGTCGCGCGTGGTTTACGGTCGGGGCGGGCCGGCGCGGGAGGGGTCGCCGCCGGCGGAGGACAGCAGCGAGCAGACCAGGTCTCCGACGCGCTCGCTGGCCAGCCGGTCCGAAGCGGCGCACCTCAGTTCCAGGTACTCGCGCCGGCGGCGGCCGAGGCGCTCGCGCGTCTCCGCATCGAACAGGCAGCGGGACAGGGCATCGACGAACCCTTCGGCGGAATAGACGCCCACGGCGATGCCTTCCCGGGCGTAATCCACGATGTCCGGCAGGCCGCTGAGGTTGATGGTGATCAGCGGCTTTCCGAACAGCGCCGCCTCGAATCCCACCGTGGAAAAGAACGTGACAGCAAGGTCGCAGCCGGCCAGCAGCGGATAAAGTTCGTCGGAGGACATGGTGATCACCCCGTCGAGCAACTCGCTCGGAAGGCGGTCGTAGTACTTGGAAATGTTGTCCTCCACCCGCGGCAGCTTGACGATGACGCGGCAGCGTGTACCGGTCGCGGCGCTAACGGCGCGAACGGCGCCGAGCAGCGCTTCGGTGCCACGGACCTGTTCCTCGGCGTCAGCGGCGCTCATGATCCAATTGGGGGCGAAAACGATACGCTTCTCCTCCGGGTCGACGCGCAAGCGTTGGTAGAGCGCAGCGCTCGGCGCCGCCCAGGGCTCGGTGAAAACTGCATCGAAGCGCGGCTGCCCGGTCGCCACCACGCGCTCACGGGCGACACCGCTGGCAAGGTAGTAGCGGGCCGCATACTCACCCCAAACCGCAAACACGTCGGGGCCCCAGCGGGCGTGGAACTTCGCACCGAAGATGGCGTTGCCCCTCGCCAGGACGTTCACCAGGAGCCTCCGGGCTCGGAGGCCAAAAGGTCGTTTGACCTTTACAAACTCGCGGACTGCGTCCTCCACAACTAGCGATGGAATTCCAAGTTCCGCCGCAAAACGGAGCGCGCATTGCGCCGGATAGCAGATGTCGTTGCCGGTCACGACTAGGCGCGGAGCGGTCCGTCGGAGAAAGGCTCGAAGTTCCCGCGGGTACCGCAGCGCGAACCGAATCGAGCGAAGAGGTCCCAGAACCTTGGCGGGGCGACTGGTGGTCGGCAAGCGCAGGATCTCGACACCGTCCTCACGGGCCTTGCGCAGCACGGTGCTTTCCGACTCCAGGCCCCGAGGTTCTTCGAGCAGCAGCACGGCCGAGAGGATCCCGCGCGCATCCCGCAGGTGAGCGATTACGGGAAGATAGCTCTTCAGATGGGTGTCGATGTTGCCGGCGACGAAGAGCACTCGCCGGCCGGCGGCGGCCAGGGCTTCAGGCGGGCGCGGCAGCATAGGATCGGGCATAAACGACGACGGTTTTCGGATCGCGGTCAGGGCTTGCAGCGTTCGATTTCCTCTGCCAATACCGATGCCACCCGGGCCGCGTCTTCCGGTTGGAGCTCGTTGAAGAACGGCAGGGCGACAGTCCGTTCAGCGGCTGATTCGCCGATTGGAAACGCGCCCTCCGCGTAACCGAAACAGGATCGATAAAAAGGTTGCAGGTGGATTGGCTGAAAGTACGTATTTGCGGCGATGCCGCGCAACGCCATGCGCTGGACCAGGCGGTCCCGATCCTGGCGTCGAAACGGGGGTTTCAGGCGGATGACGTAGACGAACCAGCTCATGCGGGTGACTTCCGGAGCCACATACGGCAGCTCGATCGAGTTCACATTCCGAAGTAGATCCCCGTAAACGTCCGCCAGCGCCTGGCGTCGCCTGAGAATATCGTCCAGACGATCGAGCTGAGCTACTCCCAAGGCCGCGTGCAGGTCGGAGAGACGGTAGTTGAACCCAAGCCGTTCATGCATCAGCCAACCACCGCGCTCGGACCGACCCTGATTCCGCATCGAACGGCAGAGACGCGCGATATCGGCATTATCGGTGATAATGGCGCCGCCCTCGGCCGTCGTAACCTGCTTGTTCGGGTAGAAGCCGAATACGCCCGCGATGCCGAATTCGCTTGCGCGCCTGCCCTTGTATTCCGCGCCGATAGACTCGCAGCAATCGGATATCAAGTGAAGTTTATGCCGCTCCGCTATGTCCGACAGAACATCGTACCGGGCGGGTTGGCCAAATACATCCACCGCGAGGATTGCTTTTGTTCGCGGAGTGATGGCCGCCTCGACGAGCGTTGGATCGAGATTCAGGGTGTCGGGCTCTATGTCAACGAACACCGGCCGGACTCGCTCATATAAGAGGCAATTACTCGAGGCGATGAAACTGAATGGCGTCGTGATGACTTCGTCGCCTTCCGTGAGGTTCAGGCTCCGAACGACGAGATGCAGGCCAGAGGTGCCGCTGTTGACCGCAACTGCGAAAGCGCGGCCGCTGGCCGCTGCGAGGCGGGACTCAAACTCCGGAACCGCGGGGCCAAGACTGAGGTGCCCGGAGGTCAAGACGCGCAGAACCGCATCGATTTCTCGTGAAGTGATGTCCGGGCTGCATAACGGCAGTTCTACGAGATCGGACACCAGCACGAGATCCACAAGACGACCGGAATCGTCAACCACCGGAATCTGCCTCAGCCGCTGGTCAACAAGGAGCCGCCGGATCTCCTGAGTGTCGGTGGTCGGTCCAATGGTCACTGGCGAGCGGGTCATGATCGAGTCCACCTGCTCGTCGAGGTCACGTCCCCCGAGGATTGCCCTCCGGATATCGCCGTCAGTGACAACGCCGAGCAAGCGGCCATCCTCATCGACTACGGTCGCGATGCCAGTGCCCGTGCGATCTATGCACGCCATAGCGCTTCGGATGGAGTCCAGGGGGCGGACCAGCGTTTGAAGCCGTGGATAAGTGGGGAGCATCACCGGGGAATCAACTCCTCATCGAGAGTTCGCAATATCCGGCCGGGATTGCCGACCATAACGACGCCGGCAGGGACATCCCGGAGCACGACGGTTCCGGCGCCTATGATCGAGCGAGCACCAATTCGGATTCCCGGCGCGACAGTAGCTCCGATGCCGATAAAGACCTCGCTATCGACGGCAACTCCGCCGCCCAAGTGGACGCCGGGCGCAACATGGACTCCGTCGCCGACCACGCAGTCGTGATCAACGGTTGCCGCGGTGTTGATAATCACGTTTTGACCGATAGTGGATCCGGTCACAACGATGCTACCGGGCATCAAGACGCTTCCGGGGGACAGATGCGCATCGGGGGCAAGGAAGGCAGTGGGATCCGTCACGGCAGCCAAGGGAAGGCCCTGCATGACGACATGTCCAGCCATGGCGAGGCGCGTGCGGTTATCCCCGATGCTTACGATGACCGAGGTCCCGGCTTGGTGCGCCAACTTCGCCAGCACCTCACGGCCACCCAGCACCGGGAAGCCCAGAAAAGTGGGCGCCAGCGGCGCGTCGTCCAGGAAACCGAGCACTTTCAGGCCAGCTCTGCGGGCGACGTCGAGAACCGCCCTGCCGTGCCCACCTGCTCCAAACAGCACGACAGTCAAGGAGCCTCCTCAATATGCAATTTTCTTCTGCACCAGTTGCTCATCGATGGTTACCCTTCGCAGAATCTCGACGATGCGCTGAGACGCGCGGCCGTCACCGTAGGGGTTCTTGCAGCGACGCAAGCGGGGCTGAAACGATAGCGAAAGTACTCGGCGGATAGCGCGCAGGATCTCTACCCTCGTGTGGGGCGCATCAATGACGTTTTTCGCGCGCTCGCGGCCTTCTTGACGGATGCCTATGTTCACAGCACCGAGGTGGAGCGCGGGAGCTTCGATGATCGCGCTGCTAGAGTTCCCGATTATGGCCGCCGCGTGCCGCATTAAGTTGATGTAGACGTCGTGAGGCACACTTGCATGTACCTTGAGGAATCCGTGCTTCTTCGCATATGCTTTCAGAACCTCATTGATACGTCGGCCGCCGGCATCGGAATTCGCCGAAATGGCCACGGTCTGGTACCGCAACGCGCAAATCGCTTCAAGTGTTTCAGTAATTTGTGCCTCGGCCTGCTCGACCTGGGTTGTCACCGAGTGCTGAATTAGGAGGAGCAGTGGCTTGCGCAGCCGCATACCGATCACTGGCTCCAGTTGCCTGGCGTTAAGCCGTAAGATCCCGAGAACCGAGTCCAGACCGGGTGCGCCTACGACATGGATCCGCCAGGGTTCTTCTCCCATACGTTCTATTCGCAGGGCGCTCCTGGGCGTGGCGGCGAAGTGGATATGGGAAAGCTTGGTGATCGCATGACGCGCGGACTCATCCAGCCCTCCGCGCGAGGTGTCTCCACCATGGATGTGGGCGACCGGTATGTTCATATACGCCGAGGCGATCGCGCCGGCAAGGGCCTCCGTGCGGTCACCGAGCACAACCACTAAATCTGGCCGCGACCGCTGCAAGAACTTTGAGATCCCGATGATTCCTCTGCCAACTGCCTGTGCCATCGAGTCGAGGCTGTCTTTGGACGGGTTCATCACGACCGTACCTTGAATGGTGAAACCGTCGCGCTCGATGTCCTTCATCGTGCCGCCGAATTCACGTGAGAGGTGCATTCCGGTGACGAGCAAAGAAAGCCGCAAGTCAGAGCGGTTCTGGATCGCATGCAGCAACGGCTTCAGCAGTCCGTATTCGGCGCGGGTACCGGTGAGCACACAGACTGTTCTCACAGCGAAAACCGTGACGGCCGCATTTCCACATCTGCCATTTGCAGGAGGGCGTCCTTCGAAATGGTTTTGCGCGCGCGCCCGCCGATCAACTTCGTAAGTTCCTTTGGCGGGAGCCCTGTTCCGGGCCGCTTGACCGTGAGGTTTTCGAGCGTGAGCAGTTCGCCGGCCGAGATATCCTTAACCGCAACCACGCTCTTTCTTACGAGTTGGGCCATTTCAATCTCGCGGCTGGTCGGCGCTTTGGTCGTGGGGCCGAGCACATCGGGCGTTATCGGAGTGCTTGCGTACGCACCTGCGCGCAGCAGAGAGATCATGTCCCGTAACTCAGCGGGCTCAAGCGAGGCCCGATGATCTGGCCCTGGCATGTCCCTATCAAGCGTGAAGTGTTTTTCGATCACAATTGCGCCGAACCTGGCCGCCATAAGCGGTACCTCGACGCCTTCCGTATGATCGGAGTAGCCGAGCAGACAGCCCAGGGGGCGCATTGCCTCGATGGCGTTGAGATTGACGTCCTCACGCGGGCAGGGGTACTCACTTGTACAATGCAGCAAGACAATCTGTTGGTTGCCTTCCCCACGGATTACCGCCACCGCCTCGATGACTTCATCGAGCGTCCCCATACCGGTGCTTAGTAGTACCGGCTTGCCACAACGAGCGATCTGCTTGAGTAATGGTGTATTCGTGAGGTCGCCAGAGCCGACCTTGTGCGCCGGGACGATGGAATCAACGAAACTCAAAACGTCCTGTGTATGAACCGTTGAGAGGAAAACGACACCGAGGCGGTCTGCCCGGGCCTTCAAGGCGCGAAACTCCTCGAACGGGAGCTCGAGATGCTTAAGCATGGCAAGCTGCGTCTCATAGCCAGCACTTCGCGTCTGGTATGATGCACAAGCTGCGCCATTCGTTACCAGCTTGTCCGTGGTGAAGGTTTGGAATTTGACCGCGTCGGCACCGGCCTCGGCGGCCGCATCGACTAATTGACAGGCTGTCTCAAAGCAACCGTTGTGGTTGATGCCGGCTTCGGCGATGACGAATACAGGTCGGCCTGGACCAACCTCGCGCCCGCCAATGTCTACGAAATCCATGAGTCGGTTGTGGCAAGCCGAAGTGAGACTTCAGTTAAGACGCTGGAACCCTGCGTGAGCTACGGGGCCTTCGAGCGAAGACTCGACGGTCCCAGCAGCATGAGCCTCAGCGATCGTGTGGAAGCATTCGCTGACCGCATCGAGATAGGCTTCAACATGCTCGGGCTGGTGGGCAAAGGTCGCATAGAAAGCGCCGGTCGCCAAAAAGCCCCTTTGAAGCATTAACTGGGTGAAAAGGGTGCGCATCGCGAGCCCGTTCGGATAGTTGAATGAGAGGTGTCCGAGCGGCGCGATTCCGGATATGCAGACCGACAGACCCGCGCGCCTGGCGGCGGCGGCCCAACCCTGCTGTACGGCCGTACCAATGCGCACCAGGTGGGACGGGACCTGACAAGTGCTGTGCTTGCGAATGGTTGCCAGTGCCGCCGCGGGACCGAGTCGCTCGGTCCAGTAGGTACTGCTGATGAAGGTCGTCTGCGCAGCCTGCATCACATCAGCTGCGCCGATGATGGCTGCCATTGGATATCCATTGCTGATTCCTTTGGCGAATACTGCTATGTCCGGCGACACACCGTAGAGTGCGTGGATACCGCCTGTATTCATCCGCCAGCCCGACGTGACCTCATCGAAGATGAGTACGGCACCCGTCTGATGAGCGATCTCCCGAACGCCCTCGAGGAAACCGGGCTGCGGGTCACATGATCGGACCGGTTCCATAACCACCGCGGCCAGTTCTGCACCGTGCCTGGCCACAATACTCTCCAGCTCTCCGATCTCGTTGTAATGGAACGGGAGAGCGGTGCCAGAGAGTACTCGCGGCACGCCGGCCGGCTCCAGGCCGGGCAGCAGGTGAGCACGAAGGGAATCGCCCTCGCTGAGGTTAGCCGCCAGGTACCAGTCGTGCCAGCCGTGGTAGCCGCAGAAAGCGATTTTGTCGCGACGCGTCCGAGCGCGGGCGATTCGGACGGCAACTGCCATCGCCTCGCCTCCGCAGCGAGCGAAGCGCACCATCTCCGCCCAAGGGTGCAACTCGCAAAGCAGGTCCGCGAGTTCCACCTCCTCCGGGCAGTTCAAGGTCGCCATCGAGCCGGCGCGCACCGCCTCGACGACGGCTGCGTCCACGTCCGGATCAGCGAACCCCAACACGCATGCCCCAACGCCGCAGTGGGCCATATCCAGGTAGCGCTTCCCAGACACATCCCAGACCTCAACGCCCTTGGCGCGCTGGTAATAGCTAGGCCAGTGCTCGGGCAGAAACATCTCCGGGCGCTTCGAGAGCAATTGCGTCCCGCCCGGAATGCGTCGGCGCGCATGGCGGTACAATTCAGGACCGTTCGAGGTCATCAATTCCGCTCCACAGTGGCGGCTCCGACTTCCGCGAAATCCAGGTGCAACGCTCGATCGGAGCTTCGTTCAGCCGTTTGAAGCAGTGAGAGTATGTTCTTGTCTTCCGTCAGAGTGTAGCCCCAAGGCTGCTCGCCTCGAATCGCAGCGACAAACGCGCGCATTTCGTCCCGGTACATGTCCTCGGCGGCGATGTAGCCCTCTTCCACCGTACCTTTCGGCTCCTCGTACTCGGTCCATCTGCCGGACGACGCGTCGAAAACCCGAACGCGATGATCGGTCCAGTTCCACTCGATCACGCCGCGCTCGCCAAGGAACCGGCCCACACGATAAGGAACGCGGGCAACCACGTCTACCAACAGGTGGCCCAGGGTCCCCTGACGATGCCGCAAGAGGATCTGGTACACGTCATCGATATCGATCTCCAGCGAAGTCAGCTTGCCCTTGAAGCAAGACACCGCCTCGACTTCGCCCACTGCCCAGACCAGCCAGCTCAGCTCGAATGGAACGATTTCCCTGCAGCCGCCCGTTTGGCGTTTGGCCACATAGTACGAGCGGTAGTCCTCCCAGGGATGCCAGTCGGGCAGATACTGCCCGCAGTGGTAGGTATACGTCAGGATGGGGCCGATGGCGCGGTCCTGAATCAGGTCGCGGATGAGGCGTACGGACGGGTGAAACCGCATCGTGCATGAGGGTGCTGCAACGATGCTCTTGCCGCGGCAGACAGCGATCAGATCATCCATGCCGTCATCAACGACGCTCGCCTCGGTAAAGAAGTGCTTGTCGTTCTTGGCGGCGACCAGAGCGTAGTCGCAGTGCCGATCTGGGGGCGTGGAGATGATCAACGCATCGGGACCCGTGTTCAGCGCCTGTTCGAAGTTGCTGAAAGTAATAATCCCATATTTGTCGCTTGCTTCGGCACGCCGATCCTCGCGCGGATCATAACCGACAATCTCGCCCGCCTTAAGGTATTGGAGATTGCGCAAGCGGCGCTTCCCCATGGAACCCAAACCGACGATGAGGAATTTCATTTTGGTTGTCCTACCTTCGTGTTTAAAGGTTGAGCCGACCCTCGAAGTTCGATGGTCGGCGGTACTGCGAATCAGCCGGAGTGCGACTGGAGCGGACTGGCCTGAATGCGCTGCCAGTAGACCTCGTTCAGGTGCCGATTGATATCCAGGAGTTCCGGCTTCTCATTGACCAATACCAGCGCGTCGCGAAGCCTGATCGCAGCGGACCGATTCAAGAGATGCTCGGCGATGGTCTGCACCAATAAGAGGTCTTCGGGATAGTCAAGCGTCAACCGTAACTGCGGGTCGAAGGCGGGCAGCGGCGGGTCGGGCTGCACCGCCTCGACGCGGAATAGAGAGGAGTTGGAGAAATACCGTGACCACCCATCGACTGGTCCGGGGCCTTTGAGGTCACAGAGGCGCTGCAGCGCGTCCGTGCGCATCGCATACACCCAGCTTCCAATGGGCAAGGCCTCCACTTTGATCAGATCCGCCTTCAGCTTTCGGAGGGCGGCCAGGGCCTGGGCGACGTAATCAGGATCGGTGAAAACCTCGTCTCCCTCGACGAGAGCGAACGTCTCCGTCTGGAAGTGCTTCGCGGCCGCGAGCAGACGGGCTGGAACGTCTTCGGGATCGCCGCGAAAACACTTGGCGCCGGCTCGCTCGGCCTCCGCCACCAACGGATCGTCAATCGGAAGCGAGGTCGTACAAAGGACCGTGTCGACGCCGATGACCAACCGCAAGCGCTCGAGTTGCAGCGTCAGGACAGATCGCCCGCCAACCTGCGCGAGCATCTTATTCGGCAGCCGGGTCGAACCGGCGCGGGCCACTACAAAAACGGCGCTATTTGTTTGCATGGGTCGGCGCGTCATCAACACGCTCACTAGCACTTGCTATAAGAGCGAGCATGAGGGCCAGCAATGGAATGGCGTTTGCCCAGAATCGCAACCGCAAGAACAGGAACGCAGCACGGATACCGAGCCATCGGGCGAAGCGCCACAACTGTCCCTGGTCCGCCTCCGCGGCTTTGCGGCAACGCGCAACCATGGGGTTCGTCGCAATAGCTCATTTAACTGGCGTTCGACCAGCGCGATCATCGTGCGAACCCTTTTGCCGGCGGCGACGACCATATGGCGCCGGATGACAAACGCCTGCGAGCCGGCCGGCCCGGCGCAAAGGCGTGCGGCAGCGCCGGCCAGAGCAAAAACACGACCACGCCAATCTCGGTTTGTCTCGACACCGGGTCGAGGCAGCAAAAGAGAAAGAGCAAGATCCACATGGTCGAAGCAGCACTGCCGTATGCGGTCCCTTTCCACTCCGAAGCTGCGCGAAAAGCCAGAGGGAACATGATGGACAGGAATATCCCCGTCCCGACCAAGCCGAACCGCGCAAGGGTGTCGAACAAGTCGGAGTGACTGCCGATGCCGTGGCCCATCGCGCTATCATCGCGAACCGTGCTGTAATAGGCTCCCACGCCTGTGATCGGATGTTTGACAAAGGTGTCTATCGAGGTCTGATACAGGGTCCCTCGCCCGAACTCTTCCACGTTTCCGGAGAGTACAGCAGCCAGGTCAATCGCCTTCCTAGACAACATTTCACTCCCGATACTTCTAGATACGGACAACATAAGGTCCGCGCCAAGTCCCGACACGAAAAGAAAGCCTGCGAAGATTGCCGAAAGAGAAGCGATGAGTCTCAGGTCCCGGCTCCTGATGTGGTGAATTAGGGCGCAAATAGTTCCGACAATCATGATGCCGATCGAGATGCCAAAGGACGCGAGATACAGGAAGTACGCGAAAACGCACGAACATGCCAAACTAAGCACCCTCTGGCGCAGAGTTCGGCCGGCGCCGACGGAGATCGCGACCAACATCGGTAAGAGCAGGGCTGCGCCGTAGGTGAACCGGTACTCGCCGACGCCGCTGGCGGCAAGATCCCGGAATTGAACCAAGCCTGTGCTCGCCTGCCGTGCTGCCATTGGATTGACCAACAGGACTTGGATGGACGTGATGGTTCCACACAGGAAGCTGAGAATTGCGGCCACGGTCAGAATCACCAGAGTCCGGCTGTCCTCGCGATAGTAGTCGAACACCAACGCGGGCGCAAGGAATAGAAGATAGCCCCCAATGACTCTGAGACCTGTTCCGGCTGTCACGACCTGATAGGACGCATACACCACCCAAAGCGGGACGAGATAGAGATAGCGGCTCATGCGGCGGGGCCAGCCGGGCCTCTGGATGACTGCAATTAACCCCCAGACACCAAACAACCCGACTGTAAACCACCTGTCAATCATAGCCTTGGCAATCGGCAGGATCATGAGCACAATCGCGATCGCGGGAAGGAGGCTGTTGAGCCTGTAGAGAGAGGGTCCGCGCGTTTCGCGCCACTTCGAATCGATGCCACTCGCGGCAGCGGGGATTCGCACGAAGGGAGCAGTCGGACAGTGTTCAGTGGCCAATGGTGTGTCTCAGACTGAGATCGGGATTGCTGACGACCCGCGACTTGCGGGAAAGGGCGTGAGGCCGCCGGGTGCGCGGACGCGCGGGCCGGGGCCCTAACGGCTTCCGGTCTCCAAAGCGCAGGCGATGCCCGGCTTGCCGACGATTACACCGCGAAGAGTGGTTTCCAACAGATCGCTGACGATTCTCGAGTCATGCCTCTGCTGCGCCAGTCGCAAACCATTCAGAGCATAGCTCCGGCGCAGTTCGGGGCCGGAGATCAGCGTTTCGAGGTTTCCGCGAAGCGTCTCCAGGTCGGTAACAACCAACCCTGCCTCATGATCCTGGATATACCGGATCGACGCCACTTCGGCCGGCCCGACGGCAAGGATGCATCTTCCGCTGGCCAGATACTCGGGGATCTTGGTGGAGACGGAGAGCCGGGTGAGTTTACGGCTCACTTTATCCATTGATTCGACATGCACGAGGATATCGGATTCCACTATGACTTGTTGGACTTCCGCTGCGTTAAGAGCTCCCTTAAACTCTACCGCCCCGGGAATACTCAGTCGTTCCACCATGCCATTGTCAAGGCGGTCGGCGGTGTAAATCCGGAGGATGGCCCGCTGCTGTCCGGCATTGATGTCGCGCAACGCTTCGCCAATTCTGCGCAACATTGTCCAGCGGGCAAAAGAGACAACACTGCCGAGATAGGACAGCGCAACGGGAGCGCGTGCGCCCGGGGCCGGCGCCGGCTCAATTCGCCCGCACGCCGTGGGCAGAGTCGTATACTCGACACCAAAGATCCGCCGGTACTCTTCGCCAATCAGATCGCAACTCGAGAAGAGTCTTGCGGCCGAGCCCACCACGCGCCGCATAGTGCGGCGAACAAGCGCCTTCTGGAGCCAGAACAGCGGAGACAGCGAAAAGCTACAGACGCTGTACACGTCATCGCCCAGGAACACGACCAGAGGGACGGCGCGGCTCCTGGCAACATGTGATGCGAGGCCATATGTAAACGAGTATTTGCCCCCGACCAGGAAGACCACGTCCGGCGAAAAGTCCTCCACCCAGGCACTCAGCTCGCGGGTTCGCCAGCGAGCCGCCCGCCATATCGCATCCCGCAGCAGCATCACGCTCGGGCTCCTGGGGAAGTCGTACACCCGCTGTTGCAGGGGAGAGGGGGCACAACCGCTCTCCTTATCAGTCCCGGCAACGTCAACGCTGCCAACGATGCGGCCGCAAGGCCGCCGTCCCAGGACGCTCCCAAGTGCGTCGAAATCGGTGATTCGATAGTACCTGCCGCACATCGGACCGCGCGGCACTTCGACATGAAAGAATAGTTGAGCTAGTGCGTCCGGATCCCAGTGCTTGAAAAACGAGGACAATGTGATGCCGGTGTTGTTCGTATCGCTGAACGGAGGGTGGCTAACGACCAGTACCCTGGGGTAGATTGTGTTTCGCATGCGCTTCTTCTGCCGTCGCAGCTTGCGGGCGGCGGATCACCGTTTCCCGGACCTCTACAGGCCTCCGGTCAGCGACACTCGCCTTTGCGCCATACGACACGGTTCACATAATCGACATAGCTCAAAATGATCCGGAGAACCTTCTCGGAGACGTTGGGGACACAGTAGTCCTCCGGCATCCGAAGCGTGCGCTCGCCGCCCCGGCCCTGTGACTCCAGCACGGAGAGCCCAAGGACGACATTCTCCGGATCGAGGCCGGTCATCATGACCGCGGCCTCCTCCATGCCCTCCGGCCGCTCGTGCGCCTCGCGAATGTTCAGTGCAGGAAAGTTCAGAATTGAGGATTCCTCTGTGATGGTCCCGCTGTCGGACAGCGTCGCCTTCGCGTGCATCTCGAGATGCACGTACTCGGTGAATCCAAGTGGCTTCAGCAACTCCACCTCGGCCGGTAGCTCGGCACCCATAGACTCCAGCCGCTTCCGCGTCCGGGGATGGGTGGAGAAGATAATCCGCAGGCCATACCGGGCGGCCAGCTCACACAGCACATCCACCAGCTTGCGCGCCTGCTGGGGTGAGTCAATGTTCTCCTCGCGGTGCGCACTGATCAGGAAGTACTGCCCGGGCGAGAGCCCGAGGCGTGCGAGAACAGTGGAGGCATGGATCTTGGGCAGGTAGTGATGCAACACTTCGAACATCGGGCTGCCAATCTTGATCACCCTGTCCGCCGGAAGTCCCTCGCGAAGCAGGTAGCCCCGCGAAATACTGCTGTAGGGCAGGTTGATATCGCTGATGTGATCGACCATTTTCCGGTTGATCTCTTCCGGCACGCGCTCGTCAAAGCAGCGATTACCCGCTTCCATGTGGAAGACCGGAATCCTACGACGCTTCGCCGAGTACGCCGCGAGGCAACTATTGGTATCCCCGAGCACCAGCATGGCATCCGGCGCCAGGCTGCCGAGCGCCTCGTCGGATCGCGCAATCACAATTCCAACTGTCTCGGCTGCCGTGGCGGCGGCGGCGTTCAAGAAGACATCCGGTTTGCGGATCTCCAGATCATCGAAGAAGATCTGGTTCAGTTCGTAGTCGTAGTTCTGACCGGTATGGATGATTGAGTGATGGGTATAGCGGTCCAGAGCGGCCATGACTCGCGAAAGCCGGATGATCTCAGGGCGCGTGCCTACAACCGTCGCGACTTTCATGCCGTAACTCGCTCACCGGCTTCGGCGGGAGGCAGAACGGGCATGTGGTACGTGTCCGGCCGGTCAGGCTCGAAGATCTCGCTCGCCCAGAAGAGCGTCACCAGTTCGCCGGAACCGACGTTCTCGATCGAATGCGTGAAACCAGGCGGGATATCGATCACCTGAAAACCCGCGCCGCAGACTCGGTACTCCGTTACTCGCGAACCCTCGATGTGGCGCATACGTATGATCCCCTCACCCTGGACCACAAAGAATTTCTCGGTCTTCGTGTGGTGGTAGTGGTTCCCACGGGTTACTCCCGGCTTAGTTTTGGAGATGGAGATCTGCCCGAAATGCGGGGACTTGATGAACTCCGCGAAGCAGCCGCGCTCATCCGCCCTAATGTGAAGCTGCTGCCGGCGGCATTCATCGGGCACGTAGGAAAGAAATGTGGCGAACAGTTGCTGGTTGAAGCGAATGGAGAAGTCCGGCGCGAGGAGACTTGTGTGCATTTCGTGGAGCGCTTGAATCCTGCCCGCGAGGTCACCCAAAGTGATCATGCATGTCGGCAACTTGGGGACCGCGCCGTTTTCCCCCGTCAACTCGGCCACAAATGCGTCCACCACATCGTCAATATAGACGAGTTCGACCTTTCGGGAGTGGTCCGAAATTGCGATGGGAAGATCGTTAGCGATATTGTGGCAAAAGGACGCGACCACCGAGTTGTAGTTGGGCCGGGACCACTTTCCGAACACGTTTGCCAGCCTGTAGATGCGCACGACCGCGCCGGTTTCGGCCGCGAAGGCTTCCAGCGCTTCTTCCGCCTTGCGCTTGCTGACACCGTATGAGTTCTCGATCGCGGCCTGGGTCGAGGAGGAGAGGACAATCCTCGGCGTGCGCCCTTGCCCACGCAGGATATCGCAAATATCGCGGGTCAGACCCGTGTTGACGGCCGCAAATTCTTCGGGGTCCTGGGGCCGGTTTACACCAGCGAGATGGTAGACGATGTCCGCTTGGCTCAGCGCCTCACGCAACTCGGAAGCAGCGCTGCCAAGGTCGAACAACCGCAGATAGCATCCGCCCTGGGCGCGCAAGCGGCTCACGAGGTTTCGGCCGATAAAGCCTTTCGCGCCGGTTATCAGGGCGTTCATACTGCGACGGCACCGTTCCTGAGGGCTTGTCGAACACACTCCAGCTTCAGCAGGAGCTCAATCATCTCCGGCCGATCCAGACGGTGCGTGTTCTGCGACGTGTACTCCTCTGCCAGCGAGACATCCGTCTGGCCTTCGCTGAAATATTCCGAATAGTTGAGATCGCGAACGTCGGCAGGAACGCGGTAGTACCCGCCGAGATCTTCGGCTTTTACCATCTCTTCCCGGTTAAGAAGGGTTTCGTGGAGCTTCTCGCCATGGCGAGTACCAGTAATGTGGATTTTGGAATGCGAATCGAAGAGTTCCTTCAGTGCTTCTGCGAGCGTGAGAATAGTCGCGGCCGAGGCCTTCTGGACGAAAATGTCTCCCGGCTTCCCGTTTTGGAAGGCATAAAGAACGAGGTCGACTGCGTCATCGATTGTCATCATGAAGCGCGTCATGTTCGGGTCGGTGACAGTGAGCGGCTTACGTTCGAGAACCTGGCTAATGAAAAGCGGGATCACCGATCCGCGAGAAGCCATGACGTTTCCGTACCGCGTGCCGCAGAGAATCGTGCCGTTGTCGCCGTGCATTCGGGCCTTAGCGATCATCAACTTCTCCATCAGCGCCTTGGACATCCCCATCGCGTTGATTGGGTAGACAGCTTTGTCCGTGCTCAGCATTATGACGTTTTTCACCCTGCAAGTCAGAGCAGCGTTCATTACATTTTCCGCGCCAAGGGCGTTCGTCTGAATAGCCTCCATCGGAAAGAACTCGCAGGAAGGCACCTGCTTGAGGGCGGCCGCATGAAACACGAAGTCCACTCCTGATATGGCATTGCGCAGACTGCTCTCGTTGCGTACGTCGCCGATGTAGAATTTCAACTTCGGATTGGCATACGCGCGCCGCATATCGTCCTGCTTTTTCTCGTCCCGCGAAAAGATTCGGATCTCGGCGATTTTCGTCTCCAGGAAACGCCGGAGGACGGCATTGCCGAATGTCCCCGTTCCACCAGTGATAAGGAGGGTTCTACCACTAAACATGATGTCCGCACCTGTTCGAATGGTTTTCGCTGTGGCGTGCCGCCTGGCACCCCGTGGCGAGATTCGATGCCGGCGATCTTGGCCGCAAAGGGTTGTTGGTCGGGCGTGGCCGGCTCACGTGGTTCGGTTCTCCCGGGTCGAGACAGCGACGTCCCGCAGAAAGTCGAATGTCTTCTCCGCGCACCGGGACCATGTGTGCTGGCGCGCATAGCGCATGGCACGTTCCGCGCACTGCCGCCGCATTACCCCGTCGGCACAAAGCCGCGCGACCGCGGAGGCAATCTGAGTGGAATCCTCGGGATCGAAGTACTCCCCGGCATCGCGTAACACGTCGGGTAGCCCGGTCCGGTTCGAGCAGGCCACCGGGAGCCCCGATGCCATTGCTTCGAGCAGCGTGATGGATGACGCTTCACAGGAGGAGGCAAACACGAAAATGTCGGCTTTCCGGTGCAGAGAAGGCATGGTATCGTGGCTGACTTCGCCCATCCAGTGCGTAAATGTGCTGGCGCGCTCCCGCTCGAGAACGCGCTGAAGCGCCCTCCTGCCCAGTTCATCGGCGCTTCCGGCCAGCCAGAGCTGATAATCCACACCAGTGGACTCGCGCAACTGCTTGATGGCTTTCACCACGTTCCACTGGTGCTTGTACATGTTCACGGTTGATACGTATAGAAGGTTGCGTGGCGGCCGGTCAATGGTTGGCGTGGGACTGTCCGCGAGGAAGTCCGCTTCAACGCCGTTGGGAATAACGGTCCACCGCCTGATGCCAGGAACCTGGCGTACTGCGAGTTCCTGCGAATACGGCGAGGAGAAGATGATCCCTGCGGCCTTGGGATAGAGCGCACGATGCCGGCTGCGCATTCTCCGCAAGTTTCTCCACCAAACCTTGGAATACCGGTATTTCCGGTACTCCTTGTCGTCGAAATACAGAAGGTTGTGGCATGCCGCCACCACCGGCACGCCGCCTGGAAAAGACCCGAGGCTGCCCGACGCATAGAACAAAACGTCCGGCCGCAGTTCGCGCACGAATCTACTGAACTGCATCCGCTCCCACAACTGCGCCGAGATGGCGTTCTTGAGGGAGGGCACGGTGATGACGCGGACGGCGGGATCCAATGGCCCGAGTTCTTCCGGCAGTGAGGGACTGCACACCAGAGATACGCGGACGCCGGAGGGTCCCGCAGGAGTGCCGAGCACCCCGTTGAGATATCGTATGTACCCTCCACTCCCTCCCCGGCCCCCGTAGCAAAGTGCGTGGATCATATCCTGCGGCAGTCTCAAGCTGCAACTCCGTAATTCCCCGGGCGCGGAAGCCCCTCCACATTCATCCGTGGGTATGAGACCCCCGAATTAGTCTTCGAGTCTTCTCGATGAACTCGACGCGCAATTCCGGTATGGCGCATCCCGCCGCAACTGCAGACATGCTCCACACCAAGCCGATTAGGCCCAAGGTAAGCAGCCGCGATGAGGGTACAGGGAAGAACAAGCGAGCCAATAGAATTACAGGGAGGGCAGCGAGCAAAGGGCGAAGCATATCCCGCAGTACCCATTCCTGAAGTTCACCGGGCAGGAAGCGACGGTGGAGCAAATATATGAAAGGCGGCACGGTGCAGAGGCTCATGATCAACCACGAAGAGCCAGCGCCCACAATGCCATATTTCATAATCAGGAAAAGCAACAGGGGTATAATCAAGAGAACCGAGGCAATGTTAACCTGTAGGTTCAACGTGACGTGGCCATGAGCAAGAGCAACATAGGACGGAACAACCTCAATGGCCTGCAGCAGTTGACCTCCGAGCAGAAAGGAAGCAGCTACTCCCGCACGTTCCGCGGCGAGGGCCGAACCCGTCCAGGAGCGGATAAAGTCACCCCCAAACAACACAAGGGTCATCCCTGCCGGAATAGTGGCAACGGCCACCAGTGCGGACGTCCGATGGTAAAGCCGCGTAAGACCGTTGGAGTCCTCTGAGGCAACCAGTGCCGTGAGACGCGGAAATACGGCCAAAACGATGGGGCCAGCCAGCACCAGCGGAGCCGAGGCGAGAGCGCCGGCAAGCGTATAATATCCGAGCATCTCCAGCGAGAGCATCTTGCTAACTGCCAGTTTGTCGGCCTGGGTCAAGAGCGCGGAAACAACCGCCATGCCGGCCATGCCCGCTGCATAACGCCACGTGTTGCGGAACACCTGCCACCGGAAATGCGGCTGGGATTGGTCTGGGATGGATGGCAGGGCGCGCCAGAGACTGAGACGAGCGGCTGAGCAATAGATAACGTTGGAGATCAATTGCCACAAGGCGAAGGCGAAAATCGTCGGAGAGAAAAGCCACAATACCAGAACCGCCCCAAGTCCCCTGAATAGACCGGTCGCAACCCCTACGGAATTCGCCCGGACTTGTCTCTGTAGGCCCATTAGCCCGCCAATATAAAGTCCAGAAGGTAACTGAAGAGCGATGGCAACTCCCATTAATCGGATGGCTGTGGCCATTTCGTGCGGCTGCAAAACCCTGGAGCGCAGCCAGTGCGTGGCAATTACTGGAGCCAAGGCCCAAATAATGACGGCTAAGGCGGAAGAAGTGCAAAGATACGTCGATTCGTACGTGCGCAGCAAGTCTCCCATTTCTGCGGCAGAGTCTCTGCGCACGGAAAGCCGGGCCATCTCCCGGTTCAGGGCGGCCGTGAATCCCATGTCCGCGAAAGCAAGGACGCCCAGCAATGTTGAGTAGAACCCGACAACCCCGTATGCCTCGATCCCGAGGAACTTGAGATAGAGAGGAACAAACAGATAGATGGAGATGACGCTCCAGGCGCGAGCTATCAGGTTGGCAAGGATGTTTTGCCTTATCATTTGAATCCAGAGCCGTCCTCAAATCCGGACTTCAGATGTGGCGGGCGGCTGGGGTCCCAACGCACATAGCGCCAAATTCCGAGTCGTGCGCCAACGAACCAGTTGACGTTTAGGGGATGTGATTGACTTACGAACGGGCCTATCGAAGCGGTTGGCGGAGCTGGCCGGATGCATGATCGCGTTACAGTCAGATATTGATGATAACAAGACACTCAGACTCCCCCAAATTCCGTTTGGCGGACCTATAGAACCGCCGGCCCTGAGCAGGAATCTGTAAGGCAGCGCGGTTTCGCTGGGTTTCTCTTCACAGCGCCTCCGGGGCCGTTCTCGAGTTGAGGGCTGCGGAGGTGCGTCATCGCCAATGTTTCCGGGCCTTTCGGCGGTTCTTTGAGCGTGATTACGGCCGACGTTGATCGACCGGCCGGTGCAGCGCCCCACCGGCGGACTGGGCGAAAAGCCTATTGCGGGAAGGTGAGCCCGTCTCCCGGGGCGTGGTCCCGGTTCACTCCGACTCTGGAGCGGTCGAGCGGCCACCCTGAGAAGGTCAGGCACAGACAACCCTCATCGAATCAGCTCGTGACGTCCATTGATCGGGCCCGTTCCATGCACGCCCGACGCAGAACGTCGAGTCCTCAGAGGCCCGGTGGTTTCCAAGCTTCGGGGCACAGTGCCGACCCAAGCCGGCCCGGCACGCTCTGAAAACGTCCAAGACGATCCCCACGGTCAAGTCTCCGCTAATTGCCCACTTCTCCAGATTCTTGCGCAGAGCCGCAAACTGTGAAACGAATCCTCGGTGTCACGGGGGCGCCAGGAATATTATTCGTGCCGCATCAGCGAGTTGGGAGCCGGAAGGGGGCGGCGGACGGGCTCACCCATCTTAGGATGGGGCGATGATGAACTATCTCACGAAACTGTATGAATTGGGGGCGCTGCCGGTGATTCGCGCTGGCGCGACGCAAACCTTGGCGATCGGGCCGGCCTCGGCGGCGAGCGGGGCGTTGGGCGCGGGGGTGGTGCGGCTGGTGGCGACGAGCGATTGCCACATCGCGATCGGGCGGCCGGCGCCGGCGGCGGACGCGAACAGCCTGCTTCTGCCGGCGGGCGTTCCGGAGTACTTCGCCTGCCTCCCGGACGACAACCTTGCGGTGATCCAGGCCGCGGCGGCCGGAACGCTGTACATCACCGGGGCACAGTGAGATGATCTGCCGCACGGGGAGATTGATGAGCCCGGAGAGCACCAGGGGACTGCCGCGCGCGGGTCTGGCCTCGTACTGGCTCCTGGCGCAGGACAACCTGGACCTCCAGACGATCCCCGACCTGAGCGGGCACGGCAACACACTGCAACTCGGCAGCACGGGCGGCGTGGATGCGAACGACCCGACACTGACGCAGGCGGGGGCAGTGTTCGACGGGGTGGACGACTACGGTTTGTGTTCCATGACGCTCCATGGAGCGGGAAGGACGCTGGTGGCGGTGGCGAAAGTGCCATCTGATCCGGCGGTATACGCGATGCTGCAGTCCGGCGGATACGCGACCTACCATGCTATAGCCGCTGGTCCGGTTTACTTTGCGAGCGATGTGTTTGGTGGAACGCAGAGATACGCACACCACCCATCGGCGCTGTCCCTGGACACATGGTATTTCCTGGCCAGCCGTCGAGCCACGGATCACCTCAACCTGTGGGTCAACAGTTCCCGCTACGTGGCTGAGGTTAGCGGGGCATTGGCAGCCGTGGATCTGCCGTGGGTTGGCAGGTTCACCGATGGGGAGTGTCCTTATCACGGCACAATAGCGGCTCTCCTGTCGTACGACAGCGCGCTCTTGGACGCGGAGATTGCGCGGGTGTACGGCTGGCTGAAGGCTGAATTGGCACCGCGAGGCGTTACGCTGGCGTAGCAGGGATTCATGCGCCAGGGGGGCCGCCAGGCTGCGTGGGAGGCCTGCGCCGCGCCAAAGAGGCCGAGCAGGGGCTGGGCCGCGGACCCGGGGGTCCGCCCCACCGGTGTTCTCTACAGAGGGTCGAGACGCACGGAACGGAGTGAAGGGAACGTGTACGCGAGCGACGGAGCGGTCCTGAGCGGGAAGCTCAGCGTGCAGGAGGCGCACGCGCGGGCGAATACGCAGGCGGCGGAGCAGATCCGCAGAAATGGGGCTGGGAACTGCCATGTTTCGCCGGAGGATTACGACCCGGTGCTTAAGTCTCATTTGAGAAGGAACTGACGGCCGAGAGTCCGCGCCGAGAAGAGCATCGAGTCCATTGTGCGTTGGCGGGGGAGAACTTGAAGGACAAAGAGAGGAAGCACGGGAAGAAAAAGCCGCTGGTCATCGAGTGCAAGAGCACTGGGAAGATCACCCCGGAGCCAAGGTTCGAACCGCCGCGGCTGTCGCTGGTGGAGTGCATCGAGCAGGATCTGAAAAGGCGGAGCTCCTGAGGATCGTGGACGGTGTGAAACGACGACAGCCGCGAATGAACGCGAATGAACGCGAATGGAAAACAGCCGGATGAGTGATGACGCATCCGAGTCTGAGGATGCTCGGCGCCGGTTGGATTGGGTCACTACAGATGAGAACCCCAGGCGTCGGCTGGAGAGCCGACGCGGCACGCTGAAGCGTGCGCCACGAATTCGCGTTCCTTCGCGGCGTGCGGTCCGCTCCCTGACGGTCGCGGCTCGGCAGGGACCATCGCGGACAAGCTGAAGCATGCCCCACATCAACAAGTTGCCCAGCAATTCTCTCGTTTCGATCAAAGTTCGCCCGTTCGGGTCGATGCGTTGTTTGGGGGACAACGATGTCGAAACTGATTCGGGTGGTGCTGGTTGTGGTGCTGGCGGGCGCGTGTTTTGGCGCCCAGCCGGTGCGGAAGAGCAACTGGAAGAAGCAGTGGATTATCTCGGCGGTGGCGCTGGCGGCGACGAGCCTCTGCGATGCGCACAGCTCGATGGGGCGGGTGGAGCTGAATCCGCTGCTGCGGAACTCTCGAGGGGAATTCAGCGGGGCCAGAGCGGCGGCGTTCAAGTCGGTCGCGGCCGGGGGCATGCTGGCAGTGCAGGCGATGCTCGCGCGCCGGAATCCCGAGACGTACAAGACGGGGACGGTGGTCAACTTCGTGGCGGCCGGGGCGCTTGGGTTGACAGCCGTCAGGAACTCGCGGTAGCAGATCAGCGGAGAGAAGAATAGCCGCGAATGAACGTGAATCAGAGATTCTGGTCTCTGACGGACACCTGGCGCAGTGCATCAACTACCTGCGCGCTTCCAGGATGAAGATGGCTCTACTGGTGAACTTCCAGAAGCCGAAAGCGGAATGGAAGCGGGCGGCGTCCCAGCTTTAGGTTTGGTCCGCCGCGGCCGTTCCGTTGGTCTTTACGGGGTGCTGGGGCTGCGGGCGCCGGGCCGGGTGACGGCTATGGCGGCCACGGTGGCGGCGGCGGCGGCGCCGGCGATGATGACGACGGCCGTTTTATGGCTGCCGAGCCAGGGGGCGCCAGCCTCGCAAGCGCATTGGCCCTTGCCGGCCTCGACCTGGGCTTGGCCTACGACCTGCACAAACACCTCTCCGTTCGCACCAATGGATACGCTGCCCTCGGTCTCGGGCGCGGGCTTGATGGGGTGTCCCAAGGCACAGACCTGGAGCTTGGAAGACACGGGCATCTTGTAAGTGACCGCGCCTACATACAGTTGGACCACACAGCGATCGCAGACGCGGAGCGTCACGCGCGTGCTCTTGGCCAGCGTGACACGGACGCCGTCGGGGAAGGTGATCACGGCGACATCCTCGGCAGTCACGATCTCGTCACTCGCGGCCAGCGGCCAGTTGGGGGCGGCGGTGGTCGGGATCACGGTTCCGTTGACCTTGACATAACCGCCGGTGGTCAGGGTGGCGACCGGTTGGGCAGAAAGGGCGAAAACGATCACGCAGACAAGCAGCAAAGGTCGGAACATCGAGGGCTCCTTGAATTCATATCATACACCGGAAACATGCGCGACGCATATGAAATTTTGCGGCAGTTACGGTTTCGCAAGTGGTTTCTAGTACCTGGGGTACTGGAGCGTGCGCGGCCGGGATGGAGGGGGAGGAGAACATGGCCGCGCTGGCGATGGCGGAAACCCAGGCCAGGACGAGGGCGTTGGCGGGGATGTAGAGGTTGAAGTCGACGACACTGTGAAGCAGGATGGCGGCGATGGAGGCAACGCAGGCTGTGGCTAGGGCGCGGCCGTCGGGGGCAGCGTGGCGGATGGCGGCGCGGATGGCCTGGAAGAGAACGGCGGCGATCAGCACGGCAATGATGGTGAAGCCGGCGAGGCCCAGCTCGGCCAGGGATTGCAGATAGTCGTTGTGGGCGTAGTCATCGGTGACGAGCGGGCCGGAGATTTTGTGCGGCATGAAGGCGGATTCGTAGCCGCCGAGGCCGCAGCCGAAGACGGGGTAGGCGGCGATGAGGGGGAGGGTCTCGCGCCAGAGTTCGAGGCGGTCCTGGCGGGTGAGGCCGTCGGAGAAGTCGAGGGAACCGAAGCGCTCGATGAGCTGGTCGGAGGGCAGGAAGACGAAGAGCAGGAGGCCGAGGGCGGCGACCGGGACGAGCCTCTTCACCCCCGAGACGGAGAAGACTCCGCAAAGGAGAACGGAGAAGACGGCGCAGACGAAGCCCATGCGGGAGAGGGAGTGGATAGTCCCCAGGAGCAGCAGGGCGGCGACGGAGCACCCGGCGCAGGCGACGAGAGCGGGGCGGAGTGGGCTGGACCATCGGGAACGGTTGCGGCGCAGCACCGCCACGGAGTACATGAGGGCGAAGGGGAGCGCCATCTCGAGCAGGCCGGCGAAATGATTGCGATTGACGTAGGTGCCATGGGAGGGAATCTGGCCGGAGTTCAGATAGAACTGGAAGAGGCCGAGGATGGCTTCGAGGGAGGCGATGATGACGAGGGGAGCGGCCAGGAACCAGCCTGTGGCTTGTGGCTCGTCTCCTCTGGCTCGTGGCCTGTGGCTTGTGGCTTGTCGGCGAGTGGTGGCGTGGTCAGCGATGTACCGCACTATCAGAAAAAGCATCGTGCAGGCGGCGATCACCAGGAAGAACTCGAGGGTGGCGGCGGGTTTAACGGAAAGGGGGGCGGTGGAGATGCCGGGGACCAGTTTCTGGGTGGCTTCGAGTTGGGCGGCGCGGGCGGGGGAGATCAGGCGGAGAACGGCCAGCGGGAGCGGGAGCAACTGGAAGAGGGCGTAGGCGGGGAACAAGAGCGTGGGCCAGAGGAGCGGCTTGGCCAGGCCGGGGGTGCGGAGGGAGAAGAGTGCGACCAGGGCGATGGCCAAGGTGGCGATTCGCCAGTGGAAGGGGACTACTCCGCCGGCCTGGAAGACGGCCCAGGCGAGTGCGGCGGAGATGGCGGTCAGGCGGAGCATGAGCCGCGAAGGAACGCGAATGGACGCGAATAACTAGTCGGAGTGCTTGTCGCCGTAGTAGTGGTGGTAGTGGTCGTAGTACTTGTAGTAGCCGTAAGAGGTGGTGTGCCTGGGGTTCCAGTCGTTCAGGATGGTGCCGAGGACATGGGTGCCGTCGTCGGCGAGGCGTTGGCGGGCCATCCGGGCGGCGTCGCGAGTGGTCTGGTTGGCACGGACTACGAGGATGACCGCGTCGGCGCAGCGGCCGATGACGCGGGCGTCGGCCATCTGGAGCATGGGCGGGGTATCGATGAGGATGGTGTCGAAGTCCTGGCGGACGCGCGCGATAAGCTCCGGAAGGCGGTTGGAGTAAACGAGACTGGAGACGGCGGCGGGCGAGCCGGCGGGGAGAACGAAGAGGTTGGGGATGGAGGTCTCGCGGATCTCGGCGATGGGGCGGCCGTCGAGGGAGGCGGGCTCGCGCAGGAGATCGCCCAGGCCGGATTTGTTCTCGAGGTCGAAGATCTCGTGGATGCGAGGCCGGCGCATGTCGCCATCGATGAGGAGGACGCGCTGGTTGATCTCGGTGAGGGCGATGGCGAGATTGCTGGCGACGGTGGTCTTGCCTTCCCTGGGGTTGGCGCTGGCGAGCACGAGGACGTGGGGGCGGCTGCCGTCCCGGGAGCAGAAAAGGATGGAGGTGAGAACGGCGCGGAAGGACTCGGCCATGACGGAAGGCTTGCGGTCGCGAGTGACGAGGGCAAGCTGGTCGGGGGAGGCGGAGTCCGGGCGGTGGGCGGGCAGGAGGTGGCGTTTCCGAGTGGGATCGGAACCGGAGGAGGGGATGATGCCGAGCTCGGAGAGGTTGAGGAAGAACTGGGACTCGCCGGGCTCCTGGATACTGCGGTCGGCGCGCTCACGCATGACGATGAAGACCACGCCCAGAAAGAGGCCGCCGAGGAAGCCGAGGGCGGAGTTCATGAAGGGGGAAGGCTTGTATGGGGCTCTGGGGACCTGGGCAGCATCGACGACGCGGATGTTGGAGGCGCGGAGGGCGGAGGCGATGCCGGCCTCTTTGACGCGCTGGAGCATGTTGTCGTAGAGCTGGCGGTTGGTATCGACCTCGCGCTTGAGGATGTTGTAGTGGGAGACTAGGGCGGCCTGCCCGGAGAAGAGACGGGCCTGAGTGGCGTAGTCGGCGACGAGGAGTTTTTCGCGGCGGGTGGCGGTTTGGAAATCGTTGCGGATGCGGCGAATGACGTTGCCGCGCTCCTTCTCGAGGGCGGATTCGAGAGTGGCAATCTGGGCCTGAACCTTCCTGACCTTGAAGTGGGCGGGGGTGTACGTGGAGGAGAGTTCGGCAAGCTGGCGGCGAAGGTCGGTGAGCTTGGCCTGGAGATCCCTGAGAGAGCCGTCGTCGAGGACTTCGGGGAGGGAGTCGGGTGCGGAAGTGGAGGCCAGTTCGTACTTAGACTGCTTGGCGACGCGGTCGGCCTGGGCTTTGCTGAGCTCTTCCTGGAGCTGGCGGAGCTTCTGCTCGGTGAGGTTGTCCTTCTCGGAGGTGAACAGGAGGCCGGTGGCGCGGGCGTAGGCCTGGAGGGCCTCTTCGGACTTCTCGAGCTTGATTTTGAGCTCTTCCATCTGGCGGCCGAGCCACTCGCCGGTGCGCTGGGTGGTTTGCCAGCGGCCTTCGAGGTTCTGGTCGATGAACTCGTTGGCGAGGGTGTTGACAAAGTCGGCGGCGAGGTTGGGGCTGGTGGAGTCGCAGAGGACGTCGATGAGGCGGGTGTTGGCCTGGGCGTGAACCGAGAGGTTACCGGCGGCCATGGCAATGGCGTCCTCGCGCACGGAAACGGGTTTGGGAGCGGGCAGGCCCAGGGCCTTGCGCCAGGCGGAGAGGCGGGATTCGTTGATGATGAGGGGGCGGTTGTCGAGATCGAGCTTCTTAATCACGCGCTCGATGAGGGAGCGGCTCTGGATGATGCGGACCTGGGTCTGGATGTCGTACTCGGGGTAGTAGGAACTGCTGCCGGACTCGGTGGGGTTGACGTCCCGCATGTTGAGGAAGTTCTCGTTGAGACTCTGGATCTCGAGCGAGAGGCGGGCCTGATAGACAGGGGTCTGGGGAAGGGTGAGGAGGAAGCCGGCGAGGGCGCCGAGGAATGCGATCAGGACAAGAGTGCCTTTGCGGCGGCGGAGCATGTGCCAGTACTCGATGGGGCCGCCGGGAGCGGTCTGGTCGGAGTCCTGATCGGGCGGTTCGAAGTAGCCAGGGCGGGCCGGCGGGGGGCCAGCCGGCGCAAAACGTGGTTCGAGTTCCTTAGGGGCGGGATCGCCAGGGGGTGGGAGTTGGTTCATGTTTCGCCTATAGTTTGTGGTGGTTAACGGCGCCAGATGACGAGGCCGGTGCCCATCTGAACGGCGGTCTCCACGGCGCGGACGAGGGCCTTCTTGGGGAGGTTAGAAGGGACAAAGAGGATATCCTCGGGCTGCAGGGGAACGTCGTTGGTCTGGCCGGAGAGGATCTTTTTCAAGTCCACAGGGATCTCCAGGCGGCTGGAAGCGCCGGAGGCGGCACGGAGGATGCGGGCGTTCTTAGGAGAGGCGGTATGGTCGAGGCCGCCGGCGAGGGAGAGGGCTTTGAGCACGGAGAGGTTTTCGCGCTCGTTGAGGATGAAGCCGCCGGAGCGCTGGACCTGGCCGATGACGTAGACCATCTCTGCGCGGGGGACGGAGATGACGTCATGAGGGCGGACCAGGATGTTCTGCTCAGGGGCCTTGGCTTCCATGATGCCGCGGAGACTGACCTGGGCGACGCTGAACTGACCGGAGGAGTCGTCGGCGGCGCCGGGGAGGGGGATGCGGCCCCACTCAAGGAGGCGTGTGATCTTGACGCTGTGGCCGGCGTCGGGAGCGAGGCCACCGGCGAGGGACAGGATCTCGACGAGGGTTTTGCGGCCCTGGAGCTGATGGACGCCGGGATTCCTGACCGAACCGATGACCGAGATGGGCTGGCTGCGGAACTCGACGATGGAAACGGAGACCTCGGGATCGTTGATGTAGGTTTTCAGGCGGGCGGAGACCTGGGCCTCGAACTGCTCGAGGGTGAGGCCGGCAGCGTGGATGCGGCCGACCATGGGGAGGCGGATGTTGCCGCTCATGTCGATGCGGATGGGCTTGTCGCTGATTTCCTCGGCCTCGAGGGCGCGGATGGCGATCTGGTCTTCGGGGCCGAGCACGTAGGTGGAGCGGAGCTGCTCGGAGGGGTCGGGCTTGGCAGGCGGCGAGGGGGCTTGCAGCGCGAAGCCTGCGAGAGTAGTCGCGAGCACAAGGGAGCCGAGGCGAGTTAGGGACATGGTTTAGAGAGCCTAGCGGGGCGCGGTGGGGCCCTCGATCCCGACGATGTGGCGGAGGCGATCGAGTTCGCGACTCAGCACCTGCACTTCGGAGTCGAGTTTCCGCATTCTTCTTTCAAGGCCATTGGAGGGCGAGGCGGGCTCGCCGCCGGAGAAACGGGACAGCACCTCGCGGACGCAATCGGAGACGCTGCGGGATCCTTGAGCGAGAGAGTTCTGCCTGAGGCGCTCATACTCTTCTTCGGAGAGCCTGAGGCTGAGCGTTCGAGTCTTGCGTTTGAATACGACCATTGGGCGGTCCTTCCCACGACCAGTGGGCAGTACGAAAAGGAACGGGCTAAGGCGTGGCGGGTGAACTGGCAAGCAATGCGGGCACTCCGGAACGCCGCGTGGTACGCACTGGTGTGACCCAGGCGCTGTCAATCTCGACAGCGACGGAACGCTGGAGAATCGTGATGGAGACGACCAGACGGTGGCGCTTCTTCTTTTCGACCAGGAGGCCTTCCAGGCCAGAGAGCGCGCCGTACTGGATGCGAACGATGTTGCCGAGCTGGAGGTAGGGCCAGGGCTCGGCGGCGAGTCCCGACTTGATGATGGACTGGATGGCGGCGATCTCAGCGTCATCCACAGGGACCGCGTGGCCGCCGATGCCGACGATTCGGACCACGCCGGGGGTGGTCAAAATCGGGACGCTCCGATCGCCGGGATCGAACCGGCAGAAGACGTAGCCGGGGAAGAGGGGCAGATCGAGGTGCACGATGCGGTCTGACCACAGGCGGCGAGAGCGGCACAGGGGGAGAAACTTGTCGTAGCCCTTGTTCTCTAGAATGGCGGCGGCGATTGCCTCATGCCGCGATTTGACCTGGAGGGCAAACCAACGCACGGCAGAAGCGTCCGAGCCGGGCAGTGAAATTATGGTGTCTAACTGGAGCATGAATCCCTCGGTGTCACGGCACCTGGCCGCGCTGTCTTTCGGCAAGCTGCCGCCCTTTGAGTCCCAAGTGGAGGGCTCATTCTAACGCCACCCGGCTGATGAGGGCGGCTTACCCCGGCCCGGGTATTCACCCCCCTAAGAGTCTCAGGGGAACACCCGAGCCTATCCGAGACGAATCACAATGGTGTATCATGTGTATGGCATATGTCAATGAGATTTCCTTAATAACAGGGCCTTAGGATATGAATGTGAGTACTAGCAGCGGAAGAGAGTTGATACCCGCATTTGTGGTGGTACTCGCTCTAGTGGCGGGTGTGGTTTCGGTTGCTGGAATCCTGTACGAGACTCCATCTCGGGGGGGCGACCCGCCCCAGAGTCTGTCTGGCACGTGGCTGATATCGAGCGAGATTGCGCTCCCGCGGCAGGGCTACGAGCGGCTCCTGGCTGGGAAGCTGGAGGGACCTGGCGGGGCAGTGGAGGCGTTCGAAGCCGCGCTGGGAAGGGACATGGGCTCACCGTACCGCTGGTGCGACCTGGGAGAAGCGTTGTTGGCAGCTGGCCAGATCGAGAAGGCCGGGTACTGCGTCAACCGGGCGCTGGAGTTGGGGCCGAATCTGCCGCCGGTGCTAATGCGGGCGGCGAATTACCATTTCCGCACCACTGAGCCCAGGCGTGCGCTCCCGTACACGGCGCGGGTTTTGAGGATGGTCTGGGGGTATGACGAAACCATTTTCAGCTCGTACGACCGGATGGGGGTCACGCAGGAAGAAGTGTTGCGAGCAGGCCTGCCGGACAGCGAGCGGGCGGCACAGTCGTATTTCCGGCACCTGGTCGCGAAAGGGTCTCCGGAGCAGGTGCAGGCGGGCTGGAACTGGGTTGAGGGCCGGTCTTTCGCGGACGACCGGCTGGCCGACGAATACGTGAGGTATCTGCTAAGGTCCGGCCAGTACGAGACGGCGGCAGGAGCGTGGGCCGCTCACACAGCTTCCCGCGAACGGGGTTACCGGGCCTCGAACTGGCTATTCAACGGAGGCTTCGAGCGGGAGCCCGCGGGCACCATTTTCGATTGGCGGATTACGCCGGCAGAGGGTGTGCAGGCGTCCAGAGACTCCGGGGCGGCCGCTTCGGGAAAGTGGTCGCTGCGGGTTCGGTTTGAGGGGAAAGAGAACGTATCCTATCACCACGTTTCGCAGATGGCTGTCGTCGAGCCGGGCATGTACCGATTCCGGGCGCTGATGCACACCGAAGCGGTCACAACCGACGAGGGGGTTGGCTTCCGGATCGTGGATGCGGAGGATCCGCAGCGCCTGGACATAACCACCGAGCGACTGACCGGGACCCACCCATGGAGAGAAGTCGAGCAGGCGTTCCGGGTAGCGGAGCGGACACGGCTGCTTGAGATCGAGATCTCTCGGAAGCCATCCCTGAGATTCGACAACAAGATCAGCGGGACGGTTTGGGTAGACGCGGCGGTATTGGAGAGGCTCGGGGCCCTGCGGTGATGGCGCAATCTCATGCGGCGCATCCATCGAGATCGCCATGAGCAATCCGAAGCGAGCCGATGGTTGCATTTGGTTGCGTTAAGACCCGGTCTTTCAACCTACAAAATCGCCTTAACGTGTTTACTTTCAATTAGATAAGAGTGGTTTTCCGCAGGCCAAGAAAGTTGGCGGCGGTTCGATTCCGCCCTGGCCACCAACAGCATTCCACTATTCGCAACCGGCAGGCCGACGCTTCCGGACACCCGATAAAACGATAGGTCCCTATTGGGACTGCCCCGGCGCAATCAAGTTCGGAGCGGGGGCTCGGTACCGGCGCCCGGGCAGTTTCGATAGGGCCGTTTCAACTGAGCGGCGGGCGGTTGCGGCGGGCGCGGCACCTATGGGGTTTGGGTGGCTTTTGGGTACTGCGGAGGGTGTCGGGTCGGCGCGGTGGCGGACTGATCGGGGACTTCGGATTCCGGTCGCGGAAGGCCTCGGATCAACATTCTGGCCGCGTGAGGCGTGGTGCGGCTGGTTGTGATCGAGCGCGGGCACACGTCGGCGGTTCGCGCTGATGGGCGCTCGGACGCGGCCCGGTCCCGGAGTAGCCTGCGAGCTGTCAATGAAGCTTTCCCCCTCGGCGCAGCGTCGCCGGATCTGCTCAGCGGACAATCGCGGGATGACGATCATGGGGCCGGCACATCGAGGACAGGGCCACGTGCCAGCAAGCGCCGCGGCAGATCGGCTCGGCTGGGGCTGTGTTTCTTGAGCTTCGCCCAGGAGCCGCCGACACAGCGCAACGGATTCTGATCGATGCCGCGGGCAAGTTCTTGAGCTGGAACAATCTGTCGCAACCCATCTCATCGACTATGCCCACGTCTAAGTTATTGATTTTCTTGGTCATCCTGGTTCTGGACCAGGAGGTCGGTGGTTCGAATCCACTCGCCCCGACCAATCTTTCCAATCACTTACGTGCATTTCTCGTAGCGAGCCTTCTTGCGCGAAACCAAGCGTTCTGCTGTGCTCGGGTCGGCTCAAACACCAGAGTTGCAGGGACAGAGCCGTTCGTTGCGTCCTTGCGAATATCCGAGGTGAGCGACACATTCATCAGCTAGGACCTCGGATTCGGGGATGCCGTTCGAGGACTGGGAACAGTCCCATGCGGTAAGCACTTGAGGCGCGCGGATTGGTTTTTCCCGCCAAAGTGGCTGTTCAGGCTCTCGAAGGGCGCCACTGACGACAACAAAACTGGGCGGTGAGACTTCCGAGCTCCAATGGATCATCGGATAACCTCCCAACGCGCACCGCGCCCCCGGCCCACGAGTCGAGTTCGGCCAGCCTTCTTCATTTCCGCCAGGACCTTTTTAATGAGTTGTGAACTGGCCGCGGGCAACTGCGCCGCCATGTCGGCTAACGTGAAGGGTTCCACTTGGCCGAGCACAGTCTGGCGAATCAGATCGCTCTTAGCGGGCCGCGCCTCGACCGATTCGACCTGGTGCTCGAACTCCTTGTAGGCGCCTCGCAGCGTGCCCAGGGAATAGTTCCACCACGGAACGATCTCATTCTGGCCTTCGTGCCAACCTTGCGAACACAGCTTGAGCACCCTATAGTATTCCTCCTTGCTCTCTTCGATCAGTCTCTCCAGGCTGATGTACCGGGATACCTGGAAGCCTTGCGATTGAAGCAGCAACGAAGTCGCAAGCCGCGAAACGCGGCCATTGCCGTCACGGAAGGGGTGGATACAAAGGAGGTCGAGAACGAACGTTGCCACGATCAAGAGCGGAGGAACACGTTCTTCATCGCTGGCGGCGCGATACATGCGGCACAACATCTCGACGGCCGCGGGTGTCTTCTCGGCGGAGACTGGAACGAAGCGAAGGCTGCGCTCCCCACTCGGCAGGATTTCGATGATCTCGTTGTCGCGTTTCTTCCATTCGCCGGCGTCTCCCGAAGATCCGCCCTGGGCAAGACCGTGCAAGCGGCGGATCACATCGGGAGTGACCGCAACCCGGTTCTTTCGCGAGAAGATCCAATCCAGCGCAGCCCGATATCCGGCCAGTTCCTCCTCCGAGCGGTCGCGCGGCCTGGCCCTTCCAATCACAAGAGGGCGCAACCTGTTCGCCGCGACGGTGACGCCCTCGATTCGATTCGACGATTCGGCACTTTGGATGATCGCCTGTTCCCGCAATACTTCCAGGACTCCAGGCTTCTGTCTGATCCAGAGGTCCTGCTTTCCACGTGCCTCCATACACGCGCCGAGAAGCCAGCCGGTTCCGATCGGGATCGCCAGGTTGGCCAATCTACTGGGATCGAGGGTCAACATGTCCAGTCTCCTGATGGCGTAGTAGCCCAATAATAGCCGATTGCGCGGCGGGTAGCCAATTAAGCCTTCTTGCCGCATACACGCTCGTGGGGCCGACCGGCATGGAAAAGACATCATGGCGTTGAAGACCAAGAGCAAGAGAATCCAGTCTGCGCCGGGCCAACGCGCGCGCAAGGCGAAGTTCCAGGCGGACCTTGCGCCCGCGGAGGACCACGCCATGCGCGTGCTCAAAGAGGAGTTGCAGCTCACTGGCAACACCGACTTTCTGTCCGACGCTCTGGCCCTGTTTGTCGGAGCGGAAGCTGGGACGCCGGATTCTCAGCGAAAGCGTGAGTGGCGAACGTCAGGTGCTCATGTTCCCTCGTTTGGAACGGGTAGCCCCGGACGTTGCCCCACCGCGCACAGAGATCCAGTGGACGGAGCGCGAACTGGAGAGTCTTGCGCGGCTCGCATCCGCACCGAAAGCGGACCCGCCCACCGAGGCCCTGATTCGGGCCATGCGGGACTGAATGGCCCTTGTCATTCGCCGCCTTGAAGAGCAAGACGAGTTGGACAGCTTCGACTGTGGAGACGCGGCTCTGAACAACTACCTCAAACACCACGCCTGGACGAATCGGGAGAAGATCTCGATCGGCGTCAGCTATGTGGCCGTCGACGAGTCTGCTCCACGGGCGATGCTGGGCTATTTTACGCTTGCGACCGCAAGCGTTCGGCGCGATATGTTCCCCAGAAAGTGTGTACGCGGCTTGCCACCCTACGATTTGCCGCTCGTCATGTTGGCCCGCCTGGCAGTGGACCGCCGGTTTGCCGGCCGAGGACTCGGGCACGCATTGATCTCTGAAGCATTCCGCATCAGCTTGCGCGTCGCCGATGAGGTTGGTTGCCGCTGCATTGTCGCTGACGCGTATCGCGACCGGGTCGGTTGGCACGCACGATATGGGTTCGTGCCCATCGAGGGTGCGGCAGAGGGCGGCCCGCAGAGGATGTTTCTCGACATACGGACTGTCCGGGCAGCCCTCGGATGCCGGCGCAGTCCGGCATGGCCCCCCGGCCGGATGGTGACGGGTGGAGAATGAATTCGGCCACCAGCCGTGGCAAACTGACTGAGAGGTGTTGGCTAACAAGAAGGCAGCCGCGGACATGCGTTGGGCGGGACTCGCCGCCGAGTGGGAGGAAACCGTGCGTCGCGTGCGAGCCGGCCGCTACTGCAAGACCGGCTTCATGTCCGGATTTGAGGCCGTGGCCACGAGCTCCGGGCCGAAAAAGCAGCCGTCGTTTCCGGAGCGTGCCAAGGCCCGCTGGGGAGACCGGCGGAGAGAGCACTCATGAATAAGAGAACACCCGGCGGCTTTGATGCTGCAAGCCTGGATAGACTCATCGAGGAGATCACGGTCGACGCAAATGGGGAAGATGAGCAACTCTGGGCTTTCCGACAGGCCTTCGAGGACGACGTCGCCGTCCCCTGCGACGGTACCGTCATTGGCTTGAATGAGAAGAGATAGAAGAGCTATCATCCAGCGATGGCGCATATTCACAAGGCTTGGGCCCTCAAGACTGCCCTTGTCGCAGCGCTAACGCCGCTCCTCATTCTTGGCCTGCGAGTCACGGGACAGGCCGAAGCAGACCCACACCGTCCCGCCTGCAATAGTGCTGGCTGCCAAAAGATCAGATCTTTTCTCAAGGCGCATTACTGTGGCGAATCGCCATTCGGAAATGGCCCCGACGATAGCTGCGACATAAGAAACCTAAGGCTCCCCGGAACCGGTATTGACGTCATCGCGCATTTTCATTGTGGATGGAGTGAGACTGAACGAAAGAAAGCGTGCCAGCAGTACGGACAGCCCCCTTCGGAAGTCCGCGCGACTCTTATTCGCGAATTGCGGCGGCTCGGCTTGCCCGCTGCCGAAGATAGGCGGACTTTCTTCACCGTTTGGAAATCGCGACCCCCAGGGTTGTCTCTGGCGGAAGGTTATAATGATCGCCTCGTCGGATCGATCGTTACGCTCTGCCAGGTAATTGTGATGATCGGCAGAGACTCACAGGTAGTCGTTCTGCGGGAGTTACCGTTCCAGAGAACCGATGCAGATGTGCCCCTGGTCACGACATGGTCGCTCCTTGATCTAACCGATGTCGATGGCGACGGGAAACCGGATGTCGTTTTGCGAGGCGACGCTTATGAGAATCACTGGCTCGAAGTGTACAGCGTCCAGAATGGCTCGCCCCGTATGATCTTTTCTGGCCTCGGCTATTACTTGTAGTCCTTGTAGTCTGTCAAAAGGCAATTGTGGGTCGGGCGAGTCCGCGGTTGTTCCGACCTTCTCGAAGGCCTCTGTCCCGAATTCGCCACCAACTGGCTTCGGCGTTGTCCCCGAAAGGACCCTTTGTGAGGCGGGGCCTAGCCATGTCCTCGATGGCCATGACGCGGAGTTTTCCTTCAGGTCCGGGGCTTCAGTAAGCGCCGTGGGCGCGGAGGACCACGCGAACGGTCTTCAGGAGCACGCGCAGGTCCAACGTCGCGGTCCAGGCACGGATGTACCTGCTGTCGAGCTCGACGCGCTCGCGGTAAGTCGTGTCGTTGCGCCCGGAAACCTGCCACAGCCCGGTGAGCCCCGGCAACACCTGGGAATAGAGCAAGAAGGGCGGCCCGTATTTCGCGATCTCCTCCGCGACGATGGGCCGCGGTCCCACCAGGCTCATCTCCCCGCGCAGTATGTTCCAGAGTTGGGGCAGCTCGTCGAGGCTCGTTTTACGCAGGAACCGGCCGACGCGGGTCACGCGCGGGTCATTCCTCAGCTTGTGCGCCAGGCGCCACTCCAAGGCGTAACCGGGGTGCTGGTCCAGGTATGCCTGGAGAACCTCATCCGCGTTGCTCACCATCGACCGGAACTTCCACAGCCGGAAGCGCCGGCTCCGCCTGCCGATACGGGTGTGGGCGAACAACACCGGGCCTCGCGATTCAAGCACGATGGCCGCCGCGATCAGCAGGCCGAAGGGCAGCGCGACGAAGCCGAGCAGCAGCGCAAACAGCACATCGAAGATCCGCTTGAATCGCTGGGGAGGGATACGAAGCAAACCCGTTCGCTGCGGGATGATTCGGGCCCGCGCCCCGAAGGTCGGGAATGCACTTGGCGAAGTGCTCATCGGGATTACGGCATGCGTTCCCAGCGGCTGCTGTCTACCAACGTATCATAGACTTTCATGGTTTCCTGTAGCATCCGCTCGAAACGGAAACGCCCCTCGTAGATTCGACGCGCCGCGGCGCCCAGGCGTTGCCGTTCCGGGGCCTCCGCAATCAGCTTTTCGAGAGCGCCCGAGAGCGCCTCCGGCTCCCCCGGCGGAACCAGCAACCCGTTGATCCCCTCGGAAACGGCTTCGCTCACCCCGCCGACATCGGAGGCCACGACCGGAAGCCCAGCGCGCATCGCCTCCAGCACGCTGCGGGGGAAACCCTCCGACCGCGACGACAGCACGAAGACTTGAGCGCGGGCAAGTGCGACCGCCGGGTCCGGCTGGTATCCCGACAGGTGAACGCGGCCGGCCATGCCTAGCGCGGCGGCCAGCCCGCGTGCTTGCTGCTCCAGCGGCCCGCCCCCGATCAGCTCCAGTTCCCAGTCCCGCGAGCGCAGCGCCGCCAGGGCTTCGAGCAGCGTCCGGTGGTCTTTGGGCGGTTCCAGCCGGGCAATCGAGACGATCCGGACCGGACTCGAAGCCGGGTCGGCGCGGAGTGTCGCGGGAATGTCTCGCACACCGTTGTAGATCACGCGGAGTTTCGCCGGCCCCCCGATTCCCGCGCGCAACGCGAGTTCCCGCTCGTACCGGGAGACACAGATGATCCCGCTCGCCCATCTCGCCGCGGCCTTTTCCGCCAGGCGGAAGAAGATGCCATGTGCAGCCGAGATTCGGCCGCCGACCGACCAGCCGTGGGGGGTGTAGAGGACCGGCAATCCCAGGCGCGCGCAGGCGGCGCGCCCGATCCAACCGGCCTTGGCCGTGTGCGTGGAAACCAGGTCGGGCTGGAACCCGCCGAGCGCACGCAGGAGTTCCCCAAACGCGCGGGCGTCCCCCACCGGATGAACCGCTCGCCGCAGCCGGCGCAGCGAGCGGAACGGAACCCCCGCGGCCGAGAGTTGCGCGGTGACCGGGCCTTCGCCCCCCAGGAAAACCAGCGCCTCGTGCCCGCGCGCGATCATCGCTTGCGCCAGGTCCCGCACATGGATGCTCGCGCCCCCGACCGCGTCGGCCCTGGTGATCACGTAGGCGATCCTCACGAGGGTTCCTTTCGCGACACCATCACGAGAAAAGCCAGTTTGCGGAACACGGCGGTGGCGGCAGCGGGGACTAGCGGAAGGTCGAGCAGCCGCGCGAACGGCGCCAGCCCGCGACGGTCGCGCAGGCGGAATCGGATGTAGTCGGGTTCGCGGAATTCGCTCCCGAAGTGCCGGTTGAACGCCGCGAAGATCTCACGCCGGCTGCGGTAGCGTGTGTACGTATCGATCCATTTCAGCTTGTCGATCGCCCACTGGCGGCGGGTCGGCGCTTGCTCCTTCCAGGTCCCCATGCCCAGCGCTCGCAACGTGAGTGTATAGGCGAAGCGCAGCCGCGATCCTTTTCGGAACCAGTGCGAGAAAGGAATGCCGATGTGCCCTTCGCGGAATACGTCGCGCGAGGGAAACAGGCTCAGCAGAGTCCCACCCGGCCTTAGAACGCGGCGGGTTTCCCTCAGCACCGCGTCGAGGTCCGCGACATGTTCCATCACCTGGTTGTTGACGACCAGATCGAAGTAGGCATCATCGAACTCGAGGCGTCCCTCGCGGATCTCCCGGATGACGCCGCCGAAGAGGCCCGCCTGCTCCGCCTCCTTGCGAGTATCCGATCCGCCATAGTAGACGTCCGCGCCGAACATCTCCAACCCGGCCCCGCGCCCAGCGGCGACCAGTCCGCCCGCCCCGCAACCGTAATCGAGTATCCGCGCGCCGGCATGACTGCGCGCGTACCGTTCCGCAAAGTCCAGCACGAAGCGGTTGGTGACATCCATGGGCGGCTACTTCCCCAGCAATTCCTCGTACAGCCGCTCCCAGCGCGCCACTACGACCGCCATGTCGAAGTGCGCGACCGCGTGCTCGCGGGCGGCTTGCCCCATTTGCCGGCGCACTTGTGGAGTCGTGCCCCTCAGACGACACATTGCCGCCCCAAGTGCCGCGGGGTCGCCCGGCGGAACCAGGAATCCGGTCCGGCCGTCGAGCACAATCTCGGCAACGCCGCCGGCATCGGTCGCGACACACGGCAGAGCGCTGGATGCGGCCTCGAGCAGCGCGAGCGGCAGGCCTTCGACCGTCGAAGAGAGCAGAAAGCCGTTCGCGGCATTCATCAACTCCGGCACATCGGCGCGCAGGCCCAGGAAGCGCACGTTGGCCTTGAGTTCCGCGGCCAGCGCGCGAAGCGCGGACTCTTCCGGCCCCTCGCCCGCGATGAGCAGCAAACCCAGTTGCTGGGAGGCAAAGGCGCGCAACATGGTGGGATAGTCCTTCTTCCAGTGGAGGCGCCCGGCCGCCAACCACACGAATTCGTGGCCCGCGCCGAGCCGGTGCCGCGTCTCCTCTCGCACCTCCGCGTCCGGCTGGAAACGCTTGGTGTCGACACCGTTCGGGATCACCCGGAGCTTGCGCTCGGGCGCGACCCCGGCCTCCGCATAGCGCCTGGCGCCGGCGTCGCATACGGCCACCATCGCATCGGAGAGCCGGTCCGTCATGCGGTACAGCCGCTCGCGGCCGCGCGCTTCCCCGCTCTGGCGGCTGCTTTCGAGGATGCTGTGAGCCGTCGAGATCACCACCGGAAGCGGGCAGATCAGCCGCACCACCCGCCCCAGCAGGTTGGCGTGGAACATGTGGCAGTGGAGAATCTGCGGCCGCAGCTTCCGCAGAATCGAGGCCAGGCGCACGAACCCCGCCAGGCTCGCGGAGCCCGGCCGCATCCGAAGCGAAAACACGGGGACGCCCGCAGCCGCCAGTTCCTCTTCGAATGCGCTCGGCGCCAGCATCGAGATGATATTCACGTCCCACCCGCGCTGGCCAAGACCCGCGGCAAGCTGCACCACCTGCGCCTCCGCGCCGCCACGGGCCAGATTCGTTGAAAGCAGCACCACTCGCCTGGTCATCGCCGAGCTACCTCCTCGAAGAGCGCGGCATAGGCCGCTACCATTGCGCTCACGTCAAAACGCTTCGAGCATTCCCTGCCCGCCGCGCCCATCTCGCGGCGCCGTTGCGGGTCCCGCGCAAGCGACTCGAGAGCGCCAGCCAGCGCACCCACATCGCCGGGCGGCGCAAGGATGCCCGTCGCGCCGTCGCCGACCAGCTCCGGCACGCCCCCGACCGAGGTCGCGACCACGGGCAGCCCGGCGGCCATCGCCTCCATCACCGAGAGCGGGTTGCCTTCCCAATCCGAAGCCAGCGCGAAGATGTCGGAAGCGGAAAGCAACTCCGGCACGTCGGTGCGCACTCCCAGGAAGTGTACACGGCTGGCGATCCCCAGGTGTGCCGCCCTCAGCCGCGCGGCCTCGAGCAGGCTGCCGTCGCCCGCGATCAGGAGGTGGCCCGCGCCCCCTCGCGCGAACGCTTCGACGAGCGCCAGAGGGTTTTTCTGCGGCTCCAGGCGCGCGACGGAGGCGATGAGCACGTCATCGGCGCCAAAACCGTGCGCGCTTCTCCACCCGGCGCGCGCCTCCGGGCGCGAGAAGGCTGCTGTCTCGATGCCGTTAGCGATGGTGGCCGCGGGTTCCCTACCGTATGCGGCGCGGAAGGAGCGCGCCACCGCGGCCGCGATCGCCACCGGCACCACTCCGTGCCGGAATGCGAAACGCTGGATCGCCCGGCCCAGCCTGTCCGCTTCCTTTTCGGCGACGTTGTGGACGGTGTGGACCAGCGCTCGCGGTCTGGCGCGCCACGCAGCCAGCAAGGTGTAGCGCAGCACGTAGGAGTGCGTGTGCACGATGTCGGGTCGGAACTCGCGAAACACGTGGGCCAGCCGCGGCACCATGCGCGCGTCCAGCCCGCGCCGCTTTGCCAGGTACCACACGGGAACACCGGGCTCCAGCCCGTTCGGAAATGGATCGTAGAGGGAGACGACGCCTGTCTCGAACCGGTCGCGGTCCAGGCGGCTGGCAAGCGAAGCCACCATGTTCTCGGCCCCGGCCCGGCGCAGCGTCGGGATCACTTCGAGCACGCGGATGCTCATGCGCGTTCTCCAGACTGCCGGAACGCCAGCGCCCACTGGGTCATGATGAGGGCGAAGATCAGCCAGCCAGGCTTGCGGTGTTCCCAGGTCAGAGTCGAGACGCCCGCGGCCCACACCACCAGCATCACCGACCACAGAACGCGCTCCGCCAGCGGCATCATCCAGACAAACAGCGCCAGCAATCCGAGGAGCGCCACGAATAGGGCCAGGCCGATCAACCCGCACTCCACCAGAACCGAGAGGAACGTGTTGTGCGCGACGTATTCGTACCCCGCCAAAGCCGGCCGGCCCAGCCAGGGCCGCACCGCCTCGGGGTATGCGCCCGCGCCGACCCCGCGCACCGGATGGCTCTCCAGTGCCCTCAAGCCCGCTTTCCAGATTCGCGTGCGATTGTGCAGCGTGCCCTGGCCGAGTTCCGTGGGAAGACTCGCCAGCCGTTCCCGGGAGGCGGCGGGCGCCAGCCGGAATGCACCCAGCAGGAGCAGGCCGAGCAGGACCACGCCCGAGATCCTCTGCGCGCGGTCCGACTCCCGCCAGGTGAAGATCACGAACAGAAACGCCAGAGACGCGGCGACCAGTGCGGCGCGCGAGGCCGTCAACAGGACGGCCGAGATCGCCGCCAGGACGGCGGCGCGATATATCCACCGCTTTGCGCCTCGCCCGCCAAGCGCCAGGTAGAGCGAGAACGGAATCGACAGAGCCAACGTAAGCGCGAGGTCATTCGGATCGAAGCCCGCCGCCGCGTACCGCCGGTAATAGGTCTGGTGGTTTTGCGCGTAGCGAACCAGGGTGGCGGCCGACGCCACCGCCGCACCCCACACGTAGGCTTCCATGAGTTGAACCGGCCGGCTCGCGCTCCGGCACTGGTCCCAGATCAGCCAGACCATGGCGAACAGTTGCGCGAACGTCCAGGCCCAAGCCCCCGTCGCAGCCGGCGCGAGCGTCCAGAACCAGGTGGCGGCCGCCCAGACCACGAAGACCCCGGCCAACGCCAAAGGGAGGTTCGGAGGACGGACCGATCTCCGCCGCACCGCGACCAGAGCGCCGGCCGCCAGCGCCAGGCCCCCGAGCAACCGTGAAGCCGTCCCCACGCCGGGGACCCAGAGGCTCTTCTCCCAGGGGATCGAGAAGACAAACAGGCACAACAGCAGCCACGCGCCGCGCTCGAAGAGGTCGCCCCGAGGTTTGTCGTTCATGCTTGGCTCATCGCGCGACGGAGGATGAGTCCCGCGCCGGCGATCTGAACGCCCCCCGAGAGTGCGATCGCCGCCGCCGCTCCGCCCAGGCCGATTGCGGGAACCAGTATCCAGCTCGCGAGCCCGGATGTGAGAGTAGCGGCAGCCAGAAGCGGCATTTGCGGTCCGAACGAACGGGCGCTGGTGAGGACAAACCCCAGCATGATGGCGGCGTAGCGCAAAACGCCCGCCCCCATCACCGCCACGAACAGACCGCTGTACGAGCCGTATTCAGGCCGGTATGCGACGCTCAGAACAAACTTGCCGAGGAGCGCCGCACCAAGCACCCCCACGGCTCCCAGCGCCACGCTCAGAGCCATCAACTTGAGCGCGAGCCGGCGAAAACCTGGCAGGTCCCGTTCGCTGAAATGACGGGCCAGCCGGGGCATGGCGGACTGGCCCAGCGCGCCTACCACCGCGGCGCCAGCCGTCAGAAAGGAAGCCACGGCCGCGAACGCGCCCAGTTCCCGAGTGCCCTGGAAACGTTCTATCGCGTACCGGGGAAGGTTCGCCGTCAAGGAAGCCAGCATCAGGGCAACCCCGAGGGGCATCGCCGTCCGGAAGATCGCACGCTGGGCCGGAAGACCGGTCCGCTCCAGGCTCTCCCCCGCCGAGCCACGCGGCCGCTCGTACGCGAGCAGCACGGCAACGCGCGCCAGCGCCAGTGCCGCGATCGCCCATATCAGGTTGCGGGTCAGCCACAGCACCACTCCGAGAGCGGCAACCGAGAGCGCCCCCCGGGCGATCATCGCGCGCGCGATTTCCTCCAATCGCTCGCGCCGCTGCATCAGCCCGTAGTAGGTGTCGCTCACGTTCTCCAGGCCCAGACAGACGCCGCCCAGGACGATGGCCCCCATCACCGGCCACGGATAACCCGAAACCAGTGCGATGACCGCCGTCGCGAGCAAGGCCGCTGCCGCGGTCCCCAGCCGAACCACAAGGTAGTCACCGAACGGGTGCCACCGTGCCATGTCGGTGGCCAGTACGGCCCGCAGGTTTAGGTGCGACAGCATGGCCACCGGCGCCGCCACCGCGAGGGCCAGCGCGTACTGGCCCAGCATCTCGCTGTTGCCGAGCTTGGCGATCAGGCTCAGCACCAGCCACTGGCTGGCCCCGTAGACGATATTCCCCGCGACCGTCCAAGCGAAGTTGGTCCGCAACGACACCGGGGCGATCTCGACAGCCGCGACATCGATCGGGATCTGCGCGCGCACCGCTTCTCATTCTAGTAGGATAAGGCTCCGCCTTGTCCCGGCCGTAGTGCGTTGCGCCTGGGACCGCTCCCTCGCGGTCGCGGCTCGGTTCCGGCTCCAGCACCGCGACCGTAAGGGAGCGGTTCTTCCTGGCCAACGAGCGGCCGCACTACGAATTCTGTTATTTTTGGTTTGCCGGGATTCGCTTTGGCACGGAGGTGAACGACTACGACCGACTGGTCTCCCTCATCCTGGAAAAACAAGCCCGCAGCCCAGCAGCCGCTGTACCCGTGCGAGGCCGAGGTCGACCGCGTGGTCCAGGAGATCTCCAAGCTGCCGCCCCTGGTCACCTCCTGGGAGGTCAGCGCCCTGAAGACGCAGTTGGCCGAGGCCGCCCGCGGCGAGCGTTTCCTGCTTCAGGGCGGGGACTGCGCCGAGAGCTTCGACCACTGCGATTCCCCGACCATCGCCAACAAGCTGAAGATGCTCTTGCAGATGAGCCTGGTGCTCACGCACGGCAGCCGCAAGCGCGTGATCCGTCTCGGGCGCTTCGCCGGCCAGTACGCCAAGCCGCGCTCGGACGACTTCGAGACGCATGGCGACGCGACTCTCCCCAGCTACCGCGGCGACCTCATCAACTGTCCCGAATTCACCGCAGCGGCCCGCACGCCCGATCCCGAGCTGATGCTCCGCGGCTACGAGCGCGCCGCCCTCACGCTCAATTTCATCCGCTCGCTGGTAAGCCGCGGCTTTGTCGACCCGCACCGCCTGGAATATTGGGACCTGGACTGGGTGAAGCAATCCCCCATGGCCGGGGAATACCGCCGCATGGCGCGCAGCATCGGCGAGTCTCTCCGGTTCATGGAAAACCTCCTCGGCGTCCACCCGGGCGAACTGAACTGGGTCGATTTCTTCACCAGCCACGAGGGCCTGCACCTGCCCTACGAGCAGGCGCAGACGCGGCGCGTGCCGCGCCAGGAGGGATGGTTTAACCTGTCCACTCATTTCCCCTGGATCGGCATGCGCACGGCCGGCCCCGAAGGCGCGCACGTCGAATACTTCCGCGGCATCCGCAATCCGATCGGAGTCAAGATCGGCCCTACCATGACGCCTGGCATGCTGCGGGAACTCATCGACATTCTCCACCCCCACGACGAGCCCGGCCGGCTCACCCTGATCCACCGCCTCGGCAACGACTCGATTGGCCGGCTCCTGCCGCCGCTCATCGACGCTGTCCGGGCCAGCGGCAAGACCGTCCTGTGGTGCTGCGATCCGATGCACGGGAACACGCGCGTCACCGCCGACGGCTTCAAAACCCGCTACTTCGAGGAGATCCTCGGGGAACTCGATCAGGCCTTCGACATCCACGCCGCCTGCGGCAGCTTTCTGGGCGGGGTACACATCGAGCTGACCGGAGAGGATGTCACCGAATGCGTCGGCGGGGCGCGCGGCCTCGGCGAGGCCGACCTCAAGCGCGCCTACAAGTCCTTCCTCGATCCCCGGTTGAACTACGAGCAGGCGCTCGAGATGGCCCTGTTCGTGGCGCGAAAAATGGGCCGCCTCAACGGCCACCACGGCGAGGGCTAGGCCCCCGGCATCCTGTACCAGTTCACCCCGCTCGCGGGGATAAGCTTCAGGTTCTGATGAAAGGATCATCCAGCTCGGGGCATTTCCCGTCCGGAGGCAATGGTATGCGTGTGTTCGCGATATTCCTACTGGCGGCCGGGGCATTTCTTGCGCGTGCGGATGAGGCTCAAGACCGGAAGAAGATCGGGCAGGCGCTTGACGCCCTTAAAAACGCCCAGCGCCGGGGTGACCTGAAGGCAATCGCCGCGCTCTTCACGACGGACAGTGATCTCCGGACGACGGCGGGCTGCATCGTTCGCGGTCCGGCTGCGATCGCCAGGGCGCTGGTCCCGGAGGGCGTTTGGACGGAAGTGACCCCGCCGCGGCTGGACATCGAATCGGTGCGTTTTCCCGTCCCCGGTGTGGCGCTGGTGGCTGCCGTGGAAGTCCAGTACGGCTCCATCATCCTGAAGCGCGCGAGACCGGTCGCGATCCTGCTGAAGAAGGAGAACAATGCCTGGCGCATCGAGGCCTACCGCGTAGCCGGCGAACGCGTGCCCCGGGCGCCCCTGGAGCCCTTGAGTCCCTAGTCGCTCTGCCAGGTCGCCGTTCTGGGATATAATGAGGGACTTTGGCCAAGCAAGCTCCAGGCGACAGCCGCGGACGGTCCCGAGGAACAACACTGGCAGCGGGAAACGGGGTACCAGGTGAATCTGCATTGGATTGACATCGCGATTATCGTCGCTTATCTGGCGACGTCGGTTCTGGTGGGCTACTGGGTCTCCCACCGGGCCTCCCGGGACATGAGAGCGTACTTCCTGGGCGGCAATGTCATGCCCTGGTACGTGCTGGGGGTTTCGAACGCTTCGGGCATGTTCGACATCAGCGGCACCATGCTGCTGGTCTACTGGATGTTTGTCTACGGCGTGAAGAGCGTCTGGATTCCGTGGTTATGGCCCACCTTCAACCAGATCTTCCTGATGGTTTTCCTGTCGGCCTGGTTGCGCCGTTCCAACGTCATGACCGGCGCCGAGTGGATCCAGACGCGGTTCGGCAAGGGCCGCGGCGCCCAGCTCGCCCACATCATTGTGGTCATCTATGCCTTCGTCGGCATCATCGGCTTCTTCAGTTACGGGTTCAAGGGCATCGGCAAGTTCGCCGCGAACTTCCTGCCCTGGAATCTGACTCCCAACCAATACGCCCTGATCCTGATCGCCATCACGACCATCTACGTGGTCAAGGGCGGAATGTTCAGCGTGGTAGTCACCGAGGTGCTCCAGTTCTGCATTCTTTCGGTCGCCTCGTTTGCGGTCGGCATCATCGCCATGGTCAAGGTTGCGCCCGGAGCCCTGGCCAAGTTCGTTCCCGCCGGCTGGGACGATCTCTTCTTCGGCTGGCACCTGAACCTGGATTGGTCCAAGCTCATCCCTTCGGCGACGGACAAGATCGCGGCGGACGGTTACGGCCTGTTTGGCTTCTTCGTCATGGCGCTGTTGTTCAAGGGAGTGCTCATTAGCGCCGCCGGCCCGGCGCCGAATTACGACATGCAGCGCGTCCTGTCCTGCAAGAACCCGCGGGAGGCCTCCATGATGAGCGGCTGGGTGAATGTCGTGCTGACCTTCCCGCGGTATTTTCTGATCACGGGGCTGACGATTCTGGCGCTGGTGTTCTACAGCGATCACATCCGCGCCATGGGAACCGGGATGGACTTCGAGGCCGTGCTTCCCCTGGCGCTTGGCCGGTTCGTGCCGGCAGGCCTGCTCGGGTTCCTCATCGCAGGCCTCATGGCCGCCTACATGTCCAACTTCGCGGCAACCGTGAACGCGGCGCCGCCCTACTTTGTCAACGACATCTACAAGCGCTTCATCAACCCGAATGCAGACCCGAAAACATACGTGCGGCTGAGCTACCTCAGCTCGTTTCTGGTGGTGGTCCTGGGTGTGCTGATCGGCTGGTATGTCGCCTCGGTAAATTCCGTGGTGATTTGGATCGTTTCCGGGCTGTGGGGCGGTTACACCGCTTCCAACGTCCTGAAATGGTACTGGTGGCGGTTTAACGGCTACGGCTACTTCTGGGGAATGGTCGCGGGCATCACATCCTCGCTGACTTTCCCGGCTATCCTGGCCCGAATCCATCCCCTGACGGCTTTCGCAAGAACATATTCCTTGAACCTGGACGTCTCTCTGGGATTCACGGCGGTCTTTGCGGTCTCCTTGATCGGCTGCCTCGTTGGCACCCTGCTCACCAAGGCCGAGGACGAGGCGGTGCTCAAGGAATTCTACCGGCGGGTGCGACCCTGGGGCTTCTGGAGCCCGATTTTGAATAAGCTCCGGCAGGAAGATCCCACCTTCCAGCGCAACACGGATTTCCCGCGCGACATGTTCAATCTCGCGGTGGGCATCTGCTGGCAGGTGACGCTAGTGGCTCTGCCGATCTACATCGTGATCCAGAAGTACACCAGCGCAGCAGTTGCGCTGGCGATCGTAGCGGTGACCTCCGTAATCCTGAAGTTCACCTGGTACGACCATCTGCGCAAGCTCGAAGCGCAAATGGCCCCTGCCGCGGAGTTGCCGGCGCGCAGCGTTTAGCCCGGATTCCCAATCTGCAACTGGATCCGCTTAGGCAGCCAGCCCCAGTCTTCGAGATGCCACTGCACGCGATCCACCAGGCGTCCGATCGGGCCGGCGACAAGCCATTCGAAAAAGCCCAGGTTCAGCCATCGGGGATGGCGGCGGAACACGCGCGCCCAATGCATCAGCCGGACGGCCCAGCCTGCATTGGGCGAAAACGTGGCGGCCCAGAACAGACGGCTATAGTAGTCGAACAAGCGGTCGCGCGAGGTATCGCCCGCAGTCACGCCATCCCGCGACATTTGATCCGCCAGACGCGTGCCGGGAAGGACGAACAGCTTGTTGACACACAGTTCAAACCTGCCACCCATGTCCAACAAAACCTCAAGCGTGTCCTCGAGGTCGCGCTCTTCTTCGTAGGGGTTGTAGGTGATGATGTCCGTGTAGAAGAACAACCGGAGTTTTCTGCACAGGCGGACGGTTTTCAGGAACAGTTCCCGATCGAACACCCGGTTGAAGACAGACCGATTGATGCGGGCGCTCCCCGACTCCAGCGCCAGGCAGCAGAATTTCAGGCCGGCCTGCTTGAGGAGCGGGAGAAGCGTCTCGACATTTCGTGTGGGATAGATGTAAGCGATGAAGGGCAGGCCCACTTGGGCGCGATAGAGAGGCACGAAGGCGGAGAGCCACCTCAAGTCCATTCCGAAGATCTCATCCTCGAAAACGATCTCGGTGAGACCGAACCGCGCCTTGGCGTGGGCCAGTTCAGCGACGCAGTTGCCGGGCGATCTCCGGCGCAGAAAACGCTCTCCCGGGTACAAGCTCTTGAGCGAAGCTTCGCAGCAATACGTGCAGCTATAGGGGCAACCCCGCGCAGTCATGGCTTGGTAAGAACCGGCCGGGCGGTCGTTCGACACCGAGTAGTTCTCCTCAAGGCGGTCGTCCTCAATGAAATACTTGTTCTCCGGTTCGTCGTCCCGCCAAGGCAGGGAATCCAGGTCCCGAACCAGGGGCGCCCTCGCGTTGAATATCGGCCGCCCGTCGCGCTTGTAGGCCAGGTTGTGAACCCGATCGAAGGCCGTGCCCCGATCCACGCGCTCCGCCAACTCCAGAATCGTGGTATCGCCCTCTCCGATGCACGCGTAGTCGCAGATCTCAAGACACGGTTCCGGGTTGACCGTCGGGTCGTACCCGCCCCAGACCACCGGCGCGGCGGAGAAGCTCTTGAGGAAGCGCGTCACTCGCGCGTGCTGTGAGCGCAACGGGGTGTTTACGGTCATTCCGATCATGTCCGGCCGGATGCGCTCTATTACCTTGCGCAAGAGTTCGAGCTCCTGCTCGCCGACCGGCTCATGACATGCGTGCCTGAAGGGGCGCCCGCGCCGGTCGATGCCGATCCAAGGGTACTCGTCAGCCCCTGCTTGGAACGGGCCCTTGCTTGTGCCATAGCGCTTGAGGAAAACGATATGGCAATCGTGCCCATGGCGCTTCAGATTCGCCGACATCAGGCGCTGGCCATAGGCGTTGCGATCGTACAGTGAGACAAACGCGATAGTAGCCATACCGGGACAGGGCTGGAGCCCTATCCTACCGTGTCGTCAATCCGGCGCAGTTCCTCGGCTGAGAAGTTGAGACTCTTGATCGCCGCGACGTTCTGCTCAATCTGCTCGATCTTGCTGGCTCCGATCAGCGCGCTGGTCATGCGGCTGTCCCTGAGTACCCACGCCAGCGCCATTTGCGCCAGGCTCTGGCCGCGCTGTCGAGCCAGGTCGTTGAGCGCACGCACCTGGGCGAGCCGGGCTTCGCTGATGTCCTTCTGCTTCAAGAAGCCGTGCGGTTTGGCCGCTCGCGAGTCGCTGGGAATTCCCTCCAGGTACCGGTCCGTTAACAGGCCCTGCGCCAGCGGGCAAAAAGCGATTCCGCCCACCCCCTCCGCTCCGAGCACGTCGAGCAGGCCCGCCTCAGCGGTGCGCTGGAACATAGAGTACTTGACTTGGTGGATCAGGCAGGGCGTTCCCAGGCCGCGAAGGATCTTCACCGCCTCTCGCGTCTGCCGGGGATTGTAGTTCGAGATGCCGGCGTAGAGCGCCTTCCCTGCCCGCACCGCCTGGTCGAGGGCCGCCATAGTCTCTTCGAGCGGCGTCTCGGGATCCGGCCGGTGGGAGTAGAAGATGTCGACGTACTCCAACCCCATGCGCCGGAGGCTCTGGTCCAGGCTGGCGATGAGGTACTTGCGCGAACCCCAGTCGCCGTATGGCCCCGGCCACATCGCGTAGCCGGCTTTGGTTGAGATGATCATCTCATCCCGATAGGCCGCCAGGTCCAAGCTCAGGGCGCGCCCCAAGGTTTCTTCGGCGGACCCGGGCGGCGGTCCGTAGTTGTTGGCGAGGTCGAAGTGAGTGACGCCGAGGTCGAACGCCCGCCGCAGCATGGCGCGGCTGTTCTCCAGGCAGTCGACCCCGCCGAAGTTGTGCCAGAGCCCCAGGGAAATGGCGGGCAGCAGAACGCCGCTCCGGCCGCAACGCCGGTAAGTCATCGATCCGTAGCGTTCGTCTCTTGCCGCGTACATCGCTAGCTCAGCGTCACTTCCACGGAGACTTCCGTCCGGCCGTCGGCAGGCGGCGGCACTGTGTGGCCGGGAATTGGCGCTCCGTCTACAGTCAGGGCCACGGCGTTGCCGTCGCCCGCGCGGTCGACAGTGATGCGATAGGTGACGCCCCGGAACTTCCGTGTCGTTTTGAAACCCGGCCAGCTCTTCGGGATCACCGGGGCAATCTCGAGGCCGTCGTAGGCCGGGCGGATGCCCAGGATCCACTGCGTGATGGCGTAATAGTTCCAGGCCGCGGTGCCGGTGAGCCACGAATTCTTCGCTTCGCCGTGCGTGGGCGCGTCGCGTCCGGCAATCATCTGCGAGTAAACGTACGGCTCGCAGCGATGCAGGTCGCTGATCGCCTCTCTCGCCGAGGGATTGATGCGCGCGTAGTAGTCGTGCGCGCGGTCGCCGTTCCCAACCAGCGTCTCGGCGATCATCACCCAGGGGTTGTTGTGGCAGAAGATTCCGGCGTTCTCTTTGTAGCCCGGCGGGTAAGAGGAGATCTCTCCCAGTTCGAGGTAATACCGCGAGTAGGCCGGCTGCTGCAAAACGATGCCGTGCGGCGTGGCCAGATGTTCGACCACCGATTCCAGCGCCCGCTTGGCCAGGCCATCCTCCAGGCCGATGCCGGCCAGCACGCAGAAGCCCTGCGTCTCGATGAAGATCTTCCCTTCCTCGCACTCCCGGGAGCCGACCTTGCGGCCGAAGTCGTCGTAGGCGCGCACGAACCACTCGCCGTCCCATCCATACGCGTGGACGACCTCGTCCATCTTCACCGCTTCCGCCAGATACTGCTTCGCCTCGTCTTCCAGCCCACGCTGCCGCGCGATGGCCGCCAGTTCCTTGCCCGCCAGCACGAACAGCGCCGCGATGAACACCGACTCCGCCACTTTGCCTTCTTTGTTGGTCGTGGTTTGGAACGACTGGCCCGGCGTGTCGGAGAAGCAATTCAGGTTCAGGCAGTCGTTCCAGTCGGCGCGCCCGATCAAGGGCAGCCCATGCGGCCCCAGCCGCTCCAGCGTGTAGTGGAAGCTCCGCTGAAGGTGTTCGTACAGCGGCTGCTCCGAACCCGGCTCGTTGTCGTACGGCACGGGCTCATCCAGGATGCTCCAGTCCCCCGTCTCTTTCAGGTAGGCCGCCACTCCCACGATGAGCCAGTGCGGGTCGTCGTTGAAGTTGCTGCCGACGTCGTTGTTGCCCCGCTTAGTGAGCGGCTGGTATTGGTGGTATGCGCCGCCGCTGGGCAGTTGCGTGGCCGCCAGATCCAGTATGCGCTCGCGGGCGCGCGATGGCACCATCTGTACGAAGCCCAGCAGGTCCTGGTTGGAGTCGCGGAAACCCAGCCCGCGCCCGATGCCCGACTCGTAGAACGACGCCGAGCGCGACATATTGAACGTCGCCATGCACTGATAGGCGTTCCAGATGTTGACCATGCGGTCCGTGTGCAGGTCCGGCGTTTCCACCTGGCAGACGCCCAGCAGGCTGTCCCAGTATGCGCGCAGCGCCGCGAAGGCCGCGTCCGCGTTCGCGGGGTCCAGATACTTCGCGATGACCGGCTTGACGGTTTTCTTGCTGACGATCTGGGAGCCGGGCGGATCGAATTTTTCCTCGACCGGATTCTCGTGGTAGCCCAGGACAAAGACGATCTGCCGGGTCTCGCCGGGCTGGAGCGCGAGCTCGACGTGGTGCGAGCCGATCGGCGCCCAGCCGTACGCGACCGAGTTGGACGATTCTCCGCGCTCCACCGCCACCGGCCTGTCCCAACCGCGGTAGGGGCCCACGAAAGCCTCGCGCTGCGTGTCGAATCCGGCCAACGCGTCGGAGCAGGCGAAGTAGGCAAAGTGGTCGCGGCGCTCGCGGTACTCGGTCTTGTGGTAGATCACCCCTTCCTCGATCTCCACCTGGCCGATGCTGAAGTTACGCTGGAAGTTGGTTGCGTCGTCCTGTGCGTCCCACAGGCAGAATTCGATGCTCGAGAAGACCGACAGCGCCGCCGGCGTCGGGCGGTGATTGGTGACGCTGAGCTGCCAGATCTCCAGGTTCTCGTCCAGCGGCACGAAGTAGCGGGTGCGCCCTTCGATCCCCTTGTACTTCGACCCGATGACGCTGTAGCCCATTCCGTGACGGCAACTGTAGTCCTCCAACTCGTGACGGGTCGGCTGCCAGGAAGGCGACCAGAATTCGCCGGATCCGTCGTCGCGCAGGTAAATATAGCGCCCGCCCAGATCGAAGGGAACGTTGTTGTAGCGATACCGAGTCACACGCCGCAGCCGCGCGTCGCGGTAGAAGGAGTAGCCGCCGGCCGTGTTCGAGATGATTCCGAAATAGGCCTGGCATCCCAGGTAGTTGATCCACGGCAGCGGCGTATCGGGCCGCGTGATCACATATTCCCGGTTCTGGTCGTCAAAGTACCCGTATTGCATTCTGGTTCGCTCCAGGGCTGAAGCACCGCGGTTCAGGAAGAGACCGCAATGCGATCTGAGGGCTCAAGGAGTGAGTATACAGTAGCCGCGCACGGGCACACAACCACGCCCGTCTCCTGCGCTACTGGGCGGGAGCACCACCCCTGGATTGAAGTTGCGACTCGATTCTCAGTGAGCCATCAGGTCGACGGTGGCCTCGGTCTGGTCCCAGGCCAGTTTCAGCACGCCTTGATTGCCGGCGCCCTGCTCAATGGTGATCGTGAACTTCTCCACCGCGCTGGCGGGCGTGCCCACTTTCATGCCGGCGCGGCCCAGGTCCATGTTCTTGTCGTACCTGAACGCCCCCCACTGCTTCACGGTTTTATTGAGGATCAGGGTCCATTCCTTTTCCCCCGGAACCGTGAAGAGCGAGTAGCTGCCCGCCGGCACGTGAACGGTGCCGACCATGAAGTCGCCTTCAACGGTCAAGACGGTCGCCTCATTAGCGCCGGTTCGCCAGACCTGTCCGAAGGGAACGAGTCCGCCGAAGATCTTGCGGCCTTTCACCGACGGGCGGCTGTATTCGACGGTGACCTTCTTGCCTCCGATGACCGCCGTGACTACATCGTCCGGACTGGGACGGTCCGCGTTGATCTTCGCAACCCGTTGACCGTATGCCGCGGAGGCGGCTAGCAGCCCCAAACTAAGACTAAGCGTAAGCCATGTTCTTCGTCGCATGGTTTAGAGTACCGCATCCGGTCCCCTCTACGTCCGCATGCGCGCCATGAGATACAGCGCGGCCAGCGCGAACACCGCGTCCGGCGACCAGGCGGCCAGCCCCGCCGGCAACTGGTTCACGTTGCCGAATTGCCCGAAGACCTGCCCCACCGCCCAGTAGGCCACGGCGATCCCCAGGCTCACGCCCACCCCGGCGAGCGCGCCCTTGCTCCCGGTCAGGAAGGCGAACGGCACCGAGATCAGCGCCATCGGTTCCGGTCCAACGAGGTGCGGCTGTGGCTGAGCGTGATGGCCTACAATCTGGGAAACCTGTGGCGGCGGTTGGTGCTGCCGACCTGGAGGACGTGCTGAGCGACGTGGCTCGCAGAGGCCGCCCCGCCATCCCGCACCTTCCAAGTAACCGCGTACATCACCCGGGGGCATAAGCCGCGGGTTCGCGATCCACCCCCCCGCTGCGTGGCTACGGCTGAATCAGCGGCACCGAGGTGAAAGTGCCGAACGGGCTGAACCGCAATCCAAGCCCATCCAGCGCGCCGCCAGAGGGGTTTTGGAATTGAACGATGCCGCGTTTTCCGGTCGTGAGTGGAAGTCCCGTGGGCGTAACGAACGCCGTGTGGCCGCTTCCGGCGACGGTAATCGTTGGCGCAACAAGCCGAGAGCCGTTCTCGTCCCAAATAGTGGCGGCTATACTTGCTACCGCACCCGCGCCGAGCACGCCGGCCCATCCAACGACGGTGGACGCCAACTGGGTTCCCGGATTAACGAGCAAAGTGGTGTCAGGGTTTACTGCTTGGTCGCGCTCCATGTGAGTGTGCCGGACGCGTTGCAGCCCGAAAGGCTCAACGTCCAGCTCAGGCTTCCACTGGCCTGCGTCAGCGATTGGAACGTGCCGGAGAACGTGCCGAAGAACACGCTGGAAGAGGCGGTGGTAGAGAAGGAACTTCCTGTTATCGGGATCGATATGCCCGGCAGCGAGGTGACGGTGACTCCAGTATAACAACTCGGTCCGAGGTCCGGAAAGTTGATGCCATAGTAGTAGGCTGTGAGGCTGTTGCCTGCGATTGTCATCGACACGTCTCGGCCCTGAGAAGTTGTTCCATACCATTGTCCGTCATAGGTTTGTGGTGGCGTTTGGATCGCAAAGGCCAGCGAGTTGGAAGTGCCGGCCGGGGACGAAACGGAGACGTTTCGCTGTCCGGCGGTCGCACTGGCGGCGATGATCACCGTTGCGGTGACCTGCGTCGCGGTCGCATTCACGTTGCTCACAGTGATACCCGTGGACGGGGAGAACTGCACAGCCGTCACGCCGGAGAGGTTGGCGCCGTTAATCGCGAGGGCTACGGTGCTTCCTGCCTGCCCGCTCGCAGGATTCAGGGATGTAATCTGGAGCACCGGAGCCTGGAGAATCGTCGGCACCGAGGTGAAAGTGCCGAACGGGCTGAACCGCAATCCAAGCCCATCCAGCGCGCCGCCAGAGGGGTTCTGGAATTGAACGATGCCGCGTTTTCCGGTCGTGAGTGGAAGTCCCGTGGGCATAACGAACGCCGTGTGGCCGCTTCCGGCGACGGTGATCGTTGGCGCCCCAAGCTGAGAGCCGTTCTCGTCCCAAATAGTGGCGGTTATACTCGCTTGCGTCGCCGACAAGTTCGCCAAAGCGACGCCCGTTACGAAGTTTGCCGTATTGTCGTAA
>JBEKMO010000025.1:0-60147 GCA_050008465.1 Bryobacteraceae bacterium
GTGTACTTCGGAACCGCCGCATCTCCTGCCCTAGCTGGCAACACCACGGGCACGAGTTACGGCCCGGGGACGCTCAGCGGCAACACGATCTACTACTGGCGCGTGGTGGCCAAGAACTCGGCGGGCTCCACGTCGTCCGCCACCTGGTCGTTCACCACTCAACAGGCAGGGCCGCTCAATTCGTCTCCTACTCCGGTGTCCGTCACGCCAGCCTCGGGTTCCGGACTCGTCCAGACGTTCGCCTTCACCTATTCGGTCCCGAAAGGCCTAGCCAATGCCAACGTGCTATTCAACACCGGCGCCAGCGGCCAGTCCGGATGCTGGTTGAACTACAGCCCCTCCAACAACTCCCTCTCGCTGGCTAGCGACAACACGTCGTCCTGGAGCTACGCGACCTTAGGATCGTCCACGACGCTCTGGAACTCCCAGTGCTCCCTGCAGGCCGGCACGGCCACCTATGCGGCCTCGGGAACCAACGTGACCCTGAAGCTGACTGTGACCTTCAATACCGCATTCGCCGGCAAGAAGAAAACCTATCTCCGCGCGCAAGATCTGACAGGCGTGATTGGCAACTTTGTGCAGATGGGCTCCTGGACCGTTCCGGCCAAGTGAGTCATGGTGGACCGGCCGGGGCGTTAACACTTTCGCCGGTCCGTGTTGTTACAAAATCGGCACGCATCCTGGGGCCTTCCCGAGGTAGAATAGGTACAAGGGGGGCGACAGGATGCGTGCCGTTCTCTCGAGAGCAGTTCTCACAGTTGTGATCGTCGGAGGGTTTCTCGCGCTTTGTCCAACGACCATCGGCGATGGCCTGAGCGTTTGGGTTGTTCCGAGCCTGGTGCGGGTCTTGCCCGCAACTCAGCCGGGCGCGAATCTGGATGCCGCGTTGCAGGCCGCCCGTGGAGAGTACCAATCGTTTCAGATCGCAATCCAGGCGCCGGCGGCCAGCCAATTAACCAACGTAAACGTTTCGGTAACGGATCTGACCGGAGCTGGGAACCAGGTCATACCGAGCCCCAATATCACGCTGTACCGGGAACAGTACGTTCAGGTGACCAAAGGCAGTCCGGACTGGGGAGGAGCCAATCGTCCCGCCGGCCCAGGCTTCTATCCGGACGGGTTGATTCCCTTCCTGGATCCGGATACCGGCCAGCCTTTGAGCGGCGCTCCCCTGGTCGCGGTGCCGTTCAGCGTGAGTCCCGGCCAGAACCAGGTCATTTGGGTGGACGTCTATGTTCCACTCGATGCTGGGTGGGGCCAGTACCAGGGCGCCTACACAGTGACCTGCGATCAGGGCCGTTCCTCGGGGCAGATCCTGCTCAATGTGTGGAACTTCACGCTGCCGGTGAAGCCCTCCTTGAAGTCCAGCTTCCTGGTCTGGACCACGCCCAACACCCCAGTCATCAAGGAACTGCTTCGCAACAAATTGAATCCTCTCAAGGCGCCGCCGGGACTGCAGCTTGCCCTGATCGACGGGTTTGGGCTGACCTCGACGGATCTTGGTTTCTGGAGCGGAGCCGACGTCACTCGCTGCACGATGGCCCCCGCGCCATCACCCGCGGCTCTGATGAGCGCGCAAGCCGCTCAAGCGCCGGGCTTGTTCCTTTACAACTACACGGCCGACGAGATCGGTGCTTGCTCCTCGCTCACCAGCCAGTTGCAGCAATGGGCGCGCAACCTGCATGCCGCCGGCATCAAGAATCTTGTGACCATGGCGCCGGCTCCGGCCCTGATGGACGACGGCTCCGGGACCGGGCGATCGGCGGTGGACATCTGGGCGATGCTGCCGGTGACCTACGACCAGAGTGTCGCCAACGTGCTCGCGGCGCAGGCCAAGGGCGACGAAGCGTGGTCATATAACGCGCTGGTGCAGGATTCCTATTCTCCCAAGTGGGAGATCGACTTCGACCCCATTGACTTCCGGATACAACCCGGCTTCATCAGTGAGAGCCTGGGGTTGACCGGGCTGCTGTATTGGCGGGTGGATCTGTGGCCGCAGAACCCCTGGAACGCAGTAAACGTCACGGGCTACACGCAATATCCGGGCGAGGGGATGCTGGTCTATCCGGGCGCGACGGTGGGCATCCGGGGCGTGGCCCCTTCGATGCGGCTCAAGTGGCTCCGGGACGGTGTTCAGGACTACGAATACGTCGAGCTGCTCAAGCGCGCCGGCGCGGGCGCGTGGGCTTTGCAGGTTGCCGCGCAAGCCGGAGCCAGTTGGCGCAACTGGACCCGCGACCCGAACGTGCTGGAAGGCGTCCGCCAGCAGTTGGGAGCCGCCCTGAATGGCACGGCGAGGCCCCGGGGCCTCAAGCCGCTGCCGGTTCCCGTCGCCCGTCCCCGGCGATGACAGCGCGCTCGCTGGGGCTGGTTATGGCGTCCACGAGGCAGCCGAGAGAGAATCGCTAGGCGTGAAGCTTCGCCGCAAGCAGCCCCGCGTCGGGCCCGGCCGCCAGCGCGACTGCTCCCGACTCCCGCCACACCGGCTCAGTCCACGGGCCATCGTTCGTCACAATCAGGCAGCCCAGCGCGAGCGGTACGCCCGGTTCCCGAAGACACCGAGCATGTTCCGCCCACCCCAGCCTCTCTGCCACAATTACCGCGGTGTCAATCGGCATCGAGAAGATGTCGGACACGAGCGTGCTCTTCAGCCAGGACGACCTCACCGCCCGGAAGGCGATCCACTGCGTACCAGATCAGTACGACCTATGCAACCCCGGCAGAATACCGCCTTCTCCGGGCGGCTTGGCCCGCTCGGATCTCAGGACTTCACCCAGTTGAGTTGGGCGCCGATGTCGGCGAGTCGCTCTGCCGGCACCGTCGCCGCGGCCTCCGCGCCGGTCATTACCGCCACCATGTGCCGTAAGGAGAACTCCGCGTCGTAAAATCGCGCGGCCCGTTCGCCCAGCTTTGGCCGCGTGCGAAGGACGTCCTCAACCTTCTCAGAGAGCAGGACGGGATCGGGCGAGGCCGCCAGGACAACGGCGCCCGACTCGCGCCAGGCGGGCTCGGTCCACGGTCCGTCGTTGGTCACGACGACACAACCGAGCGCCAGCGGCCCCATGGTGGAACTGCGCCTGGAACTGACGCCATCGGGGTACGGTTCGATCATCACATCGCAGGCGGCCAGGTGTTCGGCGGCCTGCTCAGGTGGCAGGTTGCCGGTAGCCAATATCCGCGCCGCAAGTCCAGGCCAAAGAGCACGGCATTCGGCAGCGAAAGCACTGCTGCCGCTGCCGATGGCGACGAACCGCCGCTCGGGCCTGCCGTCCAGGAGGCGGTGCACAACCGGCCGGAGTATCTCCGTCACCACTCCGCGCAAAGTGCCGAAATGACCGATCAAAGTTATCGCGTCTTCGCCTAGCAGAATACGTCTCACCTTCTCCACACGCAACGAGTCCACCTGGGTCGGAAGGTTACTCGGCACCGGCAGCCATTCGACTAGCCGCATGGTTCGAGTGACCTCCCGGATAACGTCCGCCCACACGGGCGCAGCGACGAAGATCCGGCTCGACTTGCGCACAACCAGCCGCAGCATCCAATATGTGGTCCGGACTACCAACCGCATGGCGAGAGAGCGGCCCGTCCCAGGCAGGGCCACGATTTCGTGAAACATGGTCCACACCTTCCCGCGGAGGAACTGCAGCCAGAGACACACCGATAGCGGCAACCCTCGCATGCGCCGCCCATCGGCCCGGACACGCGGACCGAAAGCTTGTGGCACGTACTGGATGACGACCTGGCGCGGCTTGGGCACTCGCAGCAGTTCCCGGCTCATTAAGAAGATCGCGCGCAGTCCGAAGTGCCCTGGGAACCGGCGAACTTTGACGGCTTGGCCTCCGAGACCACCGCCGTCCGGTCCGCTGCCGGCTATGATCCACACTCGGTCGCCGCGCGCCGCCAGTTCCCTGGCCAACGCCACCGTGTGGTCTGCGATGCCGCCTTCATCCGGCGGGTAGGCTGCCGTGATGATGAACCAGTTCACCCGGTCCTCCCGTCAGCGACAAGGTTCGTCTCGTGGCCCCCGCATCGCGCGTCCCGCGCGGCCTGGAGGAAGGCAATCGCGCGCGCCAGCCGCCGGCTGCGGGGAAGTGCTCTCCGCACCAAATTCGCCGCCGTCATCCCCAGCGGACTCACCAATATGCCTTCCAGAGCCGGGTGGAACCGAACCACCACGCGATGAGGCTCCACCGCGAACCCTATCCTGGTCTTGAAGTCGTGCAAACCGTCGTCGGCCATCAGCGTCTTTGGCCCAGCGCAGACGCCTTCCACCCCAGGCTGCCGGAGCGACCTCTCCAAGATGGCAAAGTACAAGGTATGGTTGGGACGGTGCTCCAAGAGGGATGTCCTGGAGAAATTGTATAGGAGGTTGCACCAACCGTCCTCCCGGCACGCGAGCATGTAGGCGCCGAGCTTGCCGTCTATGAAGGCTCCCGTCGCCTCGATCGCGGGCACTCGCGAGGCGGCCTCCACCAAACGCCGCCAGCGCCTCGGATCGCTGAACTCACGGTTGTCCCGGCCTTGCCGGCGCATCGTATCGAGATTGCATTCCAGACCTTGCGAGAGTAACTCGTCCGGCTCGACCCGCCGGATCTCGCACCGTCCCAGGGCCCCCTTGACTGCGGGACGGATGCCCCGTGCCACATTCCGCAGCGAGTAATCCTTATCACGGCAAATGTAGAGCCCACCCGGGATTCCCGCCTGCTGGGAGGACGGGTAGCGTAGAGCAAGCATCTTCTGGCGACACAAGAGGTCCGCAAGCTGCTCCGGCCGCGCCTGCGGGAATGCGCTCTCCGGGATACTCATGAGCCACCGCGCTCCAGTGCCGCTTGGAACCCAGTGCACCCCCCCGAGAGGGATCGCTGGCCAGCCTCTGAGCTCGAGGAATCGCGCCTGGTTGGCGCCTTTACTTCCAGCAGACTCGCCCGTCACGCTGGCCCCACGTTGCGGCCTGCCCCGGCATCTGGCTTCAGCCCCGGAATTCGCGTCTTACCTGGAACCGCCCAACTCGAACATACCATCATTGATTCCTCTTGGGGCCGTTGAACCCCATTTCTCCTTCTGAATGCCTGCCCAGCAGTCCCGAGAGGGTCGATCCTGCTCCTCCCGAGAACCCCGCGGCCAGGGGCTGCGGTCCTTTTGATTGATTCCACCGGCACTTTTCCGTCTCCCATATCCTCGCCGACCAATCTCCCTGCCAGCGTAGCCTTCGCCTGCCCCGCTGGCACCGGCAGCGCGACAATCCTCCGCGTCAGATGGCTCTCCGCCAGCAGCGGCCAGTAGTACCGCGCATGCTTTACCAGCCGGCCACCCGTTTTCACCGACCGCTGCTGCAAGCTGGTCAGCGACCAGTCCCCAGGATTATTGATGCCGCCGAACATCCGACGATTCGCAAGTCGTGTTCAAAACGGAAATGTGGACTCAGTTGGAGGAAGCGCCCGAGATTGCCGCCCTTGTACCCTGCCAGTAGACTGCCGCTCACCAGCGTCTCCTCGTCCGTCTTGCCCCAACTCACAGCTCGGATTTCAAGTAACGCGGCCTCGACGCGCGGCGCTTCCCCGCGCGCTCGCTGGCCACCACCCGGCCGTATACCGCCAGGTTCTGCTCCACCATACGCTCCATGGAGAAACGGCACTCCGCGCAAAGCCGCGCGTTGACGGCGAGCCGATCCGCCAAGGTACGATCCGTAAGCAGGCTCCGCAGCGCCGTGGCGAACGCGTCGACGTCCGCGGGCGGAACCAGCAGTCCGGTTTGGAGGTGATCGATCACCTCCCGGTTTCCGTCGATGTCGGTGGCCACGATCGGTTTCGCCGCGGCGAGCGCCTCGATCAGGGAAATGGAAAGGCCTTCCCAGAGCGACGGCAACACAAACACATCGAAAGCCACCAGCAACTCGAGGACGTCGCGCCGGAAGCCCAGGAAGTCCACGCGATCCGCGACCCCGCATTTCACGGCTTCCTCTTTGAGCTCGCGCGCGAGCGGGCCATCGCCGGCCAGGACCAGGCGGGCGTTGGGGATCTCCGCAAGCACCAACGGCATGGCGCGAATCAGATGGACAAAGCCCTTCTGCGGCGCCAGGCGGCCGATCGCCCCGATCAGCGAGTCGGAGTCCTGGAACCCCAATTGCCTCCGCGCGGACGACCGGTCCACGCTCGTGTAAGGCCGAAGGTCGATCCCGTTGTGGACCGTGCAGGTACGCGCGGGCTCCACCACGCCCAACTGGATGGCCATGGCGCGTTGCTGGTCGTTGACCGAAATGATGAAGTCCCCGGCGCGTGCGGCCAGCCGCTCCAGTTTTACGAAGAACTTGTGCGTAAGGGGGCTGAGGACCTTGTTGAACGCGAACCCATGGGCGTGGTGCACAATATGCGGCACACCCGCCAGGCGGGCGGCCAGCCGGCCCAGGAAACCGCCTTTGGAAGTGTGCGTGGTAACCAGATCGAACCGCTCCTTGAGGCACAGGCCGGTCAGGTACAGGAAGGGAACGGCGTCGAGCGGGCTGATGGCGCGGAACCAGAGCGGAAGGCGCACCACTTTCGCGCCGGCTTCCTCGAACCGCCGCGCGTTCTCTCCGTCGGAGCAGGCCACCCAAACCTGGTGACCGCGCGCCATGAGGCCCCGCGTGATCGACAGCACCACTACCGAACCGCCGCCCCAGGCGCCTCCGCCCAGAACTTCGAGTATCTTCATATGTCAGTCATCCTTGAGTCATCACGGCCGCGGACTCCAGGATCGAGAGGTTCTCCGGCGTGCTGCGCGCGATTGGCTGCGTGTTCTCGGCCCAGTCCGTTTGCCACATAAGAGCGTTACGTCAGTCTGCGAGTTGTCTGTTCGAACGGCACGGCGGCGTCCACCCCATCGCGGTGGACGGGCCTGGCCGAAAGCCGGGCGGCCTCCAAAACGGTTTCCACTTTCTCGAGCCGCTGATCTTGGGGCCTGATCCGCCGCAGCAGGCCCACCGCTCCCCGCAGCACCCCGTTGCGCAGCACCGGAGCCAGGGCCGGATGAAACTGGAACGCGCTAGCGCTCTCTACGACCTCGTAGCCGAACCTGACTTTGTACATGTGCAGTCCATCGGTGCTCAAGAGCGACACCAATCCGTAGGATGCCGCTTCCAGCGTGGGGTCTTCGCCCGCTATGGCCGTCACCGAGAACGTGACCGCGTGGTTGGGGTTTTGCGGCAAGTCTTCCGTCCGCGACATCTGGTGCAGGATGTGCAGCCAGCCGCCGTCTCGGCAAGCGATCACGTAAGCCGCCAGGCGGCCTTCCGAGAAGGCGCCGTAGGCCATGACGCCGCGCGATTGGTAGACGGCCCTGGCCAGCCGTTCCCAGTTCCCTGGTTCCCCGAACTCGGCGTCGTAGCGTCCCTGCCGCGTCATGGTGTCCCGGTTGAGTTGAAGTCCCTGTGCCAGCAGCTCGCTCTGTTCCACCGGCCGCACCGTGAACTTCTCCAACCCACGCCGCACCTGCGAGCGCAGCTTCTGGTGAATGCAATCCAGGCCGTACTGCCTGTGCCGGCATACGTAGATCCCACCGGCCAGACCGGGGCGATTCCGGGAAAGGAACCTCACCCCCAGTGCACGTTCGGCGACCAACAAACGGCTCACCTCGGCCTGATCCGGGTCGCGCGGCAAGTGGTAGGGCAGGCTCAGGAAGAAGCGGCTTTCGACGCTGTGCCACAAGCACTCCGTCGTCTCGACGATCCGCCGGCCACGGCGCTCCATGAACTCCGCGATGTTCTGGCCGGGGCGGGGATCGGTCTCCCGCACTTCGGGCGGTGTCTCGCTCAAGGGCTCACTGGTCGTTTTTGACATGGGTCTGCCACGCAATCTCGGTAGAGAGAAACTCCCGAATCCAACCCTGGCCGCGGCATCCCAGATGCAGAATGGACTGCAGGGTCAGGAGAATAAGGCGAACATCCGTGCGCCAGGACTTGAGTTGCAGGTACTTCACGTTCAGGGCGAGTTTCCCGGGGAGGATGGTTTCCCGGTAGTATGACTCGGGATCATCACAGGCGAAGAGGGTCCGCTCCTCGTCCAAATGGGCCAGTGTGGCCAGGTCGGTGATGCCCGGCCGAACGGCGAGGACAGCCTGCCACACAGGGTCCTCCAGGTTCACGTAGCGCGGAACCTCCGGCCGTGGGCCGATAACGCTCATCTCGCCGACCAGGACGTTGATAAGCTGCGGCAACTCGTCCAATTTGGATGTTCGCAGCCAGCGCCCGAATCTGGTGATCCTCGGGTCGCCGGCGGCGGTCACCAGCGGGCCTTCCGCCCCGGGCGCCTCGGTCCGCATGGTCCTGAACTTCCAGATGCGGAAGAGCTTTCCCCCTAGGCCCACGCGGGCCTGCCGGAAGAAGACCGGCCAGCCGTCGAGAATCAGAATGAGTAGGGCAACCAGCAGGAGCACCGGCCACAACAGCAGCAGGCCCGCTATCGCGCACACGACATCGAAACCACGGCCACAGCCGGAGGTCCGGACTGCCGTGCCCGGAACCAGGCCGGGATGGCTCGCTGGGAGGGAGCCACAGTGCATTTCGGCGGACATCCTCGCCATGTGCGGTGCGTCCTATCTCCCACCGGTCTGCGCGAGAGCCTGGAAGTGCCGCGCAAATGCGGCCATCACGTAGGTATCCACCTCGCTCGAATTCTTGAGGCGGCCCGCCGACGTCTGCAGGAAGCGCAGGTTACTGTATAGCTTCAGCTTGTAGTCCTCGATCACTCCGCGCTCAAAGGCGTTCTTCAGCTCGCGGATGCCGTCCTCCAGGTCGTGGCTCGTCTGGAATCCCGTCAACCGCTGAATCTTGTCGAACGAGACCCGGTAGTTCCGGCGGTCGTTGTTGTCCACGTATTCCACGTTGGTCTCGGGGAAGATCTCCCGGATCTTGTCCGCCACCTGGCCCAGGGTGAAATTCATCCGGGAGTCTCCCAGGTTGAACACCTGCCCGCCAACCACCGAGATCGGGGTGTCCAGAAGCATCGCAATGCCCTCCGCCACGTCGCGCACGTGGATGAACGGGCGCCATTGTTCTCCGTTGTAGATCGTGATGACGCCTTCCTGGTAGGCTTTGGCGGTCAGCAGGTTAACCACCAGATCGAATCGCGGGCGGTAGGAAAGGCCGAATACCGTCGCCAGCCGGAGAATGATGGGCTGGAAATCCTCCGAGGCGGCCTGCAGCAGCGCGCGCTCGGACTGCACCTTGGTCTGGGCGTAGAGCGAGATGGGATTCACCGCGGATGTCTCATCCGTGGGTTCCTCCGACGCGCCGTAGACGCTGCAACTGGAAGCGAAAACCAGTCTGCGGACTTTGGCGCCCTTGGCCACCTCGATCAGCATCCGCGTGGCGGCGTAGTTGGTTTCCAGGGCTGCCTGCCGGTCCTGTTCACATGCCGGATCGCCCACGATGGCCGCCAGTAGGACGATCGTGTCCACGCCGTCCACCGCCCTCACCACGCTCTTGATGTTCCTGCAATCGCCGAACAGCACTTCCAGGTTGGGATGTCCAAACAGGTCCTTCAATGCTCCGTTGCCGTAGACCAGGCTGTCCAGAACGCGCACTCTCCGGCCCGAAGCAATCAGCCGGCGCACCAGGACCGAGCCGATGTAGCCCGCTCCGCCGATCACCAGGACCGGAGCCTCCGATGGCCCTCCGGCCAGGCTCAGCGAGCGGGGAAAGGAGTCCTCTACCAGCGGGGCATCGACCCACAGCTTGAGGTAGCGAAGTCCCATGACCCCGAAGCAGGAAAGCGTCATGAAGACCATCGCCGTCCCGCCCTGCAGCACTTCCAGCCGCCCGCCGAACCAGCACACCAGGGTGTACAGAGCGCTCGCTAGGACGCAGGCGCGCAGAACCAGCAGGCTCCCCTGCCTCGGCTTCCGAAGCCGGCTCACGGAGTAGCCGCCACTCAGAAAAAGCACCAAAGCAAGCACGCCCGAGAACGGCAGCAACGTCAAGATGTACCAACCGGGCACGCCGGCGCCATGAATATTTCGTGCATCCACGACACCGCTCTCGAGCCATACCAGCTTGACCAGCAGCGCCGTAATCGCGGCGCACTGGACGGCCACGAAATCGGCCAGGATCCCGGCCAGCACGCTTCGCCGGCTCGAACCCGCCGTGAGCCGCGTCAGGTAGGCGCGAATCCATCGGTTACTCCGGTTGATCTCCAAAGACTGCCCAGCAAGTTGGCAGTTATTCACTGCTATACCCGACATGTCTTATCTCCCTTACCCCTCGAATTGAATTCCCAGCCCGGCGCCGGTCCCCAGCCGGACGCCGCCCATGATCCGGAAAGGCCGCTAACCGATGCGGTTCGATTCCACCAGCTCGAGTGTCGCCTCGATGACGTCCCAGACGTCCGCCTGCGACATTTTCGGATAGATCGGAAGCGAGAGCAGCCCCGCGTATAACTCCTCGCAGCACGGGAATTGATCCGGCCGATAGCCATAAGTATTCCGATAGAAAGGATGCCGGTGCAGCGGGATGAAATGGACACTGGCGCCGATTCTGGCCTTCTGCAGCCGCTGGATGAACTCGGCCCGGTCGATCCGCAGCCGGCTCAGATCCAGGCGCACCGCAAAAAGATGGTAGGCATGGTTGCGGTCGGGAAGCTCCACCGGCAGGATCAGCTCCGCCAGGCCGGAGAACGCCTGCCGGTACTGCCGGGCGATCTGCTGGCGCGCCGCTATGAACCGGTCGAGCCGCCGCAACTGATGCAGGCCCAGCGAGGCCTGCAAGTCCGTCATGTTGTGCTTGAATCCGGCCTCGACGACCTCGTAGAACCACGACCCTTGCTCGGAATAGCGCTGCCAGGCATCGCGGCTCATGCCGTGCAAGGAGAGCATCCGCATGCGGGCGGCCAGCTCTTCGTCGTTAGTGGTGATGGCCCCGCCCTCGCCCGTCGTCATGTTCTTGGTGGCATAAAAGCTGAAGGCGGTCGCCGCGCCGTGCGTCCCGATTTTGCGGCCGCGGTACTCGGTGCCGATCGCGTGCGCGGCATCTTCGACGACGGGGAGGCCGTGCCGCCCGGCCAGCTCCAGGATCTCATCGAGATCGCACGCCTGGCCGCCGTAATGAACCACCACGATGGCCTTGGTGCGCGGCGTGATTGCCCGCTCGATCGCCTCGACCGAGATCTGGTAATCCCTGCCCACGTCCGCCAGGATGGGGGTCGCCCCCAGGTGCACGACGACGTTGGCCGTCGCGCAGAAAGTCAAGGTGGGCACGATCACCTCATCGCCCGGCCCCACGTCCTGGCCGGCCAGCGCAATCTGTAGCGCCGCCGTGCAGGAGTTGACCGCGATCGCGTGTTTGGCGCCCACGTAGGCCGCCAGCTCTGCTTCGAACTGCTTGGTCTTGGGCCCCGTCGTGATCCAATTCGAGCGTAAGCTGTCCACCATTTCGGCGATCTCTTCCTCGCCGATCCACGGAAGACTGTACGGCAGAAAGGCGGTACGTCCCGCCCGCGCAATGGAAGTTGCCATTTAGAGAAGCCTCCTGTAAGTAAGACTCATGCGCGCCATCCGAAATCCGCATTGCCCGTATAGCCGGCAGGCCCCGGCGTTCTGCATTTGCGTACCCACCTCGACGGTGTTCACCTCCTGCTGCCGGAACCAATCGAAGGCGCCCTGCAGGGTGGCGCTGGCGACGCCTTGGCCGCGCGCATGCTCCGCCGTGGCCACCAGCCCAATCACCCCGCTCGGGGGCTTCCCGTTCTGGCCGGGGTCGCGCACCAGCTTGCACGTGACGTAGCCAGCCACGCGGCCGCCGAGCGTGGTCACGATCACCGCGTCGGCCTCCTTGCCGGTGCACGAGCGGGTCACCCAGGCGGCGTACAGCCGGTCGGCCGCGCCCGGGGGCAGTGCCCGATCGATGTGGAACCGGTCGCAGGTGTAAGACGAGCGGGCGATCTCGAGCAACTGCTCCAGGTCCCCCTCCTGGTACAGCCGCACCTCCAAGCCGTTCGCGGCCGGCCGCCGCTCCGCATGATCCAGACGGATCGAGAACGTCACGATGCCGTCCAGGATGTCGAAACCGCATCTGCCCAGCGCATGGATCGTCGAGAGTTCGCCGGCGGCGACCCGTGCCGTCAGGTAACGAACCCCGCGCAAGCGGCACTCCTCGGTGACGATTCCCAGCAAGGCGGTCTTGCGCTCCAGCGCTTCCGCATAGCCGCCCGCGGAAACCAAGAGGTCGAGCCGGGCCGCGGAGATTCCAAGCTGCTCGCTGTCGAAGGCCAACCACCTCCAGCTAGCCAGTCCAAGGATCTGGGAGCCTTGGCGCGTGACAGCGCCGAAGGACTCTTCGCTCCCGAGCAACTCCAACTCCCGCTCCAACGCGGCATCGGATGTTACCCGCAGGGGTGGCGGTTCGTAGCCGTCCTCCTGGCGGGTTCGGAGCAGATCCGCGATCGACTGTCTGTCCTCCGAAAGATCAAATCGGGCTCTTGGCACTCAGACCTCCTGACTCGTTGCAGCGGGGCTGTTTACCCCTTCGCGTTTCAAAATGTACGGAATTGTCTTGCACAGGATGACCAGATCGAGCAGGAACGACTGCCGCTTGACATATTCGGCATCCAGAACCTTGCGGGTTTCCCAGGCAATGGCGTTGCGGCCGCTGATCTGCGCCAGTCCGGTGATCCCCGGCTTTACGGCCAGCTTTACTTTCTCGGCTTCCGTGTAATACCGGATCTGGTCCACCTGGTCGGGACGCGGCCCCACCAGGCTCATGTCGCCGCGCAGCACGTTCCACAGTTGAGGCAGTTCGTCCAGACTGGTCTGGCGCAAAAGGCGTCCCACGGGCGTCACTCGCGGGTCCCGATCGCTCGTGAAGGCCGAGCCGTCGGAGTTGCGCCAGTCCGGAGCGCCCACCACCATGCTGCGAAACTTATATAGCCAAAACGGCCGGCCGCCTTTTCCAAGCCGCTGGGCCTTGAAGAACACCGGCCCCGGCGAGGTCAGAAACACGGCCAGCGCGCATGCGCAGCCCAACGGAAAGACAGCCAGCATCGATAAGCCGGACAGAATCACATCCAAAACTCGCTTCATGAGGTAATAGAATCTCCGTCCCTCGCCGCCCGCCGCCTCGGAAAGCGCGATCATGCCTGGTGTCTCCCGTAGGCCGCGGCCGCCGGCCTCCAGATTCGCGCCCGCATTCTGCCGCCTGGCGGGCAATGAATCGCTGCCGGTACCTTCCTGGCGACGGCCGCCGCCGCTGCGATCAGAGCGAAACACAGCCACCAGTGCCGCTGATAGAATCCCTCGATTCCCATCGAGAGCCCCAGCATCCCGCAGTGTGCCGCCAGCAGGCCAACCACATAGGCTTTGCCCTCTCGAGGCGCCAGGCGGTAGGCCCTGAATCCCGCGACGAAGAACCACGCGACGAATCCGATGAAGACTCCCAGTCCGGCCAGGCCTAAATCGACCAGAAACCAGAGCGGCGTGTTGTGGACGATGAGTCCTTCCGCCGCGCGGAACTCTCCCAGCCCCATTCCGAAGACGGGGTGTTTGGAGAACTGAACCAGGCTGTCGTTGATCAATCCCACCCTCTGCTGAATGGTGTCCGGCCGGTCCAGCATCCTTTTTGGCGAGAGCAGGCCGAGTCCGATCATCACCACGACCAGAGGCAAGCCTGCCGCCACAATGCCCAGCGTCTTGGCGGCCAGCTTCGGCTGAAAGACCAGATACACGAGCCAGGTTGCCACCAGGGCCACCCAGGCGGACCGGGAGAAAGTGAACACAATTCCCAGGGCCAGGGTCATGTTGCAGAACATACTCAGCAGGCCCCGCGTGACCGGGATGGAACCGGCGGAGCCTACCAGGTTGAAGGCCAGGGCAACCACCAGAAGGCCGCCGTAGGCGTTGGGGTCGTACAGGAACCCGGAGAGCCGCTCGTTATCGTAGTTGATGAAGGAGAAGTGCATTTTCGCGACGTACGAGGCGAGCAGTGCCGCGAGCGCCAGCACGTTTTGGAAGGTGACGCCCAGGACAAACACGCGCATGACCTGCCGGAGTTGCCCCCAGTTCTCCACCTCCGAAGTGATCGCGGCGTAGGCCGCAAACAGGGTCAGCAGCCCGAACTCCTTGTTGAGGTACTGATACGGCGTCACCGTACCCTCACGCGCGGCGCTCACCAGCAGGCCCACGGCGAACAGCAGGAGCAAGGCGAAGTGCCAGATCCTCCAAGCCTGCGCGCGGAGTCTTATCCGCGAAGCATTGAGCATCAGGTACGCAAACAGGCATGCGTCGGCAACGCCCAGCCTGAGGTGAAGGGTCAGCGCCCACTGGTAGGGAAGCAGGGCGACATAGCCCAGCAGCCAGAAGCTCACCGTGCGCTTCTCCGGGAGCGGGGTCGCGGCCTCCGCCGTAGCGCTCAACGCGATTCTGTCGGCGCAGGCGAGCATTAAGCCTCCAGACCGGGCGCGACATACGATTCAGCTCGCGCTTGCTGAAATGGCGTTGCCTGTTGCGCCCGGGAACTAAGCAGAACCCAGGCCAACACGCCGGACGCCATGAGCACATGCAGGGTCGAGCCGATCGCCGCGGCGATGGCGGCCCCGCGCATTCCGGCGACGGGAACCAGGAAGTAGCACCCCACGGCCGACGTCAGTGCGGCCAGGGTGAACATCGGAACCTGAATTCTGAACTGCCGTGCCGCGGTGACTGCGGAACTCAGCAGCAGCGCGGCGCAGGTGGCCGCGGCGGTAGCCATCAGCCATACGAACACATCCGCGTGCTGGGCGTATCGCGGCGTGTACAGCAGACCTAGCAGCGTCGAGCCGCCGAAACGAGCCACCAGGATCGCCGCCGCCCCCGGAACCGCGATGATCGCCAGCAGCCTCCCCACCAGCGAGCGGAACTGGGCGAGCTGGCCGTCCGCGAAATACCTGGCGAGCTTCGGCGCGGCCGACTGGCCCAGCGCTTCCCCGACGCCGGTCAGCGCCACCATGGCGTAGGCCATCGCCGAGAATATCCCCAGATTCTCTTCCCCCATGTGGTATTCGACGAAGTAGCGCGGGACGTTGTTGTTCAGCGCCACCAGCACCATCACGATGCCCAAAGGCAAGGCCAGCTTGAAAAGGGTCCAGCTCCTGGCCGTCTCGCAGTGCGGTCTCAGCGCGCGTCCGTCGGTGGCGCGGCGGGAGGCGAGCATCCGGCGGCCCCACCGGAAGTCGTGCCACGCCCAGACGACGGCCCACACGGCCATCATGGCGAGCGTGCCCCACAACACGTCGCGAGTGAGATAGACCACCGCCGCCAGCGCGGCCGCGCCCATGAGTCCGCGTAGGATCATCGAGACCGCGATGCGTTTCAGGTCTTCGTGGTGCTGGAAAAGCCCATAGAAGACGTCGCTGAAGCACTCCACGGCCTTGGCCATCCCGACGGCCAGGACGATCAGCGCGGTGCCCGGCTGGAAGCGCCCCAGGAAAGCGATCAGAGCGATAGCCAGCAAACCGGCGGCGGTGGTGATGCTGCGCAGGCCGAAGTATTCGGAGAACCGGTACTGCTCGCGCGCGTCGGTGGCCTGAATCGCCCTGAGTTGCAGGTTGCTGAAAGTGAGTATGGGACCCGCCACCGCGAGACCCAGCGCGAACTTCCCCAGCATCAGCGGAGCCACCAGCTTGGCGAGGGCGACCAGAATCATCCACTGGCAGAAAGAGTAGGCCGCGTTTCCCACGAAGAACCACCAGAAGTTCGCGCTGAGGGAACGCGCCAGCGGAGCAGGCTCGTGGTCTTGGTTCATGAATCTGGCCGTCTTGCTTCTATCGGGCTGAGTAATACTTGTGCAGGTTGCGGTAGCCGTACGCGTCGTTGCCGGCGTCCGGGCGCCAGTCGTTCAGCACCGTCCCGAGGATTGGAACTCCGTCCATTTGGAGGCGCTGCACGGCTGCCTGGGCGGTGGGCCAACTGGTCCGATTGGCGCGCAGCACCAGTACCACTCCATCGGTCGGCCGGGCGATGATTCTGGCGTCCGCGAACAGCAGGCTCGGCGGCGCGTCGACGATGACATGGTCGAAGGCGTCCCGGAGCAGGGCCAGAAGCTGCGCCATGCGCTCGGTGTGGAGCAGCGAACTCACCCGATCCACCGGCGGTCCGGTGGTCAGCACGAACAGGTTGGGGATGTGGGTCTGCTGGATCTGCTCCTTCACCATCGTGCCGTTGAGCGGGCGGTCCTCGGCCAGAAGGCTGCTGAGGCCGCGGTCGTTGTCCAAGGAGAACACTCGGTGCAGTGCCGGGCCGCGCAGGTCCGCATCCAGGAGCAGGACGCAGCGGTCGATTTCCGCCAGTGCGACTCCGAGGTTGCTGGCCACCGTAGTCTTGCCTTCCCCCGCCAGCGGGCTGGTGACCACGAAGACTCCCGGCGAGGCCGCCGCGCCGCCCGCGAAAAGCAGAGAGGTCAGGGTGGCGCGGAAGGACTCCGAAAACACCGACAACTTCTCGTCCCAGGCCGCCAGCTCGGATCCCCTGCGGTGCCCGTTGGAGCCGATCAGCCTGCGCGAAATGCCGCGGGCGGCTCCTGGAATCGTCCCCAGCTCGGGCAAGTTCAGGTGCAGCTCCACATCCCCGGGAACCCGCAACTTGCGATCCATCTGGGAGGAGGCCACGACATAGGCGATGCCGCAGGTCAGGCCGATAAACAGCCCGAGGCCGAGGTTCAAGGGAACGTTGGGCTTGAAGGGGCGGCCTGGCGGAACGGCGGTCGTGATCATGCGGATGTTGGAGGGCCGGATGGCGGAAGCGATGCCGGCCTCTTTGGCCTTCTGGTTCATGGCTTCGTAGAGTTGCCTGTTTACCTCCACCTCGCGCTTGAGGTTCTCGTAGCGGGCCGCCTTGATCGATTGCGCGGAGACCAGCGCAGCCTGCCGCGAGTACGTCTTGGCGAGCAACTCTTCCCGGGTTTGCGCGGCCAGGTACTGTTGCACCATCCGCTGGCGCGATCGCCCGATCTCTTCCTTCTGGGCGGATTCCAATTCGGCGATCTGCGCCTGCACGCGCGCCACTTTGTAGTTCTCCGGTTTGAGCACCGAGCTGAGTTCAGCCAGTTGCCGCCGCAGGTCCGTGAGCTTGAGTTGGTTCTCGCGCAGCACTCCGCCGTCGGCGTTGGTTGCCTCCGCGCCCGGCGATCCAGCCGCCGCTGCCTGGTAGAGGGACTGCCTGACAATGCGATCCGCGCGCGCCCTGGCCAGTTCCTCCTGCTCCAAGCGGAGGCCCTGTTCGCCCGCGCTTTCGTTGTTTCGAGTGATCAACAACCCCTGCGATTGCGCGTACTGCTGGAGTCGCTCTTCCGACTGCGCAAGGTTGCGTTGGAGTTCGGCCAGTTGGGGGTTCAGCCACTCCCCGATCTGTTTGGTGGCGGCCCAGCGCGCCTCCAGGTTCTGCTGGATCAGAGTCCTGGCCAGCGTGTTGGCCACCTCGGCGGCCAGCGCCGGATCTCGCGCCTCATACTGAATTCTGATGATTCTCCCCTGCTTCGGCGTCTCCAGAAGCATGTGTTCCTTCAGGACCGCGACGACACTCCCCGTGTCCAGTGCGGCCGGCGACGCCAGGCCCAACCGGCCCTTGGCCCAGCCCAGCAACCCCGCGCTAGGCAGGAACTCGGGCCGGTGATCGAGTTTCAACTCGCTCACCACGCGTTGCAGCAGAGATTCCTCCGCCAGCGCCGCCAGCTCCGTGCCGACGGTGGCTTCGAGGGAGCCGCCGCTGGGGTTTTCGGTGGCGTACACATCCTTCAGGTTGAGGAAATTCTCGTTCAGGCCTTCGACCTCAACGGAGGCTGTCGCCCGGAAACCGGGGTCCTGCGCGAGACTGAGAGCCAGCGCTCCCAAGACCCCCAGCAGCGTGATCAGAATCACCGGCAGCTTTCGTCTCTTGAAGGCGGGCCAGTAATCGCCCAGCCGGTTCGCCTCGAGGCCGCCCGGCGACGGAAAGGCCTCCCCGCGCGAGATAGTGGCCGGAATTGCCTGCAAGGCCGGCGGTCCGGACCCTTCGGCTCCGGTCAGAAGCTTATATGGATGGCTCATCAAATTGACTCCCGGTTCAAGGACGGAAGATGACCACTCCGGTGGCCATCTGGATCATCGCTTCCAAGGCTCTGAAGGCTGCCTTCTGGGGAACGTTATCGGGGACTAACAGAACGTCGTTGGCCTTCAGGCTGACGTCCTCGGCCCGCCCCTCCATGACCCGTTTCAGGTCGATCGGCAACTCGGTCCGCTGTGAGCTGCCGGGGGCCGTTCGGAGGATTCTGGCGCTCTGCGGCTTGGCATTCTTGCCTAGACCCTCCGCCATCGCCAGCGCCTGCAAGACCGAGATGGACTGTCGCTCCGCCAAAACAATCGTGCCCGGCTTTACAACCGCGCCGATTACGTAGGCCGTCTCGGCCGGGGGCACCGTAATCACGTCGTGCGGCTTGATTGGAATGTTGTACGCCGGGTTGTCCCCCGCCAGCAGGCTCTTGAGGTTCACCTGCGCCACACTGTAATCGCCGTCCCAGGCCCAGTGCGCGGAATCCAGCGGAATGGCGCCGTACCGCTTCTCCCGAGCGATCCGGACATCGTAGCCCGCGTCCGGTCTCGTCCCTCCCGCCAGGGAGAGGATTTCCGCCAGGTTCTTGCGGCCCTGCAATTGATGCGTTCCCGGCTTCACCACCGCGCCCAGTATGGTCACTGGCTGGCTCCCGAACTCGACAATCTCGACCGAGACCTGCGGCTTCCACACCTGGCGTTCCAGCCGTTTCAGCAATTCCACGCGGAACTGCTCCACGGTCAGCCCCTTCGCTTCCACGCGCCCCACCACCGGAAGATCGACGCCGCCGTCGGAGCCGATCCGGAACGACCGGTCGGGGATCTCCTCGACGCCCAGGGCCCAAATCTTAATCTGATCGTCCGGGCCGAGCACGTAGTCGGAGTCCGCGCGGGCGCTGGTTGCGGCGCGATCCCGCGGGGGCTCGGTTGCCGCCAGGGTGCACCCGGCCGCCAGCGTCACCAACCCAGCCGCGCTAAGAATTCGCATTACGCCGTACATTTTCACTCCCTTTCACTGCACACCCAGGGCTCTTGCCCGGCCCAACTCCTCGAGACTCCGTTGCGCCATGGCTCCGCCTGAGCATGTCGCCGCCGAGTCCGCCTCCAGCAGCGGGCAGACCCAGTCCGACTCCACCTCCACGGACAGCGCCCGTTGGAGCAGCGTGACGTTCACCACCAGGCGGTAGTGGCTCGTGGCTCGGCAGACGATGCCCGGCACTCCTGCCAGCGGGCCGTCGCCGATCATTACTTTCTGGCCGGTTTTCAGATACGGCCAGGGTTCGGCTGGCAAACCGCTCGCGGCGATGGCCAGAACGCCCGCCATTTCCTCGGCATCCAAGGGCGCCGGAACCCCTCCAAAGCCCACCACGTGCAGCACCCCCGCCGTGGAAAGCACCGCCGTGCGGCGGCTGCGGTGAAAGCGGCAGAAAACGTAGCCTGAGAAAAGGGGAAACTCCACGATCTTGTATCTGTCCGACCAGCGTCTCCGCAACTTGCGGAGCGGCAGACAATACTCTAAGCCCCTAGCCGAGAAGGCTTGCGCAACCTTGAGCTCGCAATTGGACCTCACTCGTACCGCGAACCACTCGTGCAGTTCCATAAAAGCATCCCAAGCCGGCATGAATTCACGCCGCCCTGCTGAGGCACACCTGTACACCGCTATCCCTACCGGTGATGGAATAGGATTCCACGCCCCTCATCATTACGATCCAGGCACGCCGGAAACCGGAGGTTGGGCAGACTCCCGCCCTTTCAGTCCCGCTTGCCGTAACCCAGTTAACCGAGCACAGCAGCCCCGGCCCCGTTAGCAGTACAACCCTATAATAATATACCTTAACCTGACTTGGCTCGCTGTGTCAACAGCCAATTGTGGTACCAAGAGTGCTGTCATCCAAGCACCCCAGGTTGTCGTCCCAGTCGGTCAAGTTTATGTTTATGTGATGTAAGAATTCGGACGCGGATGCAGAATTCCCGTGTGTTCAGCCGCTGCATTTCACAGCCACTACTCGAAGGTGCGGTGGCTGTCCACCGTTCACCGACTCTTTAAGCCGCCTTAGTCTCCCTGTGACAACGCCTGTCCCTCGCCACAACCAGATCCGGCAGTTCCACGGGAGTCTCTCCGGCGCAGATGGGGCGGGGTTTCAGGTATCAACCTTAAACCGGGACCTCGCCACCCTTCGGCAGGTCTTTCATCTCGCACAGGAATGGGGCAAGGCATCCACGATCCTTCCGCGCGTCCGGTTGCTTCCGGGTGTGAACCAACGGGAACGGGCTCTGACTGCCGAAGAGGAGAGGAAGTACCTGGAAGCCGCTGCCAGCTTGGGGCAAGGGCTGAGTGAGGGATACCAGCGGGCACTGGAAGGCATCCGGGCGGTGCAACGGAGCCAGCAACCCCGGCAACCGGACGCCTTTCTTCTCCGGGATGCCGTCACGGTCCTGATTGACTGCGGGATCAGGCCGGAAGAGTGCTCTCGGCTGAAGTGGCAGGACAATATCCGGGACGGCGCCATTGAGATTCACGCGGGCAAGGGGCGCGGCTCCCGGCGGCGCATACCGGCTTCGCATAGGGTACTCTCGGTTCTGGAGATGCGGCGGGCCGGCGCAACCTTTGAATGGGTCTTCCCGGCATCAACCAAGAGCGGGCATATTGAAGCATCCACCCTGAAGAAACAGCACGTGGCGGCGATGAAGGCGTCCGGGGTGGCGCCTTTCGTCCTCTACACCTTCCGGCACACTTGCATTACCCGGTGGGCGAAGCACATGGACCCGTTCACCCTTCACGTTCTGGCGGGCCACACCGACATGAACACCACGAAGCGGTACGTTCACCCGAGCGATGCGGACATTCTAGAGGCAATGGAGAAGGTGGAACATGCGGTCGGAGCGCTAACTCTAATTGGGGGCAGAGATCCTTGGGGTGCCGTTTTCGGGCAGGGGCGGGAATTGCCCGCAATCCAATGATGGGAAAGAAGTTGGCTGGAGCCACCCGCCGGGATCGAACCGGCGACCTGCTGATTACGAATCAGCCGCTCTACCAACTGAGCTAGGGTGGCCCGCCTCCCTATTTTACATCACGGGTCGAATGATCCGGGCGGCGAACGAGGTTATGCTGTACTAGAGTGCCCGAACTGCCGGAAGTCGAGACTGTGCTGCGCACACTCGAGCCGCGTCTCCGTGGGCGGCGCGTGCTCGAAACACACTTCTACTCGCGGCTGGTGATGCGCGGCGATCCGGAGGAGACGGCTGGGCGGCTGCGCGGCCGGGTGATTCGCGGGCTCGAGCGGCGCGGAAAGTTCCTGGTGCTCGACTTGGGCGACGAGACGACGCTCACAATCCACCTGGGCATGACCGGAAGACTGTTGTGGCGGGGCACGCCGGGGCCGTACACGCGCGCCGTGTTCGTTTTCGATCGGGGGCGGCTGGTCTACGACGATGTGCGCCAGTTCGGGCGCATCGAACTGTTCGGGGCGTTGCCAGGCCGCGTCGCGCGGCTGGGTCCGGACGCGCTCTCGATCGCGGAGCAGGAGTTCGCGACGCGGCTGCACGCGCGGCGGGGGCACATCAAGCCACTGCTGCTGAACCAGATGTTCTTGAGCGGCATGGGGAACATCTACACCGACGAAGCGCTCTACCGCGCGCGCATCCACCCGCGGGCCATCGCTTCGCGCCTCGGCCGCGAGCGGGTGCGCCGCCTTTACCAGGCGATCCGCGAGATCCTGCGGGCGGCGATTGAGAGCGGCGGCTCGTCGGTCTCCGATTACGTCGACGGCGAGGGGCGCGCGGGCTTCTTTCAGTTCCAGCACCAGGTGTACGGAAGGGAGGGTAAGCCCTGCCCGGCGTGCGGCACGCCGATCCGCCGCATCGTGATCGCGCAGCGCGGCACGCATTACTGCCCCAAGTGCCAGCGGGTGTGATCGGGGCCGACGTGGACGTCGGCCCGTGGACCTGGAAGTCCGCCCCACGAAAACACGTGGTTCTCAATCCTGGGGCGCGTTGCGCTTGATGGCATCGGCGACGTTGGCCGCGGCGCGCATTCCCTCGACGTCGTGCACGCGGACCAGGTGGGCGCCGGCCAGAATCGCGGCCGCAACCGCGGCGGCCGTGGCGAACTCGGTTTCGCGGTCCGTTCGCTGCTTGAGGAAGAGCTTCCGCGAAGGGCCCACTAACACCGGCAGATCGAGCTTGCCCAATTCTGGGAGCCGCGCCAGGATTTCGGAGTTCTGTTCGCCGCGCTTTCCGAAACCGAGGCCGGGGTCAATGACGATCCGCGGGCGGTCGACGCCGGCCCGCACGGCGCGATGCACCGCGGCTTCGAGGTCGCCCCGGATGGCCGCCATCACGTCCTTGGCCGGCGGGAGCTTGGCCCAGCTCTCGGGCGTTCCGCGCATATGGTTGAGGATGAGCCCGGCGTCGTAGTGGGTCACGACGCGGGCAAGCTGCGGATCGAAGGTAAGGCCGCTCGGGTCGTTGACGATCTCCGCCCCCAACTCGAGAGCGTTCTCCGCCACCCCCGATTTGTAGGTGTCTACGGAGATCGGGATGGCCAGCTTGTCGCGCAGCCGCTTGAGCACCGGGACGAGGCGGCGCTTCTCTTCCGCCTCCGTGACGCGGGCCGAGCCCGGACGCGTGGACTCGGCGCCGATGTCGAGGATGTCGGCGCCCTGCTCTTCGAGCTCGAGCGCGCGCGCATAAGCGAGGTCGGGGTCGAAGTATTTGCCGCCGTCGGAAAACGAGTCGGGAGTGACGTTGAGGATACCGACGATCAGCGTGCGGTCGCCGAGCTGGATTTCCCGGCTCTTCAGTTTCCAGACGAAGCGCCTGCGGGGCCTTGGCGTCATGGGTTCACCGTCACCCGCCGCCACTTCTTGCCGACCTGGATGACCATTTCGGAGGGCGCGTCCGCGAGCACCAGCTCGGTGACCTTGTCGCCGTTGATCTCGACCGCACCCTCCTTGATCTTGCGCGTCGCCTCGCTCACCGAGGCGGCCAGCCCGGTCTTGGCCAGCAATTGCGGGATGCGCAGGCCGGCCGGCGTTCGGACACCCTCGGGCAAAGGGACGGTTTCGATGTCCGAGGGCACCTCGCCCTGCCGCACCACGCGGTTGAACTCCGCGGCGGCGCGCTCGGCATCGGCCGGCGAATGGAAGTCGGTGACGACCATGCGGGCCAGGTCCATCTTGGCGAGCATGGGGTGGCGCTCGCCGCGCGCGATGCGCTCGCGGATGCGGGCGATCTCGGCCAAACTGAAGTCGGTGAGCAGCTCGTAGTAGCGAAACATCAGGTCGTCGCTGATCGACATCAGCTTGCGGAACATCACCTCGGGTGGCTCGGCGATTCCCACGTAGTTGCCCAGCGACTTGGACATCTTGTTCACGCCGTCCAGGCCCTCGAGCAGCGGCGTGGTAGCGACGATCTGCGGCGGCTGGCCGTAGTCGCGCTGGATCTCGCGGCCCACCAGCAGGTTGAACTTCTGGTCCGTGCCGCCCAACTCGACGTCGCAACGCGTGGCCACCGAATCGAAGGCCTGGGCCAGCGGGTAGAGCAGCTCGTGAACCGAAATCGGCGTGCCATCTTTGAAGCGCGTGGAGAAATCGTCGCGCTCCAGCAGGCGCGCCACGGTGTACTTGGCGCAGAGGCGGATGATGTCCTCGTAGCGCAGGGCGTCCAGCCACTCGCTGTTGTAGCGGACCACGGTCTTGTGGCGATCCAGGACCTTGAAGACCTGCTGCTTGTAAGTCTCCGCGTTGCGCTCGATCTGCTCGCGGGTCATGGGCGGCCGGGTGAGGTTTCGGCCGGTGGGGTCGCCGATCTTGGCGGTGCCGTCCCCGATGACGAAGATGACGGTGTGGCCGAGGTCCTGGAAATGCTTCATCTTGCGCAGCAGGACGGTGTGGCCGAGGTGGAGGTCGGGCGCGGTGGGGTCGAAACCGACCTTCACCACGAGAGGGCGGCCGGACTTCTCGGCTTCGGCCAGCCGCTCCCTCAGGTCTTCCTCGCGGATGAGTTCGGAGAGTCCTTTCTTTATGTAGGAGACCTGTTCGTCGACCGAGAGCCGGGGCATCTTCTACATTGTATAGGTCCCGGGTAGCGGCGCGCCTGGAAAGCCATATCCGAACAGGGTCGTCCCAAAAACGGACACCCGGGCGGCCGGAACATAACGTAAGTTCCGCCGTCTAAAGGGTTAATCGGCGCGAACGGTTGGCCAGGGAGTTGCGTAGTTGATAGTGCTGGCGCCATGGACATCCCACGAAAAGAAGCGGCGCGGAGGAAGAGGATCCGGCAGATAGCGATCGGCGCCGTAGTGGTGATCGCCGTCCCGCTGGTCACCTGGGGACTCTCACGGCTCAAGCCGGCCGCTCCGGGCGTCGAGCGGGCCACCGTTTGGCTGGATACCGTGAAGCGCGGCCCGATGTTGCGCCAGGTGCGCGGCCTGGGCACGCTGGTCCCGGAGGACATCTTGTGGATTCCGGCCACTACCGACGGGCGCGTCGAGCAGCGGCTGGCGCTGCCGGGGATCGTGGTCCGGCCGGACACCGTGCTGATCGTGCTCAGCAACCCGGAGCTCCAGCAGGCCACCGTGGATGCCGAATGGAAGCTGCGCGGGGCCGAGGCGGAACTGGAGAACCTGAAGGTGAAGCTGGAGAGCGACCGGCTGACCCAGCAGGCCGCCGCCGCAACGGTCGAGAGCGAGGCCAACAAGTCCAAGCTCACCTCCGACCGGGACGCCGAGCTCAACAAGTTGGGGCTGACCGCCGACATCATTGCCAAGACCTCGGCGGCTACGGCCCAGGACTGGGCCAACCGCACGCGGATCGAGAAGAAGCGGCTGGATATCGGCGTGGAGGCGATCAAGGCGCAGATCGCGGTGCAGCAGGCCGCCGTCGAGCAGTTCCGGGCACTCTACAATCTGAAGAAGAGCCAGGTGGAGGCCCTGAAGGTCAGAGCGGGCGTAAACGGCGTGCTGCAACAGGTGCCGGTGGAAGTGGGCCAGCGCGTGGCGGTGGGGACCAACCTGGCGCGCGTGGTTCAGCCGGAGAAGCTCAAGGCCGAGCTGAAGATTCCCGAGACCCAGGCCAAGGACGTGGCGATGGGGCAGAAGGCCGAAGTGGACACGCGCAACGGGATCATCCCCGGGCGTGTGTCGCGCATCGACCCGGCCGCCAAGGACGGCACCGTCACCGTGGACGTGAAACTCGAGGGCGCGCTGCCGCAGGGCGCTCGCCCGGACTTGAGCGTGGACGGCACCATCGAGATCGAGAAGCTCACCGACGTGCTCTACGTCGGCCGCCCGACCTTCGGCCAGCCCAACAGCCAGGTGACGCTGTTCAAGCTGGATGCCGAGGGCAAAGGCGCCACCCGCGTCCAGGTGAAGCTGGGCCGCAGCTCCGTGAATACGATCGAGATACTGGAAGGACTTCGAGTCGGCGACCAGGTGGTCCTGTCCGACATGACACAATGGGATGCGTACGACCGCATCCGTCTGAATTGAGCGCTAACCGCGCGGCGGGCCGCCTCACGGCGGAACGGCCGCGGTGGTTGGCAGAGAAGGGTAGCCAATATGAACGCGACGAACCACGAACCGCTGATCCGGCTGGAAGGCGTGACCAAGGTGTTCTACACCGACGAAATGGAGACGCACGCGCTGGATGGCATCCACCTGGAGATCCTGCCCGGGCAGTACATCTCGATCGCGGGCCCGTCGGGCTGCGGCAAATCGACACTGCTGTCGATTCTGGGGCTGCTGGACACGCCCACCGATGGGCGCTACGTTCTCAACGGCAAGCCGGTGGAGGGGCTGAAGCTCTCCGAGCGGGCGCGCATCCGGAACCGCGAGATCGGGTTCATCTTCCAGGCATTCAACCTGATCGGCGACCTCACGGTGTACGAGAACGTCGAGCTGCCGCTGACCTATCGCGGCATGCCCTCCAGCGAGCGCAAGAAGCGGGCGCAGAACGCGCTGGAGCGCGTGGGGATGTCGCACCGCATGAAGCATTATCCGGCGCAGCTTTCGGGCGGCCAGCAGCAGCGCGTGGCCGTGGCGCGCGCCCTGGTGGGCGATCCGCTGATCCTGCTGGCGGACGAGCCGACCGGGAACCTGGACTCGAAGAACGGCCAGGCGGTGATGGATTTGCTGCGCGACCTGCATCGCGGCGGGGCGACGATCTGCATGGTGACGCACGACCCGCGTTACGCCAGCTACGCCGACCGAACCATCCACCTGTTCGACGGCCGCATCGTCGAAGAGAGCGTGGAAGAGGAAACGCCGGCCAACTGAGCAGGTTTCGGCGCGCCCCGTTTCGCGGCCGCGGCGTCCGGTTTCAGACGCCCGAATCCCAAATGTGGACAGAGTGCCGTCTTGCCCGCCTGCAACTGGTTGGCCCAGCGTGGCGGGATTGGCACGCAAGTTGCCTCCGAATAGTGCGTTTCCAATCCCGGTCTCGAGCGTTTAGTCAGTAGGAGGTTCCGATGCGAGCGCTACTCGAAGATCTCCGGCAAAGCCCGGACATCATCGCCGTGTTGGTGCTCTGCCTGATGCTGGGTGTCGCCAGGCAGCCGCTGCCCCCCGGCTGGGCTGCCCCGCCGACTGGGATGAGAATCCACTGGACTTGCGACAATCCGGCGCAAACCGCGCTGGATGCCGTCGAAGACGCGTTGTCCCAGCTCGACTTCTGAAGACCCCCTTCCGTCGGTTCCCGGTTTCTGACGCGGGGCAGGCCACCCGGGCGCATAATCGGGTTCTGCGAATCGCGCAACGTCGCGATCCGGGACAACGCCGATCGGACCAGGGGAGACAACCCATGTCGCGAACCATCCGTCAAGCAGTGAAGAGCGTTCGCATCCTTGTAGCTTTGTGCGCGTTGTTGGTGCTCGGAGCCTACGCGCAGGACCCGCCTTTGAGGGTCGCCCGCCTGAACTATATCGGCGGGGTAGTTTCCATGGAACCCGCGGGCACGGACGATTGGTCGCCCGCGGCGACTAACCGGCCGTTCACCACCGGGGATTATCTCTGGACCGAGGATGGCGCTCGCGCCGAGCTGCATCTGGATAATGCGGTGCTGCGCCTGGATGCCCGGTCGAGTTTCGGATTCTTGAACCTGGATGACCGCATCACGCAGGTCAAGCTTTCCCAAGGGGGACTGTATGTGCGCGTCAGGCGCCTCGATGCGGACGAGTCGTTCGAAGTCGACACCCCGAATGCCGCCATCAACATACTGCGCAACGGCGATTACCGCTTCCGCGTGGACGGGGATGAGCACGTAACGATCCTGGTGGTTCGCGAGGGCGAAGCGGAGGTGACCGATGGCGCGCAGGCTTACACGCTGCACGCCGGCGAAAGCGTCCGGCTCAGCGGAGTCGAGTCGCTGGTCTACGATCTCCAAAGCGCCCCGGGACGCGACGGCTTTGAGCGCTGGTGCGAAGACCGCGATTACCGCGAAGCGCGCTCCGACTCGGCGCGCTACCTCCCTCCCGACGTGATCGGCTATGAGGATCTGGACAGCAACGGGTCCTGGCGCGACATGCCCGATTATGGGCCCGTCTGGGTTCCCAGGGTCGCGGTTGGGTGGGCGCCCTATCACCATGGGCACTGGGCCTGGATCGATCCCTGGGGCTGGACCTGGGTCGACGACGCCCCCTGGGGTTTCGCGCCATTCCATTATGGTCGTTGGGCGTTGCTGGCCGGAGCGTGGGGCTGGGTGCCAGGCCCGCTGGTGGTGATTGGGGGCGGCCCGGTGGTGGTTCGCGTGCGGCCCGTCTACTCCCCGGCGCTGGTGGCCTTTGTCGGGGGTTCCAACTGGGGCGTTGGTCTCTCCATCGGCCGTGGGCCGGCGGTTGGCTGGGTGGCCCTCGGGCCGGGTGAGGTGTACATGCCCGGCTACTGAGTAAGCCACAACTACTTCGAACACATGAACGTGTCCAACACCAGGATCCACAACACGGTCAACATCACGAACCTCTACAACACCACCTATGTGAACAACACCGTGGTCCAGAATCGGGTCGTGAACCAGAGGTTTGTGAACATGGCGGCGCCGAATGCCGTGACCATCATGCCCCACGACGCATTCGCGGGCGGCCGCTCGGTTTCGCAGGCTGGCATGCCGCTGCGGGGCAACGACCTCGAGCGGATCCGCAGCGCGCCGGCCGTCGTTGGCCCAGGGATCACTCCGACCCGCCAGGCTCTGGCGCCTGTGCGAGGCAGTGGGCCCGTAGCGCAACCTCCCGCCCGTGTGACGAACACGCGGGTTGTGGTCAGGACCCCGCCGCCATCCCCCCAGGCGTCGCCGTCCGGGTTCCGGCGGCAGGCGGAGACGCCAGCGGTCAGAGTTGCGCCACCGGCGCGCCAAATGCCCGACCAGCCGCGCCGGGTCGAACCCGTCGACCGGCCGCGACCAACCCGGGACCCACACGCTGCCCCTCCGGAGCGCCGTGAGGGCTTCTCCCGCCCGCAAGAGCAGCAGCCTCAACCCCGGATCGAGCGGCCGCCGGCGCCGCACGTTGAACCACGGCCGGAACCGCGAATCGAACCGCAGCGCCGCCCGGAACCGCAGGCCGCTCCGGTGCGTCAGGAGCACCACGAGGCAAAACCTGCCGCCAAGCGGGAGGACAAAAAGGGAAAAGACAAGTAGCAGGAGCGTTCGAGCGTTCCTGGCCGCGCCGTCAGGCAGCCCTTTCGGCGCGGTGTCCGCCGAAAGCATGGATGGTTCTGGTGCCAGCCTTCGCTTCCCCGCCATGCAACAGCCCTTTCGGGATGAAGTACTCCTCCCCGGCTCTCACCGGGATTCTCTGGCCATCCACGATGAGGGTGTAGCAACCCTGCACCACGGTGAAATACTCGCCATAGTCATGCGCGTGCGCCGCCGACACCACGGCCTCGCGGCAGCTCCAGAACGCCATCTGACTCCCGTCCGCTCCATCGAAGACGTAACCCTCGATCCCAGGAGTCGACTGGCTGCTCGCCGCGATCCTGTTTGACGGATGCTTCATGAACTCCGGGAACTCGTCCATGCTTACCCTCCCCCTACTTCGCCAGCACCCTTGCCAGCTCCAGCAGGCGCGGATCGAGCGGCTTTTTGCCTGCGACCACCTCGGCCAGCGGCGTTGCGGCGACCTCGCTTTTCTGAATCCCTACCAGCACGCCGTGGTTGCCCGCCACCAGTTGCTCCACCGCCGCCGCGCCCAGCCGGCTGGCCAGCATCCGGTCGAAGTAGGTCGGGGTGCCCCCGCGCTGCACGTAACCTATTATCGTGACCCGCAGCTCGAACCCCAGCCGCGCGCGCTGTTCCTTGACGTACTGCGCCAGACCCTGCGCGTTCGGTCGCGCCTCCTCGGCCACCACCACGATCGCATGTGGCTTGCCGCGCTCGTAGGCCCGCCAGATCTCCCGCGCCAATTCCTCCGGGCTGGTTTCGCACTCCGGAATCAGCACGGCCTCGGCCCCGCCCGCGATCCCCGCCATCAGCGCCAGGTACCCGCAGTCTCTCCCCATCACCTCTACCAGCATGGCCCGCTGGTGCGACGACGCCGTCACCTTCAGCCGGTCGATCGTCTCCAGCGCGATGTTCAACGCCGTGTCCACCCCGATGGTGATCTCCGAGCCGTACAGGTCGTTGTCGATGGTCGAGGCCACGCCCACCACGGGGTAACCCGCCGCCGCCAACGAGTTCGCCCCGGTCTGCGAGCCGTTGCCGCCGATGACCACCAGCCCGTCGATCCCCTTCTGGTTCAGCTCGCGGAGGGCTTTCACCCGCCCCTCTTCGATCTTGAACTCGGGGCACCGCGCGCTGCCCAGCACCGTTCCCCCGCGCTGCAAGATCCCGCCCACATCGCGCGCGCCCAGCGGGATGAAATTGCCCGCGATCAGCCCGGCGTAGCCGTGCTCCACGCCGAACACTTCCAGTCCCCGCTCCAGGCCCGTGCGGACCACCGCCCGGATGGCCGCGTTCATTCCGGGGGCGTCTCCCCCGCTGGTCAACACCCCTATGCGTCTCATGCATCCTCCTTGGGGATCAGCCGGATCATGCTCAGGGTCAGCGTCAAGTCCCGCTCGTCTCCCGGCGCCCGCCACACCGGCTGCGCCTGGATCTCCACGAGGTATTCGGCCGTCTCGGGCAGGTCTGTCTCGAAGACGAACAAGCCCGGCCGATCGAGGCCCGTCTCGCCCGCGGGGGCCCCGTTCACCGTCACCCGAATCCTCACCGCCCCTTGCGCGAACGCCGCCTCGGGCGCGTGCCCGCGCACCCGCAGCCGGAGCGGGCCCGGCTCGACCCGTTTCAGCCGCGCGGTCGCGCGCCGCCCGATCCACCGGTACTTGTTCCCGAACACTCCTTCCACCCCGTGCCAGCCGTCGCCCAGATGCCGCTCGTGGTTGGGCTGCGACACGTCGAGAATGTCGTCGCGCTCGCCCGGGTAGAGTTCGTGGCGCTCGGAGGAGGGCAGCAGGTTGTACACGTGTCCTTGGTTAGCCGCAGGGTAGCCGCAGCCCAGGCACTCCAGCGCGTCGTCCTCTCCGCGCCGGAGGTCGCCCGCACAATCCGGGCAGCGCAACGCCGCCTCGAACCGATCCTCGCTGAAGTCCGTGATCCCGGCGGAGCCTTCCTTCCGGCCCACCGCGGTCAGCGTCCCCCGAGAAGCCGCGCCGCCCGCCACACCGAACGGTACGGGGCCAACCCGACCGCCAGCCGCTTGACCAGCGCCTCGCCCCACCCTCGCTCCGGCACGAAAACGTCGTACTCGTGCGCCACGAAGTGTTTCTCGACCAGCGCATGCCAGTCTTTCAGCCCCATGCTGTGGTTCTGCCGGATCCCGAAGCTCTCCTCCTGCTGCGCCCCGATCACGTCCCGCACCAGGTACCCCAGCAGCCCCCATTCGAACAGCTTTCTCTCCCAGGGTTTCATCGAGTCCCAATACGGGCAGCGGTAGAGCCGCAGGGAGAGCAGCCGCTTGAGCGGCTCTTCGGCGAACATGAACACTCCGCCCGGCGCCAGCACGCGCTTCACTTCCACCACGATTCGTTCGATGTCCATGAACTGGTGAAGCATCTGACAGGCCAGCACAAAACGGATCGAGCCGTCCCGGAACGGCAAATGCTCCGCGTCGCCCGCCACGCGCACCGGCTCTGCCTCCAGTCCCCAGATGTCCTTCAGGGCAACGCCGTGCCGCAAAGCGTCCGCCGAGAGGTCCAGGGCGAACCCCTGCGCCCCGAACTCGTTCGCCAGCAGGTAGCTGGTGTGCCCGGCGTTGGCCCCGATCTCCAGGAACGGCGTCATCCCCCCGATGAACCCGAGGTGCTTGCGGATCAGCCCTCCCCGGCGCCGGTTCTCCTCCCAGTAGATTTCCAGAACGCGCTTCGGCTCGCCCAGTGATGCGAAGTTATGGAACTCCACCTCCGCCCGCTTCACCGAAATCGACTGTGACTCCATCAATGTACCCGTCGGCTTGTGGCTTGTAGCTTGTAGCCTGTGGGTCCCGCTGCGGCGCGTGGCGCTTCGCGGCCAACTGCGGCGACGGGTGCGCCGTGGCTGAATCCACAGGCTACACGCCACAAGCCACAAGCCTTTCTCACAACACCATCTCCACCTTCAACGCCCGCAGGTCTTCCAGAAGGTAATCCGGGGAATACGCGCGCAATTCCTCCACCGAGACCACCCCCGTCGCCACCGCGATCGAACGCACCCCAGCCGCCTGCGCCGCCAGGATGTCGTTCGGCGCGTCCCCGACGAAGCTCACCGGCGTCTCGCCATCCATCCATCTCCGCCGCCGCGCCTCCTCGACCGCCAGCCGCACCAGTGCCGCACGGGTCTCCGCCATCTCCCCGAAGGCTCCGAACCGGAAGTACTCCTTCAGCCCGGCCCGCTCCATCTTCTTCCACCCGATCCGGGCCAGGTTCCCGGTCACGAGACCCATGGCAACGCCTCGCCGCTTCAGCCGCCCCAGCAGCCGCCGCGCCCCCGGGCAGGTTTTGCGCTCCAGGTTCGGGCACGTGCGCGCATAGATCGACTGCGCCCGCCGCATTACCTCGGGCATCGCCTTCCGGATCTCAAGCTCCGGCGCCCCGGCCCGCCGCAGCATTTCCGCGATGATCACCGGGTCCAGCATCCCGTAGAGTGGAATCCGGTCGGTGGTGGTGGCGAGGCCCGTCGCCTTCCGGATCGCCTCCACCAGCGCCTGCCGGTGGTGCGGCCCGGCGCGCCTCAGGAGCGTCCCGTCGATGTCGAACAGCGCCAGTGCGGAGGCGGCCTGCGTTCTGGTATGGGTAGTTGCTTTCACGGGAAAGAACGCCTATTTTACTATGCATGGAAAAGCAATTTCCCGGTGGCAAGCGTCTCCGGCTCGTGGTCGGCGACATCACGCGAATCCCCGCCGACGCCATCGTCAACGCCGCCAACTCGAGCCTGGCTGGCGGCGGCGGAGTGGACGGCGCCATTCACCGCGCCGGCGGCCCCTCCCTCATGCGCGAGCTCGACCGCATCCGCGCCCAAACGGGAGGCTGCCCCACCGGCAGCGCCGTGGCCACCACGGCGGGCAACCTTCCGGCGCGCTTCGTCTTCCACGCCGTCGGGCCGGTGTATCACGGAGGCCGGCACAAGGAGGCCGAATTGCTCGCCTCCTGCCACCGCACCTGCCTGGAAATGGCCGAAGAGCGCGATCTGCGCGTCGTCAGCTTCCCCGCCATCTCGACGGGAATCTATGGCTACCCGGTTGAGGAGGCCGCCCCCATCGCCTTGGCCGCCGCCCGCGCGCACCTCGAACGCGAGGACAACCGCGTGCAGGAAATCATCTTTGTTCTCTACGACCGCGCCACCTACGACGCCTTCGCCCGCGCGCTCGAACCCCGGTAGGATAGGGCACGCTACAATAGGGGGCATGCAAGTCGTCCACGCCGGCCGGCACAAGCTCATCCAGCTCGAACTGGAACCCGAAATCCTGTCGGGCATCGCCAAACAGGCCGGCTTCGACTGCAAGCTGGAAGAGAGCGCGCGCGTCCTGGGGCTCGAACTGAAGGCCCCCAGCCGCCCTGGCCCGCTCCTGCTGTTCGACGCCGCCGATCCCGCCAACCTCGGCTGGTTCTCCCGCTGCCAATTCTATGTCGATGGCCAGACCGGCGCCGTCCTCCAGACCCCCATCTCGGTCGCCAACCTCAAGGATCGCAGCGGCCGTATCCAGCCCAACGCCCTTCGTGTTCAGCTCGCCAAGGAGCTGCCGGCCAACTTCCGCCTCCCCGGCAGAAGCCCGGTCAGCGAGCAGACCATCTACGCCGTGCTCCTCAGTTTCCTGAATGCTCTGGCTTCGACCGGCGTCGGCGTCTGCGGCGGCCCCATCGTCAAGCCCCTGGCTGGCCGCAGCGAAGGCCCCGGCATGCGCAACTGAATCGTGCCTGTTAGAATCCTGTCTATGTGCAAGCTGGCGCTTGCTCTGTTGCTTGTCGCGCCCCTCGGCGCCAGCGATCCAGGCCCGTACGACCAGCCCATCAAGATCGGCAAGCCCAAGAAGGTGAAGAAGGTGAAGATCGGCAAGGTGCGCCCGCCCGTGATCCGGTGCGTGGGCTGCCCCGCGGATTCGCAAGGCCCTCCCCAGCGCAACCCCCACGCCAAGCGCGACTTCAAGCACTTGCAGCCGTGCCCTTCCACCGGCAAGACCTCGGGCCGCTGCCCCGGCTGGGTGGTGGACTACATCGTCCCCCTCCAGGACGGCGGCCTGGACGATGCCGCCAACATGCAGTGGCGATGGACTCCCTCCACTAAGGGGAACCACTGAGTCCGCCGCCCTGTCGTCCCGTTCGGCTATACTGCAACACAGGACTGGAGGAACGATGACTATGCAAGTGCGAGCCCGGCGTTTGCTGATGGCTCTGTTGTGCTTGCTGGTGGCGCTGCCCGCCATGGGGGACACCCGCTTCCGGGTCCGGCAGATGACCCGGAACGACGTCCCGGTCGGCAAAGGCCAGTGCGACATCCGGTTGCAGGTGGATGGGGAGGTCGAGGTCAGCGTCCGCGGCGACATGGTTAACATCCGCACGATTAGCGGCCGCGATGCCCGGGACGACGGGTCCGAATGCAACGCGCCGCTGCCCCCCAGGGACCCGCCCAACTTCGGGTTTGAGGTCAAGGATAGCCGCGGCGACATCCGCCTGCTGGCCGAACCGTCCCGCCGAAGCGACTACGCCGCCATCGTGGGAATCCGGGACAGTAAGGGAGGCGAAGGCCGCTATCATTTCCGGCTGAGCTGGGCGATCACCGGCGGCGGCGACCGCTTGGACGACCGCAGAGGCAGGCGGTGACCGCAGAGCCGCCAGCGCCTCAGCGACCATGATCGGCGTCCGCACCCTCGATCTGCGTAAGACCTACCATTCGCCTCCGCCGGCAGCCGCGCACGCCGCCGGGCTGGGCTTCCTGGCCGCGCACCGCAGGGGGCCGAAGACCGATGTCGTCGCGCTGGACGGCGTCTCGCTTGAAGTCCGCCCCGGCGAGATCTTCGGCCTGCTCGGTCCCAACGGCGCCGGCAAGTCCACCACGGTCGGCATTCTCACCACGCGGGTCCGCCCCACGGCCGGCCAGGCCTGGATCGGCCCGCACGAGGTCTGGAAGGAGCAGGTTGCCGCCAAGCGCCTCATCGGCGTCGTGCCTCAGCGCCCCAACCTCGATTTCGCCCTCACCACCCGCGAGATCCTGCTCTTCCACGGCGCCTATTTCAGCCTTCCCGCGCGCGAGCGCGCCCGGCGCGCCGAGGCCCTCCTGGATCAGTTCAAGCTCACCGACCGCGCCGACCACATCGTCCGCGGCTTCTCCGGCGGCATGATGCAGCGCCTCTCGATCGCCCGCGCCATGATGCACGACCCAGCGGTCCTGTTCCTCGACGAGCCCAGCGCCGGCCTCGACCCGCAGACCCGCCTCCTGCTCTGGGAACTCATCCGGCAGTTCAACGGCGGCGGCAAGACCATCCTGCTCACCACGCACAACATGGACGAGGCCGACACGCTGTGCCACCGCATCGCCATCATCGATCACGGCCGCATCATCGCTCTGGGCACGCCCGCCGAGCTCAAAGCCTCGATCCCCGGCGGCTACCTGCTGCGACTCCGCTTCGCCCGCGCGGTCCCCGAGTTGCTGCCGCGCCTCGGGGCGCTGCCCGGCGTCCGCGAGGTGCGCGCCTCGGGCAATGACGCCGCCGACCTCTATGCCGACCGCGGCGGCTCGCTCATCCCGGAGGTGGTGGGCTTGGTTTCGGCGGCGGGCGTGGACCTTGTGGACGTGCACATCGCCGAGCCCAGCCTGGAGAACCTCTTCCTCCATCACACCGGAAGGAGCCTGCGCGAATGAACTGGAGAGCCTTCTCCGCCATGCTCGCGCGCGATGCCCACGTCGCCCGGCGTAACTTCATTCCCCTGCTCCTTCAGAACCTCCTGCAACCCATGCTGGCCGTCTTCGTGTTCGGCGCCGTGATGACCCGCGGCGGCCTGCTGCGCGCCGACTACAAGAGTCTGCTGCTGCCCGGTATCATCGCCATCAGCATGACCATGTCCGGCATCCAGGCGGTGGCGATGCCCCTCATCGCCGAGTTCCAGTTCACCCGCGAGATCGAGGACCGCCTGCTCGCCCCCATGAACATCGGCTGGGTGGCCATCGAGAAGGTGGTTGCCGGAATGCTGCAGGCGCTCACCGCCGGGCTGGTGGTCATCCCCTCCGCCTGGCTCATCCTGGGACACCTTGATCTCACGTTCGGCCATCCCGTAGAGTTGGTTGCGATCGCTCTGCTGGTGGCGCTGCTCTCCGCCGCGGGCGGCCTCACCCTGGGTTGCAGCGTCGGCCAGACCCACATCGGCCTGATGTTCAGCCTGGTGCTCGCGCCCATGATCTTCTTCGGCTGCACCTACTATCCCTGGGCCGCGCTCGGCGCCTTTCCCATCCTGCAAAAGGTGGTGTTGGTGAACCCCATGGTCCACGCCTCCGAGGGCCTGCGCGGCACGCTCGCCCCGCAGTTCCCGCACCTGCCGATTCCGGTCGTCATCGCGGCCCTGGCGGCCTTCGACGCGCTCTTGCTCTTCCTCGGCCTCGTCCAGTTCCGCCGCAAGGCTGTGAGCTGATCCGCCACGGTGAGCCTCGCGTCCGCGCTTTCCCCCTTCCGATAGAATGGTGTTGTGCGTCTGCTCTGTTGTCTCCTGCTGGCGGGAACCCTGTCCGCGCAAACGCGGATTTTTCCTCTTCGGGATGTCCAGGCGGGGATGAAGGGCACAGGCAAGACGGTGTTTTCCGGCGATCGGATCGAGGAATTCCAGGTGGAGATCCTGGGGGTTCTGGACAACATCGGACCGAAACAGTCCCTCATTCTGGCGCGACTGTCGGGGGGGCCGCTGGCAAAGACCGGCGTGCTCCAGGGGATGAGCGGCAGCCCGGTCTATATCGGCGGCCGGCTGGTGGGCGCCCTGGCCATGGCGTTCGCGTTCTCGACGGAGCCCATCGCCGGCATCCGGCCGATTGAGGAGATGCTGCGCGTCCGCGAATCCGCCGCGCCCTCGCCCCGGCCCGCTCACGCCGCGCTCTGGGACGGCCAACTTGCCAGCGTGATTCCGCCCCAGCAGGACGTGCTGGCCGCCGGCGGCGCCAGAATGGTTGACATTGCCACGCCGGTTTCTTTCGGCGGGTTCACTCGCGGCGCCATCGAGCATTTCGCGCCGCAACTTCGCTCGCTGGGGCTGGAACCTTGTCAGGGCATGAGCGGCGGCAGCCGTCTCGGCCCGGCGCTCGGGAATTCCTCCGCTCTCCAGCCCGGCTCGATGATCAGCGTCCAGCTTCTCTCCGGCGACATGAGCATCGGCGCCGACGGAACGATCACCGCGATCGATGGCCAGCAGGTATACGCGTTCGGCCATCGGTTCCTGTCGATCGGCAGCACCGATCTGCCCTTTGCCCGCGCCGAAGTGCTCACCTTGCTGCCCAACCTTTCCACCTCGTTCAAGATCTCCGCCGCCCGGGAATGGATGGGCACGATCACCGAGGACCGCAATACCGCCATCGCGGGCCAACTGGGCCGCCGCGCCGCCACCATCCCGGTCGAAATCTCGGTGCGCCGCCGCGCGCCTGCCTCCGCGTCCGAGGCGCCCGTCTCGTATCAGTTGCAGATGGTCAACGACACCATCCTCTCGCCCTTCCTCCTCCAGATGGCCGTCTTCTCGGCCATCGACGCCACCGAGCGCATGGTCGGCGAATCCAGCTTTGCCGTAAGCGGCGAGGTGGAGTTCGCCGGGGGCGCGCCGCCGCTCAAGCTGAACAACATGTACGCGGGCGATATGAACCTCGCCGCCCTGGTCTCGCTCTCGACCGCCGTGCCGCTGGCCTATGTGATGCAGAGCGGGTTCGAGACGCTCAAGCTCAAGCGAGTGGCGCTGGAAATCGGCTCGTTCCAGCGGAAGCGGCAGTTGCAGATCGATCAGCTATGGAGTTCCCGGCGCGAAGTGCGTCCCGGGGAAAGCGTGGACTTGACGGTGGTGCTGGCGGGCGACAATGGAACGGAGCTGACGCGCAAGGTCACCTACCGCGTCCCCATCGGCGCGCTGCCCGGGCCTTTGCAGTTCACCGCGGCAGATGCCCTGACCATCAACCTCACCGAATACCGGCAGTTGATTTCGACGCCGCCGAAATCGGCCGCGCAGTTGATCTCCTTCATGAACGGCTTGCGGAGCAACACGAAAGCCTACCTCCGGGTTTGGCGCGCCGAGCCCGCCTACGAGGTGCAGGGCGAGAGCCTGCCCGGCCCGCCGCCCTCCCTGGGCATGATCCTGGCGCGCTCGCAGGCCTCGCTCACCAGTCTGCCCGCGCTCGCCAATTCCAAGGTGGCCGAGTTCGAGATCGGCGCCGGCGACATGGTCGTCAGCGGCTCCAAAACGATTCAAGTGGAAGTGAAAGAATGACCCAACGTTGTCGCCTGCTCGCGGCGTGGGCTTGTCCCCTCCTGTTTTCCGCTGCCCTGGTGCGCGCCTCCAGCCCCACCGCATGGGAGCTGAACTCCTACCGGGATTTTCTGGCCGGCCGTCTCAACGGGCTTTCGCTCACTCGCGACGGCCGCCTGATGCTGGCGCCGAAAACCGAGACGCTGTTCGCCTCCGACCAGCCCATCATCTGGAGCGTCGTCCAGGCGCCCGACGGCGCTTTCTACGCCGCCACCGGCCATCGGGGGCGCGTCTTCCGCATCGATCCATCCGGGAAAGGGTCGCTGCTGTGGACGGCGGACCAGCCCGAGGTGTTCGCCCTGGCGCTGGACTCCAAGGGCGTGCTCTACGCCGCCACCTCGCCGGATGGCAAGATTTACCGCATTGAAAACGGCAAGGCCACGGAGTACTTCGCCACGGGCTCCAAGTACATCTGGGCGCTCGCGTTTTCCCGCGATGGCGCCCTGTTCGTGGGCACCGGCGACCAAGGCCGCGTCTATCGGGTCGCCTCGGCCGGGAAGGGCGAGCTTTACTACGACACCGGGCAGTCGCACGTGACTTGCCTGGCCATCGATGCCGAGGGCCGCCTGCTGGCCGGCAGCGAGCCGAACGGAGTCCTCTATCGCATCGCCGCCAAGGACAAGGCGTTCGTCCTGTACGACGCCAGCCTTCCCGAAATCCGCGCCATCGTTCCGGCGCCTGATGGAACGGTCTATGCCGCCGCGCTGGGCGGGTCGATGACGCGGCGCGCGCTGGGCGGAGTCACCTCGGCCGGGGGCGTTCCAGCTAGCGCCAGTGTTCCTTCCGTCTCCACCACCGTCACCGTGGAAGCGCAGGCCGGAGTCGAGATCAAGCCCAAGCCCGACGCGGCCAAGTCCCCCGCCGCGCAAGCGCCGGCGCCTGCCGCCCCGGCTCCTCCAGCTCTCGACATCAGCGGCGTCGAGAAGTCGGCCATCTATCGCATTGGACCGGACAACACGGTCGAGAGCCTGTGGAGTTCCAAGGAAGAGAACGTCTACGATCTCGTGGTCGCCGGCGGCCAGCTCACGTTCTCGACCGACGGCCAAGGCCGCATCTACCGCCTCACCCCCGATCGCCAGGCCACGCTGGTCGCGCAGACCAACGAGGGCGAGGCGATCCGGCTGCTGGCCACGCCGAACGGACTGCTGGCCGCCACCGGCGACCTGGGGAAACTGTACCGGCTGGCTGACCAGCAGGGCTCCAGCGGCAGCTACGAGTCGCCCGTACACGACTCCGCAAGCGTGGCCCGGTGGGGACGACTCACCTGGCGCGGCGAGTGGCCCACGGGCAGCAGCCTGGAGTTTCGCACGCGGTCCGGGAATTCTAGCCGGCCCGACAAGACCTGGAGCGACTGGTCCGAGCCGCTCACCGACCCGAACGGGTCCCCGGTGCGGAGTCCCAACGCGCGCTTCATCCAATGGAAAGCGGAGTTCAACGGGAGCGCGGTCCTGGACAGCGCGACGCTGGCCTACTTGCCGCAGAACACGCCACCGGTGGTGAAGAGCATGACCGTCACCGCGCAACTCGCCGCGGCCGGCGCCGCCAAGCCCACCGCCCAGGCGCAGCCCTCCTCCAGTTACAGCATCACCGTCACGGATACCGGTGACGCGGGTGCGACCACTTCCGCCGGCACCCCTACGCAAAACCTCGGCCGCCCCGGCGCCGAGCAGTTGCAGATCGCCTGGCAGGCCGAAGACCCCGATGGCGATCGCCTGGTCTATTCCGTCTACTTCCGAGGAGAGGCCGAGCGCGAGTGGAAGCTCCTGAAATCCAACCTGACCGACAACACCTACGCGCTCGACGCCGACTCGCTCGCCGACGGCAGATACTGGTTCCGGGTGGTCGCCTCCGACAGCCCTTCCAACCCGCCGGCTTCGGCGCGCGAGGCCGAACTGGTAAGTCTGCCCACCCGCATCGATCACACGCCGCCGGTGGTCACTCTCGGCGTGCCCAAGCGTTCGGGCTCGGGCCTCGAGATCGAGGTCGAGGCCACCGACGCCACTTCGCCGGTGCGCCGTGCCGAGTACTCGCTGGATGCCTCCCCGTGGGTCCCGATGGCGCCCCTGGATGGAATCCTGGATTCCCCGCGCGAGCGCTTCCTTATCCGCCTCGAAAACGTGCCTCCGGGCGAGCACCTGGTGGTGGTGCGCGCCGTGGATGCCGCGAACAACGCCGGCCTGGCCAAAGTCGTCATTCGCTGAACTCTTCGCCGCCCTCTCTAAAGTTCGCCGGTCTGGGGCCGATGAGTGTGTTTGGACGTAAACCCCGTGCACAGCCCGCAAGTCTTGGACCGCGACGCGCTGCTCGACCGTGTCGGAGGCGATATCGAGTTCCTTCAGGAGATCGCCGGCCTGTTCCTGGAAGACTGCCCCAAGCTGCTGGCGCAAATCCGCACGGCCGTCTCCGGCGGCGATGCGCGCACGCTGGAAAATGCCGCCCACACCCTGAAAGGGTCAGTGGCCAACTTCGGGGCCGAAGCCGCGCGCGACGCGGCGTTCCGGCTCGAGGCGCTGGGACGCTCCGGTGACATGAAACCCGCCCCCGACGCCTACTCGGTCCTGGAGCAGGAGATCCAGCGTTTCACGCAGGAACTCGGCAGGCTGTCCCAGGAACTCGGCCACTAGCCCGCCCTCCTCACACAAGACCTGCTGCGGAGCGCGATAGGCCCGCGCGTCTACTTCGTTGCGCTCGGGCGACGTCCTCAGCCCGATAGCGGGCCTCCAGGCGTCGCCTGTCGCACGCCTCGTATCCGTGGGCCTCTCCCGCTCCTCGCCACGATCCTGTGTGATAAGGGCGGGCTTGTAGGAACGGGTTTCGAACCACGCCCTGCCTTTCCCGCTCCTGGACCCTTAGGTACGGTCTGGTGTAGTATTAGTACTCCGCGTATGACGGCGCCCCCTCCCATCGAACTCGTGTGCGCTCACAGTCCGGACTCCGACGATGCATACATGTTCTACGCGTTGGCCACCAGGAAGATCCGGTCGCGCCTGGTCTCCTTCCGCCACGTGCTGGAGGAAATCGAGTCCTTGAACCGCAAAGCGCGCGAGGGCTGCTACGCGCTGACCGCGATTTCCTATCACGCCTATGCGTATGTGGCCGACCGCTACGCCCTGATGGCCAGCGGCTCCAGTGTCGGGGACGGCTATGGCCCGGTGCTGGTCTCCTCCCGGCCGATGGCCCCCGCGGAGATCAAGGGAAAGAAGATCGCCGTGCCCGGCACGCTCACCACCGCCTGCCTGGCTCTGCGGATCGTCGAGCCGGATTTCGAGCCGGTGGTCGTCCCGTTCGACAAGATCCTGGACGCGCTGGCCGAGCACTCCGTCGATCTGGGGCTAGTGATTCATGAAGGGCAGTTGACCTTCTCCCGGGGCGGGTTCCACAGGGTTCTCGATCTGGGCGCCTGGTGGAAGTGCCAGTTCAACCTGCCCCTCCCTCTCGGCGCCAATGCCGTGCTCCGGTCGCTTTCCCCGGAGGTCCGCGACGAGTGCTGCCGGCTGATGCGCGAGAGCATCCAGTACGCTCTCGACAACCATGAGGAAGCGTTGAACTACGCCATGCAGTTCGCGCGCGATATGGACCCCCGGCTGGCCGAGAAGTTCATCGGCATGTACGTGAACCACCACACCGTGGATTGCGGCGACCTCATCCCGCAAGCGGCGCAGCGCTTGTTCGACCTCGGCTTCGCCTGCGGCCTGATCCCGCACCAGGTGACCGCCGAATTCGTGCGCTGATTGGTTAGTTCCGTCATAATCTTAGGTATGTGGCCATCCCCTGCACTCACCCTGGCGGTCTTGCTCTGCTCCTCGCTGCCGGTGGCGGCGCAGGCGCCGGAGAATCCCGATCCCAAGCAGCGCTCCCGGACCGCGCGGGATCTCGCCAAACAGGGCTCCGAAGCCATCCCCAAGCTTCAGGGCATGCTGGCGGATCCGGCCGTGGAAGTGCGCATCGAGGCGGTCAAAGCGATCGTCGAGATCGGTACCAAAGCCAGCCTCGACCCTCTCATGCAGGCCACCCGGGACAGCGAACCCGAAGTCGAGATCCGCGCCGCCGACGGGCTGGTGAACTTCTACCTCCCGGGCTACGTGCGAACCGGGCTGAGCGCCTCACTGCGGCGGATCGGGAGCGCCTTGATGGCGAAGTTCACCGATACCAACGATCAGGTGATCGATCCGTATGTCGAGGTGCGGCCGGAAGTCGTCGCCGCGCTGGGCCGACTCGCCCGGAGCGGCGTTGGGGTGGAAGCCCGGGCTAACGCCGCTCGCGCCTGCGGCATCCTGCGCGGCCGGGCCGCGCTCGGCGACCTGTATGAGGCGCTGCGCTCGAAAGACAGCCAGATCATCCATGAAAGCCTGATCGCCATCCGGAAAATCGGCGATCCTAGTGCCGCGCCGCGCATCGCCTTCCTGCTCCGCGATCTGGACGAGAAGGTGCAGACGGCCGCCATCGAGACCACCGGGCTGCTGCGAAACCGGGAGGCCCTCCCCGATCTGCGCCGGGTGCTCGCCGATCCCGCCAGCAACAAGATCCGCCGGGCCGCCCTCACGGCTATCGCCATGATCCCGGACGAAGCCAGCCGGCCCGACTATATCCGCTACCTCGCCGACAAGGACGAGGGTATGCGCGCCGCCGCGGCCGAGGGTCTGGCGCGCTTGAAGAACCCCTCCGACCTGCCAGCGCTGGAGAAGGCCTTCAACGACGAGCGGAAGATGCCGCCGCGCCTGTCACTGGCGTTTGCGCTGGTGATGCTGGGGAAAAGCGAGACCTCCGAGTTCAGCCCGCTGCGGTATCTCATCAACACTCTGAACAGTGCGGCCTGGCGCGGAGTCGCCCGCGCGTTCCTCATCGAGCTGGCGCGCGATCCCGCGGTCCGGCGCCCGATTCAGGATGCCACTGGGAACGGGACCAAAGCGGAGAAGATCGAGCTGGCGCAGATCCTCGGGGCGAGCGGCGGCAGCGACACGCTGGCTTGCCTGGAAGCCCTCAGCCACGACCCCGATACCGACGTCGCCGCGGCGGGCATCAACGCCTTGCGCACGCTCAAAGCCCGGCTGCCTTGAACGCAGAAACGGCGCCGGACGCCCCCGGGCGCCAGCGCCGTTCTTACGAATCCGGTGGCGCGGAACCTTTATTTGGCCCTGCGCTGCTTCTGCTGGCCGACGCGGATCTTGAAATGCTGCTGCTTGGCCTCCTGGTACGCCTTGTGGTCGTGCCGGGCGACCGCGTCCGACAGGTAGGTGTTGACGTCGGTCTCCTTCGGGATTACGGCCATTAGCGTAAAGGTCTCATTGCACACCGGGCAAAAAGGCCGGAATCGTCTCACATTCGGGATTGCCATACTCTACTCATCCTAACACGGCCGGCCGGAGCGGCTAGAAGATCGCCGCCCAGCCCACCTTCAGGAGCACGTACACGGCCCAGGGGAGGATCACGAGCATCAGCCCCTTGGCCAGCGTCATCTTGGGCGTGATCTTGGAGAGTCCCAGCCCGAGCAGGAAGATGCGTCAGAAGCTCAGTAAGTCGAGCGAGGAGGCCAGACTGTAGAGTGCTTTGGATGTCGATGCGCGGTCGAGGAACAGCGTGGGGTTTACATTCAGCAGGTTGCGCACGTCCACGCCGCTGGTGTCCCCCAAGCGCATCAGCACGATCCATCCGCCCAGGCCCACGACCAAGCCGTAGGCAAACGACGAGTAAGCGGTGACCGCCAGCACCTTCTTGAAACTCGTCCCGGCGTCGGCAATCTGCGTCAGGCCGAACAGGACCCCCGCGATGACGAGCAAGCCGAGGCCCGACATCACCAGCGCTCCCCCGCAGCTCATCAGTTTCTGCCTGGGGGAGTTCGCGTTGCCCACGATCTCGTCGATTTTCTCCTGCCCAAGCGCCTGGACGACGCGCGGGTTGGATTCCAGTTCCGTCCGCACGGCGGCGCTCATGTCGATGGTGTACACGGTCAGCGCCGTGAGCGCGACCGCGGTCAGCAGCGCGGCCAGCAACGGCAGCAGCCACTTGCCGTTCTTGCCGACCTCGTCGAACAGCTTGTCCGGCTCGTAGAAGACAGTCAGCAGTCCTAACATATGTTCCCCCTGGAGCGCTAGTATATTCTACTCGCCCATGCCGCGCACGGTGATGCCGACCAGCGCCAGCGTGAGGCCGATCAGGATGGCCACGGAGATCCAGGAAACCCAGTTGTACAACCGGCTGTTGGTCCACTTGCCCATCAGGTCCGTCTTGTTAATCAGCAAGATCATGAAGATCAGCACCACCGGCAGGAGCATGCCGTTGAGCACCTGGGACAGCAGGATCATCTTGATCAGCGGGAAGCCCGGGATCAGCACCACGCCCGCGCCCACCGCGATCAGCAGCGTATAGAGCCAGTAGAACACTGGCGCCTCTTGGAAGCGCTTGTTGACCCCAGCCTCGAACCCCAGGCCCTCGCAGACCGTATAGGCCGTCGAGAGCGGCAAAATCGACGCCGCGAACAGCGAGGCGTTGAACAGGCCGGCGGCAAACAGTACCGAGGCGTATATTCCGAAAGGCTTGAGGGCCAGCGCGGCGTCCGAGGCGTCGGCGATGTCACGGGGAGAGGTCGCCCAGATCGCCCGAGCGCAGGCCACCACGATGAAGAACGCGATCACTGCCATGGCGATGCAGCCCACGATCACCTCGATGCGCGACTCGGTGTACTCCTTCTCCGTCACGCCCTTCTCCACCACCGCCGCCTGGAGATAGAACTGCATCCAGGGTGCGATCGACGTGCCCACCATGCCGATCAGCATAGTGAGGTACGGAGGGTCGAGCATCAACTGCGGATGCACGCTGTTGATCAGGGCTTCTTTCCAGTTCGGCTTGATCATCAGCGCCGAAACGATATAGGCTCCATAGACGATGCAGGCGAACAGGAAGATCTTCTCGACGCTACGGTAGGTTCCCTTCACCACCAGGAACCACACCGCCGCCGCGCCCAGCGGCACGGAGATGTACCGGCTCACGCCGAACAGGCCGAGCGAAGTGGCGATGCCGGAGAACTCCGCCATCACGTTGGTCAGGTTCGTCAGCACCAGCAGCGCCATCATCAGGAAGGTTTTCCGCAGCCCGAACTCCTCGCGGATCAGGTCGGAAAGCCCTTTGCCCGTGACCGCCCCCATGCGGGCGTTCATCTCCTGGGTCACCACCAGCAGGAGGGTAATCGGCAGCAGCGTCCAGAGGGGGAGGTAGCCGAACCTAGCGCCGGCTTGGGAGTAGGTGAAGATGCCGCCGGCGTCGTTGTCCACCATGGCGGTGACGAACCCCGGCCCGATCACGGCGAAGAACACCGCAATGTGGATTCGAAAACGCTTCAGCATCGCTCTCGCCGCTCATTTCTGCCTCAACACCGAAATAACGTCGTCGGCGGTGATTACTCCCTCGAGCTTGCCTTCCCGGTCGACCACCGGCAGAGTCAGGATGTTGTACTTGTCGAAGAACTCGGTGACCCGGTCCTGCTTCTCGTCCACCGAGACCTTGAGAAGCGTGCCCGTGGCCAGCTCATTGAGCGCCCGGCCGGGTTCCGCCACAAACAGCCGCCCGATTGGTACCGCCCCCGTCAGCCGGCCGTTGGTGTCGATCAGGAACATCGTGTTCAGGGTCTCCAGCAGGTCTTCGTTCCCCTTGATCGCCACCATTGCATCGGCCACGGTCGCTTTCTCGGTGAGCGCGACGTACTCGGTGTTCATCATGCCGCCGGCGCGGTCTTCCTCGTACTCCAGCAACTCCCGCACCTCGGCCTTGGGCGCGACGTCCATCTCCTCGAGGATTTCTTCCGAGGTCTCTTCCTCGAGCTCGGCCAGCACGTCGGCGGCCTCGTCCGGCGCCATCTCCTCGACGATGTCGGCCGCCTTCCCGGTCTCGAGCGACTCCAGAATGCTCGCCTGCATCTTCGGCTCGACCTCCGAGAGCGCGTCGGCAGCCACCTCGCTGTCGATGGCCGCGAAGATCGCTTCCCGCTCGTCCGGGCTCAACTCCTCCACGATGTCGGCCAGGTCGGCGGGGTGCAGGGTCTCCAGCCTCTGGTGGGAGATGTTCAGGCGCAGCCGCCGCTGCGGGTCCGGCTCGACGATGTTGCAGAACTCCCAGCGGATCGAGTTCGGAGGGATCGGCGCCTGGATGCGGCGGATCCAGCGCCGCGGCGCCCAGCCCTGTAGCAGCCGCCGCAACATGCTGCGGACGCCCACGTCCACCTCCAGCACCCACAGCACCTCGCTCTCCTGGTCTTTGCGGATTTCGAAGGTGACGTCATTCACCCGCACCACCTTGCGCCCGTTCACATCGATGATCTGCTGGTCCAGCAGGTCCCGCGCGATGCGCAGCATGTACTCGTCTTCGTGGTAGGGGGTGAGCACCTCGTCGCGAAGATGAACGCCCGCCAGGGAGATGGAGCGGATCTGCTCCCAGCGCACCGTAAGCCACCTCCAGCCCCCTCCGACCAGGTAGCGGTCGATGCGGACCGGATCGATCATCGGAACCAGGGCGGCGTCCTCGATCCGGCCGAGCCGGCGGCCCTTGAGGTCGTAAACCTTCAGACCCACGATTTCGGTAAAGTACAGCAAGTCCGGCATCGAAAAACGTCCTGGCCCATCAGGCATCCCAAGCGCGCCACGGGCGTTCTTTCGACGGCCGGCTGCGCTGCGCTCTACATTGGGATTACGATCCAATCCCACTATGCCCCATCCAGAGCCGCAGCCGCAACAAAAAAACGCAGGAGCCGGCGGACCGAAGCTATCCGAGCCTGTCTTTGAGGAGTTGGCTCACCGCGGCGGGGTCGGCCTGCCCCCGGCTGGCCTTCATGACTTGACCTACTAGGAATCCCAGTACCTGGGTCTTGCCCGCTTTGTACTGCTCGACCTGCTTGGGATTCGCTGCCAGCGCCTGCTCGACCATCGCCCCCAGCGCGCCCGCGTCCCGGATCTGATGAAGGCCCTCGCGCTCCACGATGGCTCGGGCCGATTCCCCGCTCGCCAGCATCTTCGCGAAGATCTCCTTGGCCATCTTGCCCGAGATTTCTCCTTTCGAGATCAGCGCCACCAACTCGCCCAGTCGTTCGGCGGAGACCGGCGATTCGGCGATCTCCTTGCCTTCGGCTTTGAGCGCCGCCGCCAGGTCGCCCATCACCCAGTTGGCGGCCGCCCGCGGGTCGTCCGATGCGACGGCAGCCTTCTCGAAGTACTCGCTCAGGCCGCGGGTCTGCGTCAGCACCTGGGCGTCGTACTCGCGCAAGCCGTAATCCTCGACGAAGCGGGCGCGCCGGGAGGCTGGCAGTTCCGGCATCTCCGCCCTGACCCGCGTCCGCCAGACGTCGCTAATCCTGAGCGGCAGCAGGTCGGGCTCAGGGAAGTAGCGGTAGTCGTGGGCGTGCTCCTTCGAGCGCATCCCCACTGTCTCCCCGGTATCGGCATCGTACAACCGGGTCTCCTGGGCCACCTTCCCGCCGCTCTCGACGAGAGCGATTTGCCGCGCGATCTCGTAATCCAGCGCCATCTTCAGGAAACGGAAGGAGTTCAGGTTCTTCACTTCGGCCTTGGTCCCGAGCTCCTTCTGCCCGCGCGGCCGCACCGAAACGTTCGCGTCGCAGCGCAGATGGCCCTTCTCCATGTCGCAGCTCGAAACCTCGACGTACTGCAACACCTGCTTCAGCTCGGTCAGGAAGGCGTAGGCCTCATCCGAGCTCCGCAGGTCCGGCTCGGTCACGATCTCGATGAGCGGCGTGCCGCAGCGGTTCAGATCGACATAGGTGTGGCGGTCGGAGTCCCGGAAGCCCTCGTGCAGGCTCTTGCCGGCGTCGTCCTCCAGGTGCACGCGGGTCACGCCGATCCGCTTCTTCAGGCCGTCGATCGAGATGTCCACGTGGCCGTGCTCGGCCAGCGGCTGATCGTACTGGCTGATCTGGTAGCCTTTCGGCAGGTCCGGGTAGAAGTAGTTCTTGCGCGCGAAACGCGAGAACGGCCCGATATGGCAGTTCAGCGCCAGGGCGGCCTTCATCGCCATCTCGACCGCGGCGCGGTTCAGCACCGGCAGCGCCCCGGGCAGCCCCAGGCAGACTGGGCACACGTTGGTGTTCGGCGGCGCTCCGAAACCCGTCGGGCACGGGCAGAAGATCTTCGTGTTGGTCGCCAGTTGCACGTGAACCTCCAGGCCGATAACCGGCTCGTACCTGGCCAGGAGCTCCGGCGGGGGAATCAGCGCAGCGGAGGACACCTCATCATTATGCCGCACCGTGGGGCAGACGATCGCATTTTGTCGTCTGCCAAGCGACGGTCTGACCCACCGTGACACGCTTTTACCATTCGTGCTACCGTGGGGTTTCCGATGCATATCCCCGACGGCTTCCTCTCCACCCCCGTCTGGATCAGCCTGGACGCGGTGTGCGTGCCGGCCATCGGATACGCCGCCCGGCGCGCGCGCCAGGAACTGGAAGAGACCCGAGTTCCCCTGCTCGGCGTGATGGGCGCATTCGTGTTCGCGGCGCAGATGATCAACTTCCCGGTGGGCGCGGGCACGAGCGGCCACCTGGTCGGCGGCGCGCTGCTGGCGATTGCCCTGGGGCCCGCGGCCGGGGTGGTCGTGATGACGGCGATCCTGTCGATCCAGGCGTTCGTCTTCCAGGACGGCGGCGTGCTGGCGCTGGGCGCGAACGTCCTGAACATGGCGTTTGCGGGCGTCGTGGCCGGCTACCTGCCGTACCGCCTCTGGGGACGCCGGCGCCTGGCCTTCTTCGCGGGAGGCGCGTCTTCGGTACTGGTGAGCGCGTCGCTGGCCCTGTCGGAACTGCTGCTCTCCGGCGTGCCGATGCCGCGGCCCGTCCTGGCGGTGACTCTGGGGCTGTTCGCGGTGAACGCGGCGATTGAGGGCGCGATTACAGCGGCCGTTCTGGAAGGCATCCACGGGCTGGACGCGGGCTTTGTCCGGCATCCTGAGGGAACGGCTCCGCGGACGCTCGCGGGCGTGGCGATGGTGTCGGTGGTACTCGCGGCCGTGGGCGTTCTGGTCGCCTCCACGCATCCGGACGCAATCGAGAAACTCGTCGAGCGGCTGGGCGGCCCCGCGCGCAGGCTGTTCGCGGGACCTCTGGCGGACTACCAGGCGCGCTTCTTCGCTTCGCCCTGGTTGCAGAAAGCCGCGGCCGGCCTGGCCGGATTGGCCCTGATCTGCTGCGTCTGCCTGCTCATCGGGCGGCTCATCGCGCGCCAGAGGAGCGCCTGAGTGCATCACGTCGTCATCGAGAGCTGGAGCCGGGGCGCGAGCCTCTTGCACGCGCGGGACGCGCGGGTCAAGGTGATCGTGCTCCTGGCATTCCTGATCGCGCTCGCAACCACGCCGCGACTCACTCCGGCGGCTTGTGCGTGTTACGCGGCCCTGGCCATCGCCGGCATCCTGCTCGGCCGGCTCCCGCTGGGCCCCCTGCTGTTGAGGGCGGCGATCGTGTTGCCGTTCTCGGCGACCTTCGCCGCCTTCAGCCTGATCGTGGGGGACGCACCGCGGGCGGCGGGCCTGCTCGTGAAGAGCTATCTCTCGGCGGCCGCGGTGCTGGTGCTGGTGGGAACGACGCCGCTCGCCAAGTTGCTGCGCGGGCTGGAATCGTTGGGGGCGCCCCGGCTGCTGACCCTGGTGGTGCAGTTCCTGTACCGCTACCTGTTCGTCATCTCCGAGCAAGCGCAACACATGCGGCTGGCGGCGCTGTGCCGGGGTTCAGGCCCGCGTCCGCTGCACTTCCGCGCGGCGGCGGGCGCAATCGCGGTGCTGTTTGCGCGATCCTACCAGCGCGCGGAAGGAATCCACCAGGCCATGCTGGCGCGGGGCTTCGCCGGCCACACCCAGTTGCTCTCCTCCACGCGTATCGGGCTCCGGGACCTCCTGTTCCTGGTCGCGGGGCTTTCGCTGGTTCTGGCGCTCCGGGCGTCCCTGGGGGTGTTGTGGAACCCTTGATCGAGGTGCGCGGGCTGCGCTTCCGCTACGACGACGGCACGCTGGCGCTCGACGGGGTCGACTTCCAGCTCTTCCCGGGCGAAACCGTGGCGCTGTTCGGCCGCAACGGCTCGGGCAAGACGACCTTCGTTCACCATCTGAACGGGCTGCTCGCGGGCGAGGGCTTCGTCTCGGTGTGCGGCCTGCGGGTGGAAAGGCGCAACCTGCTGGCGATCCGGAGGAAGATCGGGCTGGTGTTCCAGGATTCCGACGAGCAGCTATTCATGCCGTCGGTACTCGAGGATGTGACGTTCGGGCCGCTGAACCGCGGTCTGGACACCACGGCCGCGATCGAAACGGCCCGACACGCGTTGCGCGACGTCGGACTGGAGGCCCTGGCCGGCAGGGCGCCTTATCACCTGAGCGCCGGGGAGAAGAAACGCGTGGCGCTGGCCGGGATTCTGGCCATGGAACCCGAGATCCTGGTGCTGGACGAGCCGACTACCTTCCTCGACCCGCCGGCTCAACGCGATCTCGCCGCGCTGCTCCGCCGTCTTCCCCAGGCGAAACTGGTCGTCACGCACGACGCGCGCTTCGCCCGGGCGCTGGCCCGCCGCGCCGTGTTCTTCGAGAAAGGCAGAATCGTCGCCGACGGCCCCGTTGGCGAGATCGTGGAGCGCTTCCAATGGGTCCCCGGAACAACCTCCGGTGGGGAAGCGGGAATCCAGCCGGCCGAGTAAGTGCGGTTATGCTTTCGCCGCGGCTGCCGCCTTCTTGCGAAACTCCGCCCAACGGCGCTTCTGCGCCGCCGCGATCCTCTTTCTTGCCGCTGCGCTCAGCTTGCGCTTGCCAGCCGGCTTCTCCGGCGCAGCCTTGGCGCTGGCGGGCGGGCGCCCACGGCGCCGGCCGAGCATGGCCTGCACTTGGCGGATGTGCTCTTCGATTCTCTGCTTTTGCGCTTCGAGACCTTCCAGCGCGGCTTGCAGTAAGCCGGAATCTTTCACGGTCGATCTTACGCCTTTTGGCATGTGTTCACCTCCTTACACCATACCATTAAGACCGACTTACTTCAATCGGGTTTTTACAGCCCTTGGCGAGAGGACTCACAAATGATAGTAACCGGGCCGTCGTTGACAAGGTGCACGGCCATGGATGCCTGAAAAACGCCGCTCTGGACAGGAACATTCCTTGCCCGGCAGCCATCCAGGAACCGCTCGTACAGGGCGCGGGCCTGTTCCACGCCGGCAGCCATGTCGAAGCTGGGCCTGCGCCCCTTCCGGCAATCGCCGTACAGGGTGAACTGCGAGATCACCAGCAGCGCTCCGCCCGCTTCGAGGACGCTGCGGTTCATTTTACCGGCCTCGTCGGGAAAGATGCGCAAGCCCACCACCTTGTCGGCGAGATAGTCGGCATCGGCCGGCGTGTCCGGTTTGGCCACGCCCACGAGCACCAGCAGGCCGCGTCCGATGGCGCCGACCGCCTCGCCGTCCACCTCCACGTGCGCCTCGGTTACTCGCTGCACAACGATCCGCATATGGTATAAGTGTAATGCTACCAGCCCGTGGCGAAAGTCGGTCTTAGGGCCGGAAGCCGCGGGAAGTGCGTGATTCACCGTCGCGGCTAATTCGGCTGCGAGACTTTCGCTACGGGATGCTACGCAGGGAGAACCAGTGGTGATCGAGACCTATGCATACGCCCGGGCGGGATTCCTTGGCAATCCGAGCGACGGCTACTTTGGGAAAACCATATCGTTTCTGGTCAGGAATTTCCGCGCCAGGGTGCTGCTGCATCCCAGCGCGCGGCTGGAGATCAAGCCGTCCAAGGCCGACATGCCGGTCTTCGAGAACCTTGAGGATCTCTACCAGACCACCCGTTGGCGGGGGTACTACGGGGGGATCCGGATCATCCAGGCCCTGCTGGTGCGGTTCATGGACTACTGCCGAGAGGCGGGCATTTCGCTCCCCGACCGCAACTTCACCATCGAGTACGAGACCACGATTCCGATGCGGCTGGGCATGGGCGGGTCGAGCGCCATTGTTACCGCCGCCCTGCGCGCCCTCTGCCAATATTACGGCCTCGAGATTCCGCGCCCCGTCATGCCCAACCTGGTGCTCGAGACCGAGACCAAGGAACTGGGAGTTCCGGCCGGCTTGCAGGACCGCGTCATCCAGGTTTACGAGGGCTTGGTCTATATGGATTTCGCCAAGGACCTGATGGAGGGCCAGGGCCACGGCGACTACGAGCCGCTCGATCCGGCGCTGCTTCCCAAGGTCTACGTGGCCTACCGCACTTCGCTCAGCGAGGGCACCGAGGTCTTCCACAACAACGTGCGGGAGCGCTGGCGGCGCGGGGATGCGGTGGTGCTGGAGGCCATGCGGACCTGGGCGAGTTATGCCGAGCAGGGCCGCGCGGCCCTGCTCAACCGCGACTACGACACGCTGAATCAGCTCGTCAACGCGAACTTCGACTTGCGCGCCCGGATCTACGACATCAGCCAGGGCAACTTGCAGATGATCCACACGGCGCGCCAGGCCGGCGCGACCTCGAATTTCGCCGGCTCCGGCGGGGCCATCGTGGGCTGTTACCAAGACGAGCGGATGTACGGCGACCTGGTCGCCGCGATGCGGCCGCTCGGCGTGGCGGTGATTCAGCCGATGGTACGCGGGTAGGATAGGGCTCCAGCCCTGTCCCCGGACAAGGCTGGAGCCTTATCCTACCGCCTGTTCAGATACTTCTCGTAGAGCCGGCGCTGTTTGTTGTCGAGGTCGACGGCCCGCCCCTTGATGAACTCCTGCTTGATCTGGGTGCGCGTTTCGAGCGGATCGCCGTCCGTCACGATCAGGTCCGCCCACTTGCCTTTCTCGATCGAGCCGATCTGGTCGGAGACGCCCCAGATTTCCGCGGCATTTAGTGTCACCGCCTTGAGCGCCTCCTGATAGGGGAGGCCGAAAGCGACCGCCGCGGCCGCCTGGTAGGGCAGGTTCCGGGCAAACTGGTTGCCGAAACTGCCAAAGGCGAACTTCACGCCGGCTTTGTGCAACTCGCCGGGCGCGGTGAACGGTTTGTCGTAGGGGTCGTCCTCCTCGAGCGGCAACTCCAGTGTCGGCCCCAGGATCAGCGGGATGTTCTTGGCCTTGAGTTCGGCGGCGACCTTCCAGGCCTCGGTCGCCTCGGCGATGACAATGCGCAGCTTCTCCTGCTCGCCGAAGCGGATCGCCTCGCGGATGGCCCGCTCCCGCTCGGCGTGCACCACCAGCGGCAGCTTGCCCTCGAGCACCGGCAGCATCGCCTCGAGCTTCAGGTCGGTCTCGAAGCCGGGCGCCCCCGCGGCCTTCGCTTTCCGGTACCGCCGCGCCTGCTCGAAGAACTCGCGCAGCCGCTGGAGCTGGCGCTCGTAGTTCCTCCTGGCTTCCGCCAACGTCGCGCGGGGCCGGTCTTCTCCGGGGACCTCCAGGGCGAACCGGCGCGAAGCCACCTGGAGCACGGGGAACTGAAGCAGCATGGCGGCGGACGGGCGAATCCCCATCTCCTGCCAGGTCCAGCCATCCAGGTGAATGAGCGCCGCCTGTCCGGACACGATGCCGCCGGAGGGCCCGGCGATCACGCTGGTGATCCCGTTGGCGCGCGTCACCGGAATGTGCTCGCTGGCCGGGTTCACCGCAATGATGGCGCGCAATTGGGGGTTGAAATCGCCGATCTCCGCGGTGTCGCTGGTCTCCCGCACCGAACTGATTTCCGAGAGCCCGATCTCGGTGGCCGAGTCGATCATTCCGGGGTAGACGTGAAGCCCCTTGACGTCGATGACGCGCACGCCCTTGGGCGGCGCGACCCTTGCGCCGATTTCGACGATCTTCCCATCCCGCACCAGCACCGCGCCGTTCGCAATGTCGGCGCCCGAGACCGGGTGCACCGTCCCGCCGCGCAGCAGGAAGCTGTCGTCGGTTCCCGCCAGCAACGAGACCGAGCAGAACAGAACCATGCAAAGGATCTTCTTCATGACGGCCTCCTTCTGCCGGCCGGCGCGGATTCTTTCTGCTGTTCCTTGGCCTTGTCGAGCAGCGCCTTTTTCCGTTTGTCGCGTTCCGCGCGCTCGGTCCCATCGCGCTCCCGGTCGAAATACTGCTCGCCGTCGATGAAGACCTTCTGCACCTTGGCGTAGTTGGAGAGTGGGTGCTTGTCGAAAATCACCAGGTCCGCGTCCTTGCCCGGCTCGATCGAGCCGATCCGGCTGTCGAGATCGAGCTGTTTGGCCGCGTTGATGGTGATCATGGCCAGCGCCTCGTCCTCGCTGAGGCCTCCGTACTTGACCACCTTGGCGGCCTCGGTGTTCAGGTGGCGCATCAGCTCGGCGGAGTCCGAGTTCAGCGAAACCAGCACGCCCTTGCGCTGCATGATGGCGGCGTTGTAAGGGATGGCGTCGGTGGCTTCCATCTTGTACGCCCACCAGTCGGTGAAGGTGGTGGCGCCGGCCTTGTGCTCGGCGATCTCCTGGGCCACCTTGTAGCCCTCCAGCACGTGGATCAGCGCGTGGATGCGGAAGCCGAACTCGTCGGCGACGCGCAGCAGCATGAGGATTTCGTCGGTGCGGTAGCAGTGCGCGTGCACCAGCCGCTTGCCGTCCAGCACCTCGACCAGCGGCTCCAGCTTCAGGTCCCTGCGGGGCGGGAGCGCCTGTTCGCCGCGCTTCACTTTCGCCTCGTACTCCCGCCAGCTCTCGCGGTACGCCCGGGCCTCGGTGAAGGCCTCGCGAATCACGTCCTCGACGCCCATGCGTGTAGCGGGGTAGCGCCGTGGGGTCTGCGGGGCTTGGACGCCGAAGGCCGGCGGGGCGCCGGAGCGTTTAGGGTTCTCCCCGAGCGCCATCTTCAGCAGCGGTTTGGCGCCCTGGAACAGAATGCCGCTCGCGTTCCGGCCCCAGCGCATCTTGATCACCGAGCATTGCCCGCCGATCGCGTTGGCGCTGCCGTGCAGTATCGCCGCCGTGGTCACGCCCCCGGCCAGCGCCCGGTAGATCGAGATGTCCTCCGGGTTCAGTACGTCCTCGATCGCCACCATCGAGGAGACCGAGATGCTTCCTTCGTTGACGCCCTCGGCCGCGATGTGCGAGTGCGGGTCGATGATGCCCGGCATCACGTACTGGCCGTTGGCGTCGATGATGAGGGCGCCCTCCGGGACCAGCACCGTCTCGCCCATTTCCGCGATCTTGCCGTCGCGCAGCAGGAGGGAGCCTTTGAAGCTGCCCCGGGTGACCGTCAGCACATTGGCATTCCGAATCACCGTAGGCGGGGCCGCGAGCGCCGCCACGAGAGTTGCCGTCAGGAAAACAACCAGGCGCTTCATCGCGTTGCCTCCTTCTCTTCGGCGGCGGGCGGCTCAGGCGTGGGTTCGTATTTCGCGCCGTCCACGAAGATGTGTTTCACTTTGGTCTTTTCCTGGAATAATTCGCCGTCGGTGACCACCAGGTTCGCGATCTTGCCTTTCTCGATGCTGCCCAGCCGGTCCGCCACCCCGTAGATTTCCGCGGGGCTGAGGGTGAATGCACGCACCGCGTCGGCGCGCGACAGGCCCGCATCGAGCGCCCGCTTCACCGCTTTGAGCAGATCGCGGGTGCTGACGCCGTCCGTGTAGAAGGCGAAGCGGCAGCCGGCCCTGGCCAGCACCGCGGGGGTCGAAGGCGCGCGGTCGCGCAGCTCCAACGTGCGCAGGCTGTCGACGCGGTCGGGGTCTTCCTCCTTGCCGCGCTCCGGCCACTTCAGGCTGACCAGCAGCGGCGTTCCGGTCTTCCGCAGCAACTCGGTTTCGCGGTAGGCCTCGTGCCCGCCGTAAAGCACGGTGGGCGTCTTCAACTCCGCGGAGAACTTCAGCATGCGCTCAATCTCGACGGCCCGCACGGCGGGCAGCAGAATGCGGGGCGCTTCGAGCACGCCCTCGATCGCGCGGTCGTAGGCCGGCCGCTTCGTCCCCGCTGGCTGTCGCGCGTACTGCTCCTTGGCCAGCTTGTAGTACGCGGCGTCCAGGTAGACCTGCCGGATATACGCCATCACGCCCATCAACGAGCCCGGATAGCTCCTGAAGCCCCCGGTGGCTAGAGTGAGATACATCCCCGCGGGCGCGCTAACCACCATCTGTCCGGCTTTCTCTCCCGCCAGCTCGATGAGGGCGCCCTGCCCGGCGAAGATGCCGCGCGACGGAAAGGTCACCGCGGCGGTGAAACCCGCGTTGCGCGCGCTCTCGAGGCGGCGGTCCGTCGGGTTGATCAGGTCCGCCGCGCGGAGCCAACTCGTGTTGGAGGGCCGGTCCTCGGGGCCGCGCGCCGGCGGCGTGGTGGGCGTTGTCGCGGGAGCGGGCGTCGCGGGCACGCTCCGCCGCGAGCCGCCAGCGGGCGCCTCAGGCGGCGCCGCCTCGGGAATCCCCAGTGTACCCAGAGCATCGATCAGACCCGGGTAGACCGTCAGGCCTTCGCCCTCGATCACCCAGGCATCGGCCGGGACGTCCACCTTCGCGCCCACTTCCTGGATCAGCCCGTCGCGGATCAGGACGGTGCCGCGCTCCAGCACCGCTCCGCTCACCGTGACCACTCGCGCGCCGCGAATGGCGAACGCCGAGGGCGGGTTCGCGCGCACGCCGGCCGCCCCCATCGCCAGCAGCAACAGCAGGATGGTTCTCTTCATGTTCCCCCGTGGCGCAGGCGGTTTCGCCTGCCTGATGTCGCTATACTGTAGAGTCTAACGATGGTAAACCCAAAGGCGATCCGGTACAAGGACGCCGGCGTTAACATCGACGAGGCTCGCCGTGCGGTAGCGCACATCAAGCGCCTCGCCCGGAAGACCTTCACTCGCGGAGTGCTCACCGACATCGGCTCGTTCGGCGCTGGCTTCCAGCTTGCCGGGTGGAAGAAACCGGTGCTGGTCAGCTCGGCCGACGGGGTCGGTACCAAGCTCAAAGTGGCCTTCGCCACCGGGCGGCACGACACCGTGGGACAGGATCTGGTGAACCATTGCGTCAACGACATCGCCGTCCAGGGCGCGCGGCCGCTGTTCTTTCTCGACTACTACGCCACCGGGAAACTCGACGCGGAAGTCGCGCGGCAGGTGGTGTCCGGCCTCGCGCGGGCGTGCCGCGAAAACGGCTGCGCCCTGATCGGCGGAGAAACCGCGGAGATGCCGGGACTCTACGCCGAGGGCGAGTACGACCTGGCGGGGTTCATCGTCGGGGCTGTCGAGCGCAACCGCATGCTCACCGGCGCCGGCATCCGCGCTGGCGACGTGCTGCTGGGCCTCGCCTCGACCGGCCTGCACACCAACGGGTATTCGCTCGCCCGCAAGCTGCTGTTCGAAGTCGCCGGTTACGGAGCCAAGACCTTCCTGCCGGAGCTGGGCTGCGCCGTGGGCGATGAACTGCTCAAGGTGCATCGCAGCTATCTCACGCCCATCCAGACGCTGCTCTTCGAGGGCGTTCTCAAGGGCGCCGCTCACATCACGGGCGGTGGGATGTCCGACAACATACCGCGGATTCTTCCCGCCGGCCTGGCTGTCGAGATCGACCCTTCCGCCTGGCCCGCGCCGCCGGTCTTTGACCTGCTGCAACGGCTCGGAAGAATCCCCGAGGACGACTACCGCCGCACCTTCAACCTGGGGATCGGAATGGTGCTGGTCGTCGCTCCACGGAGCCTCTCGCGGGCGCGCCGGATCCTCAATGGCCTGAACGAAACCTATTACCAGATCGGCCGGGTGGTCGCCGCCAAGCGCGGCGCCCGGTCGCGCGTACTCTACCTATGAAACGCCTGGGCATTCTCATCTCGGGCCGCGGCTCGAATTTCGAGGCTATCGCCGACAGCATCGCGGCCGGCCGCATCGAAGCCACCATTGCGGTGGTGATCTCCAACCGCCCGGAAGCGCGCGGGCTGGCCGTGGCCCGCGAGCGCGGCCTGAACGCCGTGTGCATTCCCTCCAAGGGCCTGGACCGCGAGGTCTACGACCGCATGGTGGTCGAGGAACTCCGCAAGAACTCCGTGGACCTGGTCTGCCTGGCCGGATTCATGCGGCTGCTCAGCGCCTACTTCATCCGCGAATTCCCGCTGCGCATCCTCAACATTCACCCTTCGCTGCTCCCCGCCTTCCCCGGCCTTGACGCGCAGCACCAGGCGCTCGAGCACGGCGTCAAGATCAGCGGCTGCACGGTTCACTTCGTCGATGAATGCCTCGACTCCGGCCCGATCCTCGTGCAAACGGCCGTGCCCGTCTTGAACGACGACACAGTCGAAGCTCTCTCCGCGCGCATCCTCAAGGAAGAACACCGCATCTACACGGAGGCGATCAACCTGGTACTCGCGGGCCACTTCCGCATCGAAGGCCGGCGGGTGGTTTTCACGTAGCCGGAGGCCTCAGGAGGTCTCGACCTGGAAACCCTCGGCCCGCGCCGCTTCCGCGAGCCGCCGGTCGAGGCAGATGAAGCGGCGGCCGCGGGGGTGCTGCTTGGCCCACTCCAGCGCCGCCGCCAACTGAAAGGCATCCGCCGCCCGCAACGGGTGTCGCTGAACGAGAGCCTGAGCCAGGTCCCGCACCCGCTCGGAGGGCAGTACTTCGTCCCAAGCCAGCCGGGCCACGGCGAGCCGGTTCGCGGCTTTCTCGGAATCCTGAGCGGTGAGAACTCCCTCCCGACGCAGCCGGGCCAGTGCCGTGGCAATCTCCACAGGCGTCCCCCACCAAATTGCGGCTGAGCCGGCCTTCAGCGCGGACCGCGCGAAAGAGCTTCCGCTCTGGCCCACAAACAGCGGCACCAGTGCGCTGCTGTCGCAAAACGCGTCAGTGGTCTTCACGGACCGCCTCGAGCGCGGCAAGGAGCTTGTCCAACGGTATGTCCGGACCAGGCATTGCGAGGATCTCCTCGACACGGAAAGGCTTCTTGGACAGGCGAATGATGCCCTCCGCAGCCAGTTCGAGGAGTTCCTGGCTGTGCTCCCCGGCGTCGGAGAGCGGTACAATCCTGGCGATGGGGAGGTTGCGGTCCCGGACCAGGATCTCTTCTCCCCGGCGCACGCGTTTCAGGTATCCGCTCAGCCCCCTCCGCAACTCGGCGACGTTCACACTCCGCATCATATGTACATTATGTACATAAACCGGGTGGAAACTCAAGCGTTACAGCAGCCGTTCGAGTTCCCCCGCCAGACGCTCGACGTCCTCTTCGTTGTTGTAGAAGTGCGTCGAGACGCGCAGGTTGTCGTGGCGGGCGGAGACCAGCACGTTGCGGGCCTTGAGCTGCTGGGCGAGGAACGCGGCCGGCTTGGGAAAGCGGGCTGCGACGATCGGCGAATCGAAGTGCGGTGATTCGTCGTATAGCAGGCGCGCGCCGAGCTCGCGCAGGCGATCTCGCGTGCAGCCTGCCAATTGCATCACACGCTGCTCGATCACCGCCGGACCGATCTCCAGGATCATCCCCACTGAAGCTTCCATGGCGCACAGCAGGGCGGATGCCAGCATGCCGCCCTCGTATTTTTCCGCTTCGCGGACGAACTCCGGCGCGCCGTGGTGCAAGCTGGCGACCTCGCGCCAGGTGCGGTGGCTCCGCCATCCGACCACCTGTGGTTCGAGACGCTCGCGCAGCGCCGGCGCGACGTACATGAACGCCGCGCCATTGGGCGACAGCAGCCACTTGTACGCGTGCACCGCGTACATGTCGGGTTCAACCGCGCGAACGTCGAACTGGAGCGCGCCCAGGCTCTGCGTGCCATCGACGAACAGCAGCGCGCCTTTCTCGCGCGCCCGCCGCGAGATCTCGGTTAGCGGCGGGCGGAAACCGTTGGTGTAGTTCACCTCGCTCAACAGCACCAGGCGCGTCCGCTCGTCGATCGCCTCGAGAAACCGCTCCCACGGGGCCTCGACGAAGTCAACGCCGCACCGTCGGCTCAGCGCCGGACCGTAAATCGAGTTGGGAAATTCGTTCTCGAGGGTTACGATGCGGTCCCCAGGCTGCCAGTCCAGGCCGCCCATCAGCAGCCCGAGCGCGGTGGCCGCGTTGGGAAGGAACGCGATGTCGCCCGGCTGGGCATGGATCAAACGCGCCGCGAGGCCCCGCAACCGGTCGGCGTCGTCAAACCAGGAAAGGAAGTCCGAGCAGGCCAATTCGCCGCGGCGCGCGAAGTGGCGCGCGACGGCCTCCACCGCGCGAGTGGGCATCTGGCCGAACGTGGCCGTATTGAGATAGGTCCAGCGGGCCAGGGCGGGGAACTCCGCCCGTACGATCTCCCAG
>JBEKMO010000026.1:0-57082 GCA_050008465.1 Bryobacteraceae bacterium
TCGCTATTTTGGGAAGCTGGAAGAAGTCACCGCAGCCGTCGAATCGGAGTTCGCAACCTGGGACAGGCGGAACGACACCCTCCGTCGTCTATGCGCAATTACTTAAGCCGTTGTGTTTAGTTACACTGCGTCCCAAGAATTGCGCCTTATCCTGGCAGGCTGGCCGTGGCGCAGGCCATCGTTTTCCGTGGCCTGCGAGGCCGGCAGACGACAAAAGGCGATCGTCTGCCCCACCTACATAAGGCACAGCTATAATCGGAATGTGAGATACCCCTACCTTCCTGCCGCCTTGGCAGGACTTCTACTCGTTGGCTGCAGCCGCCCCATTCAGAACGAAGCCGCGGTGCGGCAGGGCGTCATCGACCACCTCTCGGCCCGGCAGGATCTGAACCTCTCGCAGATGCAGATCGACGTGACGTCGATCTCCTTCCGGCAGAACGAAGCCGATGTCACGGTTTCATTCCGTCCCAAGGGCGGGGATGCGTCCTCCGGCATGCGGATGCAGTATACACTGGAGCGCAAAGGCAATCGCTGGGCAGTGAAGGGCAGGGGGGCCGGTCCGCACGGACAGATGCCCGCCGCGATGCCAGGCGGCCAGATGCCTGCTGGCCATCCTCCGATGGGTCCAGGAGCGCGAGCCGAGACTGGGAAATGAAGCGCGTGGCGGTATTGGGGGGCGGTCCCGCGGGGGCCTTTGCGGCTGAGCGGCTGGCCTCGGCCGGCCTCGATGCCATCGTGCTCGACGAGAAGCTGGCCTGGGAGAAGCCTTGCGGCGGCGCCCTCACCTTCAAGGCCTATCACCGTTACCCCTTTCTGCTGAATAACGACCTGCCCAAGCGATTCGTTACCCACACTCTGCTGGCCGCGCCGGGCGCCGGGGCGGCGAGGCTGTCGCTGCGCGAGCCTCTGTTGATCTACTCGCGCTTGGACCTGAATCGTCTGCTCCTGGAGCGCGCCGAACGCGCCGGAGCGCGCATCGAGAAGACGCGCATCCTCGAAGTGACGCGCAACGGCGGTCCCTGGACGGTGCGGACTACCGGCGGAAACCTGGAGGCCGATTTCTGCATCGTCGCTACCGGCGCGCGCAACTCGCTGAAGAACCTCGGCACGCAGTGGATGCCTGGCGACGCCATGTACGCGTTGGGCTACTACGTGCCGGCCCAGCAGGAGCACATCGACATCCAGTTCCTGCCGCGACTGGAAGGCTACATCTGGGTTTTCCCGCGCTGCGGCCACCTCTCTGTGGGCATTTGCGGCAAAGGCGTGCCGGCCCGGGCGCTGCGGGCGCGCCTGGAAGCGTTCATGCTCGAGCGGGGGATCTCCGCCAACGACGCCCGCTTCTACAGCCACCTGCTGCCGTCGCTCGGCGCCTCCGGCTGGCGCAACAACCGCCTGGCGGGCCCGGGATGGCTCGCGGTGGGCGATGCCGGAGGCCTGGTGGATCCCATCACCGGCGAAGGCCTCTACTACGCCTTGCGCTCGGCGGACCTGGCCAGCCAGGTGCTGCTTTCCGAAGCGCACTCACCCGCCGGAAAGCACCGCGCCTACCGTGCCCTGCTGGTGCGCGACTTCGCGGCGGATCTGGCCTTCGGCGCCGCCATTGCGCGCCGCTTTTTCCTTGGCAAATTCCTGTTTGGCTCCGTGCCGCAGCGCATGGTGCAGTTTCTGGGCCGGAGCCCGCGTCTCCGTGAGCTGACCCAGGAGCTGTTCGCCGGCACCCTGTCCTACCTGGACTTGAAAGCCCGGCTGCTGCGAAGCCTGCAAGGCACGATGCTCGACACCTTCATGAGCTTCCTGCTCAGCCGCGGCGAGGTCGCGGAAGAGAGGCAAGTATGAGCGCCCGATCGAACGCCCTTTTCGAGCGCGCAAGGCAATCCATTCCGGGCGGCGTGAACTCGCCGGTGCGTGCCTTCCGCGGCGTAGGGGGCACGCCGCCGTTCATCGTGCGCGGCCAGGGTTCTCGCATCTGGGACGTGGATGGCAGGGAGTACGTCGACTACGTCTGTTCCTGGGGTCCTCTGTTGCTCGGGCATCGTTTTCCGGAGATCGTCGAGGCGCTGGAGCAGGCGCTCGCAACCGGCACCAGTTTCGGCATGCCGACAGAGCGCGAGGTGGAACTTGCGGAGGCCATTTGCGACGCCATCCCTTCGGTGGAAATGGTCCGCCTGGTGAACTCCGGCACTGAAGCGACGATGAGCGCGCTGCGGCTGGCCCGCGCCTTCACCGGCCGAGACCTGGCGGTGAAGTTCGAGGGCTGCTACCACGGCCACGTCGATTCGCTGCTGGTGAAAGCCGGCTCGGGTGTCGCGACGCTCGGCATTCCGGACACCGCGGGCGTGCCCAGGCCCTTTGCCGATACCACCATCGCGCTGCCCTTCAATTCTCCCCAGACCGTGGCGGACTGCTTCGAGCGGCACGAAGACCAAATCGCGGCCGTGATTGTCGAGCCGGTGGTCGGCAATATGGGTTGTGTCCCGCCGGCGCCCGGCTTCCTCGAGACGCTGCGGGAGCTGACGGCGAGTTACGGCGCACTGCTGATCTTCGACGAGGTCATGACTGGTTTTCGAGTCGCCTTCGGGGGCGCTCAGGCGCTGTATGGCATCCGGCCCGACCTCACCACGCTCGGCAAGGTGATCGGCGGGGGGCTGCCGGTCGGCGCTTACGGCGGGCGCCGCGACGTGATGTCGATGGTGGCCCCGGCGGGGCCGGTGTACCAGGCGGGCACGCTCTCGGGCAACCCACTGGCGGTGGCCGCCGGTCTGGCGATGCTGCGCCACCTCAAGGCGCACCCGGAAGTCTACCCTCAGCTCGATGCACGGACCGCGCAACTGGCGGCCGCCGCTCCCGCCGGCATCACCGTGAATCGTGTGGGCTCGATGATCACCTTTTTCTTCACTTCCCTCCCAGTCACCGATTGGGAATCGGCGCAGCGCTCCGACCGGGCGCGCTTCGCCGAGTTCTTTCACTGGATGCTCGGCCGCGGCTTCTATCTGCCTCCCTCGCAGTTCGAGGCCGCGTTCGTCTCCGCCGCGCACAGCGAAGAGGACATCGAGCGGACTGTGGCCGCGATCCGCGAGTTCTTCAGCACTCGATAGGCTTCCGGAACGCCCCATCGATCGCGGCGAGTTCCTCGTCGCTCAACACGGCGTCCGCCGCGCCGGCATTCTCGATCACCTGCCGCGGGTTGCGCGCGCCTACCAGCGCATGCGTAATGCCCGGCTGGGCGAGCGTCCAGGCGATCACCAGTTGCCCCAGCGTGAGCCCGTGCACCTCGGCGATCGGCTGGATCTGCTCCAGCATTCCCTGGATCCGCACGCGGTTCTCGACGCTGAACCGCGGGTTGTTGCGCCGCAGGTCGTCGCCCGAGAACTCCCGTTCCGGACCGATCTTCCCGGTGAGCAGGCCATTCGCGAGCGGCGAATAGGCCAGCACCGCGATCCCCTGCTCGCGGCAAAAAGGCACGAGCGCCGCTTCCTGGCCGCGGTCGAGCAGGCTGTACTTCTCCTGGTCGGCGTCCACCGGCCCGAGCCGCTGGTACTGACGGATATCCTCGACGCTGGCGTTGCTCACGCCGATGGCGCGGATCTTGCCCTGCCGCTTGAGATCGACGAGCGCGGTCATGGTCTCTTCGATGGGAGTGGTCGAGTCCTGCCAGTGGGTCTGATATAGGTCGACGTAGTCCGTGCGCAGCCGCTTGAGGCTCTGCTCCAGCTCGTACCGGATGGAGTCGCCGCCCAGATAGCGGTGCACCGGCTTGCCGCCCTGATTGAAAAAGAACCGGCCACCCCTGGTGTGCCATACCAAACCGCATTTGGTGGCCAGGACGACCTTCTCGCGCCGCCCCGCGATGGCTTCGCCGACCAGTTCCTCCGAAAGCCCGAGCCCGTAAGCGGGCGCCGTATCGATCAGTGTGATCCCCTGATCTAGCGCGGCTTGGATCGCGCGCACAGCCTCCCGCTCGTCGGCGCCGCCCCACATCCACCCGCCGATCGCCCACGCGCCGAACCCCACCGCCGATGCCTGAATCGAAGACTGCCCGAGAGGTCTGTAACGCATGATTCCATCTTAGCCCGTTGCCGCGCCGCTCCTGCCACAATGGTGTGCATGATAGCCTCTGCCATCGCCCACCTCGGGCCCGACATGTTTGTGCTGAAACTCAGCATTCTGGAGAAGATCCTGCGCCCGGTCGTCGTTTACCTCGTCCTGGTGGTCCTGCTGCGGATCTTCGGCAAACGAGAACTGGCGCAGTTGAATCCGTTCGACCTGGTGGTGCTGCTCTCGCTTTCCAACGCCGTGCAGAATGCCATCATCGGCGACGACAACTCCGTGACGGGAGGACTGATCGGCGCCTTCGCGCTGCTGGGGATCAACTACGTGGTGGTCCGGTTTGTCTTCAGGCACCGGCGGCTGGATCAGATGCTGGAAGGCACGCCGACCGTGCTGATGGAACACGGCAGAATCCGGCACGCCGCGCTGGCCCAGGAACTGCTCACCGAATCGGAGCTGCTGACCGTTGCGCACCGGCAGGGCTTCGCCAGCCTCCACGACATCGAGCGGTGCGTGTTGGAACCCGGCGGGGGTTTCTTCATCAAGGCCAAGGAGCCCCCCGTCGCGCAACGGCAGCACACCGAGATCCTGGCCCGCCTGGAGCAGCTCAGCCGCCAGATCGACGACCTCCGCCAGCGCCTCCCGGCGACGAACCCGTGACACGGGTTTGTCATCGTGCGCTAGAATGGCTGCATTAGCGCGGATGTGGCGGAACTGGCAGACGCTCTGGATTTAGGTTCCAGTGCCCGCAAGGGCTTGGGAGTTCGACTCTCCCCATCCGCACCAAGAAACTAAAGGCTTTAACGCAAAAGACCAACCCGAATCGGTTGGTCCTTTCTACTGAACTGTACCCCAATGAATCGGGGTCCATCGGTGTCTATCGGTTGGTGTTCTTGGAGGTACGCTTTGTTTTCTGCTGCTGCGCCCAAGCATTCAACTGCTGTGCGGCTTTCCCATCGAACGATCCGCTCCGTGGTGTCGGCGCTCATCAGATTTCGGAACACCAGCCGATCCGGGGCCATCGCTGTTCTGCCGTTAAGCTCTCCAGGCCAATCTGGGAACTTTGACTGGATGTCAGGTGTCTACCAAGATTAGGATGGTGTCGGATGCCCTGGAAGGTGATTCCAATGGCTAGCGCCGTCTTTGCCGTTTGCCTCGCCCTGCTCCCCGGCATGGCGTTCCGACAGGGCAAGTCCGATGAGCCGAATCCGAACACGATTCGTGAGTCAAGCTGTATTGATCGGGCAAGGGTCGCTCACGATGCGATGGGAAACGTGAGCGTCTTATCGGTGAAGCAACTCAATCGAATGGCGGATCATCGTCCCGTCCCTAAGATGCCGAGCAGTTGTCGATGCGAAGGCACAGTAGTGGTCAAGGTGGTCGTCGATGAACTCGGCCATGTGGCTTGCGTTCTGAGCGTTCACGGCCATCCATTGCTCTTGAAATCCGTGATGGATGCACTTCAGTCATGGCATTTTCGCCCGTACAGGGCCTATGGGAAGCCGACGCCTGTTGTCGGTCTCTTAGCGTTTCGCTTTTCTACCAGCGCTGCGAAGCTCGTGAGACTGGATGAGAGTGTTCGGGCGATGCCGGTTGACCGCACCGTGTACGAGAAGCAACAATGACGATCCGTCTCCGACCTCGCACTGCTTTCGGCTTCATCGCTGCACTGCTCGTGGGCGGTACGGCGATCATTGAAGCGCACCACCGCATCAAGTACGGTCATTGGGTCGGCTACGGTTGGCACGTTGACTTGGCGTCCGAGAAGGTGACCTCTGGCATCCCCGGCGTGGAACGTTTCTGGTATGCCGTGGTGACGAACTTCACATTATTACCCGGTTCGGTCGAGGCGTGCTTGGAGCCTAATGATGTACAGCCTCATGAAATTCCGTTTTACCCGGTCCGCATTCAGGTATCGAACACATCGAGCGGAGACTGGCGAACAGTTCGCCCGGAATTGCGGCTGGACTGTGGAGCGGACAGGATGGTACGGCAGACGATCTGGCCTATGCGCTCGTTCGCTACCGAGCGGATGATCATTGCCCAAACAGGCGGCTTCCGGCAAGGTGATTGGGTTCGCTTTGTTGCCTACTCTACCTTCGATGACCGCCCCAGCAAGCGTAGGGTGTTGGCATCGCCACCGTTCCAGTTCACAAACGAGTGGATGGGTCTAGGAACCACGCTCTGCGAATTGATGAGCGAACCGGAGCGCTTCACAGGGCAGTTGGTGCACTTTGAGGCCGAGGTTGAGAAGGGACTGGAGAAGAACATCGCAGTTGACCGTTCCTGCAGTGCCGAGATTTGGCTTGAGACCCTCGACTTTCATGACTTGCTCATCTTGAGTGACACATACAAGTTTATGCAGGAGTCGTCGTCGGACCCCAAGTACGCCGTGACTGCCGTTCTGGTTGGACGATTTTAGCATGTCAGTAAGGTCGGTGCGGGGGTCGACCATGGCTTCGGCCATTTGAACCAGTGGTCCTCGGAGTTGGTCCTGAAATCCGTCTACAGCGTGGTTGCGGAGCCAATTGATCGTTCAGTTCAAGAGAAGCGCAAATGACACGCCGCAGCCGCACCGAAGGTGCCATTGTAAAGGCGTAGCGTGGATGAGCGGGACGGGGTCGAAGGCTGTACCCCAATCTGTACGCCAATGGGGTCGGGTCTATCGGGGTCTGTCAGTGGGGCGCTTCATGAGTTCTCAGTGGGTCGGGACTTGTCGGGGTCTGTCTGTAAGCCATTGATGTGATTTAGGTTCCAGCGCCCGCAAGGGCTTGGGAGTTCGACTCTCCCCATCCGCACCAGCCTTACTCCACCGGCCGATCTGGCCCGCCCAATAGCGCGTCCTTCAGGCGTCGCGCGGCGAAGATGGCGATCGCGGCCATAAACGCCGCTGTCACCAGAATCACCACCAGCCGGCACTGCGGCGAGAGCTCCCGGGCTTCGGGAGGCGGCCCCGGGAATTCCAGCGAGACCGCCAGGTGCACCTGTGCCGCGCCGCGCCCTTCCAGCCGGTTGTCCACCACCAGGCTGTAGTCGCCGAGCGGGCCGGGGCCGTACCGGAACCCGCCCGACTTGCCGTACTCCGTGGCGGCGAGCACGTGGTGGCCAAGCCCGGCGCGGAGCCTTTCCAGGTCGGTCTGGTGCATCAACGCGACGCGGACTCCGGCGCCGCCGCTGTTCACCCAGTATAGGCACTCGATGATGGCCGGCTGCTGCCTGAGCTCGATATCAAAGGACCGCCACTCGGCCGCCGGCACCTGGACGGTTTCGTCCAGTAACGCCACCGTTCCGGGGCTTGCCGCGAGCAGCAGAAAAATGGCCAGGATCATTGCGCTACCGGATACACGACCTCGCCGCCCACGACCGTCATGATGACGCGCGTCGCCGGAATCTCGCGCGGGGGAATGCGCATGATGTCGGCCGAAAGCATGACGAAATCGGCCAGTTTTCCGGGCGTGAGCGAGCCTTTCTGGTTCTCCTCGAAGGCGGCCCAGGCGCCGCTCCAGGTCCAGCTCTTCAGCGCTTCCTCGCGCGTCATGCGCTGATCCGGGAACCAGCCCCCTTCCGGATGGCCGGCGCGGTCCTGTCGCGTGATGGCGGCATAGAATCCGAGAAGCGGGTTGGGCTCCTCGACCGGGAAGTCCGAGCCGTTGGGCACGGTCAGGCCGAGGGAGAGGAACCGCCGCCATGCGTAGGCGCCCTTGACGCGCTCGGCGCCGAGCCGCGCTTGCGCCCAGCGCATGTCGCTGGTAGCGTGAGTCGCCTGCATCGAGGGGACGATCGAGTACTTCGCGAACAGCTCAAAATCCTCCGGCGCCACCACCTGCGCGTGCTCGATGCGAAAGCGGCGGTCGTTGGGGCCGCCCAGCACCGCAGCGTAGGCCGCGAGCACGACGCGATTGGCGCGGTCGCCGATCGCGTGCGTATTGACCTGGAAGCCGCGCCCGGCCGCTTCGCGCGCCACGCGCTCGATTTGCTCCGAGGTGAGCATCAGAAGGCCGGAGTTGCCGGGGTCGTCCGTGTAGGGCGCGAGCAGCGCCGCCCCGCGGCTGCCCAGCGCGCCGTCAGCCAGCAGCTTGATGCTGCGCACGGTCAGCCGCTCGCCGATTTCCGGCCCGCGCTTCAGATACTCCTGCCACAGCGGGCCGGGGCCGCCGATCATCGCGTACACCCGCACCGGCAATTCGCCGCGCGCGATCAGCTCGCGGTAGGCCGCCAGCGCTTGCGGGCTCACGCCCGCGTCGTGCACGGTGGTAATCCCCAGCCGCGCGCACTCCCGCGCCGCACGCGCAATGCGCCGGCGGGTTTCTTCGGGCGTTGCCGGCGGGATCTTCCGCAACACCAGCTCCTCCGCGTGGTCGATCAGGATGCCGGTCGGCTCGCCGGATTCCGTGCGCAGGATTCGTCCTCCGGGCGGGTCCGGCGTCTTCGCGGTGATGCCCGCGATCTCCAGCGCCTTGCGGTTTACCCAGGCGGCGTGCCCGTCCACGCGCGCGAGGTAGACCGGGTGCTCCGCCGGGAGATCCTCGGCTGTGGGGAACCGCCCGCCCCAGTTGGTTTGGTCCCAACTGCGCCCGCGGATCCATTCGCCCGGCTTCCGCCCCACCGCCGCCTGGCGCACGATTTCCGCGACCTCGGCCACCGTTCGCACGTTGCGCAGATCGAACGTCTCCAACTCGTCGCCGAGCGATTCCATGTGGGCGTGGGAGTCGATGAAGCCCGGAATGATGGTGGCGCCGCGCGCGTCGATGTGCTTCGCCGTGGCGCCGGGATGGCTCGACGCGATCCGCCCATCCTTCACCCACAACTCGGACGCGATGGGCCTCTCGCTGTCGCCAGTGTAGATGCGCGCTCCGGTTATGACCATGTCCGCGGCTTGCATCCAACCCCCTGCCACCACCAGCAAAGCCACCGTCCCCCACGACTTAGCAGCGTGGAAGCGGGCTACAATAGGCAGCATGGAAGACAGTATGCCACATCCGCAACGCGCCCCCGCTGTCTGGGTGCCGGCCGGATGGAAGACTGCCGTTAGTCACGTAACAGGGGCGCTCATCGGGGTTCTGTTCATCGTCGCGGGTGTTTGGAAGATCACGGATCCTTTCGGCGCCGCAGCCCGGCTCGAGCAAGCGCTCGTGCCGGCCAGCCTCAGCCTGATCGGCGCGTGCTTGCTTGGAGTGGGCGAGGCTTTCTCCGGCGCGCTCATTCTGGTTCCCCGTTTCCGCCGCTGGGGAGCCTGGTTGACCGGCGCGCTGCTCGTGTTCTTCCTGGTTTACATCTCCGCCAATTACAGCCTGCTGCGTGGGGAAGAGTGCAATTGCTTCCCGTGGGTGACGCGCGCCGTAGGCCCGGCCTTCTTCATCGGCGACGTGGTGCTGCTTGCTCTGGCGGCCGCCGCCGGCTGGTGGGCGCGGCCCTCGAGCGGTTTGCGCGGCGCGGTGCTTGCGCTGGTCGCCATTGCGGTGTTCGCCGCCGTCTCCTACGGCGTGAACGCCAGGATCCAAGCCTCCATCGACACGCCGCGGACCATCAAGGTCGACGGCAAGCCGTTCCCTCTGCGGCAAGGGCGCGTGTTCCTCTTCATTTACAACCCCGAGTGCACGCATTGCGACGCCGCCGCGCGCACGATGGCGAAACTAAGCTGGAAGAGCGACGTCAAGATCGTCACCGTCGCCGTCGAGCAGCCGCAGTTCGCCCAGGAATTCCTGCGCTCGACTGGCCTCCACGCCTCCATTTCCGACGATGTCGCGACTTTGCGCGAAGCTTACCACTTCGTCTCGCCCCCGTATGCGCTCGCACTTGAGAACGGTCGAGTGAAATCCGCCTTCGTCGCGCGCATCGGCGAGCCGCGCTCCCCCTTCGACCAGCCCGAGTTCGAATCCGCCCTCCGCCGCCTCGGCTTCACAAACTGAGTAGGATAGGGCTCCAGCCCTGTCCCAGGGCACATGATGATCGATTTCTTCGTCAGCTACAACGGCGCGGACCGGAGCTGGGCGGAGTGGATCGCGTGGTATCTGGAGCAAGCCGGTTACGCTGCCGTCTCCCCCGCAAAAACAAAAAGGCCCACGGCCTATGATGGCCGTGGGCCCCTCCCTATCACAAGGAGAAGGAAAATCAATTGCGACGCTTGAGCGTCGGGCGGTCCTCCGCGTCGCCGTCCGTTTTGCCCTTGGAATCGCTCCCGTCGTCGACCGTCGTCCCGCTGCCCGGCTTCTTGCGCAGCCGCGGCTTGTTCAGGTCCTTGTTGTCGATCTTGTGACGGTTCTCCATCGCCATCAACCGCGCCTTCACGTTGTCGAACTCCGAGGTGTTGACCACGTACTCCGGCTTGGCCTTCAGATACTCCTGGATGTTCTTCTGAGAGGCCTTGATGCGGTCGTCCGTCGGTGGGTGCGATGAGAACACCTTGGACATGGTCCCCGGCTTGCGCTTCTCCAGCGTTTGGATCTTCTCGAAGAAGTCCACGAACGCCCCGGGGTCGTAGCCGGTCTTGTACATGTACTCCAGGCCCAGCAGATCGGCCTCGGATTCCATCCCGCGCGAGAACTTGAGGAACCCCACCGGGACCAGCACGCTGGCGGCCTGCCGGATGCCGTACCCGGCCCAGCCGCCCATGAAGATCAGCGGGATGCTGGCGATGTTGGCGATTTGCCCCTTGGTGGCCTGCCGCGTGCCGTGCCGCGCGGCGACGTGCGCGATCTCGTGCGCCATCACGCCGGCCAGCTCAGACTCCGAGTCCGCCTTCAGGAGCAGCCCGGAGTAAACGAAGAAGAAGCCGCCCGGCAGCGCGAACGCGTTCACCTCTTCGCTGTCGATCACCTTGATGGTGAAGGGTACCTTGGCGTCGGAGTTGCGCACCAGGTTCTGTCCCACCCGGTTGACGTACTCGGAGATCACCGGGTCGTCGATCAGCTTGGCCTGGCGCTCCACCTCCTGCGCCAGTTGCTTGCCCATCGCGATCTCTTTCTCCAGCGAGTAGAAGTTTATGCCCTTCCCGACATCGCGGTTGCCGATCTGGTCGGGGTCCTTCTTCTTGTCCTCGGCGAACCCCGCCTGAGGAGCCAGCAAAGCGAATGCGGTTACCGCGGCTAGCGCGATCGAAGACAGCCGTCTCATCCAATACCTCCTGCCCAGGGGTGCTGACTCAATTATACCCCTGCCCACGCGGACCAAGCCCAGGATCAGAGCCTTCAACTGTTTAACGTATAGTTGGAGAGATGGGTTGCAGTGGAAATGAAAAATCCTCCGCAGCCGGCTCTCCGGCGATCTGGGAGGCCTACCGGGACCAATTCCCGGTCACCCAGGAGGTCGTCTACCTCAACCACGCCGGCGTTGCGCCCCTGGTGAAAGCTGCCGCCGACGCCATGAAGCGCCTGGCCGCCGACGCCGGGCGGTTCGGCTCCTGCCATTACAGCGAATGGTCGGAGACCTACGAGGGCCTCCGGGTTGGGGCCGCCCGGCTCATTGGCGCGCATCGCGACGAGATCGCCCAGGTGAAAAACACCTCGGAAGGCATCGCCACGGTTGCCCTTGGCCTGGACTGGCGTCCCGGCGACAAGGTCATCATCTTCGAGGAGGAGTTCCCAGCCAACTTCTTCCCCTGGAAGCGCTTGGAATTGAAGGGGGTGCAGGTCGAGTGCCTGTCGGTCCAGGCGCCCCTGGAGCGCATTGACGAGGCCTGCCGCGGGGCGAAGCTGCTGGCCGTCAGCTTCGTCCAGTACCTGAGCGGCTATCGGGCCCCGCTCGAAGCCCTCGGCGAAATCTGCCAGCGCCGCGGCTGCCTGTTCGTAGTGGACGCCATTCAGGGGCTGGGCGCGTTCCCGCTGGATGTCCGCCGAGCGCGCATCGACGGCCTGGCGGCGGATGGCCACAAATGGATGTTGGGGCCGGAAGGTTGCGGCATCCTATACATCCGGAAGGACTTGCAGGACGCGATCGCGCCGGTCGAGTTCGGCTGGACCAATGTGGCCTCCTATCCCGACTACGCCAGTCGTGACATGACCCTGCGGCCGGACGCCGGCCGCTACGAGTGCGGCACGCTGAACACGATCGGCTGCTATGGGCTGAGGGCGGCCATCGAGTTCTTGCTCTCGGTTGGAATCGACCGCATCGCATCGCACGTCCAGGCGCTGGGCGATCAGGTCGCCGCCGGGGCCGCCGCCAAGGGCTACGAAGTTCTCGGGGCCAGGACGCCCGCGACTGGAGCGGGCATCGTCAGCTTCCGCAAGCCTGGCCTGGACGCACGCTGGGTGGTCAGCCAGCTAAAGTCCCAGGGCTTCATCGCCGCGCCGCGCCAAGGCTGGATTCGCGTCTCCCCGCACTTTTACATCAGCCCCAACGACATCGCCCGCCTCCTCGACGCCCTGCCTAGCCGTCGGTAGGAGGGCTCCAGCCCTGTCCCGGGGGTCGCCCCTCGCGCCCATTCTCACTCTCAGGGGTTAGACTGGTCCCGAAGGGAAAACTGCCACTCGGAGAATTGATGGAAGGCGACTGGGGGTGTACTGGCACCAAGCCGGGCGCCGAGATGGAAATCCCGGCTGAAATCCCGGATAATCTCCCGGCATCGAAAGGACGAATGACAATCCGGTCTGAAATTGCCGGTTCCGCCGTGAAAAGCGCCGCTGCTGGCATCTGTTTCGCTCTGCTCTGTTCGCATCCGGGGACCGCCCAGGAACCCTCTCGTGGGCGCGCCTCTCAAACCCGTCCGGAGATCGCCCTCCCGGACCAGCCGCCGACATTCAGGGCCAGGGCCGATCTGGTGTTGGTGCCGGTGGTGGTCCGCGACAGTGCTGGCCGTGCGGTAGGCCATCTCCAGCGCGAGGATTTCAAGCTGTTCGATGGGGGCAGGCCGCAGGAGATCACGACGTTCTCGTTGGCGGGATGGGAGCGGAGCAGCGTCGCTGCAGAAGGCGGGACCGGGTCCAAGCCGGTGCTGGCCGTCCCCGAGCGTTTCGTCGCCTACCTATTCGACGATATCCACATCGGTTTGGAGGAGTTGCCGCGCCTGCGGAGCGCCGCTCTGCGGCACCTGGCCACTTTGCGGGCCGGCGACCGAGCCGCGATCTTGACCACGTCCGGGCGCCTGGCCCTCGAGTTCACGGCTGACCGGGAACGGCTACGCCAGGCGATCGAGCGCCTCCGGTCCAAGTCGGACGCGGGCACGACAGAATGCTTCCATCTGGGCTACTACTGGGCGGACCTGGTGGACAAGGGGGACCCCCAGGCCATGGCCGCCGCAAAGCGGTTGGCCGCCGAGTGCTACGGTTCGACACAGCAGGAAATCAAGATGGAGAACCCCCAGGCCGCAGCCGCCGCAAATCGGTTGGCCGCCGAGAATTCTGGGCCGATGCCGGATGGAATCATCAAGTCAATCGCCAGGCAGCAGGTGCTTGAAGGCGAACTGGAAACGCGGATCTCGCTGACGATGCTGCGCAATCTCGTACGCCGGATGGCATCGGCGCCGGGTCAGCGCACCATCGTGCTGGCGTCCCCCGGGTTCTACGCGCCTCCCGAACAGTTCGACCAGAGTGGTGTTTTCGATGCCGCCGCGCGCGCCAATGTCGTTGTCAATTGTCTCAATTCGCTGGGACTCGTCACGCCTCAGCTCGGCCGTAAAGGTCAGATCGGACGGAATTTCTCTCGCGAGCGGGACATGGCATGGGATGCTGCTCTGGCGACGATTGCGGGGGCGACCGGAGGAAGCTACTTCCATAACAACAACGACCTCGAGGCCGGCCTCCGGCAGCTTGCCGCGGCGCCCGAGTTCTATTACGTGCTCGGCTTCTCCCCGCAAGACTTGAAACTGGACGGCAAGTTCCACTCCCTGAAGGTCGCACTAGTGAAGTCGAAGGGGTTCAGCGTGACGGCGCGGCACGGCTACTACGCCTCCAGTCGCATGGCCAATACGGAGGAAGCCGCGAAGATTGAAATCAACGACGCGCTTTATTCCCACGGGAATATGGGCGGCCTCCGCTTCGAGCTGCGCAGCACGGTGTCCAAGTCGCCGGAGGGGAAGAACACGCTTGAGGTATCCGCGTGGATGGACCCCAAGGAACTTCGGATGCACAAACAGGGCGACACTAGCAGGAAGGCGCTCACGCTGGCTTTCGGCCTGTTCGACCGCGATGGGAGAATTCTTGCCACTACGCGGAAAGACGTTGGACTGCAGATTCGCGATCGGGACCTGGAGAAGATGTCCGGGCGCTGGGTGGTAGTGAAAGCGAGCTTTCCGGTGAAGCCCGGCGGGTATGCGGTGCGGGTGGTGGTGCGCGACGGCGACGAGCAACTCGTGTCATCGGAGAGCGGCGCAGTAGAGGTAGGCAAGGAGAACTAGCGTGAAACCACACCCACGTGGGTTACCCCCCGTCACGGGTTTTCTACTCCTCCCCTCTTCCCCTGAATCGCATCTGGATCCAGCCCCTCGGCCAGAAGAATGGCCTCCGCAAGGTCGCGCATGGGCCGCCGCAGCCGCCGGCTCTCGTTCCGCAGCCGCAGGTAGGCCTCCTGCTCGGTGAGGCGGTATCTCTCTTGCAGGATGCCCTTGGCCCGCTCCACGAGCGTGCGGTCCTCCAGCCGGCGCTTCATTTCCTCGGTCTCCAGTTGCAGCCGCGCGTTCTCCTCCGCCAGCCGCGAGCGGACAATGGCGCCTCCCATCTGCTCGCCCAGGAACGTCAGCAGCCCGATCTGCTCCGGCGTGTGCGCGTGCGGTTCCCTGTGGTGGATATTGAGCACCCCAATCACCTCGCCGCCGGCCACTAGCGGCGCCGACAGCAGCGCCTCGTAGGTGTCCTCCTCCAGCGTGGGGAATTTCTTGAAGCGCGGGTCGTCGTACGCCCTGCGGCCCAGCGCCACCACCGACTTGTGTTCCGCCACCCAGCCGGTCACCCCTTCCCCTCTCTTCATCCGCAGCGCGCCGATCTCCGCCGCGTGCGGCAATTGCGAGGCTTCCAGCACCACGTCTCCGGTCTCCGGATCCGGCAGATACACCAGGCACGCGTCGCAGGCGGTGACCTCTACCACCAGTTCCACCAGCTCCTGGAGCATCTGCCGCAACGTCAAGCCAGAACTGACGATCCGGCTGGTTCGGTGTAGCAGCGCGAGATGATGCGGCTCCGCCGCCGTGTTGCCCGGGGCACCCATCCTTCGAGGTTACGGCGCATCGGGCCGGGCGTCCAATCGGAACTTTCTATCCGGCTGATAAGCGCTTCCCACCGGCCGGCGAACTTTCCGCCGTTACTTTTCGTATCCAGTTTCGTCAGACTTCCCGAGAGCATCCCATGAAACGTCTTGCCGCATTCGCATTCGTCGTAGCCGCAGCCGGCTGCGCCATCCCGTCGCGCGCCGAGGTGCGTGACGAATTCCACAAAACCTATCCGCTCACCGCTACTGGCCGGGTCAGCGTGAGCAATGTCAACGGCCCCGTCCGCATCACCGCCTGGGACCGCAACGAGGTCAAGGTGGACGCCGTGAAGCGCGGCCGCACCGAGCGTGCCTTGGAGGACGCCCGGATCATTGTCGACGCCCGCGCCGACTCCGTCGAGATCCGCACGCAGTATCCCGAGCATTCCCGCGATGCCGCTTCCGTCGAATACACGCTCAGCGTCCCGCGCCACGCCGCGCTGGAGGGCATCGGCACCGTGAACGGGCCGGTGGAAATCGATGGCGTCATCGGCGGCATCCGGGCCTCCTCTGTGAACGGGAACGTCGCGGTGCGCCATGGCGAGGGTGATGCCGATCTGCACACCACCAACGGCCGAGTCGAGGCGGACTTCGCCCGCTTGGGCAGAGCCGTTTCCGCCAAGACCGTCAACGGCGGCATCGTTCTGACGCTGCCGCGCGATGCCAGCGCCCGCCTCACCGCCAAGACCGTGCACGGCGGCATCCATAGCGATTTCGCTCTGCCCGTCCGGCGAGTCGGCTTCGGCCCGGGCGGCGACATCGTGACCGTGATTGGCGATGGCGGCGCCGATGTCCGCCTGTCGACCGTTAACGGCGCGATCGACCTCCGCCGCCAGTAGGGCAGGGCTCCAGCCCTGTCCCGGCCTTGCGGATCTCCTCCAGAAACGCCCGCGCCACCCGCGGCGCATCGAATTGCTCTACCTGCCGCAAACCGCTTTCCGCGAGCGAGCGCCCCAGTGCCCGGTCGCCGTGCAACCGCGCGATCGCCTCCGCCAGCGATTCCGCATCCTCGGGCTCGGCGAGCAGCCCGTGCGCGACTACCTCGGGCGCCGCCCCGGCCCGCGCGGCAATGATCGGTTTCCCTGCCGCCATGGCCTCCAGAAACACGATCCCGAAGCCCTCCTGCACGCTCGGGAGCGCGAACACGTCGCACCGTTGGTATTCCCGCGCCAGCGCCTCCGCGGACACGTCGCCCAGCCAGTGCACTGTAGCTTCCAGCCGTTTCTCGCGCCAGATCCGCCGCAGCCGCGACGCCTCCGGCCCCCCGCCCACGATGCGTATGTCCAGTTCCGGAATGCGCCCACGCAGGCGCGCCGCCGCCTCCAGCAGCAGTTCCAGCCGCTTGCGCGGGTAGAACCGGCAGACGCTGAGCACCGTGAACTTGTCGGGATTGGGCGCCGCCGGGTTGCGCGCGAACCGCTCCCGCCACCCCGCCAGGTCGATCGCCTCCGGCACGATGCGCGGCATCTCCGCCAGCCCGTACAGGCTTTGCAGTCGCCCGGCGGCGTACCGGCTGGTGGTGATGACCAGATCGGCGCGGCGCACGTGGCGCCGCTCGCAGGCCGCCTGGAGGGCGAGCGTCTGCCGCGTGAGCCCGCGCTCGAACCGCAGCTCGTCCGCAATCACGCCTTTGATCGACGCGATATGCGGCCTCCCATACACTCCTGCGATGCGGTAGCCGTCCATGTCGAACCCCACCACCGCGTCAAAGCCGCTGAAATCCCGCCAACGGAGCTGCTCGTTGAACCACAGCCGCTCCAGCGTGTAGATCGGCAAGCGCAGCCGCGGCGTGATGAACTCCACTTCGCAGACCAGCGGCACGAGCGCGTGCCCAAGCGTCGCAATCCCGTGGAACGTGCCGCTGCCCCGCACCACATCCAGCGGCGTCGAAGTGACGAAGGCCAGTCTCAAGCGCTTCTCTCCATTATGGGACGATAATCAAGAGTTGACCCCCGCCGAACAACTGGAAACGACGGATCGAGCCGCACGATTCAGCCTCCTCGGGCTGGTTCTGCTCTCAGCCGGCCATTTTTCCGTCGACCTATACTCCGGTGCGCTGGGCGGCCTTCAACCTCTTCTGGTCGACCGCTACCGGCTGACGCTAGCCGACGCTGGCCTCCTGGGTGGCGTCCTGGTCTCGTCGTCCTCGGTCATGCAGCCGCTCTACGGATACTTGTCCGACCGGCTGCACACGCGCCTCTTTGCCGCCCTCGGCCCCGCCATTGCCGGCCTGTTCATCTCCTCGCTCGGCCTGGCCCCCTCATATGGCTGGCTGCTCTTGATGGTGGCCCTTGGCGGCGCCGGGGTGGCCGCTTTTCACCCCCAGGCTTCCTCCCACGCCACGGCTGGCATCGAAGAGAACCGCGGCCACGCCATGGCCGTCTTCATCAGCTCCGGCACGCTCGGCTTCGCCTGCGGCCCCACCTACTTCTCCGCGATCACCGGCTGGCTCGGACTCCGCACCACGTACTGGGCTGCGCTCCCTGGATTGGCTGTCAGTTCTCTGTTAATCTTCTATCTTCCAGCATTTTCTGATAACAAATATAAAGTATCTCATGAGGATCGCCGGGAGGCTCTCCGTGCCGTCTGGAAGCCGCTGGCGATCCTCTATGCCCTGGTGTTCATCCGCTCCATCGTCCAGGTCACCTTCGCGCAATTCATCGCCCTCTACCTGCACCGGGAGCGCGGGTACTCCATCGCCGCCGCCAGTCTCACGCTCTCGCTTTTCCTGGCCTTCGGCGCCCTGGGCGGCTTTCTCGGAGGACACTTCTCGGACCGCTTCGGCGGCCGACGCATCATCATCCTATCGATGGCCGGCTCGGTGCCGTTTCTGGCTCTGTTCTTCCTCACTCAGGGGTTGCTCTCCATTGCGGGGCTCTTTCTAGGCGGCTTGATCCTGTTGTTTACTGTTCCCGTGAATGTGCTCATGGCCCAGGATTTGGTGCCGTCGCAGGCAGGCACTGTCTCGGCCCTCATGATGGGTTTTGCGTGGGGCGCCGCCGGGTTGGTGTTCATCCCCCTCACTGGGCTCATGGCCGATCTGTTTTCCCTCCACCACGCCCTCCTGGCCCTGGCCGCCTTCCCCATCCTGGGCTTCTTTCTGAGTCTGAAGTTGCCAAGATGACCCGCCCACCGTCCGCCCAACCACCCATGCCAGTCCGCCGGAGGCGGCCTGCCCCGCGGCTAGCGGTCTGCCTGGTCAGCGGTGGTTTGGATTCCGCCACCTGCCTCGCTCTTGCTCGTCGTCAGGGATTCGAATGCTATGCCTTATCATTCGATTACGGCCAGCGGCATCACTTGGAACTTGAAGCTGCCGCCCGGGTGGCGACCGCCCTCGGCGCCGCCCGTCACCTGGTGCAGCGCATCGACTTGCGGGCCTTCGGCGGCTCGGCCCTCACCGCCGATCTGCCAGTCCCCAAGGGCCGCAGCGGCGCCGAGATGGGGCAGGGAATCCCAGTCACCTACGTTCCCGCCCGCAACACTGTCTTCCTCTCGTTTGCCCTGGCCTGGGCTGAAACGCTGGAATCCTCCGACATCTTCCTGGGCGTTAATGCCATCGACTACTCCGGCTACCCCGACTGCCGCCCCGAATACATCGAAGCCTTCGAGCGCATGGCCAACCTAGCCACCCGCGCTGGCGTCGAAGGGCGCACCCGGGTGAAGATCCACACCCCTCTCATCCGCCTCACCAAAGCTGGGATCGTGAAGCTCGGCCACGAGTTGGGCCTGGATTTCCGCCTCACCTGGAGCTGCTACGACCCCGATCCGCAAGGCCGTCCCTGCGGCGCCTGCGATTCCTGCGTGCTCCGCCGCAGAGGCTTCGAGGAAGCGGGACTGGCCGATCCGCTCGCGAGCGCGCCGTGAGAATCGCCGAGATCTTCCACAGTGTGCAAGGCGAGGGCGGACTGATCGGCGTCCCCTCGGTGTTTGTGCGATCCAGCGGCTGCAACTTGCGCTGCGTCTGGTGCGACACCCCGTATGCTTCCTGGCGGCCCGAGGGAGCGGACCACCCGGTCTCCTCGATCCTCGAAGAGGTGGCGCGCTTCCACTCGCTCCACGTCGTCGTCAGTGGCGGCGAGCCCATGATCGCCCCGGACATCGTGGCGCTCACCGAGGGCCTGCGCCGCCTCGGCCTGCACATCACCATCGAGACCGCCGGAACCGTTTTCGCTCCCGTCCTCTGCGACCTCATGAGCGTCAGCCCCAAGCTCTCCAACTCGACGCCTCTGGACGACGCCCACTGGGCGCCTCGCCACGACCGCCTGCGCATCCAGCCCGACGTCCTGCGCCGGCTCATGGACGCTTACCGCTACCAGCTCAAATTCGTCGTCGCCAGCCCCGGCGACCTCGACGAGATCCGTCCCCTGGTCGAGCGGCTCGCCGCGGATCCCTCAAAGGTCTTCCTCATGCCCGAGGGAAGAGAGGCGAGCCTCCTGCGCGAGCGCGCTCTGTGGATCGTCGAGATCTGCAAACGGGAAGGCTTCCGTTTCAGCCCCCGCCTCCACATCGACCTCTATGGGGACCGCCGCGGGGTGTGAAATGCGTGCCGAAGAGGTAAAGCGCCTGGCCCGTGACTGTGGCTTCGAGTTGGTGGGCGTGGAGCGCGCCGAACCAGCCCCCGAGGCCGCCTACTACCAGGAATGGGTGCGCGCAGGCATGTCCGCGGAGATGTCCTATCTCACCGGCCGCCGCGCCGACCTCCGCAATGACCCGCGCAACCTGCTGCCCTCGGCCCGCTCCATCATCTGCGTCGGCAAGCTCTACAACGGCCCGCGCGGCCCCATCTCCCGCTACGCCTGCGGCCCGGACTACCACGGCGTGCTGCGCGAAGCCCTCCGCCGCCTGGGTGCCAGGCTGAAAGAACGCGCCGGCCCCTTCGAATGGAGAATCGCGGTCGACACCGCGCCGCTGCTCGAGCGCGCTTACGCCCGCCGCGCCGGCCTGGGCTGGATCGGCAAAAACACCTGCCTGATCCACCAGGGCATGGGCTCATTCTTTTTCCTGGGCGAGTTGCTCGTGTCACTCGAGCTCGAGCCCGACGCTCCGCCTCCCGACCGCTGCGGCACCTGCACCCGCTGCATCGACGCCTGCCCCACCCGCGCGCTGGTGCCCACCGGCAAAGCCCAGCCCGCCTGGGCTCTGGATTCCCGCCGCTGCATCTCCTGCCTCACCGTCGAGCTGCGTGGCCCGATCCCCGAGCACCTCCGCTCCTCCCTGGGCAACCACGTCTTTGGCTGCGATATCTGTCAGGACGTCTGCCCCTGGAATCGCGAAGTCCCCCCGACTTCCCTCCCAGCTCCGACGCTGCAACAACTCGCAGCGCTGACCGAACACGAATTCCACGAAATGTTCCGGGGGACTCCCGTGCTGCGGGCCGGCTACGATGGCTTCCAGCGCAACGTGGCCCTCGCTCTCTCCAACCGCGGGGCAGACGATCGCCCTGCGTCGTCTGCCGCCTGATGGAGATGGCAGACCACAAGAAACGATGGTCTGCCCCACCACCGCATGCGGTCTTACAATAGAGAGCGGGATGCGCACGGCGCTCTACCTTTGCCTCTGCGGGGCCGCCGCCCTGGCCCAGGATTCGCCTGCCTCGAAAGGCTTCGAGTATTTCTACAACCTCCAGTACGACGACTCGATCGCCGAGTTCAGCAGGCAGGTGGCCGGGCAGCCCAACCTCCCCGACGGTTACAACCACTTGGCCCAGGCCATCCTCTATCGCGACATGTTCCGCGCCGGCGCCCTGGAGAGCGAACTGGTCACCGGCGGCAATCCTTTCCTGCGCCGGCAGAAGGTCGACGCCAGCCCCGCGGACCAGCGCAGGTTCGACCAGGCCATCGACCACGCTATGGAGCTCGCCCAGGCGCGCCTCAAACGCAACCCCCGCGACACCCAGGCCTGGTATGCGCTGGGCGTCTCCTACGGTCTCCGGGCCAACTACAACTTCCTGGTGCGCAAAGCCTGGCGCGACTCCCTCCGCGACGCCACCTCGGCGCGCAGATGCCACAGCCGCGTCACCGAAATCGACCCCGGCTTTACCGACGCTCGACTGGTCCAGGGCCTGCACGATTACATCGTCGGCAGCCTCCCCGTCTACTGGCGGCTGGTCGGTTTCCTCATCGGCTTCCACGGCAACAAAGACCAAGGCATCCGCTGGCTCGAGCTGGTCTCCCGGAAGGGCACGGTCAACCGCATCGACGCCCAGATTCTGCTCTGCGCCGTTTACCGCCGCGAGCGCAGCCCGCAGAGCGCCGTCCCCCTGCTCCAGGGGCTCATCCGCCGCTTCCCGCGCAACTACCTGTTGCCCATGGAACTGGCCCAAATGTACAGCGACCTCGGGGACAAGGAAAAGGCCCTCGCGCCGCTACGCCGCCTCGAGGAGCTCAAGCGCTCCGGCGCCAAAGGATACGCCCAATTGCGGGTCGAGCGGATCTGCTTCGCCGAAGGCACCATCGAATTCTGGTACAACGATCTCGACCGGGCCCTGGCAAACATGAAGCGAGCCACCGCCGCGGCCGAGGACCTCGACCTCAATACCGGAGTCATGGCCTGGATGCGCCTCGGCCAGATCTACGACCTTAAGGGACAGCGTGCACTGGCTCTCGACGCCTATCGCCACGCCGTAGCCTTCGCGCCCGATTCCGATGCCGCCAGGGAATCGCGGCAGTACCTCGTCTCGCCGTACCGCCGCAAGCAGAGAGGATAATCCAGGATGCGACCGCGAGGGGCGGGGGCCTCCGCGCCACGCGGCTACTCGTCGATCGTCACTTTCACCGGCTGCTCGATCAGCTTGGGTTCCTTCCCCCTGGTAAGAACCATCAAAGCCAGCCGGCCGGGTTTGGCCTTAGCCGGGATCTTGAACTTGATCGAGGTGGCTACCTGTTCCTCCATGGCCACTTCGATGTCGTGCGTTCCGTCCGTCAGGTACAGCTTGGCTACGTTGGCCTTGTCCAGGTTCTCGCCCGTCACCGTCAGCAAGTCCCCGGCCTTTCCGTTGGCCGGCTCGACGGTCTTCATCTGCGGCATCGTGGCTTGGGCGTGGAGACAAACCGAGAGCATGAGGACGGCAAGAAGGACGGGCGCCACACAAGACAATCTCATCTCCAATACGGCCTCCTTGAAAGATGCTATTCCCGATCGGGGATGAATGCAAGCCTGTTCCCGAGCAGGATGAGCCTCCGGCTTGTCCCGTCGCCGTTTCCGCAGCTCGTTCAGATCTCCAGTTCGCTGTGGAAGCCCTTGTGAATGGCGTACAGGGCCAGCTCCAGGCGGTCCGACACGCCCAGCTTGTCGAAAATGTTGTGCAGATGGTTCTTGACCGTCTGCTCGCTGATGAAGATCTTCTCCGCGATCTCCTTGTTCTTGAAGCCCTGGGCCACCAGCGCCACAATCTCGCGCTCGCGCTGGCTCAGCGGGCTGCGCTCGCGCCCCTTGCGCTCCGCGCCACCCACCCGGCTCGGCGAGGCGAACTGCCGCATCACCGCCGCCGTCGTGTGCGAGTCCAGCCAGATCTCCCCGGCGTGTACCTTCCGGATGCTTTTGTACAGGAGTTCGGTGGCCGTTTGCTTCAGCACGATGCCGGAGCAGCCCAGCTTCATGGCCTGCACAAACTCGTTCTTGTCTTCCGACGCGGTGAGGATGATGATTCTGCTCCGGCAGCCCGAGTTCTTCAGGCTTTGCAGCACACTCAACCCGTCCAAGCCCGGCATCCGCAGGTCCAGCAACAATACGTCCGCTTCCTTCTCCCGCATGATCTCGAGTACTTCGTTTCCGTCTCGCGCCTCGCCCACCACTTCGAAGTCGTCTTCCAGGCTAAGCAGCTTGCGAAGACCGTCGCGGAAGATCGGATGGTCATCGGCGATGACGATCCGTATGAGCCCGGCACTCGGGGCGCTCGTACGCGGGCTCTCGTACTCTAGCGTCGAGGATTCGTCCGTCATGGAACTGAGATGATTCTAATTGAATAATAGTACTAAGTCAACCGAAGTCACGATCTCCGAGTTCTGTCCTGCCCCACGACTCGGGTTTAAGTACCGGAACCCTTCCCCCCAATGGTACCCCAGTCCCGCCGCCGCAGCCGTTTTTAGGGCTGGGTTATAGTACGCACCTGCGCCGCCCCGGTCGGCCGCCCCCGGATGGAGTACCACCACTCAACCCGTCGGGCGGCGGAATCCGCTATAATCCGCCTCGGATCGTATCTCAGAAGCCCTCACAGGAGGTTCTATGTCCCAGTCAGACCAGCCCGGCCGCCGCGGCTTCCTGGGCCGGGCGGCGGCTTTGGCGGGCGTCTCAGCCGCACTGCCTTCGACCGGCCTCGCCCAGCCACGCCGCGCTGAGTTCCAGTTGCCCCAGTACGCCCGGGCGCAGGACTACAAATCTCTCAAACAGTCCAGCCATGACCCCACCGGAGGCAACGCCGACTTCTGGCGAATCCCGCCCGGCGGTACGCAGGAGCTGTTCCACTCCGCGGGACCGGGAGTGATCTCGCACCTCTGGTTCACCATCTCGGCCCAGAGCCCGAACCACCCCAAGGAGTTGGTGTTGCGGGCGTATTGGGAGGGCAACGCCAGGCCCAGCTTGGAGGCTCCCATCGGCGACTTCTTCGGCCTCAACCTCGGCCAGTACCAGATCTACGAGTCGGCGTACCTGGCCTGTTCGCCCGGCAAGTCGCTGAACTGCTACTTCGCCATGCCCTTCCGCAAGTCGGCGCGCCTCACCGTGACCAACGAGAGCGCCGGCCAGGTCGGAGCGTTCTACTCCAACATCGACTACCTGCTCACCCCCTCCCTGCCCGACGACGCCCTCTACTTCCACGCCCAGTATCGCCAGGCGGCGCCGTGCGTGGCCAGCATGGGTGAGCCACTCAACCCCACCGGCGCGAAGAACTACGTCTACCTGGAAACGCGCGGGCGGGGCCACCTGATGGGGGTCACCCTCGGTGTGCTGCTCAACGCCGACGGCTGGATGGGCGAGGGCGACGACATGATCTTCGTCGATGACGAGACCACCCCCGCAATCATCGGCACCGGCTCGGAGGATTATTTCCTGGGGAGCTGGAACTTCGGCGGGCGCGACGGCGCCACCCCCTTCGCGCATCACTACTATGGCGCCCCGCTGATCATCATGCCCGAGCGCGTCGGGGGCCGCTACTGCTGCTACCGCTGGCACGGCGACAATCCGGTGACCTTTACCCGCTACTTGCGGCACACCATGGAGCACGGCCATGCCAACGACCGCGGCGACAACTTCTTCTCGGTGGGCTACTGGTATCAGACCGAGCCCTACACGGATTCGCCGCCCCTGCCGCCAGCCGCCGAGCGCATCCCGCGCATCAAGCCGAGTTGAGGCACAATGGGAGACGCCATGACATCACGGATTGCGGTTCTCGCCGGCTTGGGCGCGGCGTTGCTGCTGGCGGCCGACCCGCCGGGGTTTGTGCACTGGCGGGCTGCGGAGCTGAAGGGGCTCGAACAGAAGCTCGTGGGGAAGCTCGATCCGAAGCTGAAAGCGGCTTCCGAGCCGTTGGGCAAGTTCCCCAACCACTCCCTCGCGCTGGCCCACCGCGAGGCCAGCGGAGAGGCGGAGCTGCACGAAACCCAGGCCGACGTTTTCATCGTTGAGAGCGGCGAAGCGAACCTCGTGGTCGGCGGGCAGGTGGCCGGCGCCAGGACCACCGCTCCCGGCGAGCTGCGCGGGTCGTCCATCGAAGGCGGCCGCGAGATGAAGCTCGCTGCTGGCGATGTCGTTCACATCCCGGCCAAGGTTCCGCACCAGTTGCTCGTCGAAGCGGGCAAGCAGTTCACCTACTTCGTAGTGAAGGTGGATACGCCCTGAAACCTCAGCGGCACGTCTGGATAGTGGGGCAGGCTTTGCAGCCTGCGGACCCGCTTTCTAGCGGGTCCAGCCGGCCGGAAGGCCGGCTGTGGGCAAGATTGCCCGCCCCACATCGCTACTCGCTCCAGAACAACTCCGCGTCGGACTGCCGCACGTAGTTCGCGTCGATCTCGGCGGGACTCCGGCTCAGGCCGGCGGCCAGGCGCGCGGCGGCGATCTTCGCGATCGCACCCGCCAGCGCCCGCGGCGCCTCGCGCACCATGGAGTGCTCGAACCGCGTGCCCTCGAGCGCCGGGCGGAACGGCGCGAAGTCCTGGCAAACGAATTCCACGCCGCCCTCGGGAAGCGTAGCCAGCCACGCCGGAAAGGGCATGACCACCTCGGGACTCGCGATCCCGAGCTCGGCCGTGTACACCGCCCCGTAGATCTGGCCGCGCCGTGCGTCCACGACCGCCGCCCTCAGCGCCGCCCCGCCGAACCAGGCCACCGCCTCCAGGTTCGACACCGCCACCACGCGCTTGCCCAGCGCCTCGGCCAGCCCTTTCACCGCCGCCAGGCCTACCCGCACTCCGGTGAACGATCCAGGCCCCGCCGCCGCGGCGAAACAGTCGATATCTTCCAGTCTCCAGCCGCCCCGTTCCAGCAGCCCGCGCAACTGGTCGAACAGGATGCCGCTGAAACCCTCCTGGGAGTGCAGCAGCACTTCGGCGACGACCTGACCGTCGCCTGCCAGGGCCAGGCTTCCGTACTCGTTGGTGGTGTCCAGGGCCAGGATGCGGTTCACTGGGTCAGCTTGTAGACCTTGATGACAGAGTAGACTTTTCCGTTCGCGTTCATCCCGTACAGCCGCAGCGCCAAATCCGCCGGAAACGACTGTGCGATGCTGTGCGGAATGTCGAAGGTTCCCTGCGCGCCCGTTCCAATCACCCGAGCCCCCTGCTGATCGGCCGCAACCTCGCCCATCCATAGGCACATCATCGACCGCGTCGCGCGCGTCTCCCGCGTAACCCGGATCGCGAATTTTGCCGGGCTGGCGAGCGAAATGGCCTCCGCCGTCGGCGCCACGATCTCGAACGGCGCTTTCTGCGGCGTCTGCTCGATCTCTTGCATCGCGATCGGCCGCGACTCGAACTTGTAGGACCGCATCCCTTCCTTGTGGCCCTCCCGCGAGATGTGGAGCACCCAGTCGTGCGTACTGTCCGGAGGCGCGCCCGTGTATTTGTCCCCCTTGTACCCCTTCTTCTCCTTCACGCTCTCGCCGGTGATCGGATTGAGCCACATCACGTCGTAGCCGTGCTTCTCCACCACCACCTCGACCGGCCCCGGCTTCTCCAGGTACACGATGTATTCGACTCCCTCGAGCGCCACCGCGCGCCCCCCATCCACGTCGAAGTACGGCTCCAGTTCCCAATGCCGCGTTCGGGAGAAGAAATCGAACCACACCGCCGCCTGGCGCGCCCCGGGCGAATGGAACTGCCTTGGGTCGGAGCCGCCGAGCGTGGGGTACTGGCCGTCCATGGTCGAGTTCCACAGCCATCGGCGCATTTTGTCGGCGTCCGTGCTCGCGGGGCCGAAACCGACTTGCGGCATGGCGTACAACTGGTGTTCGATGGCCGCCAGGTCGTCGGCCGCCGATTGCGAGCCGAGATAGTTCATCCACTCGTCGCCGGCTAGCGGTGAAGAGGTCGCGTCCGTCCCCGTGGACCGCGGATGCTGGTAAGGATCGAGCTTCTTCAGTGCCAGTCCGATCTCCTTGAGTTCCGCGCGCCCGTCCGGGGCCCTCTCGAAGCTCTCAAACCCCTGCCAGGTGATATCCATGGCCGCGTACCGGGCTACCAGGTAACGGATGTAGCGCTCCCGCTGCGCCCATTCGGGAAACAAGCGGCTAAGCTGCCGCTGGTCGTAGGCCGGCATCAGGTCCACGACGATGCCTTTGCGGTTCAGCGCCAGGATGCGCTCGTCCAGCTCTCTGAACACTGCCGGGTCGGGTTGCTCCGCCGATGGGAACGCTCCCCCGGGCTTGCCGGGCGGCCCCAGCACGACCCCGCGCAAGTGCGTGAACTTCTGTTCCGTGCGCGCCGCCGCAAGCTTGTCGAACACCTCCCGCTCGAGGTACGGCAGCGTGAACAGCGTGTCGCCCATCCACAGGTGCGGCTTCTTCACCAGCTCGTCGACCCGCGCCCAGTGATGCACGTTGGCGGGCTTCAAAAAGCCGGGGAAATTCGATTCAGTCGCCGGGAACGTGCCCTCCTTGCCCTCGAACCTCTGGATGTTGCTGGTTACCCGGAACACCCACTCGCCCGGGTCCGTCGGCGCGAACCGGACCACCAGCCGCCGGCCCCCGTCCCAGAACCCGGGCATGCGAAACGTGTGGAACCGCGGCGAGCGGAACTCCGCCTCCAGTTGCACCGTCAGGTAGGGGTTCGGATGGGCCGCCGCTTCTTCGCTCGAAAGCTCGAACACGATTTCGCACGGCGTGTACGTGGCTGTCGCCTGGCAAACCGTCTGAGCGACTCCATGCAAGGCAACCAAGAACAGGAGCGGCAGCGTGCGCATCAAACTATAGTGTATCCGCAACGCCGGGTCGCGGCGGCCATTCGCGCGGCCAGTTCGAGCGCGCTCGCGAAGCTGGCCGTCGAGGCCACCCCCTGGCCCGCGATATCGAACGCCGTGCCGTGATCCACCGAGGTGCGCAGGATCGGCAGTCCCAGCGCGACATTCACGCTGCCTTCGAAATCCAGAAGCTTCAGCGGCGCGTGTCCCTGGTCGTGGTACATGCAAACCACCGCATCGTACTTCTTCTTGCGAACGGCCAGGTAGAAGACGGTGTCGGGCGGAAGCGGGCCCTCCACTGGCATACCCTGACTCCGCGCCCACTCCACGGCGGGACGGATCTCGCGGATCTCCTCGTCCCCGAACAGGCCGTTCTCGCCGGCGTGCGGGTTCAGCCCGGCGACCGCAATCCGCGGGTTCGCCTTCAGCTTCCGAACTGCCTCGACGGTCATGCGGAGAACCGTGCGGATGCGCTCCTGCTTCACCATCTCCACGGCGGTCCGCATCGAGACGTGCGTGCTCACGTGCGTGACGATCAACTGCTCGCTCACCAGCATGATGGCGACATCGCTCACCCCGCACACGGCGGCGATCAGTTCGGTGTGCCCCACAAAACCGCTGTCGGACAACTGCGTCGCTTCCTTGTTCATCGGAAGCGTTACCATGGCGGCGATCTCGCCCTCCAGGGCCGCGCGGGCGGCGGCGATCACGTACTCCCGGGCGGCGTGGCCGGACTGCCGGTTGAGCTGCCCCGGCGTCACCTCCTCGGCGCGCATCAGCCCGAAATCGATTACGTTCAGCGCGCCCTCTAGAAGCTCGGCGACCGAGGGCGCCTTCCGCAATTCCACGCCCAGGCCGAGCCGGCGGTTGTAGTAGTCGAGCGCGCTCCAATCGCCGTAGACCACCACGCGGTGGCGAATCTGGCCGTCGCGCCAGGCGCTCAATACGATCTCCGGGCCAACTCCGCTCGAGTCGCCCATGGTGATGCCGTAAACCTGTTCCATCATGGTTGCCTTTTTGTGAGCCGCTCCCGCAGTCGCGCCAGCACGTCGGGCGGGCCGAAGCCGCCAGCCTTCGTGACGAGCAGCAGATCGCGTTGCGAGCCCTGGTCGTACAGGCGCGAAACTGGAATTCCGGGCAGGAGTTCTCCCACCGGCTCCAGCGGAGGTCCGCCGAACGCACTCAGGACAGCGAACGCCGTATCGCCGCCGAACACGATCAATGCCGCGATCGCCGACTTGAGAATCAGTTCGCGAACCACGCCTCCGAGCGCCTCGTCGCGCAAACCCGGATGGTCCAGGATGGTCCAGCCGGGATGCGGATCTGGCAGCCCCTGCTCGATCTGCCGGAGCGACACCTCGTGCAGGCTGCCATTCACCACCAGCACGGAGTCCGCAAACACGCGGGGCGCGGCGTTGGAGCGGGGCAGGTCAATCCTCTGCGCGATGGCTTCGGCGAACGCTGCCGGGCCGGCGCCGCATCGCCAGCCGGATCGGCGCCAGAACTCCGCCGCGGCCGCGACGTCTTCATCCGTGGCCCCATTCGAGACGTAGATTCCCGCGGGTGCGTCCGCGCACAGGCGCTGGGCGTCCACAACCCAAACCGGAGCGCTGGTCTGTCTGCGGATCACATCAACGATACGGCTTTCCGTCGTGGGATTCAACGCATCCCGCGCAAACGAGGTGTTCTCCAGCGGCGTCCCGAAAACCAGAAGGCGGCCATCGACTACCGTGCGGCCCATCGCCGGGTAGGCGGGCACGTAAAGCAGAGGGCCCGGAGCTGCTTCGAGCATCGCGCCCAACTCGCTCCCGATATTGCCGCGCAGCGTTGAGTCGGTCTTGGCGTACAGCAACTCTGTGCGGGCGGCCGAACGAACCAGCCGGGCGACGCGGCGGGCCGCCTCGGCTTGGCTGACGTGCCGCGTCTCGAGATCGACGATCCGCACCGGCGGCGATTCCGCGGCCGGCGTCGGCTCCCATCCAACTGTCGCCACCGCCCGAATGCCCTGCGCCGCGAACTTGGCGCCCACCTCGAGCGCTCCCGTCAGGTCGTCGGCAAAGGCCAGAAACGACTGGTGACCCTGGCTCATAGTGCAGATTCTGGCACGCGTAGGCCAGACCCGCAACCCCTGGCTGTCGGTAGGATAGGGCTCCAGCCCTGTCCCGGGGGGGCCCCTCGCACTCACGCACGCCCCGCCCGCCATCACGTGGCCGCCCGGAGTTATGATGAATCCCATGACAAGGGTCTTTTTCATTGTGGTGTGTGCCGTGACCGCCCTGGCGGGGGACACGGCGATCCACCGCGCGGTGCGCGAGGGCGATGTGGCGTTGCTTCGCGCGCGTCTCGAAGCGGGAGCGGACCCGAATGAGCGGGACGCCTCGGGACGGACCCCGCTCATCGAAGCGGCCGAACTGGGGCAGATCGAAGCCGCGCGGGTTCTGATCTCGGCTGGCGCGGACCTCAACGCCAGGCCGCGCGGCTGGGGGTCGGCCCTGGAGATGGCCGAGCGGACCGGGCACACGAAGCTGGCCGAGATGCTGCGCCAGGCGGGCGCCCGCACCTTCGGGAGGTCGGTGGGGGACAAGGTCTGCGTACGGCCCTGGAAGGGCGACGGCTACTGCGGCACGGTCGAGGCGATCGACAAGAACGCCTACCGCATCCGGGTGACGGAAATCGTGGGCTGTAAGGACGGTTGCCCGGCCAGGGGCGAGTGCTCCGCCGGGAAGCCGGTCGGGGGGGCCGAGGGCCTGCACGCCGGGGACGAGATCACGACGGTGAGCTGGTGCCTCACCCATACGGGGGTGCAGCGGTGAGCGGGGCGCGCCTGGTGGGGATCTGCGCCGCGGCGTTGTCGCAGGTGCTAGCGATGGCTCAGACCAAGAGCGGGTTCGAGTACAACGGGATCATTCACGTCTCGTGGCAGCCCAACGAGTATACGAATGCTGCGGGCGCCCCGTCGCGGGAGGCACTCGCCGCCACGCACGCCAACTGGGCGTCGGTGCTGGTGACCTGGTATCAGAGCAACATCACCTCGACCACTATCGCCGCCAACAGCACGACTCCCTCCGACGACGCCCTGGTCCAGGCCATACAGGATCTGCACAACAAAGGGCTGAAGGTGATGCTGAAGCCGCACGTCGACCTGTCGCAGGATCCCGATCCCAGCCACTGGCGGGGCAATATCAACCCTCAAGACAAAGACGCGTGGTTTGCGAGCTACACGCCGTTCATCGTCAAGTATGCGCAGATGGCGGAGACGCAGCAGGTGGAGGGCCTGGTCGTGGGCACGGAGCTGGTGATGATGAGCGGCTCCGTGAATCAGGCACGCTGGAACGCCGTGATCGACGCGATCCGGGGCGTCTATCACGGCTTGCTGACGTATGCCGCTAACGCGACCTGGTCCGCCGACGAGTTCACCTCGGTCTCGTTCTTGGACCGGCTGGATCTGATCGGCCTGGATGGCTATTTCCCCCTCACGAACCACCCTGACCCAAGCCTCGCGGAGCTAGTGGCCGCGTGGAGGCACAACAGTGCGGGCCTGGACATCGTCGCAGCGGTCCAGAACCTCCATAGCGCCCACCAGAAACCGGTCATCTTCACTGAGATCGGATACAGGAGCTACCCTGGCACCAACATCGCACCGTACTCCTATAGCGCAACGACGGCCCCCGCGGATCTCACCGAGCAGAGGAACTGCTACGACGCCTTCTACACGGTCTGGAGCCAACAGGCCTCCTGGGTGAAGGGCGTGTTTTGGTGGGCCTGGGCGGTGAACCCGCCGGGAGCGAACGACACCGACTACAACCCGCGGGGCAAGCCGGCCGAGGACGTTTTGCGCGCCTGGCAGGGAGCGCCCGACAGCGCCTACGCGGTGGTGGGGGCCGCAAGCTATCAGGCGGATGCGGTTGCGCCGGGCGCAATCGTCGCCCTGTTCGGGACCATTCTGACGAACGGGAGCGGGTCGGAAACGTCCTTTCCACTTCCCATGAGCCTGGGAGACACGAGCGTGACGATCAACGGCACTCCGGCGCCTTTGTTTTTCGTTTCGCCGGGGCAAATCAATGCGCAGGTGCCGTTCGCGGCGGCGCCGGGGAGCGGGATGGCGGAGGTGACCTCGAACACGGGCGTCACCTGGATCCCCGTGACAATTCGAGCGGCGGGGCCGGGGATTTTCACGCTCAACATGCAGGGCACGGGAGACGGGGCGATTCTCGACGCCCAAACCTACAGGAAGATCACGGCCGCCGATCCGGCGGTGGCCGGGGAGTGGATCCAGATCTACTGCACCGGGCTGGGCGCGGTCGGGGCAGCGGTGACGACCGGCGACGTGCCGCCGACGCCCCCACCGCAAACCATCGTGAAACCGGTGGTCCAGATCGACGGGCAGCCGCTGACGCCGGATTGGGCGGGCCTGGCGCCCGGGTGGGTCGGGCTGTATGCGGTGAATGTGCAGTTGCCATCGAACATTTCCGCCGGCAGTCATCAGCTTCAGATCGTGATGGGTGGAGCGGTCAGCAACACGGTGACGTTTGCGGTGCGGTAGGAGAGCACAGCTAGCCACCGCGAGCCGGGGTTGCCCATCACGCCGCCCCTCGAGCCCATTTTCATCCTCATGGGCGCCGCACACGCCATGACGCCGACTGTCCCCGAAACTGTTGCGGCTGCCTTCCGGCCGCGGCGTCCGCGCGGAATGCTGGTTCCAGGGCTGGTCATCACGACCCTAACCGCGCGGACCAAGGCGCCGCGCGCTCACGCGGGGGCTGCGGGGCCGGGGTGACCACGGAGCACCCAGCCGCCATGCCCGCCAGGATCAGCGCGCCCGCCACGGGGGCCACCAGGCGCGGCCCTGAGCGATCCTGCCAACGCCCACCCAGGATCGTGCCGGCAACCAAAGCCAGTATGGAGTACCTGAATGGAGCGTCGGGTCTGGACGTTGGTCCATCCGTAAGCCTGTGCCAGCGGCCCGCGAAACACGGATCGCGAGCCGGAGCACGTTCCCGTGGAGTCGCGAAGGTTAGACCAAGGGGGGCTGGATGGGATGACACGGCCCGGCAGGTTTCGCAAACAGTGTTGTCGAGGCGAGGCGTGGGTCCGGGCGCTGAATTTTCCGCTTGACAGGCGTCTGACTAATGACTAAGTTATTAGTGAGAACTATGAAACCCACGAAATCGGTTCCCACAGACCAGGAACTGGAGATCCTGAAGGTCATCTGGCGGCGCGGGCAGGCCACCGTTCGGGAGGCTTATGAAGATCTCCTCAAGCAGCGCAAGATCGCCTACACGACGGTTCTGACGATGATGGGAGTCCTGGAGCGTAAGGGCCATCTGAAGAGGACGGCTGGCGAACGGGCGTATGTCTATAGCCCGGTGCAGCCGCAGCAGCAAGTGGAGGACCGGATGATCCGGGAGTTCGTCAACCGCGTGTTCAACGGCTCGGCCAAACCGCTGCTGGTGCACCTGGTCGAAGACCGCGGCATGCCCCCGGAAGACCTGGACGAACTGGAGAGGCTGGTTCACGCCCGGCGAAAGAAGGCATGATGTTCGAGCCGCCGCTCGACAACCTGCTGTCCTGGATGGAGCAGGCGCTGATCCTGGCATCGGTGGGGGCGCTGCTGCCGACGTTGTTCCGGGCCCGGCATTCACGGACGGAGCTGGTCTACTGCCACCTGGTGCTCCTTGCGTGCCTGGTGTTGCCGCTGGTGCAGCCCTGGCGGCATCCGGCGATCGCGGGCGGAAAGGCCGGCACGGATGGAAGCTTCGCCGCGACGGCGCGGGTTTACACCACAGCGCCCGGTTCCGGTTTCGGGGCGGAGGCGCCAGCGGCGCAGGCGCCAGTCGGGACCGGGCAAGGCGCGGCACCCGCGGCCTGGGCTACTTTCAGGACGCGCGCGCTGGGGAGCCGTCTGCTGTTGTGGATTTTGGTCGCGGGCGTGGGGGGCAAACTCTGCTGGCTGTTTGCCGGGCTGTGGCAAATCAGACGTTACCGGATCGGCGCGATGCCGCTGTATCCGATTCCCGAGCCGGTCCAGGCGGCTTCGGCTGTGACGCACGGAGACGCGCTGTTCTGCATTTCTCCCGAGGTCTCGGGCCCGGTGACGTTAGGCTGGCTGGCTCCCGTAGTACTGCTGCCGGAGTCCTTTCGCGAGCTCGGAGAGGAGGCCCAATGCGGCATTGCCTGTCACGAGCTGCTGCATGTGCGGCGGCACGACTGGTTGATGACGGTGTTCGAGGAATTCGCCGGGGCTTTGCTGTGGTTCAACCCGGCGATCTGGTGGCTGCTGGCGCAGACCCGGCTGGCGCGCGAGGAACTGGTGGATGAGGAGGTGGTTCGATTGACCGCGGCGCGCGAGCCGTATATCGAAGCACTGTTGGCGGCCGCCCGCGCGCAGGCGCCGGCGGATCTGGCGCCCGCACCTTTGCTGTTGCGCAGGCGCCATCTCACTCAACGTGTGCATTCGCTTCTCGAGGAGGGTTCGATGTCCAAGTTACGGCTGTTTTGTTCGTATGGTTCGATGAGCGCCATCCTGGCGTTCGCCGGATGGCTCACATGCGCGTCGTTTCCGCTGGTGGGGCAGCCGCAAGTTGCGCCGGCAAGAGCGGCCCGTGGCGCGATCGCGGAGGCCGGGCCGGTTTCGGCGGCGATTCCCGCGGATCCGCACGAGCCGGTCAGCGGAGCGGTGCGGACCGCGGCAACACCCGCGGAGCGCGCGGCCGCGCTGGCGCTGCTCGAGCGCGCCAAGCAAAACAGCAAGATGCACATGCCGGGCATGCCGCCGTACTCTCTCAGCGTGTCCTTCCAGGCCAGCGGCAATGCGGGCATCGTAGGTTCGGGAGAGCTGACCGAGACCTGGATGAACGGCCAGAACTGGCGCTGGACGGCGAGCCTGGGCGGCTACTCGCTGGTGCGCATCAGCTCACGAGGGCAGGTGTGGGACCAACAGCGGGTAGCGGCGATTCCCATGCGGGTGCAGATGCTGCGTGGCGCGATCTTTTGGGCGGTGAAAGCAACCCCCTCGAGCTGGCAGATCCGGACGGCCGCGGTGCAGTGGAACGGCCGGCCGGCCACGTGCCTTCTGGTTTCGGGATTCGTGGCGCCGCCGGACCAGCCGCGGATTTGGGAGGAGGAGGAATATTGTATCGACAATGCCTCGGGCCTGTTGCAGGTTCACTCGATCGCTCCGGGGACGTTCGTGGTGTACGGTTACAGCAAGCAATTAGAGTTTCACGGCCGGCTCATCCCCGACCGGATTACGGCTCACGTCGGGGGCGGCGCCGCGCTGGATGCGCAGGTCGGCATGACGGACGCTGGTTCGGTCGACCAGGCGCTGCTGACGGTGTCGCCGGAAATGATGGCGAACGGCCCGCCCATCATGCTGGAGACCGGAATGAGGTTCCCGATGAACGTTCCCAATGGGCCAGCGGGCGGCGTGATCCAGCCGGTGATCGTCCACGCAACGATCGATGGGCATGGAAAGGTGCTGGAAGAAGAGGTGTCCAGCGCCGCGAACCCCGCGCTGGCGCAGGCTGCGCTGGACCTGGTCAAGAAGACCAATTTTGGCGCCGCGGGTTCGACCCAGCGGGAAGCGTACATCAACGTGCGGTTCGTTCCAGGATCGGAGTAGACCATGCGACTCGCACATTTTGGATTCCTGGCGCTGCCGCTTTTCGCGGAGCAGTTCCCGGACGCGGCGACTGTTCTGGAACAGAACGCGGCCGCGCTGAAGAACTACCACAGCTATCAGTACAGCGCGGACATCACCGTCGAAGTGTCCGTGGAAGGCAAGCCGATGAAGATCGCCTCCACGGCTACGGTGGTGGGTTTGAATCCGGGCAGGTTCCGCATCGAATCGAAGTCCGGGGAGACGCCCGCTGGCACCGTGGTTGCCGACGGCGAGAACACCTGGATCTACGTGCCGCTGCTCAAGCAGTACAAGAAGAAGGCCGGCGTCTCGGGATGGCAGGACTCGATGCAGGAGCTTGGGCTGCCCGGCATGGCGCTTGGATCGAAGCTGGCGGCGAGCGCGAAAGTCGTGCGCATCGAGACGCTGGAAGTGGATGGGCGAGCGCACGATTGCTGGGTGGTCGAGAGCCGGGTCGAGGAACTGGCGCTGGGCGGCTCGATAGAGATGATGATGCGGGACGTGGTGCACACGGTGTGGATCGACCGGCAGCTTGGCATCGACCTGCAAACCACGTTGTCCGGCAAAGTGCAAGGCGGGCCGGTGGCGGAAGCGGTCGAGGGACGGCTGAAGATCACCAAGCACTCACTGAGATTCAATGAGGACGTGCCCGAGTCCCTGTTCACCTTCACACCGCCCGAGGGCGCTCGGCAGACGGCGGAGTTCGGAGTGGCCGGCGTCGAGCCGGCGCCCGGCCCGAGCCACGCGCCGAAGGCCGCTCCGGGGGAACCACAGGCTTTCGTACCCAACCTGACGCCGCTACAGAGCGTCGAGCCGGTGGCGCCGGATTCCGCGCGCGGCAAGGGCGCGAGCGGAATGGTGGAGTTGGTGGTGACGGTTGACCCGAGAGGGCTCGTGACCAAGGCGGAGGCGTTGACCGGTCCCCAGGTTCTGAGGCAGGCGGCAGTCGCGGCGGTCCGGCAGTGGAGGTATCGGCCGGTGATTCGCGACGGCCATCCGGTCTACGCGTACACCGACGCCATGGTGAATTTCGACGCCGAATCCGGCAGCAAGGACGAACCGAAGTTCGACCTGTCCGAGCAAGTGTCCGCCGCGGAGCGGATGGCCGGGTTGACGGCGAAATACCCGAGGTCGCCACAGCAGGCGCTGGCGGACCTGGAGCAGGACTGCGGGGGCGCGAGCGGCGAGGAGCGTTTCTACGCGCTGCCGCAGATGGCCAAGGCGGCCCTGGCCGCCGGAGCGCTGGATAAAGCCGCGGCGTATGCGAGCGAGCTTCTGGGCCAGCGGGAGCGCGACTGGAACTACGGCAACGCCATCCACGCCGGCAACATGGTGCTGGGCTTGGTGGCGCTGCGAAACGGCTCTGTCGGGCAGGCGAAGCATTACCTGCTGGAAGCGGGCAAAACGCCGGGAAGCCCGACCCTGGACTCGTTCGGGCCCAACATGGCCTTGGCGAAAGAGCTTCTCGAGAAGGGCGAGCGGGAGGTCGTGCTGGAATACTTTTCGCTGTGCAAGGCATTCTGGAAGATGGGCGGGCAGCGCCTGGAGGCCTGGGCGGCGACGGTGCGCAAGGGCGGCGTGCCGGACTTCGGCGCCAACCTGATGTACTGAGTCCCGCCCGCCGGGGTGCGGGATCCTTGGTCACTCGTGGCGGAGGGCCGTGAGGGGATCGACGCGGGTGGCGCGGCGGGCGGGAAGGTAGCCGGAGATGGCGGCGACGGCGACCAGCCCGAGCGTTGCGAAGGCGATGGTGGCCGGATCATTGGGGGCGATTCCGTGGAGCTGGCTGCGGACCAGACGCGTCACGGCGAAGGCCGCGGGCAGTCCGACGGCGATGCCGATCGAAACCAGCAGCAGCACCTGCCGCATCACCAGCCAGACGACATCGCCGGTCAGCGCTCCGAGCGCCATGCGCACGCCGATCTCGCGGGTGCGCCGGGCCACCAGGAAGGCCATGACACCGTAAAGGCCGATGGCGGCCAGAACCGTCGCCAGAACGCCGAAGGCGGTGGAGAGGCTGGCGGAAAGCCGCTCCACCGCCAGGGATTCATCGCGCTGGTGCTCCTGGGTCTTCATGGCGAAGACCGGCAGATTGGCGTCGATGCTCCGTACCGTGTCGCGCAACGCCGGGAACATCCGCGCCGAGCCCAGGGGGGTGCGGAGGTAAGCGGTCATCTGCGCGGCCCAGCGGTTCTGCAAGTAGGGGAAGAAGACCTGCCGGGGCGGCTCCTCGCTCATCGTTGTGTACCTGGTGTCGCGGACGACGCCGATGATCTCGATGTCGGTCTTGGTGCCGGGATCGGTCCCCAGGCCGAGGTGGCGCCCTAAGGCTCCGCGTTCCCCGAAGTAGTAGCGAGCGAACTTCTCGTTGACCACTGCCACCTTGGGCGAGCCGACACTATCCCGGTCCGTGAAATCACGACCTGTGTACAGCGGAATCTCGAGCGTTCGGAAGAATCCCGGCGATACGTAATTCACGTAAGAATCCATGTCCTCGCCCGGCTTCGCGGCGTAGCCCTCCACGGTCATGATGTTGTCCCACTCGTCGAAGGTCAGTGGCGGGACAACGCACAGGGCCGCCGATTGGGCGCCGGGAAGAGAGGCCAACTTCTCCGCCAGTTGGCGGTAGAAGAGCTTTGCCCTGGCGGCATCGTAGCCGCTCAAGGATGGATCCACGGAGAAGGAGAGCAGGTTGGCAACCTCGAATCCCGGGTTGAGATCCTCGAGGTGATGCAGGCTGCGCACGAACAACCCCGCGCCGATGAGCAGCAGGAGAGAAAGACTCACCTGGGCGGCAACCAGCAGCTTGCGCCACCCGGCGTGGCCGCCGCCGGAGACCGCGCTGGCCTGATCCTTGAGGGTCGAGGCGAGGTCGGGGCGGGTGGCCTGCAAAGCCGGCGCAAGCCCGAAGACCAGCGCGGTGAACAGAGAGACCGCCAGGGTAAAGCACAGCACGCGCAGATCGGGATCGACGGTCCAGCGGAGCGGCGGGTCCATCTGCGGCACGATCCCGAGCAGCAAGCGCATGGTCCACGAGGAGAGCGGCAGGGCGAGCAGGGCGCCAAGCAGGGAAAGCAGCCCGCTCTCGACCAGAAACTGGCGGAGGAGCCGCGCGCGGCTCGCGCCCAGAGCCAGGCGAACGGCCACTTCCTTCTGGCGAGCCGCGGCGCGGGCAATCATCAGATTGGCAACGTTGGCACAGGAGATCAGCAGCACCAGCCCGACCATGGCCATCATGGCCCACAGCGGGGCCTCGAGGAACCGGCGGGCAACCTGCTGCCCGCCACCTCCGGGCCTCACATCGAGGATCATCTTGAGGAACTGCTCGCGGGCGTACGGAGAAGCGTGTGCGAAGGCCGCCTGCTGGACTTCCATTTCCAGAATGCGGTGGAAGATGGGCTGGAGAGAGGCCTTGGCCTCGGTGACGCCGGCGCCGGGCCTCAGCCGGGCGAACACCTGGACCCAGCGGCGACGGCGGTCCTCGAAGGGCTTTGACTCGCCGGTCACCTGCCCCGCCATCATCACCGGGATATAGATCTCGGTCGCGAACGTCGGCTCGACGCCATCGAAGCCGCGCGGGGTGATGCCGACGATCGTGAGCTCGTGGTTGTTCACCAGGATCTGCTTGCCGATGACCGAAGGGTCGCCCGAGAATCGCGTCTTCCAGTAGTCGTATGCGAGGACAGCAAGCGGGGCGCCGCCCGGGGTGCGGTCCTCCTCCGGGGTGAACAGGCGTCCGAGAGCCGGGCGAACACCCAGCACCGGGAAGTAGGTCCCGGAGACCACTTCGCCGGCGGCGCGCTCGGTGCGGCCCTCGAAGTTCGCGCTGAGCGGCATGCGGTAGCGGCAGAGCATGCCGCTGAACACCTGGTTCTGGTCGCGGAGGTCGGCGTAGATGGGATAGGAGAGCGCATTCATGCCGGTGTTGGAACCGTAGTGACGGCCGACCTCTTTGAGCTGGACCAGCCGGGACGGGTCCTGTACCGGCAGGAAACGAAGCAGGACCTCATCGAGCAGGGTGAACACAGCGGTATTGGCTCCGATGCCGAGCGCCAGAGAGAGGACGGCGACGGCGAAGAATACCGGCGACCTGGCGAGAGAGCGCAACGCGTAACGCAATTCGGCGGGAAGGGTCATGGCGACTCCAGGCACGTGATGTCTATAAGGACTATACGACGCTGAAGGCATTCGGTTCCTGGAAACTCGTGGCATGATGATGGTCATGTTCAAGTCTCTTGCGGCCGTGAGCTGCCGGGTTCCGGATCTCCAGAAGGCCAAAGAGTGGTATGGCCAGTTCTTCGACGATCCGGCGGTCCTCGACTCCCCCTTCGTCGTGGTCTTCCGGGCTGGCGATTCCACGCTGAACCTGGTGCCCGCCGGGGACTCCCACCCCGGAAGCGAGGAGCGGGTGGTGGCCTACTGGAACGTCGAGGACATCGATTTGGCGTATCGGCGTTTGCTGGATGCCGGGGCGACGTCGCAGAGCGAAATCACCACCACCGTGATGCGAACGCGGGTGGCCCGCGTGGCGGACCCGTTTGGCAATGCGCTGGGCCTCATGAGCCGGGCTGCCGCAGCCGACAAGAGTAAGTCCCTCGAGGACCAGCCCTCGGATTCGGCGATGGGCGTCGCTCTCAGCCGCGCGCTGGCGGCGGGCGACGAGAGAGAGGAGATTCGAGGCCCGGACTACCTGGCGGAGGCGTTTCTGAGCGCAGACGCCAGGCGATCCTTGAAGGATGCCGCCGCCCGCGAATGGATCCGGAAGAAGCTCGGGACAGAGGCGCCAGGTTCGTACGAGTACTTCATCGCGCGCACCGGCTACATCGACGCCGTGGTGCGGCGGGCGCTCGAGGAGGGCACGCCTCAGCTCGTCTTCCTGGGGGCGGGGTACGACTCCCGGTCCTACCGCTTTCGGGACCTGGTCCGGGGAACCAGGATATTCGAGCTGGACATCGAGCCCACGCAGCAACGCAAACGGCGAGCCCTCGGGCAGGCGGGCATCGCCATTCCGCCGCAGTTGACGTTCGTTTCGATCGACTTCACCCGGGATCGTCTCGAAGACGTGCTGGAAGCCTCGGGGTACGACAAGAAGAAGAAAGCCCTCTTCGTGTGGGAGGGCGTCATGTACTACCTTCCCGCCGAGGCGGTCGATCGGACGCTGGAATTCGTAAGGTCGAACTCGGCGGTCGGTAGCGTCCTGTGTTTCGACTACCTGGCCGCGGCGCCCGACATGGCGGACCGTTACGGGGTAAGGGAGTCGCGGGCGATCATGCGCGCGATGTATCGCGCCGAACTGGTGCAGTTTTCGATTCCCGAGGGGGCCGTCGAATCGTTCCTGTCCGAGCGCGGCTTCCGCCTGATCGACCATCTCACGCCGGAAGAGATGGAGCAGCGGTACCTCACGCTACGTGACGGCACCTTGGCCGGGAAGGTCCTGGCTTGCTTCCGGCTGGCGCGGGCTGCGGTGGCGTAGGGGGGAACTATCGCCCGATGCGGCAGGTCGGCCTGAGCTACCGCCCGCTGACGTTTACCCGGCCGGTGATGGCAGGAACACCCTCAGCCCGAGCAGCGCGAGTGTTCCCAGCGCGACCACCGCGCCGTGCGGCAGCCTGAACGACTTAGGGCTGGACACGTCGAGTTCCTCGCTCCTGTGGTGCGGCGCCCGAAGGTGAATCATCTCCCAGATGATGTAGGCGGTGTTGCTGAGGGTCTTGCGGAACCGCTTGTGAAGCGCCATCAGCAGAAGCGCGAGGAGGAGCCCCAACACGGCGCTCAGAACGAGGATCCTCCACCAGTCCTGCCAGCCCACCAGCGCGCCGAGCGCCACCGATAGTTTCACGTCTCCGGCGCCCATCCCGCGCAGGATATACAGCGGCATGTAGATGAGCGCCGCCAGGCCAAACCCCTTCGCGGCATAGACCAGGCCGGCCCATGCCGAGGAGTGATACTCAGGTTGCGCAAACAAAAAGGCGTTGAGGGCGAACGCCACCGGGATGGCGGGAAGCACCAGCCAGTTCGGGATGCGGCGGTAGCGGATATCGTAGATTCCGGCTACCAGAACCAGAAGCGCGACGGGCAGTTGAATGAGGGGCGGCATCTTCTTGGGTGAATCGGAAAGTATACTATGTTTGAGTACCCACCGGATGACCGCATGACTCTTCCCCCGGAACAGCAGGACCCGCTTCTGATGCGCGAGATGTTCGGCCAGATCGCGCCGCGCTACGACTTCATCACGCGGGTCTTCTCTTATGGGATGGACCGCCGGTGGAAGCGGCAGGCGGTCGAGCGCGCGAACCTGCCCGCCAGGCCCGTCGTTCTGGACCTGGCGTGCGGCACCGGGGATTTCTCGAAGCTGGTTGCGCGCAGGCGGCCGCAGGCCGAGATCGTCGCGGCCGACCTGACGCACCGCATGCTGCGCCTGGCGCGCGAGGGCGGCGTCGAACGCGTGACCTGCGCGGACGCGATGCGCCTCCCGTTCCGCGACGGCGTGTTCGACGGAGTGTTCGTGGGCTACGGGCTGCGGAACTTCCCGCGCCGGGAGGAAGCGGTCGCGGAGATCCGCCGCGTACTGCGGCCGGGCGGCGTTCTGGTGAGCCTGGACTTCTTCCTGCCCGCAAACCCGGTGCTGCGGAGAGTCTACCTGGGCTACCTCTATCTGCAGGGCGCGTTCTGGGGCCTGCTACTGCACGGCCGCCCAAGGACCTACACTTACATCCCGGATTCGCTGCGCGGTTTCGTTTCCGCCGACGAGTTCCGCTCGTTTCTGGGGCGCGCCGGGTACGCTCCGGTCAGCGTGCGCAAGTTCCTGTTCGGCGGCATCGCCCTGCACTGGGCGGCGCGCGATCATTGATCGACTTCGATCAGTTTGGTCTTCGACGCCAGCCCGGACTTGATGCGCAGGCGCGATTTGGGCACACCGAATCTCTCCGCCAGCCGCGCGATCAGCTCCTGGTTCGCCTTGCCCTCGATGGGCGGCGACTTCAGGTACGCGATGAGCGCTCCATCCTCGGCCCGCTCGATGCGCGGTTTCTTCGAATTCGGCTTTACCCTCACGGACACCAGCATGGGCGTCTCCCGTCAGTCCTCGCGCAGCACCCGCATCGGATCCACCAGCGACGCCCGCCGCGCCGGCACATAGGCTCCCAACATCGCCACGCCCAGCAAGGCCAGCGAAACCAGCGCCATCATGGTGAGGTTGAACGAGGGCACCACCCCCGCCAGGCCCGCGGTCAAGGCCCGGCTGAACAAAACGCTGAGCAGGATGCCAATCGCGACTCCGATACCCGCGAGCAGCAAGCCCTGCTTCAGCACCATTCTAACCACGTTCACCCGATCCGCTCCGATGGCCATCCGAATGCCAATCTCCCGCATCCGGCGGCTTACCGAGTACGACATCAGGCCGTAGAGCCCGACCAGGGCCAGTGCTAACCCGAGCAGCCCCATCGCGCCGATGGTTTCCGTGATCCAGTTGAAGAACTTCCTGGCCCGCAGGTCGAAGTACTCTTCCATGGTGCGAACGCCGTAGACGGGCTGATCCGGGTCGAGAGAACGGACCACGTCGCGAATTGGACCGGCCAGCGCCGCCGGGTCGCCATGGGACCGCGCCAGCAGCGTCATCTGCGTCTGCGGGTTCTGCGCCAGCGGCAGGTAGAGAAAATCCTGCGGCGGTTCGGCCAGGAAGAAGTACTTGCTCTGCTTGGCCAAGCCCACGATCTCGACCGGCGGGCCGTCCCGGCCATCCAGCCGGAAGCGCTTCCCGACCGGGTCCTGATTCGGATAGAACTTGCGGGCGAATTGCTCACTGGCGATGGCCACGCGCGGAGAATCGGCGCTGTCGGTCATCCGGAAGTCCCGGCCCTGGAGGATGGGCACGTCCACGGTCTCGAAGTAGCCTTCACTTACGATGTTCGCCGGCACGGTGACGCTCTCTTTTCCCGGCGGCAACTGGAAGCCCTCGGGAACAACCGACTTCCTGATCGGGTAGTTGCTGAGCGGCGGCAATCGAGCCAGAGCGGCGGACTTCACACCCGGAAGCGCCCGGGTCTGCTCCTCCAGCCGCCTGTAAAAGATCTGGGTCTGGGCCGGCGTGTAGCGCACCAGGGTTGGATCAAAGCTGGTCATCAGAAGGTGGTCGGTGCGAAAACCGGGCGGCGCGGAAAGCACAAACGAAGTAGCGCGGAAAAGCTGGGTGGCGCAGACCAGCAACAGCAGCGAGCCCGCCACCTGGGCAATCACCAGCGTGTTCCTGCCCAAGAAGCGCTGGCGCTTGCGGGCGCCCTCCACACCGGACTTCAAGGCCTGTACCAGGTCGGTCCTGGTCGCTTGCAAGGCGGGCGCCAAGCCGAACAGGAGCGCACTGGCGATGGAGGCGAACAACGCGTAGAGGGTCACCCGCAGGTCCAGCTTCGCGTCAATCGAGAGCGGGATATCGCTTGGAATCCTGAAGTGGGAGAAGGTCTCGATCCCTGCTTGCGCCAGCAGCAGCCCCAACGCGCCGCCCAGCACCGCGATGGCCAGGCTTTCGGTGAGCAGTTGCCGGATCAGACGCGTTCGTCCCGCCCCGATTGCCAGGCGCACCGCGATCTCGCGCGAACGGGCCCGCGCGCGGCTCAGCAACAGGTTGGCGACGTTGGCGCAGGCGATCAACAGCACCACGCCGACCAGGGCCAGAACGAAGCCCATCAGCATGGCATCATACGGCGATCGATCCACCCGCACCTGGAATTCCGTCCGAACCGCCGCCGAGCAATTGCGATTGGTGTCCGGGTACGCCTGTTCGAGCTGTTTTCCGATCACCTCCGCTTCGGCATTGGCCTGGGCGACCGAGACTCCCGGCTTCAGCCGCGCTTTGACGGTCAATCCCCGATCGTCGCGCCGCTCCAGGACGCTCTGCTCCGGAGTGGCCGCCAGCCGCGGCGACATCATCAGGGGAACGAACAGAGCCGGGTGGAAGAACTGATCCACACCCGTGAATGACTCCGGGGCGACTCCGATGATGGTGAAGCTGATGCCATTCAAGAATATGGTCTTCCCAATCACGTCCCGATTGGAGGCGAATTCCGTCTGCCATAAGTCATGGCTGATCACGGCCACCGCGTCCCGACCGGGCGCCTGGTCTTCTTCCGGCCGGAAGCTGCGGCCCAGTTCCGGCTCCACGCGCAGGGCACGGAAGGAATCCCCGCTGGCCAGGAAGCCAGCTTTCATCTGCGGCAACGCGTCTTTGCTGGTGGCGAATCCGACCCGGATCAACTGGAGGGCCGCGAAGCCCTCGAAGGACCTGCTCTTGTTCCGGAAGTCGATGTAGTCCTTGTAGGACAGTTCCCCGAAGCCCTCCCCGCGCCAGCGCGAGACGACCGAGACAACTCGCGACGGCTGGGGGACGGGCAGCGGTCGAAGGAGCAGGGCGTCCGCGAAGCTGAAGATGGCCGAATTCGCCCCGATTCCCAGCGCCAGCGAGAGAATCGCGACCAGCGCAAAGCCGGGGTTCTGCCGGAGAGTCCGAAAGGCATAGCGGAAGTCGTTGAGCATATGGCTTACCTGGCCCTGAGGAGGCACGCTTCTTGCCAGGATAATGCGCCCGCATCTGTTTATAAATCAATGGGCTGCGCCTAAAGGGGGCGACCCGATCCGTCCGATTCCGGGACACCGCGTTCCGGGAATGGGACTGGCCTCCGCGGGAGTGGTGTAAGATCGTAGATTCATGACCAAGGGCCAGATACTCTCTTTCATCACCGATATCGGGATCGTGCCGGTGATACGCGCAGCCAGTGCCGAGAGCGCTCTCAAGGCGGTGGAAGCCATTTACAACGGCGGCATCCGTGCGGCGGAGATCACCATGACGGTTCCGGGCGCCATCCGGGCGCTGGAGAAAGCGGCGGACGCCTTCGGGGACAAGCTGGTGCTGGGCGCGGGCACGGTGCTCGATCCGGAGACGGCGCGCGCCTGCATGCTGGCGGGGGCGGAGTTCTTCGTGTCGCCGAACCTGAAACTGGCCACCATCGAGATGGTGAAGCGGTACTCGAAGGTGGTGATACCGGGCGCGCTCACGCCCACCGAGGTGCTGACTGCCTGGGAGGCGGGGGCCGACATCGTAAAGGTTTTTCCGTGCGGCAACGTGGGCGGAGCGAAGTACATCAAGGCGCTGAAGGCGCCCTACCCGCACATCGAGCTGATCCCGACCGGGGGGGTGAACCTCGAGACCGCGGGCGACTTTCTGAAGGCGGGGGCCTGCGCGGTGGCCGTGGGCGCCGAACTGGTGGACGCCAGGAGCATCCAGGAAGGCCGGCTGGAGGTCATCGAGGAGCGGGCCCGGCAGTACCTGGCCGCGATCGCCAAAGCCCGGGCCGAGATCGCGGCGGCGGGCGCATAATCTGGTACACTAAAGGACCGGTTGACTATGCCTATTAGCAAGGATCTGCTGGACATATTGGTGTGCCCTCTGTGCAAGGCAACCCTCGAACTCAAGCCGGATCAAAGCGGCCTGAAGTGCGTGCAATGCAAGCGGGTCTACCCCATCCGGGAGGATATCCCGGTCATGCTGATCGACGAGGCTAAGATCGAAGAGTAAGCCCGCCTGCATGGGAACAATACTTGAGCAGCTCCCCAGCGGCGCTCGGGTGGCGGTGATTCGCCTGCGTTCGTTGGGGGACTGCGTGCTGACGACGCCGGCTCTGGAAGTGTTGAGGCGGAGCCGGCCCGACCTGAGGGTCGCCGTCGTCGTGGAAGAACGGTTCAAGCCGATTTTTGAAGGCAATCCCGATCTTGACGCGCTCGTAGCGCCTTCCTTCCGCGAGTTGGCGGGATGGAGCCCGGACCTGTGCTTGAACCTGCACGGCGGGACGCGCAGCCTGGTCCTTACGCTGCTTTCGGGCGCGCGGTTCCGCGCCGGCTTCGGACATTTCCGCTGTTCCTCGATGTACAACGTTCGCATCCCGACCGCGCAGCAGATCCTGGGGATATCCCGGAAGGTGCACACGGCGGAGCACCTGGCCTCGGCGATGTTCTACCTGGGTGCGGGGGAGGGGGAAGTTCCGCGGGCCAAACTGTTCCTTACGCAGGCGGAAGCCCCTGCTCCACGGGCGCCTTACGCAGTCCTGCATCCGGTGGCTTCGGCTCCCTCGAAGACCTGGCTCGCGGAGCGATTCCTGGAGGTAGCCGCCCGGCTACAAGACACCTGGCGCCTCGAGCCCGTGTTCATCGCCGGCGCCGGTGAGGACTTGAACCCCTTCCGCGCCTATCGAACGGTGGTGGGGGCTCCGCTCGACCAGCTCAAGTCGCTGCTAGCCGGCGCCGCGGCGTTCATCGGCAACGACAGTGGCCCGGCGCATGTGGCAGCGGCGTTCGGGACGCCGTCGGTGGTGATTTTCGGCGCGTCCGACCCGGATGTGTGGGCGCCGTGGAAGACCGCCTCGGAGGTGCTGATCGCGCGCGGCGGCATTGGCGGGATTGCGGTGAGCGAGGTGCTGGCCGCGCTGGAACGCTTGAGGGTCGCGGCATGAAGGAGTTCGGGCGGCTGATGCGCTATGCCGCGCCGTATTGGTACGCGCTGGTGCTGGCGTGCCTGATGATGGCCGCGGTCGGAGCGGCGCACGGCATGACCGTGCTCCTGGTGGGCCAGGTGTTCGGCCGCGTGCTCCAGCCGGGCGTGCCGGATCTTCCGGTGGACCTGTTCACCGTTCCTATCATCCAAAAGACCGTCTTCCTGGAACAACTCACTCCGGGCTGGATCCACAACGTCTGGACCATGATCGCCTATGCGATTCTGGTCACGTTCTTCGTGCAGGGAGTGTGCGATTACCTGGGTAGCGTGCTGATCAACTACGCGGGGCTGTCGGCGGTCACCGACCTGCGGCAGCGGGTATTCGACAAGGTCCTCCAGCACGGCGCGCAGTTTTACGAGACGCACTCCACCGGCCGGCTGATGTCGTCGATCATGATCGACATCGAGAAGATCCAGGTGGCCAGCTCGCACATGCTGGCGGACTTTCTGCGGCAGGCATTCACCGCGGCATTCCTGCTGACGGTGATTATCGAGAAGAACTGGAGGCTGGCGGTCATCAGCCTGATGTTGCTCCCGTTCGTTCTGCTGCCGACCGCCCGGCTCGGCAGACGCGTCCGCCGCACCACGCGCCGGGCGCAGGATGACGCGGCCGAGATGAACCAGATCTTGCAGGAGAGCCTCAGCGGCCAGCAGGTGGTGAAATCCTTCGGGGCGGAGGAATACGAATCGGGCCGTTTTCACCAGGCCGCGCGCCGCTTCCGGCGGAGCAGCCTGCGCTACACGGCGCAGCAGGCGATGGCTTCGCCGCTGATCCAGTTTTTCGGCGCGCTGACGATCGTGGCCCTGCTGACCTACGCCCGCGACCAGATCAAGGCCGGGTCGATGGACCTCAAAGGATTCACGTCTTTCATGATGGCGCTGGTGATGTTGTTCGAGCCGGTCAAGCGGCTCACCGGCATCTACAACATCTTCCAGCAGGCGCTGGGCGCGTCGCAGAAGGTGTTCGAGTATCTGGCGCGCGAAGAAGACATCAAGAACAAGCCCGGCGCCGAGCGGCTGGAGCGGTTCGCGCACTCGATCGTGTTCGAAAACGTCAGTTTTCGGTACCCAGCCTCGCCCAACGGCTTCCTGTTGAACTCGATTGCGCTCGAAGTCAAGGCCGGAGAGATTGTGGCGCTGGTGGGGCCGAGCGGCGCCGGCAAGACGACCCTGGTGAACCTGGTGCCGCGGTTCTACGATGTGACGGAAGGGCGGGTGCTGATCGACGGCGTGGACGTGCGCGACCTCGAGCTGGCCTCCCTGCGCGAGAAGATCGGAATCGTGGCGCAGGATACCTTCCTGTTCAACGACAGCGTGGCCAACAATATCCGGTATGGAAAGCCGGGCGCAACCGCGGAGATGGTCCGCGAGGCGGCCCGCAACGCGCTGGCCGCGGAGTTCATCCTGGCGCTGCCGGAAGGCTACGACACGGTGATCGGCGAGCGCGGCGTGAAGCTGAGCGGCGGCCAGCGGCAGCGCATCGCGATCGCCAGGGCGCTGCTGAAGAACGCGCCCATCCTGATCCTGGACGAAGCCACGTCGCACCTGGACACGGAGTCGGAGCTGCTGGTGCAGCGCGCGCTGGGGAACCTCATCACCGGCCGCACGGTCATCGTGATTGCGCACCGGCTGTCGACGGTGCGGCGGGCGGACAAAATCGTGGTGGTGGACCAGGGCCGCATCTCGGAAGTGGGCACGCACGAAGAGTTGGTGAGCGGCGGGGGAATCTATCAGCGGCTGCACGCGCTCCAATTCCTGGAGCCGGATTCGGTGGTGAACTTATGACTCCCCGCAGTATGACGGGCTACGCCCGCGTCAGAAGGCTGGCCGAGGACCGCGAGATCGTGGTGAGCGTGAAGAGCTTGAATCATCGCGGCCTGGACGTGCATTTCCGCATGCCGCCGGAACTCGATCCGCTCGAGAACGCGCTGCGCGGCGCGGTGAAGCGCCGGGTGCTGCGCGGCCACTTGCAGATCCAGGTTCGGGTGGCCAGCCCGCGCGCGGAGACGCCGGTAACCGTCAACCAGGGCTTTGTGGAAGCCTATATCGCAGCCTTTCGCAGAACCGCCGCCGTCCATGGCTTCCAGGGGGACCCGGACCTGAACGCGGCGTTCCAGATTCCCGGGGTGTTCCAGACCGCCGAAGAGGAGCCGGATCCCGAGCTGGAGCGGCTGCTGGTGGCGGCGCTCGAGGACGCGCTCGAGCTGCTCAACCAGTTCCGCGAGCGCGAGGGCGGCGAAATCGCCGGCGAGATGCGCGCGCGGAACACCACCGTGCTCCAGTGCGCGCGGCAGATGGAAACGATCCGCTCGCGCGCCGTGCCGGAATTTCAGGCCCGGCTCTCCGCGAAGCTGGGCGAGTTGCTGAACCACTCCGGGCTCGATCCGCAGCGCCTGGCGCAGGAAGTGGCGCTGCTGGTGGAGCGCAGCGATGTCAGCGAAGAGTTGACCCGGCTCAAGGTTCACGCGGTGCAACTGGACGACTCGCTGGCAGCGGGCGGGGAAGTCGGCAAGAAGCTCGATTTCCTGCTTCAGGAGATGCACCGGGAGACTAACACCATCCTGTCGAAATCCACCGGGGGTGGCGAGCACGGACTGGAGATCGGCGAGCTGGCGCTGACCGTGAAGGCGGAGATCGAGAAGATTCGCGAACAGGGATTGAACCTGGAATGAGCATTGTATTCGTGGTGTCCGCCCCCTCGGGTTCGGGGAAATCCACGTTGCTTCGCCGCCTGCTGATGCAGGATGAAGGTCTCCTGTTTTCAGTCTCTTACACGACCCGGCCACCACGCGGGATGGAGCAGCCGGGCCAGGACTACTGCTACGTCTCGCGCCAGGAATTCGAGGCCGCCATCGCCCGGGACGAGTTCCTGGAATACGCGGAAGTCTTTGGAAACTACTACGGTACGCACCGCGGCACGCTGGAGCGCGCGCAGGCCGAGGGCAAGGACCTGTTACTGGACATCGACGTGCAAGGTGCGGGACAATTGAAGCTCAGGGTTCCGGACGCGGTAAGCATCTTCATCCTGGCCCCCTCCCGCAACGACCTGGAAACACGACTGCGCGCCCGCTCGGAGGACGCCGAGGACGTCATCCAGCGCCGGCTCCGCGGGGCGGCCCGGGAAATCCGGAACTACGGCGCGTACGATTACGTGCTGGTGAACCAAGATCTGGAGAAATCCGTGGACACGCTGGCGTCGATCGTAAAGGCGGAGCGTGTACGGCGCACCAGGATGGAGCAGCAGGTCAAGCGCATCCTGGGAACATTCGAAAGCGGCTTGTAGCTCATGGCGTGTGGCTTATGGCATGTAGCCTGTGGATCTGAGCCTCCGCGCCCGCGCTTCGCGCCGAGGGCGCCAGCCGGTGTGCCGCAGCGGGATCAACAGGCCACAAGCCACAGGCCACAAGCCGCAGGTTGCGAGCCACAGGCCAAAAGCTAGAGGTTCTACATGCCCGACAACAAGACGACTCCCAACAACATCGTTGCTTCCATTCCGGACGATCCGGATCAGAGCACCTACCGGTTCATCATCGTAGCCGCCAAGAGGGCGCGGCAGCTTCAGAGCGGAGCGCGCCCGTTCCTGCCGACTACTTCGAAGAAGTCGACGATCACCGCGATGGAGGAGGTCCGGCGCGGGCTGGTGAAGTACGAGGACCGGACGACGGCGGAGCCTCCACCTCCGGAAGAGCCGGCCCCCACCGAAGAGATTTAGCGGGGGAGCCGGCATGAACGCGGTCCTCGGCATCGGGGGCGGGATCGCGGCGTACAAAGCCGCGGAGCTTGCCCGTGCGCTCGTCGAGCGTGGCGTCTCCGTGCAGGTGGTGATGACTCGCGCGGCGCAGGAGTTCGTCCGTCCGCTCACCTTCGCCGCGCTCACCGCGCGGAAAGTGATCACGGATCTGTTCGCGGCCTCCGGCGAGGACACGCTGGCCAGCGCTGTCGAGCACATCCGGGTAGCCCAGGAGGCCCAGGTCCTGGTGGTCGCGCCCGCCACGGCGGACCTGATGGCGAAGTTCGCCAACGGTCTGGCGGACGACTTTCTCTCGACGCTGTACTTGGCCTTCACCGGCCCGGTGGTGCTCGCGCCGGCGATGAACAGCAACATGTGGAACCACCCGGCCACGCGAGGCAACCTCGAGACCTTGCGCGGTCGCGGCCACACCATCGTCGACCCGGAAGAGGGAGCTCTGGCCTGCGGCATGGTGGGGCCGGGACGGCTGGCCGATCCGGCTCGGATTGCCGCAGCCGTCCTTGCCGTGCTGAGCCGCCCGCGCGACCTCGAAGGGGAGACGGTGCTCGTGACCGCCGGGCCGACCGAGGAACCGGTGGACCCCGTGCGGTTCCTTTCGAACCGCTCCAGCGGAAAGATGGGGTACGCAGTGGCCGAGGCGGCCGCCGCGCGGGGCGCGCGCGTGGTGCTGGTCTCCGGCCCCGTCCATCTGAGCCCGCCCGCGGGGGTTTCCCTGGTGAAGGTCCGCACGGCGGAAGAGATGCGCGCGGCGGTTCTCGAGCACCTGCCCAAGGCGACCATCATCGTGAAAGCGGCCGCGGTGGCCGACTATCGCGTGAAGCATCCGGCGGCGGGGAAGATCAAGAAGAGCGGGCAGCGGATCACGCTCGATCTGGAGCCGACCCCGGACATTCTGGCCGAGCTTGGGCGGACGAAGGGCGAGCGGCTGCTGGTGGGCTTCGCCGCCGAGACCGGCGACCCGCTCCCGGAGGCCAGACGCAAGCTTGTGTCGAAGCACTGCGATATGCTGGTGGGCAACCGCGTGGATCGGGAGGACGCCGGTTTCGGCTCCGACGACAACGAGGTGGTACTGGTGATGCGCACCGGCGAAGCCGTGGCGCTGCCGCGCGCTCCCAAACGGGAAGTGGCCGACCGGATCTTCGATTACCTGCTGAAGCTGCGCGATGCATCCTGAACTGCTGCGCCAATACTTGGAGTACTACCAAGACCTGGGTATCAAGTCTCTCTACCGCAGGACCGCTCCCTTGCGGTCGCGGCTCGGAACCGGGGACGATGGTTGCGCCGAGCCGAGCCTGTTCGCCGAACCGCGCGCGTCAGCAAGCGGTTCCGAAACCCTCGACGACATCCGCACCGATCTCGGCGATTGCCATCGCTGCCGCCTCGACGCGCAGCGCACGCAAATCGTCTTCGGCGTCGGCGACCCCCAGGCGAAGCTGGTGTTCGTGGGCGAGGGTCCGGGGGCGGATGAAGACGCGCAGGGCATCCCGTTCGTCGGCCGCGCCGGACAATTGTTGACGCAGATGATCGAGAATACGGCGCAGCGCGAGGGCATCCCGCTCGAACGCCAGGACGTCTACATCTGCAACGTGGTGAAGTGCCGTCCGCCGGGGAACCGCACGCCCGAAGCCGACGAGATGGAGACTTGCGGGCAGTTCCTGTTCCGGCAGCTCGAGGCGATCCGGCCGCGGGCCATCTGCGCGCTGGGCGCCACCGCGGTCAAGGCGCTGCTGAACACCCGCGAGGGCGTCACCCGGCTGCGTGGGAACTGGTTCAAGTGGCGCGACATCCCGGTCATGGTGACCTACCATCCGTCGTACCTGCTGAGGGCCTACAACCAGGCCGCCAAGCGCGAGGCCTGGGAGGACCTGAAGAAAGTGCTGCACTTCGTCTATGACTGAAGGGCGGGGAGTGTTCATCACCTTCGAGGGCGGGGACGGCAGCGGCAAGAGCACGCAGATGCGGCGGCTGGCCGAGCGGCTGCGCCGCGAAGGGCGCGAAGTGCTCGAGACGGTGGAGCCGGGCGGTACCCGCATCGGGGCGCAGATCCGGCGCATTCTACTGGATTCGGCCAACCAGGACCTGCGCGCGACGCCGGAGCTGCTGTTGTACTTCGCCAGCCGCGCCCAGAACGTCGAGGAACTGATCCTGCCGGCGCTGGAGCGAGGGGCGATCGTGATCTCGGACCGCTTCACGGATTCCTCGATGGCCTACCAGGGCTTTGGGCGCGGGTTGGGCGAGGAGGCGGTGCTGGCGCTCGACCGGGTGGCCTGCCATGGCCTGGTGCCCGATCTGACGCTGCTCATTGACATCGACCTGGAGACCAGTCTCGCGCGTGCCCGCGAGCGCCAGCTTAGCCGGTCCGAAACGCGCATGGACGAGCAGGCGGCCGAATTCCACCACAAAGTGCGCGATGCCTATCGGGCCATGGCCGCGCGGGAGCCGCAACGCTTTCGCGTGATCGACGGCCGGGCCGATGTCGAGACGGTGGCGCGCGCGGTGTGGGAGGCGGTGCGCCCGTTGGTGAGTCAGTCTCATGTTTGAGGATTTCTGGGGCAACCGCGCGCTGGCCGATTCGCTCGAGCAGATGCTCGAGAGCGGGCGCATCCCGCAGACCATTCTGCTGGCCGGGCCGGAAGGCGTAGGCAAGGCGACGCTGGCACGGCGCTTCGCCGCGCGGCTGCTGGGCGGGAAACAGAGCATCGAGAAGGACGATCTTAGCCGCGCCGGGAACCTGGACATCGTCGCCGAGCGGGAGAAGTGGCCGGCCGAGAAACGCAACGAGGACCCGCTGCTGTTCGCTTCATATCCGGATTTCGTGACCTTCGCGCCGGACGGGCCGCTGCGCCAGATCTCGATCCCGCAGATGCGCCTGCTCAAGGAGCGCGCGCAGTTCCGGCCGCTCAAAGGCGATCGCCGGGTATTCCTGATCGACCAGATCGACCGCGCCGGGGAACAGGCCGCCAACTCGCTATTGAAGACGCTCGAAGAGCCGCCTCCCCACCTGATCCTGTTCCTGACCGCCGCCAACCCCTACGACCTGCTGCCGACCATCCGCTCGCGCTCGGTCTGGATGCACCTGGCTCCGCTCGGTGAGGAGGAGATGCGGCAGTTCGTTGCCTCGCGGCAGTTGGATGACCTGGAGCGGCGCATCGCGCTGGCGCAGGGGAGCCCGGGGCTGGCGGTTTCCCTCGACCTGGAAACCTACGACCGGCGGCGCGCGGCCATGCTTACGCTGCTCGAGGTGGCCTCCGGCAGCGCGCCGTTTGCCGCCTGGGTGAAGTACGCCGAATCTCCCGCCAGCCGGCAGGAGAAGCTCGAGCCCCTGCTCCGGGCGTTGTATTCGCTGCTGGATGACCTGTTGCTGCTCCAGCAAGGCGCCAGCGGCATTCGAAACACGGACCTGCGCCAACCGCTCGCGGCCCTGGCCGGGCGCGTGGGCTTTCCGTGGCTGCGGAAGGCGGTCGCCAAGGTGGATGAGCTGGCGGACCTGGTTCGCCGCAACATCCAGAAGAACATCGCGCTCGACGCGCTGGTGCTGGAGTTACGGCCGGGGTAGGCTCACTTCTGTTCACCTTGTCTTCGTAGGGCGGACCTCCGGTCCGCGGGCCGACGTCCACGTCGGCCCAAAGGCCGGGCCAGGGGAACCGTCCTACAAATCCGTGCCGCTGGCAGCGTTTGCGGTAAGTGAACAGTATTGGGGCAAGACTACTTCCCACAGCACTTCTTGTACTTCTTGCCACTGCCGCAGGGGCAGGGTTCGTTGCGGCCGGCCTTGACTGCGGGCGCGGCCGGCTCCGGCTCTTCCTCTTCCTCGGAATCTTCCAGGACCAGGAAGATCGGATCCTGGCCGTGGAGTCGCAGCCGGTCGTCGAGCGCCTCGCGGACGAGCTTGGCTTCTTCGTGGGAGAGGCCGCCGGAGAGCTCGTTGATCCTGCGGAACAACGCACGCGTGCGTGCGGGAGTGACGGCGCCGGGGGCCGCCAGTGCGTAGGCAAAGAGCGCCGCATCCCGCGCGTCTGCGTCCTCGAAAAGCTGCTCGACGCGGCCAAGCTGTGAAACGATGCCCAGCCAGCCAACCGCACAGACAGCCTGTCGCCGGACCTCGACATCGGGATCGTCCAGGTGCCGCGGGATGTACTGGGCGAAGCGGCGGTCCATCGAATGCCACATCGCTTTGATGGCCTGGGCGCGCGCTTCGGGAAGCGCGTAGAACTCCAGGATGCGCCGGCGGACGGCTTCCAGTTCTCCGGACTCCAACGCCAAGCTCACCAGGGCGCCGCACCGCTCCTCGATCGGCGCGGCGGGATCCTCCAGCCGCGCCAGCATGGCTTCGCGGACGCCCGCCTCCTCCAGCGACCCTTCTAGCGCCTCCCAGCAGGCGGCCCGAACGCCGGCGTCCGTGTCGCCCTTCGCCAGTTCGAAAATCCGCGCGCGGACCTCGCCTTCGATATGGCCCGTGGCGAACATCCAGACGGCACGGGCGCGGTAGGCCGCTACCGGACTGGCCAGGAACCCGAGCAACTCCTGGTCGTCGAGCGCCGCAAAATGCGGCCCGGCCTCCTCGGGATATTCCTCCCAGATCACGTACGGCGCGGCCTCCTCAGCGGGCGCGGCGCGCTCGATCTCCCGGAGCGCCGAGGTCAGTTCCCGGCGTACCAGGTCGTCATCCGGAGGCGCCTTCGCCAGCGCCCCCTCGAGCGCCGGCCGGGCGGCCGGATCGCCGCAAATGCCGAGATACAGCGATCCCACCAGCGGATCGATATCCAACAGGCCGGTCAGCATTGAGAGAACGCGCGGGTCGCGCGGGTGAAGCGCGGCCAGCGCGAAGGCGACATCCTCGGCGTTGCCGGATTCCTCGAACAGGTCCAGCAGCGGCTCGAGGGATGCGGCGCCCAGCTCCACAAACGCACCCGTCAGCGCCTCGGAAAACTGGAAGCGATCGCGCCGGGCGAATTCCACCAGGAAGGATAGCGCCGCCGGCGTGTGCCACTGGCGGACTATGGCCAGCAAGTCCGCGCCGATGTCGATCCGGTCGTCCTCGCGCTGCTCCGCGAAGAAGCGCAGGATGTCGGCGATCTCCGCCTCCCCGCGTTCGAGGATGGCGCGCAGGAAACGGTGGTCGATCCCCACCTGGCCGAGCGCGGCGGCCCGGAGCAAGTCGTACCTCGGGGCAGACGGGTACTGCTCGGGGCTCAGGATCACGGCGGGTTACTCTTCGGGGACCACCCGAACCGTAATCTCGGCGGTGACCTCGCGGTGCAGGCGGATGGGGACCTGGAATTCGCCGAGCTGCTTGATCGGCTCCTCCAGGTGGATCTTCCGCCGGTCGATGTGATAGTTCTGCCGCTCCAGCGCTTCGACGATGTCCTTGGAGGTGACCGAGCCGAACAATTGCTCCAGTTCGCCCGCTTTCTGGGCGATGGTGACTGTGACGCCGGTCATCATCCGGGCCAGGTCCTCGGCCGAGGATTTCTCCTTGGCCTCGCGGCGCAGGTGCGCCTGCCGCTCCTGCTCGATGATCTTCTTGTTGGCTGCGGTGGCGGCCACCGCGAGCTTCTTGGGCAGCAGGTAATTGCGAGCGTAGCCGGCGGCAACCTTGACGATCTGGCCGCGGCTGCCCAGCTTCTCGATATCTTCTCTGAGGATGACTTCCATCGGATCTCTCCTGGGCCCTAGATCGGCGAGGTGAACGGCAGCAGGGCGATGCAGCGCGCCTGCTTGATCGCTTCGCTCAGCCGCTTCTGGTGCGGGGCGCACACGCCGGAGAGCCGCCGCGGGACAATCTTGCCGCGCTCGGTGATGAACGCGTTCAGCATCTTGATTTCTTTGTAATTGATGTCGTCGACCTTCTCGACGCAGAACCGGCACACTTTCTTGCGCCGGAAGTACTGTTTCTTGCCGGCCGACGCCTTGTCGGTACCCGTCGGTTGCTGCGAGGCGCTGATGGGCCTTCCTCCCCTGGTTTCCGCCATGGTTATCGCTCCTTCTCGGCGCTCTCGGCCGCCGCCTCCGCCACCATCTGTTCCGCCACCGGCGCGGTGGGACGCCCGGGCGCGCCGCCGCCGCTCGACACGCTGGCCGGCGCGGGCCTCCGCTTGGCCCTCTTCTCGCGCCGCTTCCTGCGCTTCTCGATCTTCTTCAGCCGCTCGTCGATGCGGACGGTCATGTACTTCATTACCAGGTCGCTAACGCGGAACCGGCGCTCGATCTCCTTGACCACCTCGGGGCCGCAAGTGAACTGGAAAAGGATGTAAAAGCCTTCGCTGTGCTTCGCCACCCGGTAGCCGAGCTTGCGAATGCCCCACTTGTCAGCTTTCTCCACCGTGCCGCCGCCGCCGGTGATGATCTGCTTGGTTTGGTCGATGAGCTGGTCGATCTCCTCCTCGGAGGCGTCCGGTCTCACGATGAACATCTCTTCGTAGATCCTCATTCTTCCTCGATTTTTTCACCTTGGGCGCGACGATTGTATCTCGTCATGGCCATTTCGACGCCCTCGGAAATTATGGAAACGACCGCCTGGGCCGCGTAGTCCAGAAAGTCGTCC
>JBEKMO010000027.1:0-56351 GCA_050008465.1 Bryobacteraceae bacterium
GCTGGTGATGCCGCTGGCGGTACTCCAGGACCTGTCCGGGAACACCGGCAAGATCAGCTAGATCTTCGCGAAGGTGGACGACCCCGAGGATATCGACGACGTCATCGCGGACCTGAAGTCCAAGCTAGTAGGCTATCCCATCTACTCGACCGAGGAGTTCGTCTCCCTGTTCTCGGTGGACAAGGTTCCGGGGCTGCGCGAGTTCATCGGGGTAATCGTCGGGCTTTCGGTAGCGGTGGGATTCCTGGTGGTCTTTCTTTCGATGTACACGGCGGTGCTGGAGCGCACGCGCGAGATCGGCATTCTGAAGGCGCTGGGCGCTTCGCCGGCTTTCGTCCTGGGCATTCTGTTCCGCGAAACGCTGCTGCTGACGATCTTCGGCTCGACCCTGGGCATCGGGTTCTCTTACGTCACACGCTGGCTCATCATGACGCTGGTGCCGGCGTCGCTGTCGCAGATCATCGTGCACGGCTGGTGGCCGATCGCCGGCGCGATCGCGCTGGCCGGAGCGCTGTTGGGCGCGGCTTATCCGGGCTGGCGCGCGGCCCGGCAGGATCCGATCGAGGCGCTGTCCTATGAGTAAGCCGATCATCGAAGTCCGCGACCTGCGCAAGATCTACCATGTGGGCGAGGTGGATGTGCACGCGCTGCGCGGCGTGAACCTGACGGTGGAAGCCGGCGAGCTTCTCTGCGTGGTGGGGCCTTCGGGCTCGGGCAAATCCACTCTGTTCCACATTCTGGGCGGGCTGACGCCGCCTACTTCCGGCCAGGTGCTCATCGGCGGACGCGACCTTTCCCGGCTCTCCGATGCCGAGCGCACCAAACTGCGCAAGCGCATGGTCGGGTTCGTCTTTCAGAAATACAACCTGCTGCCCACGCTCAGCGCCGCCGACAACATTGCCATCGCCCGGTACATTGCGGGCAAGAGCCTGACCGAGGACCCGAAATTCCGCGAAGTGCTCGAACTGCTGGGCATCGGCCACCGCTTGAATCACAAGCCGCGAGCGCTCTCCGGAGGCGAGCAGCAGCGCGTGGCCATCGCCCGCGCCATCGTCAACCATCCCGCCATTCTGCTGGCCGACGAGCCCACCGGCAACCTGGATTCGAAGAACTCCGGCGCGGTGCTGGGCGTCCTGCGGGACCTGAACGAGCGGCTCGGCCAGACCGTGCTCATGATCACTCACGATCTCAACGTGGCCAGCTATGGCCATCGCATCGTCCACATGCTGGACGGCCAGATCGTGGAAGGTTAGGTGCTAGAATCTCCTTATGCCCGATACAGGCGATCACGCCGCCGCTAGCCACGGCTCCACGATTCTGCTGGTGGACGATGAGCCGCCGCTCCTTGCGCTCGTCGGAACCATGCTGTCGAGGGCGGGCTATCAAGTGCTGGAGGCGTCCGACGGCGGTGAGGCTCTGCGCATCTCGGCCGAGCACCCCGAACCTATCCGGCTGCTGCTGACCGATATCCTGATGCCAGAGATGAACGGGTACGAACTGGCGGAGCACCTCAAGACCGCCAGGCCCGAGGCCAAGGTGCTTTACATGTCCGGCTACACGGATCAGATCCTGTTGCGAAGCACGGGCCGGTCGCTTGGCGAGGCGCCGCTGCTGCGCAAGCCGTTCACGCAATACAAGCTGATTACCAAGGTCGCCGAACTGCTGGAAGAGGCATAACCCGGGGACAGCCACCATGTTTCCGGGTTTCCGCGCCGAAACTAGGAAACATGGTGGCTGTCCCCGGTTTTGAGCCGGTCCTTCAGCTTCACCAGAAACAGCAGGAACAGGAACAACGCTACCGACAGCCCCAGCAGTTGAAAGACGTGGGTTTTGAGGTAGTGGAGCGGCTTGTCTCCCAGTTGCGCGCCCAGATAGGCCAGCCCGAAGTACCGCGGAATGCGCGCCGCCAGTATTACCAGCACGAAGTGCCCACGATTCATGCCCAGGGCCCCCGCCGACAGCACGAAGATCTTCAGCGGCAGCGGAATCGGAACCAGGGCGGGAATGAAGATAGTCAGTGCACCGTAGTGGTGAAACCAAGCGCGGAACTTCCTCGCCCGGCCGGTCTGCGTCTTCCGGTCGAGATACGCCTCGCCGCCCTTCCGGGCGACGTAGTACAGGAACAGGCTGCCGACGACGGAGCCAGCCACGGCCAGCGCGGCCGAGAAATAGGCCGCCCGGGCGTCTCGCGATCCCATCAGCACCAGCAGCGCATCCACCCCCTCCACCGCCGGGATCCCGGCCGAGTCCAGCACCGCCAGAAGCAGGACTCCCCACGGCCCCCACAGCAGCAGCGTGTTGCCGATCGAGCGAATGAATCTCAAAGCTTCACGACCCGGTTTTCCAGGGCGCCGAGGCCCTCAATCTCCACCCGGACCACCGACCCTGGATCCAGCGGGCCGACGCCGGAGGGCGTTCCAGTGGCGATCAGGTCGCCGGGCTCCAAGGTCATGAATTCCGTCACGAACTCCAGGATTCGGCCCACTGGAAAGATCATCTCGCGTACCGAGGCATCCTGCCGCTTTTCGCCATCGACGAAGGTCCGCACGCGCAGCTCGTCGAACTGCACTTCTTCCCGCGGCACGATCCACGGCCCGACCGGGCAGAAGGTATCGAACCCTTTGCTCCGCGTCCACTGCCCGTCCTTCTTTTGCAGGTCGCGCGCGGTGACGTCGTTCACGCAGGTGTAGCCGAGGATGCAGGCTTCGGCTTCCTCGACCTTCACTCGCCGCGCTCTGCGCCCGATGACCACACCCAGCTCGCCCTCGTAGTCGACGCGCGTGGAAATCGGTGGATACACGATATCGTCCAGGTGCGCCGCGAGCGCCGAGACCGGCTTGAGGAAGATCAGCGGCTCCGCGGGCAGCGGGTTCCCCAGCTCGGAGGCGTGCTCGCGGTAGTTCCTGCCCACGCATACGATCTTGCTGGGCCAGCAGGGCGGCAGCAGCCGCACCTCCGCCAGGCAGTAGGTCGCGCCGTTCTCCTGGACCATCTCCCCATCCAAAACACCGTAGCGAACGCCGGGGGATCCGTCCGGAGTGGTGGCTTCCGCACTTTGGTCCAAGCTGAAGCGAATTCGTCTGGTCATTGAGCGATCACCTCGACCGGGGCCGAGCGCGCGCTCTCGTTGCCGCTCTGGTCCACTGCGGAAACCGCGTAGCGGTAGCGTTTGCCGGCTTCGACCGCGCGATCCGTGTAGCTCGGGCTTTCGAGCAGTTCGCCCAGGCGCGCAAACGGCTGATCCCCGGCGGAGCGGTAGAGGTAGTATCCCTTTAAGTCGGGTTCCGCGTCCGGGTTCCAGACCAACTGGATGCTCTCGATGCCCGCGATCGCCGTCAACCCCGCGGGCACGGCCGGCGGAAACCGGTCTTCGTAGGGGATCGCAGCCGGCTTGGACACCCCGCTCTCGGCCTCGGCATCGCCCGCCTTCATGGCCGCCTGCACCGAATACTCGTACGTTTTGCCGTACTGCGCCGTGGAATCGACGTACTCCGGCTGAGCGGATGGCGCGAGCATCTCGGGCTTCTCCTGGCCAGGCCCGCGGCGGAACACGCGCCAAGTGAGGCCGGGGCGCGCCGGCGGCACGGCCCAGGTCACCCGCACACCGCTGGCGGCGCCTTCCGCTTTCACGTTCGCCGGCGGATCGAGCGGCGCCACGACGTTCAGCCGCACCGGGTTCGACCACTCGCTGAAACGCCCTTTGCGGCTCGCCACCCGCGCCCGGACCAGAACCTCCTGGCCCGTCCAGTCGCGCGCCGGAATCTCCAGGTGCACCGGCCCGGGGAGCTGGGCGCCCGTCTCGACTCTCCGCGCTTGCGCGGCCCAGTCGCCGCCCTCCGGACCCACGCGCAACTCCACGTCGCCCAGCCGTTTCATCCCAACCCCGTCGGTGGTCAGCGCCGGGAGGGTGAGGTCCACAACCAACTTGTCCGCACGCTCGAACGCGCGCAAGTCCGTAATCCGCGAGGGAATGTTCAGAGAGGGAGGCAGCGGATCGCCAATGTAGCCGCAGCCCGCAAGAACCGCGCAGCCGATTGCCAGAAGGAAACTCCAGGCGCGTTGGGGCATGCTCACAGAATATAGCGCGTCAGGTCCTGATCTTTGATGATGTCGGCCAGTTGCTGCCGCACGTACGTAACGTCGATCTTGACGTTCTTCTTTTTCAGGTCCGGTCCCTCGAAGGAAATCTCGTCCAGCACCCTCTCCATGATGGTGTGCAGGCGCCGCGCCCCGATGTTCTCGGTGGTCTGGTTGACGTGCGCGGCCATGCTCGCCACCTCCTCGAGTGCGTCCTCGGTGAAGGTGAGCTTAATGCCTTCGGTCTCCAGCAGCGCCGTGTACTGTTTGACCAGCGCGTTCTTGGGCTCCTTCAGGATGCGGATGAAATCCGCCTGGGTCAGCGATTTCAGCTCCACCCGGATGGGGAAGCGGCCCTGCAATTCCGGGATCATGTCCGAAGGCTTGGAGACGTGAAAGGCCCCCGCGGCGATGAACAGGATGTGGTCGGTGCGCACAAAGCCGTAGCGGGTGTTCACGGTGGTGCCCTCGACGATCGGCAGGATGTCCCGCTGCACGCCCTCGCGGCTGACGTCCGGCCCGTGCCCCGACTCGCGCCCGGCGATCTTGTCGATCTCGTCCAGAAAGATGATCCCGCTGCGCTCGACCCGCTCCAGCGCCACCCGCGTCACCTGGTCCATGTCGATCAGCTTCTGCTCTTCTTCCTGGACCACGTACTCGACGGCCTCGGCCACCCGCATCTTCCGCTTGCGCGTGCGCTGCCCAAAGATCCCCGGCAGGACGTCCTTCAGGTTGACGTCCATTTCCTCGATGCCCGCCGGCGTGGAGATCTCGAAGGTCGCCCCGCGCTCCTTTACGTCGATTTCCACGATCCGGTCGTCGAGCTTGCCGGCGCGCAGCTTCTCGCGCAGTTTCTCCCGGGTCCGCTCGATGGTCTCGGTGGCTTCCGTCTGCGGCGGCATCAACAGGTCGAGGATGCGCTCCTCGGCGTTCTTCTCGGCCCGCTCCCCCACCTCTTCCAGCCGCTCCTCCCGCAACATCTCGATGGCGATCTCCACCAGGTCGCGGATCATCGATTCCACGTCGCGGCCCACGTAGCCGACCTCGGTGAACTTACTGGCCTCCACCTTCAGAAACGGCGAGTTGGCCAGCTTGGCCAGCCGACGTGCGATCTCGGTCTTGCCCACGCCGGTGGGGCCGATCATGAGGATGTTCTTCGGCATCACCTCTTCGGACATCTCGGGATCGAGTTTCTGCCGCCGGATGCGGTTGCGCAGCGCCACCGCCACCGCGCGCTTGGCATCGGTCTGGCCGATGACGTACTTGTCCAGTTCGCGGACGATTTCCCGCGGGGTCAACTCGTCCAGGACCGGCTCCTCCTCGATGGACTGTGCGGGAAGGTAAATCACCATGCGGCTACCCGAGCTCCTCGTACGTGATGTTCTCGTTCGTGTAGATGCAGATTTCGCTGGCGATGGCCATTGCCTCCTCGGCGATCTTGCGGGCTTCCAGCTTGGTGTTCCGCAGCAGCGCGCTGGCGGCCGCTTTGGCGAACGGGCCGCCGGAGCCGATGGCGGCCACGCCCTCGTCGGGCTCGATCACGTCGCCGCTGCCGCTGAGGATGTAGGTGTTGCTCAAGTCGGCCACCAGCAGCAGCGCCTCCAGGTGCCGCAGCACCTTGTCCGTGCGCCAGTCCTTGGCCAACTCGACCACCGAGCGCGAGAGGTTGCCGTTGTGCTGCTCGAGCTTGGACTCGAACCGCGCGAACAGCGCGAATGCATCCGCCGTCGAGCCGGCGAACCCGGCCAGGATCTTGTCGTTATAAAGGCGGCGCAGCTTCCGGGCCGTGCCCTTGATCACTTCCTGGCCCAGGGTCACCTGCCCGTCGCCGGCCATGACGACTTTCCCGTTCCTGCGCACACACATCACGGTCGTCGACCGCGTTGGCTTTTTCATGGAGTTACGCATACATTCTAGCAGTATGCGTGACGGGGGTCTGTGACGCGGGCTAATGACTGGCAAATGGAACGGCGCTCACCCCGCGGTCCCGCGTGCGACCTCGGGCTTCAGGTGGAATTCGCCTTTGTGCGATTTGATCCAGGTCTCGAACGACTGCATCGCCGGATACAGAGACCGGCTCTCGGCCAGGTCCGCCTTGCGACTTCGGATGTAGAGGCGGTTGAACTCGAACATGTTGGCCAGGTCGTCGGCGCCAGGGAAGCCGAACGAGGCAAACACCTCCCTGGGGATGAAGCTGTAGACGACCTTCTCGCCCAGCACGCGCGTCATGATTTCCGCGAGCTTCGCGGGGGGCAGATCGTCGCCAACGATGCCCACCGTCTTGTCGCGAAACTGGAGGGGACGGGCAAAGATGGCCGCCACCACGCCACCGATGTCCTCCACGGCCACGCCCGCCAGCGGTGTATCCCCTTGCGGGAAGCCGAAGCCGAACGTGCCGTTCCCTGGGTCCTTGAGCGGGAAAAAGGTGAGGAAGTTGTCGTAGTAGAAGGCCACATGCACAAAGGTCGAACCGGGCCTGACTTGTCGCGCGTATTCTTCGATTTCACCCTTGCGGTCGAAATGGGGCACCTCGAGCGCGCCGTTCGTGAGCTTCTTGACGTAAGGCAAGCTGCTGAACACGAGATGCTCAGCCCCCGCCCCCTTCACCGCGTCAACGAGATTCCTGCCCTGTTGATACTCCTGGTCGAAATGCTCCCAGAAGTTCGTCACTCCGAAAACGCCGTAGCACCCCTCCACCGCTGCCCAGAGGCTGCGGAGGTCGCCGAGATCGCCCTTCACCACCTCCGCCCCGGTCTGCCTGAGCGCCGCCGCTTTGGCCGATTCCGGGTTTCGCGTCAGAGCTCGCACCCGGAACTCTCCACCCTTGAGCAAGTGCCGGGCGACACTTCCACCCTGCGCCCCGGTCGCTCCGGTCACCAGGATCACCTTTTGATTCGTCATGGTCTGCCTCTCCTTTTGCCAGTTTTCGAACAGATTCCAAACGCTGACGGTCGTCCCGACAAGCGTCTGCGCGAGTGGAAACCCAGCGAAACGGCGACGCCCCCCCGTCGGCTGCCACCCAGCTCTTGTACGGTAGTCTAGCTCGGATTCACACCCACTGCAAACGTCCCCGCGGCAGGCTACAATTCGCAGTCATGGAGAAAGATCCGAAAGCGGGAATCCCGCCGGAAAGATTCAACCTGACCGAGAGGCCGTAAGCGGCCGTGTTCCTGGTCAGCTACGGTTGGGTAGGCGGCTTCGGGGAGGCAGTACTCGACGGGGCGACCGGAGGCATCCGGTTCTTCAGAGACCTCCCGATCTTCGTCGATTCCGATCAGGTTCAGAAGCTCGTCGGGGGAATGCTGCCCGAGAGCTGCACCGGTTCTTTGCGGGTTCTGCTTTCGGCGGACGTCCAGCTCGTTCGCAAGACGGGACGGAGCCCATCGATCCCCGGCGCGCCGCTCCAGGAGTATTGGGGGGTCCGGATCGACAGGCTTCGCGAGGTGAGTGTGCTGGAGGAAGGTTAAACCGGGCCAGTCACTTTCGTCCCACCGGACGGATGTGCGTGCGCCACATCACCAGGAACAGGCGGAAGGCCTCCGGATGCCGCTGTCCCAGGAACATCCGCGCTCCGGCGGCCGCGGCCCAGAGCAGGTAGGCCACCGTCACCCACCAGTGGATGTGGGCAGCGACAAAGCCCCAAAAGCCAGGCCCGGGCGGCACCGGCGACATGGCGAACTGCGAGCCCCAGAGTGCGAACAGCACCGTCGCTTCCCACCAGGCCAGCTCCATGTTCACCAGGAAGATCATGCCGATGAGCGACTGGGCGATGGTCATGAGCAGCTCGAGCTGCTGGCGGGAATCGAGCGGGATCGTGGACGGCGTGCCACGGCTGATCGAATAGACGATGGGCAGCATGGCCGCCAGCAGCGTCCACTGGTTGATATTGCTGGACACCATGTTCATGAGCGCCATCGGGGCGCGCTCTACCGTCCGCGCCCAGTAGAACGCCGACACCTTCTCGGGGAACTCGGATACCAGCGGCGCCAGCCACTGCACGAACACGAAACTCGGCACCCCCAGGATCACCGAAACCGCCAGCAGACTGCCCAGGAACGGCTCCGCGGAGAAGTAGATCAGCAGCCCGCCGCCCACGAAGAAGCTCGCGATCAGCGCCGTGCGCACGCGCGGGCGCGCCTTGACGATGGTGCGTGGCACGAACTCCAGGTCTTCGATCCCCTCGGCATCCTCCGGCGGTATCTTCGACAACACCACCAGGTAGGCCGCATAGATCAGGATCAGCACGGCCGCGTCGATCAGCGTCAGCGATGCCTTCAGCCACACAAACGCCGCGTAGAGGAGCGGAACCAGCAAGCCCACCACTTCGACGCAGTGGTGGTCGTGGAGCCGGATGCGCCGCAACGGCTTGCCGTACCTGCGGCGATGCATGAACGCGGCCACGAAGTAGATCATGGGCCAGCCCAGGCCGGTGAGCAGCCGCAGCGAGCCGGTGAGATTTGCCAGCAGCAGGTCCACCCGCTGGCGCCAGGCCAGCACGAACTCGACCGCGAATTCCGGCATGGTTTGCAGCCAGGCCAGGATCGCCAGCGCGAACCCCTGCGCGATGAAGAATTGGGCCGATTCCGCCGCCCAGGCGATCAGCATCGCCGCCAGCAGGATAGCCGGGGCGGCCCACAAAGCGGTGCTGGGGCTGGTTCGCTCGAGCGGCACGGCCACCAGGAAGAGCGCGAACACGGGAAGCGCAATCCGTTGGGAGCGCTGGCTGCCGCCACCGTCAAAAGAACGCAACTTCATGATCCTTGGTCACGAGTGAGTGCTTCCGGAACTCGGGCCGCTTTTCGGGATAATCCGTGCGGTAATGGGCACCGCGGCTTTCCCGCCGCGCCAGCGCGCAGCGGGCGATCAGCTCGATTACGACCTGCATGCTGCGCAGCTCGAACAGCGCCCGGTTGGGGTTTGCGGTGGTTTGCCGCGGCATAGTCGCGAGCCGGTGAACGGCTTCCTCCAGGTCCGGCCCGTTGCGCAGAATTCCACACCTGTCCCACGCCAGCGCGCGCAACTCTTCGGCCGTCGCGCAGGGGAACCGCGGCTCGCCGGGCGGCGGCCACTCCAGAAGCGGGGCGCCTGCGCACTCACGCATCGCGGCGCCCGCCCTCGCGCCGAAGACCACGCCCTCGAGCAGCGAGTTCGAAGCCAGCCGGTTGGCCCCGTGCACGCCCGTCGCCGCCACTTCCCCGGCAGCGAACAGCCGCGGGACGCTGGTCCTCCCCTCCAGGTCCGTGCGAATGCCGCCCATGGCGTAATGGGCCGCCGGGTGCACCGGCGCCAGCTCCTTGCCCAGATCCAGCCCGAAGCCGAGGCAGGTCTCGTAAATCCGGGGGAAGCGGTCGCGCAGGAAACCCACGCCGAGGCCCCGCGCATCCAGAAAAACGTGCGGCGCGCCGGTGCGCTCGATCTCCATCACCATCGAGCGCGACACCGCGTCGCGCGGCGCCAGATCGCCCAGGGGGTGATAGCGCGGCATGAACCGCTCGCCGGCCGTGTTGCGCAGCACCGCTCCTTCGCCGCGGAGCGCTTCCGAGAGCAGGAACGGCGGCGCGTTCTCTACGTGCAGCGCCGTCGGGTGGAACTGTACGAATTCGAGGTCGCTGATCTCGGCTCCGGCGCGGTACGCCGCGGCCACCCCGTCGCCGGTGGCCACCTCCGGGTTCGTGGTGTCCCGGTAGACGCGGCCCAGCCCCCCGGTTGCCATCAGCACGGCGCGCGCGCGCAGCGGAACCCAGTGCCGCGACGACGCGTCGCAGGCCACCACGCCCGCCGCTTCTCCGTTGGCGGTCACCAGCAGGTCGGTGATGGCGGCGAAACTCCGCAGCTCGATGTTCTCGAGCGAGGTCGCCTTGCGGTAGAGCGTGCGCGAGATCTCGCGCCCGGTGGAATCGCCGTGAGCGTGCAGGATGCGCCTCCGGCTGTGCGCACCTTCCTGCCCGAAGGCCAGCCCGGCGCCTTCGCGGTCGAACTCGGCACCCCACTCGATCAACTGTTCGACCTCGGCCGGCCCCTGCTCGACCAGCACGCGCACCGCGGCCTCGTCGCACAGCTCGTCGCCCGCCGCCAGCGTATCCCGCTCGTGCAGCTCCACTTCATCGTCCTCGCTCAAAGCCACCGCAATCCCGCCTTGCGCGTACTCCGAGGACGACTCCCGCAGGCTGTCCTTGGCCACCACGAGCACCCTGCCCGCCGCGGCCAGCTCGATCGCCGCGCGCAGGCCGGCGACACCCGCGCCGATCACCAGGAAGTCCGGCTCCATTCATTTCAGTATCCAACATTTGCCGCGATCCGCCCGTGGCGGGTGCAACCATCCGCACGCTCCAATCATCTACTTAAGTGCGGGGCAGTAGGAGGGGGACGTGATCGAAAAAGTAGTGCTGGGTCTCGGCGTTCTGTGCTGCGTGGCGCCGTCGTTCGCCCAAGTCAATGTGCTGACCGTCAACTATGACAACAATCGCACCAGCGCCAATCTGAACGAAACCATCCTTAAGCCGTCGGAGGTGAACGCGGACTCCTTCGGCATGCTGTGGGCCTATCCGGTGGATGGGCAGATCTACGCCCAGCCGCTGTACGCCGGCCAACTGAGTGTCGGCGGCCAGACGCGCAACGTGGTGTACGTGGCCACGATGCACAACAGTCTCTACGCCTTCGACGCCGATCAGCCTCCCGGGGCAGCGCTGCTGTGGACCACGAATTTCGGTCCCTCGGTCCCCAATACGTTTTACAACTTCAACGACATCCAGCCTGAAGTCGGCATCTTGGGCACGCCGGTCATCGAACTCGCCGGCGGCATCATCTACCTGGTCGCCAACACGCTCGAGAACGGTGTCTGCCTCTACCGGCTGCACGCACTCGACCTCAGCACGGGCGTGGAGAAGTCCGGTAGCCCGGTCGTGATCGGCGCCTCCGTGCCAGGCAATGCGCCCGACGGCGTCGGGGGCGTGGTCAGCTTCAACGCCTCCGACCATCTTCAGCGCCCCGGCCTGCTCCTGCTCAACGGCGTGGTCTATATCGCCTTCGGCTCGCACGGCGACATCCTGCCTTACCACGGATGGATCCTGGGCTATGACGCCTCCAGCCTGCGCCAGGTCGCCGCGTTCAATACCACGCCGAACGGCGCCGCCGGCTCCGTCTGGCAGGCCGGACACGGCCTGGCGGCCGACGACCAGGGCAACGTCTATGCCGTCGCGGCCAACGGCGATTACGACGGAACCTCGAACTGGGGCGAGAGCTTTCTGAAGTTGAGCACCCAGAATGGGCTGTCGGTCGCCGACTGGTTCACCCCCGACAACTGGGCCACCATGAACCAGAATGACTTCGAAATCGGAAACTCCGGTCCCGTGATTGTGCCGGGCACCGACTTGGTTGTCGGGGGCGGCAAGCTCGGCAACATCTACCTGCTGAAACGTAGCCAGATGGGCCATAGCATGACCGGCAACGCCGGGACCGTTCAGACCTTTCAGGTGGTGAACTTCGGCATTTTCAGCCGGGCGCTTTGGAACCGTGCGAGCGGCCCCATCTTCTATATCTCCGGCTGGGGGGACCCCTTGAAAGCGTTCCGCCTGTCCAACGGGAAATTCGACGAGACGCCGGTTTCCCAGACGGTGCAGGCGTTCGCCCAACCCTACCTGGGCATGGCTATTTCCGGCGACGGCGTCACGGACGACAGCACGATCCTCTGGGCGACCACCGCCGACCAGACCGGCGAGCCCGTACCGGGCACCCTGCGCGCGTTCGACGCCTCCGACCTCTCCGTCGAGCTCTGGAACAGCGATGTGAATGCCTCCCGCGACAGCCTGGGCGTTTTCGCCAAGTTCGCCATCCCGACCGTGGCGAACGGTAGAGTCTACGTTCCGACCTTCTCGAATCAACTCGCCGTCTACGGTTTGTTGCGGCTGCAACCGCGGCTGGGCCTGCCGATTTTCCATCGGGTCACTAAGCAATAATGGCTGTATGCCTTCGTACGTGGTGGATACTCCGCAGCGCAAGTACTGTGCGATCGTCGAACCAGGCATACTGGAGCGCACCGGAGAGCACATTCCCGCTGCCGCGGGGAAAGTGTTCGTCGTCACCACCCGGGACGTGTGGCAATTCCACTGCTCGCGCCTGGCCTCCGGCCTGGCCGGCCGCTCCCACGAGATCCTGTTCTTCCCCGGCGGCGAGGAGAACAAGCGGCTCGCTTCCCTCGAGGCGCTCGCCCAGGAGATGGTGCAGCGCGGCGGCGACCGCTCCAGCCTGGTGATCGCGTTCGGCGGGGGCGTAGTCAACGACGTCGCGGGCTTCCTGGCCGCGATCTTCATGCGCGGCGTCCCGGTGCTCCAGATCCCTACCACGCTGCTCGCGCAAGTGGATGCCGCCATCGGTGGCAAGACCGGCGTGGACCTGGTCTGCGGCAAGAACCTGGTCGGCGCCTTCCATCAGCCTATCGCCGTGCTGATCGATCCGGAGGTGCTCGCGACGCTGCCCGAGCGCGAATATCGCGCGGGCCTGTTCGAAGTCGTCAAGTGCGGCATTATCCGCAGCCCATCGCTGTTTTCGATGCTCGCCGAAAAGCACGCCGCTGTGTTTGCCCGCGAGCCCGAGGTCGTCGAAAAGGTGATTTCCGAGTGCGTCCGCATTAAGGCCGAGGTGGTTTCCGCCGACGAGCGCGAGAGCAACATCCGCGTGATTCTCAACCTCGGCCACACGGCCGGCCACGCGCTGGAGGCCGAAACAGGTTATTCGCGCTTCCTGCACGGTGAAGCGATTTCTTTCGGAATGCGCGCGGTCACCTACCTGGCCGAGCGGACCGGCCACCTCTCCGCCGAGGACGCCGTGGAGATCCTGAACCTGCTCGACCTCTACGGCCCTATCCCACCGCTCGCCGGAGTGTCCGCCGGTGCGCTGGTCGCCCGCGCCGTGATGGACAAGAAGACCCTCAAGGGCCAGGTGCGCTGGGTCTTGCCCGTGCGCATCGGCGAAGTCCAGGTCGTTCCTGGAATCGACGATTCGGTGGTGCGCTCGGCCATCGAGGAAGCTCTCGGATGAACGATTCGCGCGCCCGGGGCACCACGCCTCCGGGCGCTCGGAGCGAACCGGAGGCCGCACGGTGGGTGCGCGGGATGTTCGCTCGCGTCGCCCGCCGCTACGATTTTCTCAACCACCTCCTCTCGCTCAACGTCGACCGCCACTGGCGCGCCCGCGCCGTCCGCCGTCTTCGCCCCATCCTCGGGCGGCCCGGCGCCCTGGTCCTGGACATCTGCTGCGGCACCGGCGACCTGCTGCTGGCGCTGGAGGCCGAGCGCGGCGGCGCCGTGGTCGGGAGCGACTTCTGCCACGCCATGTTGATCGAGGCGCAGCGTAAGATCGCGCACAGGCACTCCCGATCGGCGCTGGTCGAAGCGGATGCCCTCTCGCTGCCTTTCCCCGACGGGTCGCTCGATCTGGTCACCGCCGCATTCGGTTTTCGCAACCTCGCCAACTACGAGCAGGGGCTCAGGGAAATGCGGCGCGTTCTCAAGCCCGGAGGAGCGGCTGCCATCCTGGAGTTCTCCCAGCCGAAAAACCCCTTCTTCGCCGCGGTTTATGGCTTCTACTCCGGCAGGGTGCTTCCCGTCATTGGCGGCCTCATCTCCGGAGACCGGAGCGCCTACCGCTACCTGCCGGAATCCGTCCGCAGGTTCCCGCCGCCCGAGGAACTCGCCGCCGTCATGCGCGCCGCCGGCTTCGCCCGGGTCGAATACGAGCGCATGACCGGCGGCATTGTCAGCCTGCATGTAGGTTACCAGTTGTAAACTCTTGGGCCTTGTAAGTTGCTGTAAATGCACACCCAATGTTCCGAGCCGCGACCGCAGGGGAGCGGTGTTTACTTGACAAGCGGGCCTGATAATAGTACTTACCGTTAGATCCCCTTTATGCCGTTCCGAGCAGTTGCCGGAGCTCTCCTGGCCGCCGCGCTGTCGCTCGCTGCCTCTCCGGGCGCCGTAACGATCTACCAGGACTCGACCTCCTTGGCCGTGACCGTCGAGCCAAGCGGTCACTTCGTCATCGAATACGCCGCGCTCGGATGGGTCTTCGCGGGGGACACCGGCAGGCCGCTCAGCGACCTCGCTGCCTCCTCTGGATCGGACTCCATCGGGAATTACAAAGAAGTAATCTTCACTTACTCGGCGGATGGTGCCCCGCGCCAGATTAAGATTCGCACATACTCGGGCAAGCCCATTGTGTTGTTCTTGGTGAAGTACCTCGGTCAGAGCGCGAATATCGAGCCTTTCCCAAGCTTCAACCGATGGCCAAGCGGCCTGCACCCGTTCGGCTTCGAATCCTGGAATTACACTTTCGCGCTCGAGTGCATCGAAGCGGGCAGTCCCTGGCTCTTCTTCGATTCCAACTTGAACGCCTTCCTGCTGTCGCCGGCGTCGGATTTCATCGTTTCGCAAATCGGCAACAGTAGCGGGGTCATCGAGAGCGGAATCGATCCGGCCATCCCCACTCTGGATGCCGGCTTCGAGCACCGGACCATGCTGGTGGCGGGCCGCGGCATCAACGCCGTCTTCGACACCTGGGGACACGCGCTCACCGACCTCTACGGAAAGGTGCGCCCCGCCGCCGACGCCGACGTGAGCCTGGCGCGCGCCGGTCTCTGGACCGACAACCGTTCGCCGTATTACTACAACCCAGGTACCGCGGGCCAGGCCCTGATCGACGCCCTGGGCTATTACCAGTCCAGTGGAATCCAACTCGGCTATCTCCAGGCCGACAGTTGGTGGTATCCCAAAGGCGTGCCACCCTCCTGGCAGAACAACGGTACGGGCCTCTACCGGCTGCGCGCCGACCTCGAGTTGTTCCCCGACGACCTGGCCGGTTTCCAGCATCGCCTCGGCGCTCCGCTGGTCGTCCATTCGCGCTACTGGCACGAGTTGAGCCCGGACCGCACTGAGTACGCTTTCTCCGGCGACGTTCCGATCGACCCCCGCTACTGGAGAGACCTGGCCGCCTACCTCTCCTCGAGCGGCGTGGCGGTCTTTGAACAGGACTGGCTTTCCGGCCCCGCCATGACCGACAGGAATCTCAAGGATCCGGAGGCCTTCTTCGACAACATGGCGCAGGCCATGGCCGAGCGCGGCATCCACATGCAGTATTCGATGCCCCGCCCACACCATTTCCTCCAGGGCGCGAAGTACTCCAACCTGACCTCGATCCGCGCCAGCGCCGACGGCCTGGCCCGTGACCGCTGGGACAGCATGCTGTTCGACTCGCGCCTGGCCAGCGCCGTGGGGATCTGGCCGTTCACCGACAATTTCTGCAGCAACAACGTGCGCAACGTGCTGCTGGCAGCGCTCTCGGCCGGTCCGCTTGGCCCGGCGGACGAAATCGGCCAGGCGGACGCAGACAACCTGGGACGGGCGCTCCGGGCCGACGGCGTGATCGTCAAGCCCGACTCCCCTCTGGTCCCCACCGATGCCACCTACCTGGCCGTGGCCGAGAATCCTGCCGCGCCGATGGTCGCCGCAACCTCCAGCGACTTCGGCGCGCTGAAGGCCTCGTACGTTTTCGCCTACGCGAGAATGGACCCGGCGGAAGCGGTGTTCTCCCCCGAATCTCTGGGCATCCCCGCCCAGCTCTTCCCGCAAACATTGGTCTACGACTACTTCGCGCAAACCGGTGAAATCGTCCCCTCGGGGGCGGACATTCGCCGCACCGTCGACGCAGACGGCTCCTATTTTGTCGTCGTGCCCGTCGGACCGTCGGGCATCGCATTCCTCGGCGACACCGCGAAGTTCGCATCCCTGGGCAAGAAGCGCATCTCGCGCCTGGAGGATGACGGCGCCATCACCGCGACGGTCGAGTTCGGCGAGGGCGAGCGAACCGTGACACTCGACCTGTTTTCGTCATCGCCACTGTCGCTAGCCGTCGACAGGGGCCTGGCCCGGGTGGCTGAAGCCGCCCCGGACAGGCAAAGCTATCGCGTGCTCGTTTCCAGTTTCGGGAACCCCTCGGTGACCGTCAGCATCTGGCCCCGCGGGCGATCGTCAATCCGCCGCCAGCGCCCGGTCGATCGCCCGCTCGAGCTGCCCGCGATCCAGCGCCGTGCTGATGAATAGCTCCTGACGCGCACCCGCGCTCAAGGCGATCGCTTTCCAGCCGTTCGCCGTCGGAACCGTAACCCGCACCCGGACCTTTCCGCGCGCGTCGCGCACGGGCCGGATCACCCCCGGGATCACCGAGCGAATCTCGGGGTTTGCCGCCAGCAGCCGCTCCAGCATCTCGCGCACTCCATCGATGATGCTGTGCTCGATCTTCAGTTTGCCTTGTGCCGTCCGCAGGCGCATGCCCATGGCTCGATTATGACGCGGCGTCCGTTTGCACGGGCGGGCCCTTGAAATCCATGCCCGGCGCGTCCGCGGACCGGTCGACGAATCCCAGGCGGCGGTAGAACGGAGCTTTGCCCCGGGCGCAGAACAGTTGCACATCGCGGATGCGAGCGTCGAGGCAGCGCTCGATGAGCCGGGCCATGATCGACGTCCCGATGCCGCTGCCCTGGTACTCCGGCAGCACGATCACGTCCACGATCAGCGCGTGGAGTACCCCGTCGGAGATCACCCGGCCGGTTCCGACCAGTCTCCCCTCCCAATAGGCCGTCAACAGAAACCAGCTCCGGCCGACAGCCCCGTGCAGTTCCCCGGGCGTCAGGCCGTACTCCTGGTTCCACCCGGCGGATTCGAACAGCGCGAAATACTCGCTGGGATCCGGCAGCGACTCGCGGTACTCCAGTTCCATTCCCATATGTTACGGCAGGCTGCAACGCGCGCGGCCCCGGCGGCGTCTAGAATGGATAGCGAGGGGATATGCGATCACTGACCCGTGCAAGTCTTCTGTTGGCCGTGGCAGCGGCAGGCGTCTGGGCTACCGAGCCAGACTCCGGCTGGCCCGAAACCGGCAAGGCGGACGTTTCCGAAGCCCAGATCCAGGACATCATCGCCAAGTTCTCCGCCAAGGAAGCCGAGTTCGCCCGCGCGCGAGAGAATTACACCTATCGCCAGACCGCGCGCGTTCAGGAAGTGGACGCCGGCGGCGCTCCCGAGGGACGGTGGGAGATGGTCGTGGACGTCATCTTCTCCCCGGAGGGAAAGCGTACCGAGCGGGTCGTTAGGGCACCGGTCCAAACGCTGGCGCACATCCAGCTCACCCCCGAGGACGAGGCGGACCTGCGGAACGTCCAGCCGTTCGTGCTGACCAGCGCCGAGATCCCGAAATACGACATCCGCTACCTGGGCAAGCAGAACGCGGACGAGATTCCCTGCTACGTCTTCGCCGTCAAGCCGAAGAAGATGGAAAAGGGTCAGCGGTACTTCCAGGGAGAGATTTGGGTGGACGACCGCGACCTGCAGATCGTCAAGTCGTACGGCCGCGGCGTGGGCATTGTCGGCAAGAACAACCAGTTCCCGAAGTTCGAGACCTACCGCGAGCAGATCGACGGCAAGTATTGGTTCCCCAGATATACCCGCGCCGATGACGTCCTGAACTTCGAGCAGGGGCCCCAACGGATCCGGATGCTGGTGAAGTACGAGAACTACAAGCAGTTCAAGAGCGACGTGCAGATCCAGTACGGCGACCAGGTAGCCTCTCCGCAACCGAAGAAGCCGTAAACGGGGAACGCCTATCCGCCGGAGGCGGAATGCTGCGCGGTCAGCGCCCGCCGGAGGCGGGATGCCGCGCGGTTAGCGCCCGTAGCGCGGTTGGCGCCTGTTTTTCGCCGTTTAGGCCCGAAAACGCCCCACACAGGCTCGGCCAGTCGAAGATTCCGCTATCCTGTGCTCTAATAAGCCAGTTAAGCGTGTATGCGTAAGGTCCCCCTGGTCGAATCGCTGCGGATCATCGGACGAGGCTCCCGGAACTGGGTGGCCCAGCGGCCCGTGGTCGTCTCCTTCGAGGTGACCGACTCGTGCACCTGCTGGTGCAAGCACTGCGACCACGGCGGCCCCAAGGACAACTCGCGCAACCTCAAGCCTGCCGACTACCGGCGATACATGGAGGTGCTGCGCCCCTGTGTGGTGCAGGTCTCGGGCGGGGAACCGCTCCTGCGCGAGGACCTGGTCGAGGTGGTGCGGAGCATCCAGTGCGACTCCGGCTTGCCCTACACGATCCTGGTCTCGAACTGGTCGCTGATGACCGAAGAGCGCTACCTGGCGCTCGGTGAGGCCGGCGTCGGCCAGTTCTCGGTGAGCCTGGATTTCCCCGACGAGCGCCACGACCAGTTCCGCCGCCACCCCGGTCTTTACGCACACCTGAGCCGCATCATCCCGCGTCTGGCCGCACTCGGGCACGACGATATCGTGCTCAACACCTGCATCACCAGCGAGAACCTGCCCGAGATCAATGCCGCCGCCGATAAAGCGCGGGAGTGGGGCGTCAACATCTGTTACAGCGCCTACTCCCCACGGCGCACCGGCTGCCGGGACTACATGCTCACCTCGCCCGAACAATTCGCCATCCTCAACCGCGAGCTGGACCGGGTGGAGACGCGGCGCGACCACACCAACTGGATCGTCAACTCTCCCACCACGATGGAGGCCACCCGCCGCTACTTCGAGAACGCTGGCACGCCGGGATGCAAGGCCGGCCTGCGCTTCCTGGTGGTCACCGCCGAGGGCGCGCTGCAGCCCTGCTCGATGCAGTTCCGGCGATACCCGCTCGACCAGCAGGCACGCATGGTGAGCGAGTTCACCACCCAGAACACCTGCGACCAGTGCTACGTCTCGATCCGCTCGTACCTGGACAAGAACTTCTCGACCTTGCTCTGGGAGAACGTGCGCGGGTTCTTCTCCTTCAAGCCGCGCCCGGAACACGAACCGGCGGCGTAATTGGCTTCGGCGCGAGCTGGTAGACCCGCGCCTCCCCGCCCGATAGCGCGGCGATCTGCGCGTTCGGCGAGGGATCGGCGTCATCCCGGGCTTGGCAGTTCTCAATCCACGCGCCGCAATCGATGAGTGTGAACAGGCCCCCGCCGGCGGTCTCGCGCACCGCGATCCTCGCATGGTGAGTGTGGCCGATAATCGCCACCTTGAAATTCACCCCGAATTCCTGGTTTGCCTGGAGGCACTCCTGGTATGCGGAATCGAGAAAGGTGAGACTGGCTGCATCGGCGACGCCTTCCCGTTGCACGTTCCACTCGGGCGGGATGCCGTTCGCACGGGGCGAGCGGAGGGGGCCGATCGGGGCGGCCTGCGCCAACTGGATCTGGCGGCGATAGTCCCGGCCGGCGTGCGACTGCCGCGACAGCGCGCGCATCTGACCCAACACGTAGTCGTTCGGAGCTACGCGGGCGGAAAACAAATAGACGAATATCTGCTTGATCGACGCGGGCAGACGCTCGACCCAGTCGAAGTAGTCGCCGTGCAGCACGATGACGCTGGGCGGGGAGTCGGGAAGGTAGTAGCGGCGTTCCCAGCCCGCGTAGTCCGCCCACTGGTACAGGTCGAAATCGTGATTCCCGAGCAGGAAGTGCGCCTTGAGCCGGCGATCGAGGAACGCTGTGATCAGATCCTCGTGATCGTCCTTGATGCGCGCCGGGACTTCGGACGGCTCGTCCGGCTGGGGGGCTTCCCGCCACAGATCGAGAAAGTCGCCGATCTGGTAGACTTCAACGGTCTCGTCCTGGGCGGCCTGACTCCTCAAGTCGGTCAGCGTCTTGACCACGCTGGTGAGCAGTTCGGGGTGATTCGTGCTATAGGTGAACTCACCCTCGATGAGGCGCTTCTCGCTGATCAGGTGCACGTCGGGGATGAAGATTCGCAGATCCTTGCCGTTGGGGAAGCCGAGTTGCTCGTGCCGGAGCGCGGTGACCAGCCTCACCTCGGCTACCGATTCAAGACTCGCAAGCAGCCGTTCATGCATCTGGGTTCTCCTAACGCTTCGGCTTGCGCGGCTCCGCCGACAGCGTCACCAGCAGTTCCTCCAGCCGCTTGTGGCGCGGATAGAAGATCCACCAGTACCGGCCGTCGCCGACAGCGACCGGGCTGATCGCCGGCGGAGACTCCTCGCGCGCATCGATCACCTGCCGAAGCACCGGCCCGGAGAGCCACTTGCGGAGGGCGCGCTTCTCCAACAGGTCGTCGAGCGTCAGGGGAGCGGGGTCGGCGAGCCGATCCAGCAACGGCCCGTAGTGCGTTTCGGCCGCGGGATCGACTAGCGTGTTGCCAACGCGATCGCTGTCTCCGCCGGCTCGAAGGAAGCCCAGGAGTTTCGCCCGGCCGCCAGCGGTCAGCGGAAGCTGGAGGCGCTCGCTGCGCGCGGTTTCGGTGCGGAAGCGCGCCTCGCGCACGGGGATGTAACGCACATGGCAAGCCGCCAGGCTTACCGCCAAAATGGCTGCGATCCACAGTCGCCGGGTTTTCATGGTTCGCTCCGATCGGACGGGCACGAGCCGGCCCTAGGCTGGGGCGGCATCGGCACCTTGACGATGGGTTTGCCGAGGCGAAACGGCTGCGAGCAGACCGGGGGGCCGCCGTCCGGAGTCTCGACGCGGAAGAGGTATTCCGCCCCGCCGGCGCTCTCCCCCGGCGCCAGCCAGATTGCGGTCCAGGTGCGTTTCCCCGCGGTCGATGTTCCGTCCACAAGCACCGTCAGCAGATTGGGACCGCTGTCATCATCGGCCACGCTGCCGTCCCTTCCGAGGATGGCCACTCTTCGCTTGTCCGTCGCCCAGTCCGTGCCGGCATCTTCCTCCCATTGGAAGCGCGGCGCGCGGTCGTCGACGCGGTGCTGGGCATCCGGCATGAGCGGCTCGAGATCTTCATACGGCACATTGCGGGGCTCGCCGAACAACTCCGGTCCGAAGCGCAAGGGGGATTTCGGTCCGGCGTCGAATTTGCGTGCGGGAACCGGATTCGGCGCGGGCTCCGGTTTCCGCCCTACCTTCACCAGCAACTCGCCGATCACCCTTCCTTCCTCCTTGCCGAAGATCGTCGAGCTTCCTTCGTAGTTCTGCGCGGCGTATTCCTCCCGGCTCACCGTGTACCCCAAGTATTCGTTGGCCAGCCCCACCAGGACGAACGGCTGCCCGAACTCCGCCAGCAGCCTGCTTCGCAGTTGCCGGCCCATTACCGTCGTCATCTCGACCGGGAGCGCCGCCAGCCGCAACGAGTTCCCGATGCGGGCCACGGAAACCGGGAACTCGCGCGGGTAGCTCCGCGGAGAGTCGAGAAACGGTTTCAGGACTTTCAACAGCCCGATGTCGCGCCGCTCCAGGGCGGGGATCTTCGCATCGTCCGCGTTCGCTCCCCGGGTGACGCCGCCATGCCATCCGTAGTTGTAGAAGATGGTGCGCCCGTCTTCCGCGCCCCCCAGGGAGGCTACACCCACCTCGGGGCGCGGAGTGAAACCGGCGGTATCCGGGCTGCGCGGATAGGCCTGAAAAGCCTTGCCGGAGCTTTCGATTTCGGCGACCTCTTCCGGCGCTCCGGCGCTCTTCAAAACTTCCCGCACCGACCGCGCCAGCCGCTCTCCCAAGCGCAGCACATCGTCGCGGTTCTGCATCGACCATCGCGGCGATACGTCGCCCTCCGCGCCATTGAAAAAGCCGGCGATCCAGCGGCCTGCTTTTCCGGCGTCGCGCTCGAGCAGGTTCATCGCGTGGCCGGTCAGATCGGAGGAATACAGCGGGCTGTCGTGCGTCATGGCGGTGGGGTGCACGGCGAAGAAAACCAGCAGCGCGATGCGCCGCCCGTCGCGCAGCACCTCCAGAACCTTGAGGGTCGGATCGACGGCCAGGTAGCGAGGGCAGTTCCGGAGGGAACCGTCCGGGCAGTTCATCCCGGCGCTCGCGCTGGCGTCGAGGACCGCCGCGATGTCGTCTTGCGGGTTGCGGAAGAAAGCGTCGATCGCCCGGTTGCGTTGCAGGTCCAGCGCGTAGCCGCTTCGCAGTATGACCTGGTGCCGGCTGCCGGAGGAGCTTCGCGCGTCCTGCCAGGCGTCGCCGACCGCCTTGGCGATTCGCTCCGCCAGGAAATGGAACAGCGCGCCGTCGAAGCCCGGCAGCGGCCCGCCCCAGTTGTAGGTCGCCGACGACATGTACCCTGCCGGGCCGTGATGGGTATGCGTGGCGGCCAGGATCAGAGCCTCGGGACCCAGCGGGACATGGTGTTCGCTCGCCACCAGCCGCGCCACCTCCGCGTGCAGCCCCGCGGGGATCGCAAACAGTTCGCAGGAGACCAGCGCCACGCTGCGGCCCTGGGCATCCTGAAAAACAAAGGAGCGCGCGTACAGGCGAGTCCAGTAGCCGCGGGCGATGCGGCCCGCGATCGAGTGCCCGCCCAGCGGATATCCGGGCGGCGGGGTGATCTCCACCTTGGCCGCCCCGGCCAGGAACCGGCCGGGAGCCTGCGGCGTTGGGACGCTGTACTTCGGGATCGTGATCTTCACCGAGGCGCAGCCGGCGCAGAACAGCAGGGCGAACACGGCTGTGCTCATCCTCCAGGCGTTGGAGCCTTGCATGTGATCCTCCGAGGCAGGCCAAACAGCCTGCCCCACGGGTGGCGCAGGCGGTTCCGCCTGCGTCCATGATATCTCGTTCCATTCGAGGCGTAACCGCACGGGCGCTGGCACGTCTATCTTCAAGTCATGTGGAACGACCTCCGGTTCGCGCTCAGGACGCTGCGCCGCAGCCCCATGTTCACCGCCGTGGCCGTGCTGTCACTGGCGCTGGGCATCGGCGCCAATACGTCGATCTTCTCGCTGCTGGACCAGGTGATGCTGCGCTCGCTTCCGGTACGCGATCCGGGGCGTTTGGTGGTGTTCCACCGGGAGTACATGCCGCCCGGCATGGCGACCGCCGACAACCACGAGACGGTCTTCTCCTATCCGCTCTACAAGGACGTGCGCGACCGCGCCACTATGCTCGACGGGGTGATGGCCCGCGCCGGCGCCAGCGTCAACCTGTTTTACAGCGGCCACACCGAGCGCGTGGACGCGCAGTTGGTGTCCGGCAACTTTTTCCAGGTTCTGGGGGTCCAGGCCGCTCGGGGACGGGTGTTCACGCCCGAGGACGAGGGCGCGCCGGGCTCGAACCCGGTCGTGGTGTTGAGCTACGGAGCCTGGCAAACCCGCTTCGGCGGCAAGGACTCCATCCTGAACCAGAAGGTGAACGTGAACGGGCAGCCGATGGTGGTCATCGGCGTGGTGCGGCCCGGATTCCATGGCGTGCTGGCGGGCGGGGCGCCCGAGCTCTACGCGCCGCTCAACATGATGCCGCAAGTCACGCCGCTGTTGGGTCGCTTCCTGCTCGACCGGGGTGTGCGCTGGCTGAACATCTTTGCCCGGCTGAAGCCCGGAATGTCGCGCCGGCAGGCTGAGGCCGCCATCGACACCGTCTACCACCCGATCATCGAGGAGGAGCTGGCGCAAGTGGGCCGGTTGCGGAACGAGCGGGAGCGCGGGCGCTACCTCGCCCAACGGATCCAACTCCTGGGCGCCGCGCAGGGCATCAACGAGCTGCGCACGCAATGGCAGACTCCGTTGATGGCGCTGATGGCCATGGTCGGACTGGTGCTGCTGATCGCCTGCGCCAACCTGGCCGGCCTGCTCGCGGCGCGCGCCGCCGCACGGCAGAAGGAGATCGCCATCCGGCTGGCCCTTGGCGCCGGGCGTTGGCCGATCATTCGCCAACTGCTGCTGGAAAACGGGGTGCTGTCGATCGCCGGCGGCCTGTTGGGCCTGCTGGTGGCTTTCTGGACTACCCGCAGCCTGCTCCGGCTGGTCGAGGATGAAGGGTGGCTCTCTTATGCCATCGACCTGCGGTTGCTCGGCTTCGCCGTGGCGCTGTCGCTAGCGACCGGCCTGGCCTTCGGGTTGATTCCCGCGCTTCAGGCGGCCCGTCCCGACCTTGCGCCGGTGCTTAAGGGCATGGCGGCGAGTGTTGCGGCCGCTCGAGGCCAGGCCCGCTTCCGCCGCGTCCTGGTGGTGGCGCAGATCGCCCTCTCCCTTTTGCTGCTGGTGGGCGCCGGACTGTTTACGCGCAGTCTGTACAACCTGCTGCGCGTAAATCTCGGTTTCCGGGCCGAGAACCTGTTGACCTTCGATCTCGATCCCTCGGCCAGCGGCTACGATAGCCAGCGCGGCCTGGCGCTGTATCGCGAATTGCGGGAGCGCCTGGCCGCCCTGCCGGAGGTGCGCGCCGTGGCCGCCGCGAGCTCCGGACCGTTCACCGGCGGCAACAGCGGCGGCAGCGTGAACGTGGAAGGCTATCAGCCCAAGGAGGACGAGGAAGCCGGGGCTTCCTGGCAGACGGCGAGTCCGGGGTACTTCCGCGCCATGGGCATCCGGCTGCTCGACGGCCGCGACTTCTCCGAGCGCGACGACGCCGCGGCCCCCAAGGTCGTCATCGTCAACGACGTCTTCGCGCGGTACTACTTCGGCAAACAGAGTCCTCTCGGCCGCCGTCTGGGGCACACCCGCACCGAGCTCGACCGCGAGATCGTGGGCGTCGTGGCTGCCACCAACCACGGGAACCCGCGAGAGGCCGCCTCCCGCTATTACTACTTCCCGTACGCACAGGACGAACGGATCGGGCACCTGACTTTCTATGTGCGCACCGGGCGCGAGGGGAGCCAGATTGGCCCCCAGATCCGCCGGCTGGTCCAGCAGTTGGACGCCAACCTGCCCGTCTGGAACATGAAGTCCATGAAGGTGCGGGTGGAGGAATCGGTTTTCACCGAGCGCCTGATCGCGCTGCTGGCGGCCGCCTTCGGCGCGCTGGCCACGCTGCTGGCGGCGATGGGCCTGTACGGCGTCATCGCTTACACGATGGCCAGGCGGACGGCCGAGATCGGCGTTCGGATCGCGCTCGGCGCCTCACGGAACAGCGTGCTCTTGTTGGTACTTAAGGAGGCGAGCCTCCTGGCGCTGGCGGGGATCGCCATTGGCGTGCCGGTCGCGCTGGCGCTCAGCCGCCTGATCCAGTCGCAGTTGTTCGGCATCACGGCGGCCGACCCCGTCACCTTCGCCGCGGCGGGGGTCCTTCTGGCCGCCATCGCGCTCCTGGCCGGCTACCTCCCGGGCCGCCGCGCCTCCCGCATCGACCCCATCAGCGCCTTGCGGTACGAATAAGAACACCGTACACCTGCATACAGCAGCCTTTCCGCAGGAGTCCGGTGTTCCACTGATTGAGGCCCCCGGGCCGGCGGGCCGATCCTGTTGGTAGAGGACCGCGCGGGTTCGCCAGCGGGCCAATCTGCCCGTAGTCCGCGCCCTTGCCATGATCGTCAACGCCCAAGTCTCCCCAGAACCTCTCTCCGGTGCGCAGAAAGCGGCCATTCTGCTGGTTTCCCTCGGCGACCAAGTCAGCGCCGAGATCGTCAAGCATCTCGAGGAGGAGGAAGTGCAGAAGGTCAGCCGCGAGGTGGCACGCGTGGGCTCGATCAGCAACGAGGAGGCCGAAGTCGTCCTGCAAGAGTTCTTCGACATGACCGTGGCCCACGACTACGTGCTCAAGGGGGGACTGGATTACGCGCGCAAGCTGTTGGTGGGCGCCTTCGGAGCGGAGGCTGCCACCCGGTTGCTCGACCGGCTGGTCAAGGCGTTGGGCACCGGATTCGCCAGCTTCGATGCCCTTCAGAAGGCCGATCCGCAGCAGCTCGCCCGGTTCATCCACAGCGAGCATCCGCAAATGGTGGCGCTCATCCTCTCCCATCTGAATCCCTCGCAGGCCGCCGCGCTGCTGATCTCGCTGCCGCTGGAGATGCGCGCCGACGTGGCCTTCCGCATGGCCCGGCTGGACCGGATCTCGCCGGAAATCATCTCCAAAATCGCCGCCATCATCGGGCAGAAGCTCAATGCGCTGGGCGAGGTCAGCCGGGAATCCTACGGCGGGGTGCGGGCGGTTTCGGAGATGTTCAACCGCATGGACTCGGCGCTGAGCAAGGAGATCCTGAACTCCATCGAGCAGCGCGATTCGGGCCTGGTGGAAACTATCCGCCAGCTCATGTTCGTGTTCGAGGACCTGGCGCTGATCGACCACAGCGGCATCCAGGAGGTCCTGAGCCGGGTCGACCGCAAGCTGCTGACCATCGCCCTAAAAGGCACCAGCGACGAGTTGAAGCGCCATTTTACCGAGTGCATGTCGCTGCGCGGCGCCGAAATCCTGCGCGAGGACATGGAGGCGCTGGGCCCGATCAAGATCAAAGACGTCGAAGCCGCCCAGCAGCAGATCATCGCGCTCGTCCGCCAGCTCGAGAGCGAGGGAGTGGTCGGCCTGAAGGGGACGGCGGGGGAGCGCTATGTGGTCTAGGCCCCCGCATCGCCCCAAGCCGTCAAGGCATGCCGGGCGCGGGGCGCGCACCCCGTAATATCGGCGGTTTGCGCAGCGAGTACACACCCTCGGCGTGTGGGGGCGTAACTAACTTTGCCATGCAAAGTACTTGACATGAATGCGCCCCGGTTTTATACTGGTTCCGTGCTCCCCGCCCAGACGGCCCACCCTCTCCCACCGGAGCCCGCTGCCCTGCATACGCATGCCATGGACAACCTCCGCTACATCCGCGAGACCATGGAACGGGCGACGGCTTTCACGGCAGTATCCGGCTGGGGGCTGGTCATCGTTGGAGGCACCGCAGTCGCCGCGGCCATGCTGGCTTCCCGCGTCTCCAGCCTCGACGCTGGGCTTGTTGTCTGGCTGGCCGAAGCGTTGATAGCGCTGGCGATTGCTGGCGGCGCTACCATGCGGAAGGCGCGGGCGTCCAAAATGCCGCTCTTCTCGATGCCCGGAAAGCGCTTCGCGCTGAGCTTTTCCCCTCCCATGGTGGTGGGCGCGCTGCTGACCGCCGTGCTGTACCGCGCCGGGCTCTCGAGCGCACTCCCCGGAACCTGGATGCTGCTTTACGGCACGGGAATCGTGACCGGCGGGGCCTTTTCCGTCAAAGTCGTTCCGGTGATGGGGTTGTGTTTCATGGCCGTGGGTGCGACGGCCCTGTTCCTGCCGGTCTCTTGGGGAGCCGGCCTGATGGTCGCCGGCTTCGGAGGCCTCCACATTGTTTTCGGCATCATCATCGTAAGGAGATACGGTGGCTAGACAAGGCGCCCTTCCCCGGCCTGCCCCCGAGAAGCCCGACGCCGCGGCCGGTCCGCTTCGCAAGGTCGGCGGGCATGCCGCGGGCGCCGGAGCGCCAGGGCTGGACCGGCTGATCCACGAGCGCATGCGGCTGGGCATCGTCAGCGCGCTGGCGGTAAACCGGACGCTGACCTTCAACGACCTGAAGAAACTGCTGAAGACCACCGATGGAAACCTGAGCGTGCACGCTCGTAAGCTGGAGGAGGCGGGCTACATCGTCTGCACGAAGTACTTTGACGGGCGGCTTCCCAAGACCGAATACCGGCTGAGTGACGAGGGGCGGCACGCCCTGGAACGGTACCTGGACCACATGGAAGCGCTGATCCGCGCGATGCGGGAGCGCTGAGGGCGCATTTTTTTGCGCCGTGACTTTATGCAGGAAAGTGATTTGCACAATCTGGCCCTGGCCCAGCGGCAACCCAGCGCTCCCCCGCTTCACGTCGCCATCATCATGGACGGCAACGGTCGTTGGGCGAGGGCGCGCGGTCTGGCGCGGGTGGCCGGACACCGCCGCGGCGCCCTGGCCGTCCGCCGCGCCGTCGAGGCCGCGCCCAAGCTCGGCGTCGGCACGCTCACGCTCTACGCCTTCTCCTCCGACAACTGGCAGCGTCCCCCGCGGGAAATCGCGACGCTGATGCAGCTCTTTCATGAGTACCTGCGCAAGGAAACCGCCGAGTGCGCCGCCAACGGCATTCGCATCAGCGTGATTGGCCGCCGCGACCGGCTTGCTCCCACCTTGCGCCAGGAGATCGAAGCGGCCGAGCGCGCAACCGCGCGGGGCCGCGCGCTCCACCTGCGGATTGCCGTCGATTACTCGGCCCGGGATGCCATCCTGCGCGCCGCCCGGCGCCTCAAACCGGGACGGGAGACCGCGCGCGAGGAGTTCTCCCGCCTGCTGGCGAACACCATCCACTCGCCAGCCTGCCCGGACGTCGATCTGCTGATCCGCACCGGAGGGGAACAGCGGCTGAGCGATTTTCTGCTCTGGGAATGCGCCTACGCCGAACTCTACTTCTCCCAGCGCATGTGGCCGGATTTCGAGGCCGCCGACCTTCAGGCTGCCCTGGACGCCTTTTACTCCCGCGAGCGCCGCTTCGGCGCGGTGCTGGAAGCCGCGGCGGGATAGGGGTCCTCTCAATCCGGATCCTGCGGGCCGCCCTCCCGCAGCGGAACGAAGCGGCAGTAGGCGGCTACCCGCGACCTCACCTCCCCGCCCGACTTGTGCAGCACCAGCAGTTCCTGGTCCCAACCAGATCCCACCGGCATCACCATCCTGCCCTCGTCTTTGAGCTGCTCCAGCAGGGCGGGCGGGACCTCGGGGGCCGCCGCCGCCACCGAAATCGCGTCATAAGGCGCGAATTCCGCGTGCCCCCGCGAGCCATCCGCGTTGACTACAACGATGTTGTGCGAGCGCCCGGTCCGCTCCAGGTTCTGCCGCGCCATGCGGGCCAACTCGGGAATCAGTTCGATGGTAATGACGCGCGCGGCCAGCGCTGCGAGCACCGCCGCGTGATAGCCGCACCCGCCACCCACCTCGAGCACGGTCTCGGTGCCCGCCAATTCCAGGCACTGCACCATCAGCGCCACCATGTACGGTTGTGAGATGGTCTGGCCGTGCCCGATTGACGCCGGTTCGTCCGCGTAGCTGGAGGCGCGTTGCGGCTCCGGGACGAACTCCTCGCGGGGGATCTCGAGCATGGCCGCCAGGACCCGCTCGTCCCAGATCCCGCGCCCGCGGAGCTGCCGCTCCACCATCAGCCGCCGCCTGATCGCCCAATCCACAACCTACATGCTCTCAAATGCGCGCCCGGTCCGGGCGGGGGGCAAGAAAAGGGCAACCGGGACAGGGCTGGAGCCCTATCCTACCGACCGCCTAGGCAGTCGCTCGGTTGCGCGTTTAGAAGCGAGCCGCGACCCAGTAGCCCGGGCGCGTGCGCACTTTCACGCCGGGCCGGTCAGGCACGGTTACCACGATTTCGTGGAAGCCCCCCTCCTCCTTGTTATTGGGCGTGTAGGTGATCAGGTATTCGGAGTGCAGTTCGTTGCCGACGCCGATGATGGCGTTCTCCAGGTCCCTCTCGGTGAGGAAGGCGCGTTCCCTGCCGCCGGTCCACTTGGTGAAGACTTCAATCGGGTTACTGACGAAGATCGCTTTAGCCTGCTTGAAGATCTCGACGATGACCGGAATGACATTACCCGAGTTGGAGGGGTTTCCAGTCACCTGGGCCGCCGCCTGGGGAGTCGGAGGGACGCCGGCCGGCATCGGTCTGGCGGTGTAAGGGATGGGGTCGGGCCGGGGCGGCTGCGGCTTGCCCAGCAGCGTGCCAATCAGCCGGTTGATATTCACCGAGTAAACATTCACATTCTCGAACTGGAGCCCGGTGAGCGCCTGGCGCACTTTGGCCGCGCTGCCCATGTCCCGCGTCTCGCTGATCAGCAGCAGGATGCGGCGCCGCTCCGGAGACCGTCTGCGGAGCATGTTCGTAGCCTCCACCACCGCGTCCACCATGCGGCTGCTGCTGCTGCCGGGCTTGATCTTCTTGAGCGCCGCATCCAGCTTGTCGGTATCGCTGGTGAAATCCTGGAGCACCTGGATCCGGTGGTCGAAGGCGATGATCGCCACCTCGCCCTGGTCCCCGACTACCATCGGCTTGAACAGCGGCGCGATCTTCTGGATCTTGGGCAGGACCGGCTCGGCGGAGGAGTTCGCCTGAATCGCCACCACCAGCGAGATCGGAACCCAGGTGACATCGACTTTGATGCTTTGCAGCTTGTCGTTATCGGAGAGGCGGAAGTCCTGCGGCCGGAGCCCGTTGACGTAATCGCCACTGCGGTCGGTGACGACGGTGGGCGCAACCACAATATTCACTCCGGTTTTGAAAACCTCTTGGGGAGGCGCCTGGGACGCCGCCAGGCCTGCTGCCACCAGCCCGGCAATCAGCGGTCGGATCATGAGCATTGGATTGGAGACGCCCGCGGCGCGAATCCCGTCACACCGGCGTCCCTACTATTGTACAATTCGGCCGTGGGCCGAGATCGCCCCATGCCCGAGACCGCCACTGGTCCCCGGCATCCACACGATGTTTTCTGGTGGCTGGCAGCCGGCACGCTCAGTTGGACCGCCGCGCGCATCCCGGATATCCTCTACCCGGACAAGCAGGGTATTCCCCAGTTCCTGTCCCACACCGCCCTGTTTGCGGCCGGCTGCATAGTGGGCACGTTTCGGCCCCAGCGCCCGTGGCGGTGGGGTGTGGCAGCTTTCCTGGCTCTCGGTTTGGGCGACATCAGCCACCTGGGCAGTGACTTCCATTTCCCGGAGATGGACCTCGGCCACATCTGGATGCACTGCACCAACGGCGCGGCGGACTGGGCGATCCACGCCCTTCCGGTTCTGATCGGGGCCTGCGCCGCGGCGCTTCTGATCAAGAAGGGCCTGGGGTAGCCGCATGGTCCGTTTTGCCGCGCAGCAGTTCCAGAATGTGCGGCAGCACGTCCACAATCGCATCCAGAGACTCCACCGCGCCGCGGGGCGAGCCCGGCAAGTTGACCAGCAGCACCCGCCCGCGCGTCCCCGCCACAGCGCGAGAGAGCACGGCCAGCGGCGTGGAACTCCGGCCGCGGTCGCGCATCAGCTCGCCCAACCCGGGGATCTCGCGGTCCAGCACCGAGCGGGTGGCCTCGGGAGTGACGTCGCGCGCCGCCACTCCGGTGCCGCCGGTCGTGAAAATGGCCGACACCTGGTTGCCGTCGGCCAGCGTCGCCAGCCGTTCGGCGATCATCGCGGCCTCATCCGGCAGAACCTCCAGCACCGAGACCGACCAGCCCAGCCGCTCCAGCCGCTCGCGCACGGCGGGACCGGAAAGGTCCGTCCGCCTGCCGGCGCACACCGAGTCGCTGATCGTCAACACCGCGGCTTGAGTCATTTCCTCCGCGTCCCCGGGCGCCGGAAAGCGCCGCTTTTCCCGCCGGTCTTCTCGAGCAGGTAGAGATCCTGGATCTCGATACTTCTGTCGAGCGCCTTGGTCATGTCGTAAACCGTCAGTGCGGCCACCGCGGCCGCGGTCAGCGCTTCCATCTCGACGCCGGTGGGGCCGAGGGTCGCCGCGGACGATACAATTCGCACCCCGCCTCTTACCACCCGGACTTCGACGTCGGCATGGGTGAGCATCAGCGGATGGCAAAGCGGGATCAACTCGGCCGTCCTTTTGGCGGCGGCGATGCCGGCGATGCGCGCGATCTCGAGCGGATTGCCCTTGGGGTTCTCCGGCAGCTTCTTCAGCACAGCGGGCCGGATGCGCACGAAGGCCCGCGCCCGCGCGCTGCGCGCCGTCGCCGGCTTGGCCGACACGTCCACCATTCGCGCAGCGCCCTGTTCATCGAAGTGCGACAGCCGCTTCATTTGACCAGCACCTCGATGAGATCTCCCGCGTTCCAGTCCTCCTGCTCGGCGCGGGCCACCAGGAAGGCATTGGCGCGCGCCAGCGCCGGGATGTCTCCCGACCCGCGCCAGGCCAGCGGCGTCAGTTCCGCGCCGTCCGCGCTCAGCCGCGCCGGCAGAAAGCGCGTCAGCCCGGGTTTGTGGCGAAAAGCGACTGTAAGCCGCGCCAGGGTGAGCGGCAGACGAGGCTCGCGCTCGCCTGCCAGCAGTTCCACCGCCGCGCGCGCAAAGACCTGGAAGGTCACCATCGTCGAAGCCGGGTTGCCGGGCAATCCGAAGAAGAATCTCTCGCGGACCACTCCGAATACCAGCGGCTGGCCGGGCCGAATCAACACGCGGTCGAAATAGAACTCGGCGCCGAGCGAGGCCAGCACTGGCTCGACCAAGTCGTACTTCCCGGCCGAAACGCCGCCGGAGATCAGCAGCAGATCCGCGGCCAGGCCCCGTTCAATAAGCGTTCGAATGGACTCGGCGGCGTCGCGCGCCACCGGCAGAATCTCCGGGATTCCGCCCGCGCGGCGGACCTGCGCGGCGAGCGAGTGCGCGTTGGAGTTGCGGACCTGGTGCGCCAGCGGCCGCTCGGCAATCTCGACGACCTCGTCTCCCGTGGGGAGCACGGCAACGCGCGGCCGGCGATTCACGCGCACCGTCGTCATTCCCGCGGTGGCCAGCAAAGCGATCTCGGCGAAGCCGATGCGCTGGCCCGCTTCGAGCACCCGCTCGCCTGCGCGCGCCTCCGAGCCTTGCGGGTTGATGAACTGCCCGGGCGCGGCGGCCAGAGCAACGATCCAGTCGCCCTGGCGCTGCACACGCTCGACCATGATCACCGCGTCGGCGCCGCGCGGCACCGGCGCGCCGGTCATGATCTCGACCGCTTCGCCGCGCCCAACCTCTCCCGCAAACACCTCCCCCGCGCGGACTTCCCCCGTGACGCGTAGCCGTCCGGGCAGGTCTTCGGACCGGACCGCGAAGCCATCGCGCATCGAGCGCGCGGCCGCGGGATAGTCGCGATCGGCCGCCACCGCCTCGGCGAGCACGCGCCCGTCGGCGGCATCCAGCGGGACCTCCTCGGTGGCGCACAACGCGCGCGCAGCGGTGACCTTGTTGATCACACACTGCCGGGCCTCGCGAAAATGCACTGTGGCCACGAGGTAATTCTAGCAGGGCGCCGGCGCGCGAGTCGTCCCGTGGGGACCAGCGCCCGGGTTTACCGGGGCGAGTCCGTCGTCTTCGTGGGCAGCGGCAACAGATCGATCGTGTTGTGACAGTCTTCGGCCCTCCGCACCTTGACGCCATCCGTGTTCGTTACAAAACTCCCGCAACCTTCTGGATCTGAGTTAGCCAGTACCACGTACTTGCCCTTCAAGCGCAGGTCGCTCAGTGTGTTGCCTGAAAAGTAGTGGCGGGACATGCACGAAGGTACACAGAGAATCTTCCACGCACTATCAAACCCCTTGACTCGCTGCACCAGGGCGTCAAAGCGGCTGTGATCGACGTCTCGGCAGATCACTGCCCCTATACACGCGTCTCCATACTGAACAGGATCCTCACCGTCACAATTCGCTGTGCAAGGCGTGCAGTTCCGAACAAAATTCTCACCGTCACAATTGGCTGTGCAAGGCGTGCAGTTCCGATGATCGTAACCGTCCTTCGTCATTTTGTGACACATCAGGCGTGGTCCTTCGCCATCGATGAGGTAAGCGGAGCTGTACGGCGGATAGGGTTTGCCACTAGTCTCGACGATCAGCCCCGCAACAAACACGACCTGATACTTCATCGACAGGCCGCAGAGGCTGGAGAGGACTGAGGGATCGAAGTTGCAGCAACCCGCTTCTCTGTAAGGTTTCCCTATGTTGAAAGCTTCCGGCAGCACAACTGGACTTCCACTGATTTCGTTGTGCTCTGATAACGCAGCTATCAGTGAGGGAAGGGGCTTACCGTGATCGCAGACAAAGTGGAAGAACCCTATTCTCTCGAGCATGATCTTGCCGACAACATACCACACTCTTCCACGCTGTTCGGGAACGGGAAGTGACGGACCCAAGTCATCGGCACCCGGAGGTCCCGCGCAGGGCGGGCTGATATCAGGCACACGCGGTCGTTCAGTTCGTCGCAAACCTACAGCGCGTCGCAGCCGAGGGAGAAGCGCAAGGCCGAGCAGATCTCACTCATCCGTCCCGGACCAAGCCGCGCCAACCGCTTGCCCAAGCGTTGCTGCGAAATGGTGACCGCATTGTGCAGATTGACGGCGCAGCGACCTTTCATGCCGTCCCCCTCGTCGAGCAGGACTTCGGACGCCACGCCGCGGATGGTGGACGTAACCGGCGCTACGGTGACGCTGGATAGGTACTGGATGGCGCTGTCGCGCGTAAGGATAACCACTGGCCGCTGCTTGTCCGGCGGAGCAAACCGATAGAGACGAACGTCTCCCCTGGCTACTCCGGCGGCCACGTTGCCTCCGATTCCCAACCGGACAACTCATGGTCCTCGGGAGGCCTCTTCGCGTACCCCGCGCGGTCCCGCGCCTCCATTTCCCGAATCTCCAACTTCCTCAAGTGCTCGCGAAGAGCGGCGCGAATCAGCGCCGACCGATTCAGCTTCGTCTGACGCGCGGCCCGGTCCGTCGCTCGCAGAAGTCCCGAGTCGAGGACAACCTGGATGGTTTCCATATGTGGACTCCAGTCCACAGTGTACTACACATAGACGCGCCGAAACACGTTCCAAGAACTTCTTCCTTGCGCCGCCGCTAGAATAGACATGAAGCCATGCCCAACAAGCTTACGTTGACACAAATGGCGGCCGAGGTCCGCGCCGGCCGCGTTTCTTCCGTGGAACTGGTGGAAGCGCACTTGCGCCAGATCGAGCGGCTGAATCCCGTGCTGAACGCGTTCGTTTCGGTGTTCGCGGAGGAGGCTCGAGCGGCGGCGAAAGCGGCGGAGGGGCAGCGCGAGCGCGGGCGCCTCGGCGGCGTGCCGGTCACCATCAAGGACAGTTTCGACGTCCAAGGCCAGCCCACGCTTTGCGGCAGCCGGCTGCGCATGGGCCATTGCGCCGCCCAAGACGCCACCGCGGTGGCGCGCTTGCGCGCCGCGGGCGCCATCGTCCTCGGGAAAACGAATTGCCCGGAGTCCCTCTACAACTACGAAACCGACAACTACATCATCGGCCGCACTAACAGCCCCTGGGACCTCGAAAGGACGCCGGGGGGCTCGAGCGGAGGCGAGGCCGCGGCCATTGCGTCGTTCTGCTCGCCGGGCGGGATTGGCAGCGACGGTGGCGGATCGATACGCGAGCCAGCGCACTTCAGCGGGATTGCCGGGCTGAAGCCCACGCCGGGCCGCGTCTCCGCCGCCGGCCATTTCCCGGTAATCAGCCACCCGGGCGGCCTGCTCGGGGTGGGCGGGCCCATGGCGCGCACGGCCGAAGACGTGCGCCTGCTGTTTGAAGTGACGGCCGGGTACGATACCGAGGACCCCTTCTCCGCGCCGGTGCCCCTGCGCCAGCCGGATCTGGGCGGACTGCGCATCGGACTGATGCCGCAGTTCTACGACGTGCCGGTTCAGCCCGCCATTCGAGCCGCCCTCGACAAGGCCGCCGGCGTCGCCGGGCAGCTCGGATTCCCGGTTGAGCCGTTCCGGCCGCGCGGGCTCCAGCGCGCCACCGAGCTGTGGTGGTTTTTCTTCGGCAGAGTGCCCGCGCCTTTCCTCCAGCGGATGTTCGCTGGCCATGAGCAGGAGGCGCACTGGACCGGCACCGAGTTGATGTCTCTGGCGCTCGAGGAGCCGGAGCCCACCGCGCGGCAGATCGTCGAAAACCTGGCCGCGCGCGACGCCATGCGGTCGGCGCTGCTTCGCGAAATGCGTGAGTTCCCGGTGCTGCTGGCGCCCGCCTGCGGCGTGGTGGCCTTCCGGCACCGCGAGCGGCGCTGGCTCATCGGAGAGCGATGGATCGGGCTGCTCGAGGCGATGGCCCCGCTGACGCCGGTGAACCTGCTGGGCCTCCCCGCGATGGTGATCCCGTTCGACCTGACCGCGGACGGCCTGCCTGTCGGCATCCAGCTCATCGGCCGGCCCTACGACGAAGAACTGCTGCTCGAACTCGCCGTGCGCCTGGAAGAGGCCCGCGGTCCGTTTCCCGCGCCACCGCTGGCGCGCTGAGGCTCCCGTGGCGCACGCACTTTGCGTGCCGGGGTGCCCTCTGGGCCCGCCGCTCATGGCGACGCCGCGCGCGCCGGACCACGGGTATTCTTCAGCTCGTGCAACCAGACCGGCCTTGATCGGGTTGTTCTCGATATAGGCCGCAATCCGATTCCACTCCGCCTCGTCCCGGACCCAGTGGTCGTAAGACTCGCGTTGCCAGAACGGTTCCCCAGTTCTGCCTAACAGGCGGTTTGCTTCCCGCGCTGTGCTGCCTTCGAGCGACTTGAGCAGGTGGCTGGGTGGAACCAGCGGCAGCAACAGAGCGTGCACAGGATTGGCCATCACGACAAACGGACCAAGCTGATAGTGGCCAAGTTCCAAGCCTCGCTCCAAGGAACCCACTCGCCACGCGCGCAATGGGCTCCTGGCGAAGAACCACCGGACCGGAACGCGCCGCGTCCAATTGGCGATCGATCCAGACGAAGGCTTGGCCCGCCGAGCTTTTGTGTGGCGGCCGGTAATGACCGGGAGGCAAGCTGCCGTGCAGGTGCCAGGTGACGAATAGCCACCGATCTTGCGGATAGACGTGCGGCAGCCGCCGCCGTGTTCCGATAATAACCAAGAGTGCGTAGAGCGCCGGAAATTCTCACTCAGCGTCGCCAAGAGTGCCGGCGCGGCACGCCAAGTGCGTGCGCCACAGCTTACGTTAACGACTATGGGGGGATCTCCCTCGCCCCAATCGCCGGGTCAGTCCGGCTCGTCTCGTCCGCCCAATATGCCGCCAGACCCGCTCCCAGCGAACGTGAACCGAATGTGGCTTACGTTCGGGTCGGAAGCGTACCCGTCACGGCGCTCGCGGTTCATCTTCCAATCGTCGATGGCTCTATCGCCCCGCCCCCGGTACTTGCGGTCGCAATGCTGGAGACTTGTCAAGTACAGATCCGCGTGGTCTTTGGCCTCTACATACACCGCTATCCACGGCTTGCAGGCGAAGACCGTGCAAGCCTTCTTGACCTTTGCGCGATCGTCCTTGCCGTGGTTGAAGAGAGTTACCGACGAGCTCTCCTGGCCACCAACCCTGGTTCTTGACCTCACGGCGATCCCCAGACGGCCACGTCCGCGCTTGTAGGCCACAACGTCGATGCCAGTGTGGTCCACCCGGGTCACCTCGAATCCCGAGCGCGAGAGCCAATTACAGACGAGATTCTCTCCGAAGTCCCCGATGATCTTTGAGTGTCTGGTGCTCTTGTCGATCTTCAATCGCATCGTGTCTCCTCACCGCCCGCGCGATGCCTCCGGCTGTTCCCTGGCGAACCACTCGGTGGGCCCCCGGTCCAGGTCGCTGGCGGTGTGCACCAGGATGGTGGGGTCGACGCCGTAGCGTCCCATGCCTTCCCCGTAAACCGATAGGCCCCGGGTGGCCTCCAGCCGCACGGTGACCTCGGGCATCGCACGCGCCGGCGCCGCCACTCGCGTCCAATACCCGTAGCTGCCCGGATCGACGCCGGCGATGTGCGAAAGGATGCCGCGAACGTCCGCTGGATCGTCCGGAAGCTGCACCTCGCCGGCGTCCGCGCCGCCGATCTCGATGCGCACCGTGCCGGGGAACTTGCGCGCCTCGGTCTGCGGGTAGTCCACCCCCGGCAACTGGCGTGGCGTCCAGTCCACCTTGGCCTGTCCCGCGCGCGTGGCAAGTTCCGCCAGCAACTCGAACTTCACCGGCCCCGCCTTCTGAACGAAGTCCGGCAACGGCACCCGATACTCGACCGCAACCTCGTTCGTGGCGCACAGCTTGCCCGGCATGGTATCGCCATCGAAGCGCTTGCCGGCCACCGCCGTCGGAGCGAACCGCAACGCCACCAGCCGCGGCCCCAGCACCTCCACGCGCGCCTCCGTCGAGGGGCCGGTTCGCCCCGCGGGGGCGCTCTTGGCCGCGATCGGGACGAAATTGGCCGCGATGCGCTGGCCGGATTCATCGAGCAACTCCAGCGCCACCGCGCCCACGAAAGGCCGTTCGCCGGGCAGCGGCACCTCCAGGTCCGGCTGCTTCGCCGCGCGGTAGGGGCTCCATCTCACCACCCGCGTTTGAGGCTTCGTATCCACCCGGGCGCCGAGGTCGTCGGTGCCGGTGACCCACCAGCGCAGCACCGGCGCCGCGGTGCGCTCCGAGAAGTGGCTGATAAAGATCGGCAACCCGATCTCATATCCCGCGGCGCCCCGGATCGGGAACCGGCCCTCGTACCCGATGAAGTCCTCGCCCTGGAGATCGCGCAAGGTCATGCCCGGCACAAAGGCGTCGTAGCCGAACTCTTTCGGCGTGCGGTCGTAGTTGAAGAACCCGTTGTGCTCCCACTCGATATCGGTCAGCTCGGTGTAAACGTAGCCCTGAATCTTCTCGTACCGGCGAAGCTCGGTGGTGAGGAATGCGAAGCCCCAGGAAACGTCCCGATCTCCCCCGCCGGCGGCCACGGCGCCATATTCGGAATTAATCAGCGGCGCGCTCCCCTGCCTGCGGCCCGGCACATAGTTGAACGTCGAGCCGGGGAACGTCTTGGCAACCACCTCCGCGATGTGCGCCTGCGCTCTGGCGTAGTCCCCGATGTAGAAGTGCCATGAGTTCAGGTCGGTTTCGACGTGGTCGCGCTGGTCCGGCGAATTGTCTTCCACTAGCCGGGTAGGATCGGCCTCCTTCATCGTCTTCCACATCCGCAGCACCCATTCCTGAGTGTCGCGGTTCTCCGGGTACGGTGCGATTCCCTTGCCCGTAAGACCCCAGGTCTCGTTGAACGCCACCCAGGCGACGATCGACGGGTGGTTGCGGTCCCGCTCGATCGCCGCGCGCATGGTGCTCTCCCAGGCCTCCCGGGAGCGCGGGCTGTGCTCGGAGTTGCTGGGCATATCCTGCATGATGAGGATGCCCAGGCGGTCGGCCCAGTACAGGCGCCGGGGCTCGTCCGCCTTGATGTGAATCCGCAACAGGTTCAGCCCGGTCGACTTCGCGAGCTCGATGTCCCGGCGCAGGAAGGCATCGCTCGGCGCGGTGTAGATCCCCAGCGGGTTGAACGACTGGTCGAGCGCGCCCCGCAGATAGACCGGTATGCCGTTCAGCAGCACCGATTCGTGCGGCAGATCCCCATAGCGTCCGCGGCCGATCGTGCGCAACCCGAAATAGGTCTCGACCGCGTCCTCGCCTAGGCCCAGACTGAGGCCGTAGAGGTGGGGGCTCTCCGGGGTCCAGAGCTTCGGGTTCCGGACCTCCAGGCTGGCTCTGGCCTCGCCCTGTTGGACGCCGATTTCGCGGGCCTCGACGCCGGCCTCCGGCGAAGCGACCCGCAACGGTTCGGAACCTGGCGGGCCGCCAACCACCGCCTCCAGGTCGACGAACCATCGCTCCCCCGCGCGCCGGGCCGCCAGCCTGAACCGTGAAATGTAGCGCGCCGGCCGCGACTCCAGCCACACCGTCCGCCAGATGCCGCTGGTGTAGGTGTACCACCCCGGCGTCTGCTTGCCGCGCGGCAGCTCCGGGTCGGTCGCGTCGAATACCCGCACTACCACGCTAGCTTCTTCACCCGGCGCGGCCGCGCCCGCCAGGTCGAATTCGAACGGCGTGTAGCCGCCCTCATGCGAGCCGAGCTCCTTCCCGTTCACCCAGACGCGCGCTTGCCAATCCACTGCGTCGAACCGCAGCCACGCGTGGCGCGCGCGCCACGCCGCGGGGATCGAAAACCTGCGCCGGTACCAGCCGATCTTCTGGCCGCTCTTGTCGTGGATGCCGGAGAGCGTGCTTTCCCAACAGAACGGCACCGTAATCTTCCGGGCGCCGAAGTCCTTGCCGGGCGCCCACCAGCGTTCCCGGATTCCCAGGTCCTCGGGATCGAAGCGGAAATCCCACGACCCATTCAGACTGAGCCAATTCGCGCGCTGGAAATCGGGGCGGGGATGCTCGGGGCGTGGTACGGGTTGCGCGAATATCAGCACCGGCGCCAGCCAGCAGAACGCCGCCAGCAAGCGGACGAGTGAGGTCGATCGCATGGAGGTGCTCCCTGGTGGGAACGATTACAGTAGCACACTCGTTGGAGTCGGGGGCCTACAGTCCGCCCCCCCCGCCGTCGATACATGCTTTGGCATGCGGAGGATCCCAGAGTCCGGCTTTGGGACTCCCGGAGCGTGAGCCATACCCGGACGCGCCGCTTTCCAGCCCGTCCTGCCGCCAGATGCGGCTCGAACACTCGCTCCACTGTTGACGCCATGTTCTCGATACTGTTCGTACTGGCCGTCTCGTTCCTGATCTCGCTGGTTGTGACGCCCGTCTGCCGCGATGTCTGCCTCCGCCGCGGGTGGGTCGACCAGCCTGACGCCTACCGCAAAGTGCACACGCGCGCCGTGCCACGCACTGGCGGAGTGGCCATCGTGATCTCGTTCGCGGCGGCGCTGGCGCTGTTGGTCGCCTCTCCGCTCAGCGGTGCAGCCGTCGTGAAACAAGGCTTTCCGCTCCTCTGGCGCCTGCTGCCGGCCCCCGCGCTGATTCTCGCCGCCGGCCTCGTCGACGACCTGGTTGGGCTGAAGCCGTGGCAGAAGCTGGCGGCGCAAATCGCGGGAGCTGCTCTGGCCTGCTGGGGAGGGATCGGTATTCAGGCCGTCGGCGGCTACGGACTCCCGAATTGGTCCACCATACCGATCACCGTGCTCTGGCTGGTCGCCTGCACCAACGCCTTCAATCTGATCGACGGGTTGGACGGCCTGGCAGCCGGGCTCGGTCTGTTCGCCACGCTCACCACCTGCGTCGGGGCGCTGCTGCAGAATAACCTCATGCTGGCCATTTCGACGGTCCCGCTGGCCGGCGCTCTGCTCGGCTTCCTGCGCTATAACTTCAGCCCCGCCACCATCTTCCTCGGCGATGGCGGAAGCCAGACCCTCGGTTTTCTGCTGGGTTGCTACGGCGTGGTCTGGAGCCAGAAGGCCACCACCCTGCTGGGCATGACGGCGCCCGTCATGGCCCTGTCGGTCCCGCTGCTCGATGTGGCGCTCTCGGTCCTCCGGCGCCTCTTGAGGGGCCGGCCGGTCTTCAACGCGGACCGCGGACACATTCACCACCGGCTGCTCGATCGCGGTCTCACTCCGCGGCGCGCCACACTGATTCTGTACGCAGTCTCCGGAGTCGGCGCCTCGCTCTCGGTGCTTCAAAGCGTGGTTCACCGCCAGTACAGCGGCCTGATCGTCCTGCTGTTTTGCGCCGCGGCCTGGGCCGGCATTCGGCTCCTCGGCTACGTCGAATTCGACGAGGCGCGCCGGATAGTTTTCGGCGGTCTGTTCCGCCACTTGCTTAGCGCCCGGCTCTCGATGCGCCAGTTTGAGGAGCGCCTTTCCAAGGCCGCGAGCGTCGAGGAGAGCTGGGATCTCATCCGCACAGCGAGCGCCGAACTGGGCTTCACGTACTCGCTGCTCCGGTTGGACGGAAAGGTCTGGGAGTGCCAGTCGAGCGACGTTACCGCCAGCGAGTGCTGGGAACTGCGAATCCCCTTGGATGGGTCCGGCTACGCCCGGTTCCTGGTCCCGTTCCAGGCGCCGGTTCAGACCATGACGCTCACCTCGTTCGCCGAGGCCATCCGGCGCGATCTGAGGTCCCGGCCCCAACCCTCCGCCAGGGAACTGCCGGCCGAGGCCACCACCACCGCGGGCGGGCGGCGTGCGCTTCAGCGCTCCGCCATAGGCGCCGATTAGACCCGGCGAGTCGAGCGGGCCGGGCCGCATGCCCACTTCAGTCCCGCCAAGCCTGTCCCACGAGCCAAAGTGAGCGGTTGTACGTACGACCAGCCTAATGTAGCCGCCCGCCAGTGCCGATAGAAGGCCTGCCCCGCGGTTCGGCTCGCCCCAGTTGGGAGTCGAGGGTGGGAGTCGCAACGCCTGGGCTGCGCCCACGCGCCTGCGCTCCGTTGAAGGGAATCAGGCTTCCGTGCCCCGATCCAAGATGAGTTGGCTTCTGTTCCTGATGCTGGGCTTAACGCTCAGCCCCAGCCGCGTGCTGGGCCAACCCGCGCCGGCCCCCTCCGATTCGAGCGCACGAACGCTGCCCGGCGACCTTCTCGACGACCAGAAGCGGATACTCACCAGTCCGGGCCGGATCCGCGTGGCCGACCTGAAGTGGCTGCTTCCGCTGGCCGGAGCGATGGGATTCCTGCTGGCTTCCGATCAAAGGAACATGCAAGAGCGTATCCGAACCAATCCTCTGGCGCGGGATCGCAGTTCCACGGTTTCGGGCGCCAGCCTGGGTGTGCTGGCGGGTATTCCGCTATGGCTGTACTGGCGCGGCTGGCGTCACGGCGACGATGAGGCTCGCGAGACTGGTCTGGCGAGCGCGCGGGCGGCCATCGACGGTCTGCTGGTCTCGGAGATGCTCGGACTCCTCACCCGCCGCGAGCCACCCGGCCAGACTGACGCCGCCGGTCGTTTCTTCCGTTCGAGTCCCGGAAACTCGTCCTTTCCCTCGCGGCATTCGGTGGTGGCCTGGTCGATGGCTTCCGTGGTGGCTCAACAATATCCGGGATGGCTCAGCAAGGGTGTCGTCTACGGCCTGGCGACTGCCGTCAGCCTCAGCCGCATCACCGCACGAGAGCACTTCCCGTCGGATGTGTTGGCCGGGAGCGCCCTGGGCTGGTTGGTGGGGCGTTACGTTTCCCGGCGGCAACCCGGGAGCCGCCATGACCACCTGTCGTTCGGCCCTCCGCCGGCCACGCCGCGGCCGGCTTCGAGCGAGGCCACTCGAGACCAGGCTGGGTCGCCGTATATCCCGATGGACAGTTGGGTCTACCCGGCGCTGGACCGTTTGGCGGCGCTGGGCCTGATTCCCTCGCAGATCGCCGGGCTCCGTCCCTGGACGCGGGCCGAGTGCCGCCGCCAGATGCTGGAAGCCGATAGCTCCTTGAGCGCGCGCCCAGATCCTGCCCTCGAGGCCGCGGCCGGGCGGTTGATCGAGGATCTGCGGGCCGAGCTGAACGAGCCGCCGCGCGGGGCCGCATCGATCATGCTTGAGTCGCTTTCGCTGCGCAACGGCGTGATCGGCGGGCCGGCGCTGAACGATAGCTTCCACTTCGGCCAGACCTGGATCAACGACTTTGGCCGTCCCTTCGGGCAAGGCTGGAACTCGTACGCCGGTTTCACCGCCCGAGCGGAAGCGGGCCGGTTCTTCGCCCTGGTGCGGGCGGAATACCAGCACGCGCCGGGACGCGCCGCCGATCCGCTGGGCGTGCGTGAGTTGATTTCACAGTTGGACGGCACCCCACTCGAGCCCCCGCACGAGCAGCCGGCGACCGACCGGTTCCGGCCCATCGAAGCTTACGTGGGCGTGCGCTGGTCCAATCTCGAGTTCTCGGTGGGGAAGCAAGCGCTCTGGTGGGGGCCCACCTATGACACCCCTCTCTCGTTCAGCAGCAACGCCGAGCCCACCAAGAACCTTCGGATTTCCACGCTCCACCCCGTGCGCCTGCCGGGCTTCCTGGGCCATCTGGGTGAGATTCGGGGCGAGTTCATTATCGGGAAGCTGGGCGGCCAACGGTACACCTGGCGGCCCTGGGTCAATGCGCAGAAGCTCTCCTTCCGGCTCACCGAAAACCTCGAGATGGGTTTCACGCGCTGGTCCATATTCTGGGGTGTCGGCCACCCCATCAATTTGCGGAGCCTGGCCCGGAATCTCGCCTCCGCCAGCTCTCAATCGCCGGCCGGAGTGCTCGATCCGGCCGATCCGGGAGACCGCAAGGGCGGCTTCGACTTCCGCTACCGCGTTCCCGGGCTCCGAAAGTGGCTGACGGTCTACAGCGACTCCTACTGCGACGACGATCCCTCCCCGCTGGCCGCGCCTCGCCGGGCCGCCATCAGCCCCGGCCTGTATCTCACCCATGTGCCCGGGATCGCGCGACTCGATCTCCGCGTCGAGGCGGCTTCGACCACGCCGTTGAGCGGCGATCGCGGCGGGCAGTTCATTTACTACAACAACCAGTACCGCAGCGGCAACACCAATTACGGGGTTCTGCTCGGAAGCTGGGTCGGACGCGACGCGCGGGCGATCCAGGGCTGGTCGACCTACTGGTTCTCGGCCCGCAACAAGATCGAGGCGGGTTACCGGCAGCTCAAAGGAGGAGCCGGGTTTCTCCCCGGAGGCGGGACGCAATCGGCGGCCACGCTGAAGGGCTCCATCCAATTGCCGAACCACTGGTATGCCGAAGCGGCTTTCCAGTACGAGAGGTTCCGCATCCCGGTCCTGGGCGGCCCGGAACGGAATCTGAGCGCATGGGTGCGGTTGACGTGGGAGTCGAAGCTTCAGCTCCTGCGTAGCCGCGACACAGAAAGGAAATAGCAGAAGTGATGAGATCCGGTTTCCCGTTCGGCGGCGGCCGCCAGGCCGCCTTTAGGCTGGCGCTTGGCCTGGGCCTGATTCTCTCCCCGCGGCCGCTTCCGGCGCAAGTCCCGGCTCCCGCCGCACCGCAAGCCGACCGTTGCAGTAGCGCGCTGGGGCCCATGCTGCCGGAGTGCCAGGCGACGGACGTCCCCGTGGATCTCCCGTCACTTCACCGGCCGGCTCCCGCCAGCGTGCTGCCGCAGTTTGCCGATCCAGGCCTATGGCCCACGCAACCGCGCGCCGAGCGCCACGAGGTCCCCAGCGCACCCGCGCCCGAAAAGACCATCGAGCCGCCGACCGAGTTCCAGCGCCTGGCGGCCTCTTCCATCGGGCGGCTCCTGCCCATCTTCGGCGCCAGTCTGTTCGACAAAGTGCCGGTCACCTTTGCGCCGCTCGACCGCGTTCCGGTCGGCGCCGACTACCTCGTCGGCCCGGGCGACGAACTGGTGATCCGGGTGTGGGGGCAGGTCAACCTGAACCTCGAGGTGACCGTAGACCGGGCGGGCGCCATCTACATCCCCCATGCCGGCAACGTCACCGTGGCCGGTGTCCGGTTCCAGCAGCTTCCCGGCTATCTCCGCTCGCAGTTGGAGCGGGTCTTCCGGAACTTCGATCTCAACGTGAACATGGGACAACTGCGGTCCATTCAGATCTTCGTGGTAGGGCAGGCGCGGCGGCCCGGCACCTACACCGTCAGCTCGCTGAGCACGCTGGTCAATGCCGTCTTCGCCTCCGGGGGACCCTCGGGGCAGGGCTCCATGCGCAGGATCCAGCTCAAGCGCGGCGCGCAGGTGGTTTCCGAGTTCGACCTGTACGACCTGTTGCTCGATGGCGACAAGTCCAAGGATGCGCGTCTGCTGCCCGGAGACGTGGTCTACATTCCGCCGTCGGGACCCCAGGTCGCCGTGGCCGGCAGCGTGAAGAATCCCGCTATTTACGAGCTGAGGGGCGAGAAGACGGTCGCCGGACTCATTCGCATGGCCGGCGGCCTGTCGCCGGTGGCGGACGGGCGGCGGGCCACGCTGGAGCGGATCCGGCAGCGCAGTTTCCGCGAGACCCTAGAATTCTCCTTGCTGGGCGCCGGCCTGGACACGCCGGTCGAGGACGGCGACTTGCTGCAAGTGCGCGCCATCGCGCCGCGCTTCGAGAATACTGTCACGCTGCGCGGCAACGTGGCCAATCCGGGGCGCTTCCCCTGGCGCGCCGGCATGCGTCTGCGCGACATCATCCCGGACAAGGAGTCGCTGGTCACCCGGGAGTACTGGAAGCGGCGCAATCTGCTCGGATTCACGGCGCCCGACGACGCGCTCCCGGCGGAGCTCGCCAGGGAGTACTCGAAGCGGCGCAATCTGCTCGGATTCACGGCGCCCGAGGACGCGCTCCCGGCGGAGCCCGCCACCGGGATGGACCGAAAACCGCCGCAAGTCACGCCGGATGGGACGAATCCCGAGATCAACTGGTCCTACGCGGTGATCGAGCGCAGGAACCCCGACGACTTGAAGTCCGAGTTGCTCCAGTTTCACCTGGGCAAGCTGGTTCTGGAGCGGGACGAGCGCCAGAACCTCGAGCTGCGGCCCGGCGACGTCGTGACCGTGTTCTCACAAGCCGACTTCCGCGTTCCCAGGGCGCAGCAGAGCCGGTTCGTGCGGTTGGAGGGTGAATTCAACGCCGCGGGGGTCTACACGGTCCTGCCCGGGGAGACTCTGGGCGCGCTCATCCAGCGTGCCGGCGGACTCACGCCGCAGGCCTATCTGTTCGCCGCCGAGCTGCTGCGGGAATCCACCCGGCGGGAGCAGCAGCGCGGCCTGGATCAGTTCACCAACGAGCTGGAGCGCCAGATCGAGCGGACCGCCTCGACCCGCCTCGGTCAGACAGTCACGCCGGAACAATCCGCCGAGCTGCTGGCGAAGGTGGACAGTGAGCGGCGTTTGGTGCAGAAGCTGCGCGCGGTGCAGGCCACCGGCCGTATCGTGCTGAACCTCGAGCCCGGCGAAACCGGTATCGCCAGGCTCATGGACCTCCCGTTGGAAGACGGCGATTCTTTCGTGGTTCCCCCGCGGTCCTCCACGGTGAATGTTGTCGGCGCCGTCTACAATCAGAACTCCTTCATCTACGAACCCGGCCAGCGCATCGCGGACTATCTGCGCAAGGCGGGGGGATATACCCGCAGCGCGGACAAAAGCCGCCTGTTCATCATCCGGGCCGACGGCTCCGTGATTCCCAAGCAGGACCACGCCTATGGCCTCTTCAGGCCCGCGTTTGAAACGGGCCGGCTCAATGCCGGCGATTCCATCGTGGTTCCCCAGGCGATCTTTAAGACCACCTTCCTGCGCGAGCTGCGCGATTGGTCGCAGGTCATCTCTCAATTCGCCCTCGGCGCCGCCGCGGTCAACGTTCTGAAATAGAGGAGCTGGCCATGCCAACTGATGTCGAACCGACGCGAAGCGGGAACGCTTCCGCGACCAGCCCGCTTTCCGTGCGGGAAGAGGAAGGAGAAAACGGGCTGCTCGATCTTCTGCTCGTTCTTGCGGCGCGGAAATGGTTCATCCTGGGCGCCACTCTCCTGGGCGGGACCATAGCCGTGATCGCCCTCCTGCTTCTGCCGCCAACCTACACTGCCACCTCCGTGATCATGCCTCCCCAACAGCAGCAATCCTCGGCCGCGGCCATGCTCGGCCAGTTGGGGGCGGCGGCGGCGGTCATGGGCAGCACGGACCTTCTGAGGACCCCCGCCGACTTGTACATCGGCATTCTCAAGAGCCGGAGCATCGCCGACAACCTGGTGGCACGCTTTGACCTGGGCCGGCTGTACCGCACCAGAACGCTCGTGGACGCCCGAAAAAGGCTGGAAGGCCAGGTACGCTTCCAGACCGCCAAAGACGGGCTCATCCGGATCGGCGTGGAGGACCGGGACCCGAAGCGCGCCGCCGCGATCGCCAATGGGTACGTCGATGAGCTGCAGAGGCTGAACAGCCGCCTGGCGCTCACCGACTCCGCGCAGCGCAGGCTCTTCTTCGAGCGGCAACTGGAGGCCGAGAAAGACGAGCTGAGCAAAGCCGAGACGGACCTCAAAACACTCCAGGAGAAATCCGGACTTCTCCACGTCGCCAGCCAGACGGAAGCCATGATCCGTTCCATCGCCCAGCTTGAGGCGGAGATCTCCGGGCGTCGCGTGATTTTGCAGCGGCTAAGGGCCGGCGCGACGGAACAGAACCCCGAGGTCGTCCGCCTGGAGGCCGAACTCACGGCGCTCGCGGCGGAGCTCTCCAGGCTGGAGGCCAGCGGCGCTCGCAGCCGGCCTGGCAATCCGGTCATCCCCACCTCCAACCTTCCCGCCGCGGGACTCGAATACCTGCGCCGGCTGCGCGAGTTGAAGTACCACGAAACGCTGTTCGAGCTGCTGGGCAGGCAGTACGAAGTGGCGAAGATCGACGAGGCGCGACAGGCCCCCCTGATCCAGGTCGTCGACCTGGCCGTCCCGCCGGACAAGAGGAGCGGACCATCGCCTAGGCTTCTGGTGTTGCTGGCTGTGCTTTCCTCGGCGCTCCTGGGGTGTTCGATCGCTGTCGCCGAGCGCCGCCTGGCCGATCCGGTTCGGACCGAGAAGCTGCGCTCGCTCCTGCGCGTGCTGTTCACGCTCAGAGGGCGCTGACGCCGGGGGCTGTGGTGGAGGGCATCTGGCAACTCATACTGCTTGGCGCCGCCGCCCTGGCTGTCTTCACGCAGCGCATCGACCGGGTCATCGCCGCCTATCTTTTCTGCGCCGTCAATCTGGAAGCTTTCCGGTTCGCGGGCGAGGAGACGCGAATCACCTACGAGGCCGTCCTCTCCGCGCTGGTGTGCATCCGGCTCTGCTTCACGACCGCAGTCAGCGCAAAACTGCGGAGCGCCTGGCGGGATTCCCGGTGGCTCATGATCGGAGCCGGCTGTTTTGCCCTGGCGGGCATCCTGAGTGCGGTCGGCTCGATCGACCCGATGCGCAGTTGGAAGGCGGTTGGTCGCCTGCTCAGCTACCTTCCACTCATCGCGGGTATCCACCGCACCCTGGAGATGCGCGGCGCCAGGTGGGTGACGCGGGTGTGCCTGGCGGGCTGTGTTGTGCCCCTGATCTGTGCCGGGATGCAGCTCCTCAATCCGGATCTCACGATCGGCGACCGGGAATGGAGCCCGGAAATGATCGCCACGGATACCGCACTGGCTGGCGCTGGCCTCCCCCGCGTGAACGGAACGCTCAACAACGCCAACGCGTTGGCGATACTTCTCGTGATCGCGGTGGGGTGGGGTGCGGTAAGCGCCTGGGCCTGGAAGCGGAGGCGCTCTTCCCTGTACCTGCTGGAAGCGGCTGCGATCGCCGCGCTGTTGCTGACGTTTTCCCGGGGCGTCTGGCTGTGCACCGCGGCGCTCGGCGTCCTGTGGGCCGCGGTGAATCTGCCGCGAAGGACCGCCGCTCTCGCACTGTGCGCGGTCCTGTTGGCAGGGGTGGGTGTGGGGGTATCCACCGGCATTTTTGAAGCCAGATTCAAAGACTTGAGCACTCCCAACAACAGCCTGACTTGGCGGTTCCTGGTATGGGCAGGGATCTGGGAGCAGCCAAGAACTCTCGAACGGATGCTGGTGGGCCACGGCTATGACACCATGATCGTCGACAATCCCGTGGAGGAAGGATCCAAGGCCCACAATGCGTACCTCGCGGCGTACCACGATTGCGGACTCCTCGGGGTGGTGGCGCAACTCCTGGTGCTCGTCATCCCGTTGCGGGGTCTGCACAAGAGACTGCGCCAGCACTGGTCTCGGCCCGAAGTGCGCGCCGTAATCAGCTTCGGCTATTTCCTGGTGCTGGCTTTTCTCGTCTTGTCGATTACCGAGGAGCCGCTGACCGTGCCGGCGGTGGCGGTGTACTTCTGGACCATTCTGCTGACTTGCGAGAAAGCGGCCCGGGAGTTGCTCCTCGGCGGCGCTCCCAGCCTGCCCGATGCATTGCGGGAAGCGGGATGAAGGGTGCACACGGAATGGCAACCCTTCCTGTAGGCCAGCCGGAGGATGGCGCGGAAACGCCCCCCGCGCACCCTTTTTCGCTGCGCGTGCCCGCCAGAAACGCCGCCAACAGCGTGGCCACTGCGCTGGTTCAGTTCATCGGGCGCGGCGCGCTCGCATTGCTCGCCCCGGCTCTTCTGGCGCCCGGCGATTACGGAGCGTACGCCTACGCGCTCTGGCTGATGAGCATCGCCATGCAGACCGGACAATGCGGCCTGACGCATTCCGCGCAGAGGTACATCCCGCTGCTCAGAACCGGCGGCCACGACCGCGCCGCCGCCGCCTTCCTGGCCAGGACCGCAACCATCTCCTCGGTCATCGTGTTCGGATTGCTTCTCGGCCTCTCCCGCTGGCTCCAGCCCCAGAGCCCGCTGCCGGCCGGGGTCTCTCTCGCCGCGGCTCTGACCGTACTTGCGGCAACCTACGGCAACATGCGCACGGCCGTCTGCCAGGGCTATGGTTATTTTGGGCGCATCACGCGCGTCGAGAGCCAGGCGCTCGCCGTGAGAATTGCCGCCGTGGCTCTGCTCGTGGCCTTCCGGCGCCACGCCGGCATCTTCTTGTTTCTCCTGGCCGATCTGGCGACCCAGGTCGTGCGCGGCTTGCAGCTCTCGGCCACGACCGGCCTCGCCCGGCCGCTGCGGCCGCTGCCGCGCTCCCTGGTCCGGCAAATGCTTTCCTACGCCGCCACCATCTGGTCCATCGGCGTCTTCGACATGCTGATCTGTCAGAGAGTCGAGGTCGGGTTTCTCAAGGGAATGTGCGGCTACACGGCCGCGGGATACTTCGGACTGGCCAGCCAGCTCGTGTTCATGCTGACCATGTTCCCCGCCGCCGCGATTCAGGCGGTCTTCCCGACGCTGGCGGCGATGAGCGCCCGTAATTCGCTCCACTTTTCCGCGGCGAACTCGGCGCTTCTGACCATCTCAGCGGCCGCGGCCGCGCCGCTGTACTTCACCGGCTGCGCCGCGCTTCCGGTATTCGTCTCCGTCTATAAGCAGGATTACGCCTCGGCAATACCGCTGATCCCGTACCTGTGCCTGGGGCGCGTGTTGTTGTTCGTGACCAGCCCCCTGTCGACGAGCCTGTATGCGAGCGCCCATCACAAGGTCCTGCTCAAGATCGTCCTGCTGACCGCCGCGCCGGGCCTCCTCATCGACTACCTCTTGATCCGGCGCTTCGGATTGATGGGCGCGGGTTTCGCGGTTGCGATTGTCCAGCCGGCGGTGGCTCTGCTGGCGGTGATCGTTGCCCGGTCGATCCTCAAGACCTCCTGGCCGCTCCAGGCTCGTACGCTGCTGATGGCGGCGGTGGCATTTGGCGCGACGGCCTATGCGGCTCGCCACGCGTGGGCCTGGATTCCGGCCTCCATCGTCCTCCTGGTTTACTGCTGCGTGATGTGGCGGGACAGGAACGTTCAGGCATTGCGCGGCGCGTTCGCCAATCTCGACGCCTGAGATCGCCGCCCGGGGCGGGTTCACTGCGCCGGCGGCGGCGCTGGCGCGCAATACGTGCTAGGCAGGAATGAATCGCATCCCGCCGCACAATCGCCCGGCGCTGGCAAGCCCGCGAGACTCAGAACCTGCGGCAGCGTCACCGGCACGGAAGCGCTCCGCTGTTCCACCACGTCCTTTCCCGAGGAAACGATCGGGCCGCTGGCATTCCCTTCCAGATAGGCCATCGCGATCGCGTTCGCGGTGCCCGCCGTCGAGTTGCTGATCCCGTAGCGCTGTGTCTTGGCGCCCTGCGTGTCGGTAGCGGCAATAGACTTGACGGCGTTCTTCGTGGCGCCCCCCATGAACCTCAGCCCGTCGCTCATGTTGGCCTCCCTCTGCGAGTTGTCTACAGCGATCAAAGACAGAGTATTCCCCTCGCCGGAATCGATCCGGACGCCATCTCTCTCGTTGGCGGCAGCCACCACCGAGGAAAACACGTTTCGGCTTCCTCCGATGTACACCCCGATGCCGCCGCTGCCTCCGTCGACGGAGCCCGTTGCCACCACCGACTCGAAGCTGTTGTCGTCGCTGTTGCATTCCAGGCCGTTGCCGGTATTGCTCTTCGCGCGGATCAGGCGAAATCGATTTTGACCCGAGCCGGCTTCCAGGAACGCGCCATTGTCTCCGTTGGACTCGAGCAAGGACTCCGTGAATGAGTTGTATTCGGAATAGTTGCTGAGCGCAATCCCCTTGCCGCCGGCGGATCGCAACCGCAGCAATCCGAATTGATTGCGACTGCTGCTATTGAGGTGAACGCCGTTGCCGGCGGCGCCCTCTCCTCGAATTGCATAGAACTTATTATCGGAGGATCCGCCCATGTACAGATACGCGCCTTGGTACTGCCGCCCTATCCCGGCGGTGCCCGGATAAGTCACGGTCAAGGATCCGAAAGTGTTCTCGTTGGAAGTGCTGATCGCAACGCCGTAGTCCTTCGGATTGACCACTTCCACATACTCGAAGCAGTTGCCGGAGCTGCCGGCGGAGAGTATCAGACCCCCGCCCTGAGGGAGGGTCTGCTCCGACTTGTTGCCATCGATCTTCAACACCCCGGTGAAGCGCACATTAGTTGCGCCACTCAGCGTGAAGGTCCAGGCGTTCGAACCCGCCGCGAGTTTGATCGTAGTTCCGTCGAAAATAAGGGTTCGATTACTCGGCACGGACAGCCCTGTCACTACGTAGGTCAGCCGGGGGAACCGGACCGTAGTGCCGGTAGCCAAAGCTCTGGCGATAGCGGCCGTGTCGTCGGCAACGCCATCTCCCCTGGCGCCAAAATCCGCCACATTGACGGACTGCGGGTCTGCGCTCGCAAACGCCGCTGAAGCGATCCACCAGGCGGACAGAAGCAGACTCAGTGTTCTCATGGACTCGAGTAGGAACTCAGAATAAGGGCTGCCCAAGCCCTCAGGAATGGCCCGGAGGTGGGATTACCGGACTGTGTCGTACTGGTACCGCGAACAAAAACCCGTGACAGTACACTGGACTGAACCCCAAAACTGAGACACGGGAAATAGTGACACTCTGAATCGAACGGGAAGGAGTGTCATGGGGAAGAAACGGAGAAGCGGAAAGCAGCAGCGCGTCTATTCGGCGGAGTTCAAGCTGGATGCCGTGCGGCGGATGGAAGAGGGCGAGAGCGTGGCAGCGATCTGCCGCCAGCTGGGCATCCGACGATGGGTGCTGTACCGGTGGTGGAGCGCTTACCGGGAGCGCGGGCCCGCAGCGCTGAATCGCCAGCCAGGCCGGGAATGCCAGACAGCCGTCGAAGCCGAGCAGAACCGGGATCGGAAGGCCGCGCAGCAAATCGCGGAACTGGAGCGAAAGGTGGGGCGGCAAACGCTGCAGATCGATTTTTTGCAGCGAGCCTTCAAGCGGGTAGGGGAACTGCGCCAGAAGAGTGCCGAAGCTGGCGGGATGGCATCTACGGAGAGATCCAGCGAATGATGCAGCTTGAAGGCAGCCTGAGTATAGCCGAGGCCTGCGAGCTGGCCAGGGTGAGCCGGGCCGGATTCTATCGGGCGTTCACCGACCACGCGCCAGGGCAGGCCCAGACCGAACTGCACGACCAGATTCAACGGGTGGCGCTGGCCAACCGTTGCTACGGGTATCGGCGGGTCACCGCCGAGTTGCGGCGGCAGGGCATCGTGGTAAACCACAAGTGCGTGCTGCGAATTCTGCGCCAGGACAACTTGCTCAGCCTGCGTCGCCGGAGATTCGTTCTGACGACCGAGTCGCGGCACGGTTTTGTGCGCTACCCGAACCTGGCCGGGCGGATGGCGCCGACCGCGATCAACCAGTTGTGGGTCGCCGACATCACCTACATCCGCCTGAGGGAGGAGTTCATCTATCTGGCTGTGGTGCTGGATGCCTACTCACGGCGGCGGGTGCCCTCTGGGCGCGGCTGGGAGTTGGATGAGACGCTGCAGGCGAGTCTGGCCCTGAAGGCGTTGGACCGGGCGCTGGCCGACCGCGCCATCCAGCCGGGGATCGTGCATCATTCCGATCAGGGGGTGCGGTACTGCTGTCCGGACTACGTGGGGCGCTTGCTGGACCACGGATTTGTGATCAGCATGAGCCGCGCCGGCACGCCCTACGACAATGCCAAGGCGGAAAGCTTCATCAAAACCTTGAAGGCCGAGGAAGTTCAGCTCAAGCAGTATCGCGACATCGAAGAAGCGCGCCAACAGATCCGCCACTTCCTCGAGGAAGTGTACAACCGCAAGCGGCTGCACTCGGCGCTGGGCTATCGAGCTCCGGCGGAGTTCGAGGCGGCAGCCGCAACCGCAGCCGGGGGTTCACAATGAGCAGGAGCATTTCTCAGCCACAATAAACGGGGTTTTCGTCATCACCGGGGGAACCGGCCGGTTCTCGGGAGCAGCCGGCGGCGGCGTCGCGACGGGAACTTTGGACCTCGTGACCCAGGAGGCCAACGACTTCGTGATGAGAGGAACGATCTCGCGGCCGAATCACTAATACAACGATTCCTAAGCAACGTATCAGTCGTTAGACCATAGACAGCGTCTCCAGCTTATAGGTCTTCAACCACATACGAGCGAGTCGAGGGGGCCAGATGGACCGTGTTGAGGGCTTGGCCGTCTATCAAAGCATCGAGGATCGCCCGGCGTGCCGCTGGGATGCAGTCGAACGCGACCCGCTGTACAAGCTGGTAGTCGGCTTCCTCAACTGCACCTCGCCCGTCAAGCATGGCCGATCCCTTCGCCAGTTGCGCGAACTGTTGAGCAAGTCGGGCTGCGGACTCCGCTTCTGGGACGTACACGATGACCTTTGACCAGCCGTCCCTCGGCACATGGGTCCGACACCGGGTGGTGAATTCCGTCAACGCTGCCCACCGGCCGAGAAATGTAGTACTTTGCCCGTCTCATCGTATTCCGTCGAGCCGCTTGTATATCACAAGATTGCTAATCAAACCCGGAATATGCCAGTAGCGCTTCGTTTTCCAAACACGGAACCCACCGAAGTTCAGCCACGAATCATCCGCCATGTAGTTGAGACGCTCATGCGAGCCGCCTACTTCGAAGCCCAGTGTGTCCCCTGCGCGCCGGAGCCTGTTCGCATAGCCCCTTAGCTGCCAAAACGGCTGGCTGAAATGCGGCTCCAAAGGTGTAGTAATGCACGGCACGACCACCGCGCCTTGCCGCCCGACGCGATCGATTTCAGCAATGCAGGTGTCCAGCTTTCCGATCGGGCTGATGTGCTCCAAGCACCCAATACTCACGACGACATCGAAACTCCGAGTCAGGAATGGAAGCCTCTCTGCATCCGCGGCCACAAAGCTGAAGTTCTTGGCGCTGTACCCCCTCCGGAAATCGACGCCAACTATCTTGTTACCATCGTTGAAAGCCTCAAACGAGAGGCCGCAGCCGCAACCGACGTCTAGCACACGATCGGCAGGAGAAATCTGGAGTAGCTCACATATACACTCGTACCGTCGCCGACGGAACGCCGCTCCGTTGTAGATATTGCGCAGATTCACAATAGTGCCTGGAGTTCTCGCCGGCCGTGCAGCCCGGAGTTAAACCCAATCGGACGGGTCTGTAAGTTCACCCGTCGCCACTGCCTGCACAAACGCTCCTTCCCCCAACTGGAACGAGTCATCGAGAACGGAGGGTTTGACAGGATCACGTCGAAACGTGTCTGATCTCGCAGGAGAAGCTGGCGAAGCTCGTCAATCTCCAGATTGTACTCCACTGATGACTTGCCAACCATGCCGATGTTCTTGTCGAGGGAATCGGCGAAAAATATGTTGCTGCCACCGTCCCCGTGGAGATACATGTTCATTCGGGCGATTCGGTAGATCTTCGGTGCGCTTCCGGCGTCAACGCCGAAGAGCGACTCGCTCCGAATTCGGCGATCGAGAGGTTCGCGATCCTTGTCAGAGAGCGCTGGTATAAGGCGCTCCTTGCGCAGCATCTCACGCATTGCGCTGATTAGAAATCCGCCGGATCCACAGCACGCGTCCAGAACTGTGTCGATGTGTTGCTTGGTGACGGTTATATCAGCGAGCTGAACCATCAACTCGACTATGTCTCGTGGCGTGAAGAACTGACCCAACTCCTTGCCCCGAGCGGTGGCCTCCAAAAAGGATTCGAACATTCGACCGTGGATATCTTCTTCCATGCCAAACAGGTCGATGTTCTCCAGTTCATTCACGACCCAGCCGATGGTGTCAGGGGCAAGGTCGATTTCTTCCCCCTCATCGAAGATGCGTTTCTCATGGTTCTTACTTATTTCTGTCTCTAGCTCTTTCGTAAGGTGCCGGAACAATATGTCGTTGATCGGATTCTCAGACTGGCTCTGGTTGTTGATCCAATAGCGCGAGAATACGATATCCTTGTGCTTCGGTTTGGGATCAGTGCCGAACTTAGCGTGATGATCACGATCCTTTCGCAGCTTGACGAATACGATCTTGATCAACTGCTCGAAGACTGCGCTGGGTTTCTTCTTCTCCTTCTTCCAAATATATGTATGGATCTTTTGGAACTTGGCGATGAGTTCCCCAACGCTGACCCTGGCAAGAGCAAAGGGTTCGTTGTCGATACCCTCGCGTTCTTTAACAGCTGCCTTAAGGAGCGCCTTGCGCGAGATCAGCTTCTTCAGCTCCTCGTACTTGGGATTGGCACTCTGGAAATCAGAGAAATCCAACTCCAGCAAAGACTCCGCTTGATCCCACTTGTACACCGCTGTCGTGAATCCATTTGAGAGCATAAAGAAGATGACAGGGTTGTATTCAAACTTCTTGTTGAGTTCCAAGCAGTGCGAAGAACACTGGCTCGTCCAGACGTGAATGTCCTCCTCCGGGGTCTTGGCATCAATGATGAGAACAGGGACACCCTGGGAGAGGATCACGTAATCAGGCTTGTAGCGATCCGACTTGCTGCCCTTGCCGACCTTGAGTGCCTTTATCGAGGTCTTCGGGAGGATCTCAGTATCCTCATAGCCCAGATCGTCGAGGAGGCGATCCAGGAAATGTTTCTCGACAGCGGCCTCGTTCTTTAATGTGCTGCTGTGGCAGAATAGGTTCTTCATCTTCGGCAAGACCCTTAAGCCAGGATTTCCATTTTGGCTTCCTGGCCACCATCGATTGTACATCCGATCGCCTCCGTGCGAGCGTTTTCTTCATCCTTTCCATCCCGAGCGATTCCAGCGGCCGAGGAAGGGGACCAGC
>JBEKMO010000028.1:0-56042 GCA_050008465.1 Bryobacteraceae bacterium
GTGAAGCAGGAATCCCACTTGCGCCAGCGCTCGGCGTGTTCTCCGGTGACGTCGGTGAGGTCCTCGACGGTGGTGCAGAAGCAGGTGGGGCAGACCAGCGTGCAATTGGCGCAGCTCAGGCATCGGGCGGCGACGCGGTCCCAGCGCGGGTGGTCGAAGTTGTCGAACAGCAAGTCGCGAAGACCTTTGGTGTCGACCGACCGGCCCATCTGCGAGGCGGCGCTCTCGACGGCGGCCAGGGCCGCTTTCACATCTTCCTTGCGCGCCTTGCGATGCTCGATTTCCGCCAGGACCGCCGCGCCCGGCTGGCTGCCGACCTCGACCACGAAGCAGTGCTCGCCGGCGCTCAGCAGTTCCGTGAGAGCCAGGTCGAACCCGGCCTCGGCGCGCGGGCCGGTCTGCATCGAGGCGCAGAAGCAGGTGCCGCCCGCCTGGGTGCAGTTCACGGCCACAAGGAACGCGCCCTCGCGGCGCGCCTGGTAGGCGGGTTCCCGGTAGCGGTCTCCGATCAGGACCCGGTCCTGGAGGCGAATGGCCGCCAGCTCGCAGGCGCGCACCCCCAGGAAGGCGTACTGCGGCGGGCGGGGTGGATTGCGCAGGATTTGAAACGCCTCTCCATCGCGGCTGCCTTCGAAGATGGGCAGCTCCGGCGGATGCAGGTAACGTTTCCAACCCTGCGGCCCCACGGTGTAACCGAACACCGCCGAGTCGTCCCGCTTCTTCAAGCGGTAGCGGCCGGATTCCTGCTCATCGCCCCAGCCGACCGGGAGATCCTCGGTCTTCTCGACGGCAGCGCAGGTAACGGCGCCGTCGTGCACGGTGGGGCCAATCACTTGGTAGCCCCGCCGCCGGAGCGCGGAGATCAGGGCGGACAGGGCCGGGAGGTCGATCACGGCCTGGGAGCCGACGGGAGGAAGCGTTGTGTCCATCGCCATTGTCTCTGGAGCCAAGTCGCAGGCGAGACGCATTGTCACACACGTGCCACCGGCTCGGTTCCAAGGCGTTCGGGTGCATACGGGTTGCCAAACTCAATTGATTCAAAACAAACGGCTTAGTCAAGAATCTACGGACTGCGCTGGGTGAAATTGCGCTGTGGCTCAAGGGGCGCCTGTCACGCCTGTTGCGCTTTTCGGCGAAGACGCCGCGCCCGCGCGACGGAAACCCGCGGGAATGCTGCAATTCAGGCCGGAACAGGGAATGGGAAACCCGAATATCCCATTTGGACCGCCTGAGCGAAAACACGCAGGGGCAAGTTGCGTGGTCGAGCTGTCAGCTTGCCGATTTGCGGCGCTTCTCGTAAGTCTGGAAGCGATCGCGGTACGACTCGAAACCCCTGCGGCCCATCAGGCCGTAGGTGAACTTCTTGCCCAACTCGACGCCCTCCTGGTCGAAGGCATTGATGTCGAGCAACTCACCCATGAATGCGGTTTGGAACTCCATCAGTTGCAGGAGGGCGCCCAGGTGCTCGGGGTCCACTTTCCGAAGGGTGAAGGTGCAGTTGGGGCGACCGGCCTCGGCGAGGGCGGCAGCCGTGGAGCGCCGCTCAGCGTCGATGAGCTTAGCCAGGGTCTGTCCGCCCAGGTAGTCGAAGGCTTCCAGGTTCAAGCCCGCTTTGGGGATCTTGCCGGAGTCGGCGAAGCGCTCGACGGCCCAGAAAGTGAACACCTTGTCGTTCGGACCTTCGACGTAAAGCTGGACCTGCGAGTGCTGATCGGTGGCGCCCAGGGCGGCTACCGGCGTCTGGCCCGCATGGATGGCGGCGCCCTGGCGAGACTTGGCCTTGCCGAGCGATTCGGCCCAGAGCTGGCGGAACCAGAAAGCCGCGCCCCAAAGCTGGTTGGAGTAGGGGAACGCCACCTGGATGGACTTGTTCTTGAGTGTCCAAACGAGGTAGTGAAACAGCGCGGCGCGCAAGGCCAGGTTGCTCTCGAGATCGGGCTGCCAGGAGTCATGCGTGACGGCGGCGGCGCCTTTCAAGATGGCGCGGATGTCCAGGCCGATGAGCGCGGCGGGCAGCATGCCGACCGGGGACAGCACGCTGAACCGGCCGCCGACGTTCTTCGGGATGGCGAACTCGGCGTAGCCCTCCGCCTCGGCCAAGGCGTGCAGATCGCCGACGCCGGCCGTGGTCACCGCCGCGATCCGGCTCCGCGTCTTGCGGCCCAGTTTTCCGCTCATCCAGTCGCGCACGATCAGGAAGGTCGCCACCGTCTCGGCGGTAGAGCCGGACTTGGCAATGACGACAGTGAAGGTCTTCTTCGGATTCATCGAATCCAGGGCCGCGGCAGTGAAGGCCGGGTCGACGTTGTCCAGGATGAGCAGACGGGGATTCCGGGCCGAGAACGCCGGCTGAATGGGATGCGGACCGCGCAGGCCGCAGTCGAGCGCCCAGGCGCCGAGCGCGCTGCCACCGATGCCCACCAGGCAGAGCGTGTCGAAGGAACCGCGCACCTCGTTGGCGAACCGGAGAATGTCGCTAGCGACCTGGGCCTGGAAGGGGAGATGCGGGAAGCCCTGAGCGCCCGCCTCGCTGATCTTCTTGAAGCCGTTCAGGGCCTCGATAGCCTGCGGGGAGTGCTGCCGGATTTCCGAGGGCGTGAGTCCGTTGGCTTCGCCCACCATTCCGGCACGGAGGTTGGTGTCGTCGAATTGGATGTTCATGTGACAGCCGCTCTCTTTCATTGGAGCATAGCGAAGGCGCGATCGATGGACAGGGCTGGAGCCCTATCCTACTTGCGGTGGAACGTTCCCGGGTTGGGATCCTGGACGGTGGGGAAGGTCTTGGACATGTGATCGTGCCAGGTCAGCCCTTCTTCGTCCATCAGGGCCCAGACCAGGCCGAGACCCAGCGCGCCGATGCCCAGGCAAGTGGCGGCGAAACGGAATAGGTGAAGCCGCCATCCGGGAGGCGAGCCGTCGAAGGTCACCAGGCGAAGGCGGAAGCAGCGCATGCCGGCGGTCTCGCGTCCCACCAGACACCAGAACAGGTGGTAAGCCAGGAGCATGGTCCCAACGGCGGCGGCGTAGAAGAAGGTGGTCTTGTAGGTCAGGGCGATCGAGCCGCCCAGGAGACGGAACACGCTAGCGGCGAGCCCCACGCCGACGGCACAGAGCGCCAGGTCGACCAGCGCCGCCTTCAGCCGCATACGGATCGCGGCGATCGGAGCCTCGTCATAAACCGTCTGCTGCCGCGGCGCGCGCGGGCGCAGGTCCAGGCTCTGCTGGCTGGTGCGCGCGGCGGAGCCGGATGACGCAGCGGGCCGCGTGTGCCGGCGGGCGCGCGCCACCTGTTCGCGAGTCGCCCGGCGGGTGGCAATGGAATCGAAGGGAATGATCTTGGGACGGTCGCCGGGAAACAGCGAGGGCTGGCGCGGCGGGAGGGCCGGCGCAGCGTGCGGTTCGGGAGGCGCCGCTACGGCCGCCGCGGGCTGCGCGGCGGGAACAGCCGCGGAACGGCGTGCCAGAGCGGTGGCCGGCAGGCCTTCGATCCAGCGCCCACAATGGTGGCAGCGGTGCTCATGCTCGGAGTTCGCAGATCCGCAGTGCTGGCAGCGCATGGACTCCTGGTTCACTCGCCGGGCGATTCCGAGCGGGAGGCGCCGTCCGTGCTAGGATGAACGGTTTGAGGCCTCGACACCAATCGCTGCGCGAATCCCCTCATGCTGTTAGTAACATAATCGGGCGAATTTGTCACGTAGTTTTTTGGCGCTGGACCAGGGTTTTCATGCTGATCGGGGCGGCGTCGGTGGGGGCGGCGCAGACCGGGTCCCCGCCTGCGAGCCCCCCATCCGCGGCGAAAAAGAAGGCGGCACCGGCGCCCGCGCGCAGGGTGCGGCTGGCCTCGCCGAGCAATGTGCCCGAGGGCTGGGCGGATATCCAGGCGGTGACTGAGACCCGCGAGGGAGCGTGGCGGCGGTTGCGCGGCGCGGCCCGCATCGAAACCAGCGAACTGCTGCTCAAAGCCGACGAAATCGACTACAACGACGATACCGGAGACGCCCAGGCGCGGGGGCATGTTTACCTTCAGCACTTCGAGGGCGGAGATGAGATCTGGGCCGACCGGGCCGATTACAACGTGGCCGAGCAGAAAGGGAAGTTCTACAACGTGCGCGGCACCTCGCCGGTGCGCATTGAGGCCCGGCGTGGGATCCTGCCGACCACGAATCCCTTCCATTTCGAGGGCGAGTGGGCCGAACGGATCGGGGACAAGTACATCCTGCACGACGGCATGATCACCAACTGCCTGATGCCCAAGCCTTGGTGGGTGCTAAAAGGGCCGCGCTTCGACATCGTGCCGAACGATCGCGCCCTGGCCTACCGCGCGGTGTTCTGGCTGCGCAGAGTCCCGCTGTTCTACACGCCGTTTTTCTACAAGTCGCTGCAGCGGCTGCCGCGCCGCAGCGGCCTGCTGACGCCCAACATCGGCAACAGCTCGCGGCTGGGCAAGATGGTGGGATTCGGGTACTTCTGGGCGATCAACCGCAGTTACGACCTGCTGTATCGCGGCCAGTACTTCACCCAACGGGGGCCGGCGCATCACCTGGACTTGCGCGGGAAGCCGCGGGAGGGCACGGATTTCAACGCGATTCTGTACGGCGTCCAGGACCGCGGGGTGAAGATTGGCGACACGGTGCAGAAGCAGGGTGGGGTGCTGGCCTACGTGCAGGCGCGTTCGGACCTGGGCGACGGGTTCTACGCGCGGGCAGAGGTAAACTATTTGAGTTCATTCGTTTTCCGCCAGAACTTCACGGAATCCTATAGCGAAGTCATCTCGGCCGAAGTGCATTCCACCGGCTACGTCGGCAAGGACTGGTCCAGCTATGGTTTGAACCTGGTGGTCCAGCACAACGAGAATTTCCAGAGCACCCAGCCCGGCGACACGGTAATCATTCGCAAGCTGCCGGAGGTGGATTTCGTGAGTCGCGACCAGCAGATCTGGAGGAACCTGCCGGTGTGGGTTTCGTGGGAGTCCAGCGCCGGGCTGCTGCACCGCACGCAACTGAATTTTCAGACGCGCCAGTTCGTGGAACGCATGGACGTGTACCCTCGGGTGACGACGGTCATCCGGTGGAAGGACTTCAGCCTGGTTCCGAGCTTCGCCATCCGGGAGACGCGTTACGGCGAGAGCCAGGAGGCGGGCCGGATCCTGGGGCGGGACGTGAACCGCAGCGGGCGGGAGTTCACGCTGGACCTGGTGCCGCCGTCGCTGGCGCGGGTTTTCCATGGCCGGATCAAGCACGTCATTGAGCCCAGGGTTTCGTATCGCTACGTGACCGGAGTGAACGATTTCGACGAGCTGATCCGCTTCGACGACACCGAGTTGTATTCGAATACCAACGAAGTGGAGGTCTCGCTCACCAACCGGATCTACGCCAAGCGGGGCGACTCGGTCGACGAGATCATGAGCTGGCAGCTCCGCTACAAGCGCTTCTTCGATCCGACCTTCGGCGGGGCGGTGGTGGAGGGGCAGCGCAACGTGGTGCTGAGCGCCATCGAACTAACACCCTACGCTTTCCTGGACGGCCCCAGGCACTATTCGCCGGTGGTTTCGGTGCTGCGCATGAACCCCAAGCCGGGCTTTGGGGTGGAGTGGCGGTCGGATTACGATCCGCTGCGCCACACGGTGGTGAACAACACCCTGGGATTCGACGCCCGCTTCGGCCAGTACGTCATTTTCCTCGGGCACAACACGGTGCGGGGCGTCCCGCTGCTTTCCCCCACTTCGAACCAGTTCGACGGCCGGTTCGCCGTTGGGAACGAGAACCGGCGGGGCTGGAACGCGGTGTTTCGCGCCAACTACGATTTCCAGTCGGGCATCATGCGCTTCGCGACCACGCAGGTGGCCTACAACACCGACTGCTGCGGATTCAGCGTGCAGTTCCAGCGCATCAACGCCGGGACGCGCAATGAAAACGTGTTCCGCGTGTCCTTCGCGGTGGCCAACATCGGATCCTTCGGGAACCTGAAGAAGCAGGAGCGGGCGTTCTAAGAGCTCGGGAACACCGGAGCCGCCTTCAGTTCTTCGATCTGCGCCGTATGCCTCTCCGAGTGCGCCGCCAGGAGCAGGATCCACTGATATGCATCCAGTTGCTTGAGCAGCGGATGCTCGATCGAGCGGCTCCGCGGATCGTCCTGCGTCTTCTCGACGAAGGCGATGGTGCGATCGCGATAGCCCACAACCTGGGGAACCTGTTGCGGCGGATGTTCGGGAGCATGGCGCGGCGGATTGCAGCGCCCGCCGTACCTACCGGATAAGCGAGGCTTGCGCCCCGTGGGCCGCCGGAGCCGCTCGGGATGGAAGAATGAGACAAAGGCTCCAAGAGCGCGATCGCATGTATAATCGATGCTGGCCAGGATGGCAAAACGGAAATGCCGGTTGTTGGGAATGTCGCAGAATCGAAATGGGAACGCTTGGGCAAGGCGCGCGAAGCGGCCCGACATTGCGGAGAAGGCTGTTGATCCCTTCGCGTCCGGTCGCATAACGGCGGACCCGCCGGCGCGGGAACGTTCTTCAGCCGATCATAACTGGAGACGAAGGCCGCATATCTTCACTCGGTGGTTGGCCGCGGGCGGAGTTGAAGCAACGTGACGCAAATCGGGCACAGCCTGCCGGCTGTTCGTGCCATTAGCCCGGCGCCTTAGAGCGTCTGGTTGGGCAGCAGATGAAGGAGCGCAGCATGTTGCGTAGAAAGACGCCGTTCGTGCGATGGACGATCATTCTTGTGGAGCTGCTGGGCTCCATCCTGTGTTCGTTTTACTTGGGAGCCAGGTTTGGGATGATCTATCAGTTTCAGAAGACCATGTACGAACTGCCCGACGCCGAGAACGCACGCGCCTCGATTAAAAGCCTATTTCACCTTCAACCGAGCTACGGCCAGTTTCAACAGGACTTATGGGTCGCGCTCGCGATAGGACACGGTAAGAAGAACGGGTATTACGTGGACGTCGGATCAGCCGATGGCGTGGCCATCTCCAACACCAACCTGCTCGACCACATGGGTTGGAAGGGAGTATGCATCGACCCATTCCCGACGAACATGCAATCGCGCACATGCCAGGTATTCCGACAGCCCGTCTTCAGTGAAAGCGGCAAGAAAGTAGAGTTCCGCGCGGCTGGCGTCTTGGGCGGAATCGATTCCACGCTTGGAAAACACAGAGACCAGGTTTCTGCCGCTCCGATGGCGGAGTTCGTGACGGCCACGCTTGATGAAATACTGGAAAAAGCTAAGGCTCCGAAGTGGATCGACTACATGAACATCGACGTCGAGGGCGCTGAATACGAGGTACTCCGCGGCTTCTCCCTGGACCGGTACAGTGTCGGCGCTTTCACCATCGAGCACAACTACGAGGTCGAGAAGCGGGACTTGATCCGCAAACTGTTGGAAGCGAAAGGTTACGTCCGCGTGCGCTCGTGGGAGGTCGATGACTGGTATGTGCATCGCGATCTGGCCAGCCAATATCGCACTTTTGTCAACTATTCATCGCGAAAGTGGATTTTTTGACAAGAAGATCAAGGACTCGACGGTGAAAGGGCAGTGCCGTCCTCCCCACCTGGAACCGCGCGGATCGCCCGATCAGCGCCCTTCGATGGCTTGATCCAGCAGCAGGCGGAACTGCCGGCTCTTCTCGTCCATCCGCTGGCGCAACTGGGTGAGTTCGCTTTCCAGGGTGCGCAGGCGGTCCGCCAGGTGGAGGCAGGCCAGCACGGCCACGCGCAGGGAATCCGGATTGGCGGACTTGGCGGCGATAGTGGCCATCAACTGATCGACGCTGTCGGCAAGTTCCTGGATTTCCCGCTCGTCACCGACCGCACGAAGGGTGTAGGTCTGGTGGAAGATGGTGACCTGGACAGTCTGCTTGTCGCCCACTGTGGCGATCCGATCAGCCGGCGCTCAGGGTGTCGATCTGGCCCAGCAGTTTCTCGATGCGGCTGCGCACCTGCCTGCGCTCGGCGCGCAGCGCGTCCAGCTCCTCGGTGAGGCTGGCAAGCTGCTCGCGCGCGGCGGCGGCTTCGCCGAGAGCGGCATCCCGCTCGGCCACGGCGGCCTGTTTCCCGGCCAGCGCCGCGGACTGCTCGCGGCGCAGGCTGGTTACCAGCTCGATGGCCCGATGGATTCGCTCTTCCAGCGTGGCGAGCGAATCGACGTCGTCTTCACGTAAGAGTTCCATCTGTCTACCTGGCCAGTGCGGCCTTGGCTTTCTCGACCAGCAGACGGAAGGCGGCCTCGTCGCTGACCGCGATCTGCGCCAGGACCTTCCGGTTCAGGTCGATGCCGGCCTTCTTCAGACCCGCGATGAACTTGCTGTAGGAAACGCCGGCCTGGCGGCAGGCGGCTCCGATGCGGACGATCCACAGAGCGCGGAAGTCGCGCTTCTTCTGGCGCCGGCCGACATAGGCGTACTTCAGCGCCTTCTCGACGGCCTCCTGCGCCGACCGATTCAGCTTGCTCTTGGTAAGGAAATAACCGGAAGCGGCTTTGAGCGTCTTCTGCCGGTACGCTATGCGCTTCGGTCCTCGTTTGACTCTAGGCACGTTTCCTCCTTTTCGTAGGGGACAGGGCTGAAGCCCTATCCTAACCGAGGCGGAACGGGTACGTGCCGCGCACACCGTCCGCGCTCGCCAGCTTCAGTCGGGAAGCATCTCCCTCAGTCCGGGGGCATCGGCCGGGTCGGCGATTACGCTGTGGCCCAGCTTGCGTTTCCGCGATCGGGACTTGGACGTCAGAATGTGGCGCGCATAGGCATGACGGCGAACGATTTTGCCCGTCCCCGTTTTCCTAAAGCGTTTGGCCGCGCCACGATGCGTCTTCAACTTCGGCATAGTGAAAATGTCCTGGGTGTTTCGTTCAGGCAGGATTCCGCTCTTCAGGTCCTGCAGACCCTCACAGTATAGCACGCTGTGCTCGCATTGAAACGGGTGAGGGCCCCGCGCTATGCTTGCTCTATTGCGGCCAGAGGCGCTGGTCGGCAAGAGGGGGAATCCGCGTGGACCCGAACAGCACGAGCAAGCAGCCAGACCCGCCGCCGTCGGTCAGGGCGGGCCCCGATGACTTCCACAAGATTGTCTTTGACGCGATCCCGAATCCGATCTTCGTCGTGGATGGCGATGCGCGTATTCTGGACTGCAATGCCGCAGCTGCCCAGATGACTGGGGAAGCGCTTGCCCTGGGGCGCCGTGCCGGGGAGGTACTCCTTTGCATCCAGGCACTAGCGACGCCCGAGGGGTGCGGGAGGTCGCCGGCTTGCCCGGATTGCGCGCTCCGGAACGCGGTGGCGCAGGCGTTTGCCGGAGCGCAGCAGCGCCGGGCACGGCACAGAATCGCGACTCATCCGGGCGCGCCCGAGGTGGACCTGCTCGTCAGCACCACACCGATCCGGTACCGTGGCCAGGCGCTGGTGCTGCTGGTCTTGGAGGATGTCACGGAGTTGGTGGCATTGCGCCGGATTCTGCCGATTTGCGCGCACTGCCACAAGGTGCGCGACGATGCCAAGTACTGGCAGAACGTGGAGTCGTACTGCCGCCGGGAGCTGGCCGTCAACTTCTCCCATGGGATCTGTCCGGAGTGCCTCACCCGGTATTACCCCGAATGGGCAGACAAGGCGGCACAGACCTGAGTTTCCAGCCTTCGAGTTGTGTGACCCAGTTGCGGAGGCCGGTGAAGCGGACGTGGAGCGGGTCCTGGTCCGTCATTCCGAACCTGTGGGCGTGAGGGGACAGGGCTGGAGCTCTATCCTACCCTGGAACTTCGCGAAGGGGCTTTCAGCAGTCCCCTCGGGCGGTCTCCTTCCACTCCTCCCACCACGCCATTTGAATGGATTCGAGGGCGCCTTCGGAGCTGGCGGTGGGATCGTCGGCGAAGCCTTCGAGTTGCGTGACCCAGTTGCGGAGGTCGGTGAAGCGGATGCGGAGGGGGTCCTGGTGGGGGTATTTCGCCAGCAGGGCCAGGGCGATTTCTTCGGCGTCTTCCCAGGTGAAGGTGCGCATCAGATCTTGGTTCCCTTGAGCGCGGTGCGGACCGCGGTGTTCATCATGATCTCGGCCAGGCGGAGAGTGGCCTGGTTGAGCTTCTCGATGTGGGCGCGGATGAGCGCGTGGTCGTCCGAGCAGTAGACCGTCAGCAGCTCATTGAGAGCCTGGTCGATGGCGGCCTTTTCGGGCTCCGTCATTTCGAGCCAGGCATCGTGGGCGCGGGCCTTCTCGACGGCGGCCAGGATGGTGTCGGCCTCCAGGCGCGCCTCCCTGGCCTGGCGCTCCGCGAAATCTTCCTCGGCGCGCTCGACGGAGTCACGGATCATGGCCTCTACCTGGTCGTCGGTGAGGCCGTAGGAGGGCTTGACCTCGACGGAGTGCTCCTTGCCGGTGCGCTGGTCGCGGGCGGTGACGCTGAGGATGCCGTTGGCGTCGATCAGGAAGCGCACCTCGATGCGGGGGGCGCCGGCGGGCAGCGGCTCGATGTCCTTGAGGTCGAAGCGGGCCAGGCTGCGGCAGTCCTTCACCAGTTCCCGCTCGCCCTGGACGACGTGGATCAGAACGTTGCGCTGGCCGTCCACCGCGGTGGTGAAGACCTCGGTGGCGCTGGCCGGAATGGTGGAGTTGCGGTGGATGATCTTTGAGACAACTCCGCCCATGGTCTCGATGCCGAGCGAGAGCGGCGTGACGTCCAGCAGCAGCTTGTCCTGGACGTCGCCGGCCAGAATGCCCGCCTGGACGGCCGCGCCCAGCGCCACGACCTCTTCCGGGTTGAGCTCGGTATGGGGCCGGGCGCGGAAGAGAATCTCGACGGCCTGGCGCACCAGCGGAATGCGCGTCGAGCCTCCGACCAGCACCACTTCGTCGATCTGCTCCGGCGTCACGCCGGCGTCCTGGATGCAGTTGCGGCAGGCCGTGAGCGTGCGGTCGACGATGTCGCGCACCAGTACCTCGAATTGCTCGCGGGCGATCTCGCGTTGGTAGCTCCGGCCCTGGTATTCGAGATGCAGGGTGACGCGCGGGACGACGGACAGCCGCTCCTTGGCCTCGATGACGGCGCGGCGCAGCAATTGCACGGCCGACCCGTTGCGCGAGAGGTCTTGGTTCCATTCCGACTGAATGTCTTCGAGCGCGATGCGGAGCAGGCGGTTGTCGATGTCGTCGCCGCCCAGGTGCGTGTCGCCGTTGGTGGCGAGCACTTCGAAGATGCCTTCGCGGATTTTCAGGATGGAGATGTCGAAGGTGCCGCCGCCCAGATCGTAGACGGCGACGATGCCGTCCTGGCGCTTGTCGAGGCCGTAGGCGAGGGAGGCCGCGGTCGGCTCGTTGACCAGGCGCAGCACCTCCAGGCCGGCGATGCGCCCGGCGTCTTTGGTGGCCTGCCGCTGGGCGTCGTTGAAGTACGCCGGGACGGTGACCACGGCGCGGGTGACCGGCCGGCCGAGGAAGGCTTCCGCGTTCCGTTTGAGCTGGAGCAGGATGAAGGCGGAGATCTCGGGCGGGGTAAAGGTGCGGTCGCCCAGGCGCAGCCGCAACACCGATTCGCTGCCTTCGGCGAAGCGGAAGGGGAACAGGCTCGCCTCCTTCTCGACGTCGGCCAGGCCGCGGCCCATCAGGCGCTTGACGGAGTAGACCGTGCGCTCTGGGTCGTCGATCAGCATCTGGCGCGCGGCATTGCCCACCAGCGGCGCGCCCTCCGGGATGTGCACCACGCTGGGGACCAGGTGGTCGCCATCCTCGCCGGGGATCACCTTGGGACCGGTGAGGTCCATGAACGCTACCAGGCTGTTGGTGGTGCCCAAGTCGATGCCCACGACGGGATCGGGTTTGCGGTCGCCAAAATCGATTTGGAAGAGAGGGGACATGGGGATCACTCAGCAGGGCCGAGCGGGAGCTCGGCCGCGGACCTGGAGGTCCGCCCTACGACCTGCTCGACCAGGTTCGAGATGTACTTGCGGCGGTCGAGCGCGGTGCGGATCTCAGCGAGCGCGGAGGGAACGGGGGAGTGGTCGTAGGCCGCAAAGAGGCGCTCGAGACCGGCATCGGTTTCCTTGAGCAGAGCCAGGAAGCGCTCGCGCGCCGCGTCGAGCTGCGGGCGGACCGAAGCGTCGCCACGGCGCAGCTCCTCGAGCGTCAGGTTCAGTTCGAACACTTCGTCGAGCAGCTCCGCGGGCGCTTGCTTGGATTGCTCGAATCCCTGCTGCTTCAGGAGGTACTCGGCACGGGCGACCGGATCGCGGAGGGTGCGGTAGGCGTCGTTCAGGATGGCGGAGGCTTCGAGCGAGCGCTCGCGCTCGGCCGGGGTGGCCTGCGCGTGAAGGTCGGGGTGGAGTTGCCGGCTGAGCCGGTGGAACCTGTTCTCGAGGTCCGCCAGATCGAGGCTGAGCCGGGGATCGAGGCCGAAGAAGTGAAAGTAGTCGGGGGCGTCCATCAGGCGGAGAACGAGGTCCCGCAGCCGCAGCTCTTCTTCGCGTTGGGGTTCTCGAAGACGAATCCGGAGTGGAGCAGGGACTCTTGGTAGTCGAGCGTCATGCCGTCCAGGTACAACATGCTCTTGGGATCGACGAAGACCTTGATGCCCTCGAACTCGTAGACACTGTCTTTCTCGCGCTGCCGGGTCTCGAGGCGGAACAGGTAGGAGAGGCCGGAGCAGCCCCCGCCCTGAACGCCCAGGCGCAGTCCGCCTTCGCTTACGCCGTTCTTGGCGAACGCTTCCCGGATCTTCTGGATCGCCTTGGGGGTGACGTTGATCATTCTATTTTCTCATTGACGATTTTGTCATTGACGATTTGACTGGTGTTCAATCGTCAATGATGAAATCAGCAATCATCAATGGCTCCTCTTCTTTCTATAATCCTCAATGGCTGCCTTAATGGCATCTTCGGCCAGCACCGAACAGTGGATTTTCACGGGGGGCAGGCTCAGCTCGTTGACGATATCCACGTTGCGGATTTCGAGGGCCTCGTCGACGGTCTTGCCTTTTACCCACTCGGTGGCCAGCGAGGAGCTGGCGATGGCGCTGCCGCAGCCGAAGGTCTTGAACTTGGCGTCTTCGATCACGCCGGTCTCTTCGTTCACCTGGATCTGGAGCTTCATGACGTCGCCGCACTCGGGCGCCCCCACCATGCCGGTGCCGACGCGGCGGTCGCTCCGGTCGAGCGAGCCTACGTTGCGGGGGTTCGCGTAATGATCCAGAACCTTTTCCGAGTACGCCATGGTCAGTCCTTGCTCCACTCGACTTTCTTCAGGTCCACACCCTCTTTGGCCATCTCATAGAGCGGCGAAAGCTCGCGCAGCTTCTTCACCACCTCGATCACCCGGCGGGCGACGTAGTCGACTTCCTCCTGGGTGTTGAAGCGGCCCAGGCCGAAGCGGATGGAGGTGTGGGCCAGGTCCTCGCTCACGCCCAGCGCCCGCAACACGTAGCTCGGCTCGAGCGTCGCCGAGGTGCAGGCCGAGCCGCTCGAAACCGCCACGTCATGGATGCCCATCAGCAGGGATTCCCCCTCGACGTAGGCGAAACTGACGTTGAGGTTGTTGGGCAGCCGGCTCTCCATGCTGCCGTTGACGTAGATTTCGTCGAGCTCGGCGTACAGGCGGTCCTTGAGGCGATCGCGCAGCGCGGCCAGGCGCGCGGATTCGTCCTCCATTTCGGCCTGGCAGATGGCGCAGGCCTCGCCCATTCCGACGATGCCCGCCACATTCAGCGTGCCCGAGCGCATGCCGCGCTCATGGCCGCCGCCGTCCATCTGCGCGGTGAGCTGCACGCGGGGGTTCTTGCGGCGGACGTAAAGAGCGCCGACGCCCTTGGGACCGTACATCTTATGGCCGCTGAGCGACATCAGGTCGATGTGGTCGTCGTTCACGTTGACCGGCACCTTGCCCACCGACTGCGTCGCGTCGGTATGGAACAGCACGGAGCGTTCCCGGGCGATCCGGCCGATCTCCCGGATGGGCTGCAACACGCCGATTTCGTTGTTGGCGTGCATGACGCTAATCAGGATGGTCTTCTCGGTGATGGCGGCCCGCAGGGCGTCCAGGTCGATGAGGCCGTCGCCGCGAACCGGCAGGAATGTGACGCTGACACCGTGCTTGCCCAGGCGTTTGCAGGTGTCCAGCACCGCCTTGTGTTCGGTGGCCACGGTGATGACGTGGTTGCCCTTCTCGGCGTACATCTCGGCCACGCCCTTGATGGCCAGGTTGTCGGATTCCGTGGCCCCGCTGGTGAAGACGATCTCCTTGGGAGTCGCGCCGATCAGGTCCGCAATCTGCTTGCGGGCCTTTTCCACCGCCTGCTCCGCCTCCCAGCCGAAGGGATGGCTGCGGCTGGCGGCATTGCCGAACTTCTCCCGGAAGTAGGGCAGCATGGCCTCGAGCACGCGCGGATCCACCGGCGTCGTGGCGTGGTTGTCCATGTAAATCGGCGTCTTCATACGTTCTCCAGGACCGGCAGCGGATGGGCCTCGGCGCGCTCCTCGCTCATGGCTGAGATAGTGATGCTCCCCAGCAGCCCGAGGATGCCCTCGTGGATGCGGCGAAGCGGCTCTTTTACGCCGCAGCGGCCCGACTGGTAGCAGCCCTCGTGGGTGAAACAGGAGGTGAGGATGATGGGCCCGTCGAGCGTGCGGATGACTTCGAGCGCGCTGATGGCGCGCGGGTCCCGAGCCAGCTTGTAACCGCCGTTGGTGCCGTGGACGGCGGTCAGCAGGCCGTGGCGCGCGAGCTTTTGGAGCACCTTGGCGAGCAACGGCAGCGGGATGCCGTAGGTGTCGGCGATCTCCTTGGCGCTGGCGCTGCGTGTGGGACGGCGCGTGGCCAGGTGCTGAAGTGCAATCAACCCGTAGTCGGCCTTCTTGGTTAGCTTGAGCATATCGGACCAAAGCGGTCCAATATTCAATTTAACGGAGTCCGGGGTCTGGTGTCAATTTTGTAAAGCCTGTAGTTCCAATAGGGTGGGGGAGCGATGTGAGCCTGGCACTGGCACGAATGTGTAGGGCGGTCCCCCTGGACCGCGCCGGACCCTCTGGTGGGGCCTGGGCCGACGTGGACGTCGGCCCGCGGACCGGAGGTCCGCCCCACCAAGGCAAAGTGAACAGTATTGGGGGTAGTCCGGGTCTTTCGGTTGCAGAAGACGCAGCAGGATGTTTGCATCCGCCAGGAATGCCACCGATGCCTCAGTCGTGATCCTGGTAAATGCTCACGCGCTCAAACGCGGCCGAAGGAAGCGGGGGGAGATCCACCGACCCTCCCGCCAGCGCATCCAGCACGGCCCTGAACTCCGCGAGGCTTCCGGTGCTCGACTCCCGATCCAAGGCCAACCGCTCGATCGCGGATCGGATGTACGTTTCGAGCGGGACACCCACGGAGCGTGCGCGAGCCGCCAAGCTCGCCTCGACCTCGGGCTTGAGGTGGAGCGTGATGGTCATGGCTGTTCTCCAGACCGACAATCATAGTATGGCGTTTCCAAGTTCTCTTGCGAGTCCGTGGGGCCGGCGGCGGTGCTCTCGATGCGTAAGCGCCTATGGTGAAAGTTCCGACTAGGGCGGGGACGCAGACGGAACCCCCTGCGCCACAGCCGGGGAATGTAAAGAATTGTAAAGTCGGATAAAAGCCCGGTACCGCTGAAACCTGCCACCGGCGTCTATAGTGATCGACTCAACCGTGAACGGCATCCAGCATGATAAGGTTGTCTCTGGGGGTGTAGGGTTCGATGAGAGCAAGCGAAACGCGCGGGCGCAGGCTGAAGCACAGGATTGCCCGTTACTTGGCTGGCGCCGCAGTGGTGTTTCTGCCGGCGTGGTGCCAGGCGCAGACTACCTTTCGGTATACCATCACGACGGTGGCCGGAACTGGCACCAGTGGTTTTTCGGGGGACGGAGGCCAGGCCACCAGCGCTCAACTCAGCATCCCTTGGGGCATAGCCGTAGACAAGTCCGGCAACCTTTACATCGCGGACGAAATCAACAACCGGATCCGGATGGTGGCGGCCGACGGGACAATCACCACGATCGCCGGCAACGGGACCAATGGCTATACCGGGGACGGAAGCGCGGCCACCAGCGCGGAGCTCAACTACCCAGCGGCCATAGCTGTTGACGGCTCCGGCAACGTCTACATCTCCGACTCGGCGAATCACGTGGTGCGCAAGCGCGCCGCGGGCGGCACCATCACCAACCTGGCCGGCACGAATGTAGCCGGCTACGCAGGAGATGGCGCCGCGGCCACCAGCGCCCAACTCAACCTTCCCCTGGGGCTGGCGCTGGATGCCTCGGGCAACCTCTACATTGCCGACACCCTCAACAGCATGGTCCGTGAAGTTGCGACCAGCGGCACGATTACGACGGTGGCCGGCAGTACCTTGAGTGGTTATGGCGGGGACGGAGGCGCAGCCACCAGCGCCCAGCTCCTGGATCCGTTTGCCGTCACCGTGGATGCCGCCGGCAACCTGTACGTCTCCGACACCTTTAACCACGCCGTCCGTAAGGTAGCGGTCGACGGCACGATTACCAGCGTTGCCGGCACCGGGACGAGGGGCTATTCCGGAGACGGTGGTCTGGCCACGCAGGCTATGCTCAACTACCCGGAGGGCTTAGCAGTGGATGCCGCGGGCAACCTTTACATCGCCGATTCCCTGAACTGCCGCATCCGCGTGGTGACCCCAAGTGGCATGATCACGACCGTGGCTGGCACCGGCAAGTTTGGCAGTCTCGGGGACGGAGGACCAGCCACCAGCGCCCAGTTGAACACCCCTACCGGCGTGGCGCTGGACTCGGCGGGCAACCTCTACGTTGCAGACAGCCAGAGCAGCCGGGTGAGACGGCTTACACCGGACAGCTCCGCGATTCCTTCGATGCAGCCGGGTGCGGTAATCAGCGCCTCCGGATTCGGGGCATTCACCTCGGCCGCGCCGGGTTCCTGGATCGAGATTTACGGGTCGAACCTGGCTAGGGATACGCGCCAATGGAGGGCCGCCGACTTCAACGGGGTGAACGCCCCCACTTCGCTCGACGGGACCAGTGTGACCATCGGTGGCCAGGCGGCCTTCGTCGGCTACATCAGTCCGACGCAAGTGAATGCGGTGGTGCCATCGAACGTCGGCACCGGTCCGCAGCAGATTACGGTGACCACCGCCGCGGGAGTCAGCGCGCCGTTTACGCTCAACCTGAACCCCACCCAACCCGGGCTGTGGGCTCCGCCGTCGTTCCAGATCGGTGGCAAGTCGTACGTGGCGGCTCTGTTCACCGATTTCGCGACGTTTGTTCTGCCGTCTGGTGCGATTCCAGGCGTCACGTCGCGGCCGGCCCATCCCGGGGAGACTATTGTCCTGTATGGCATCGGATTTGGCGGGGTGACCCCGAGCGTGGACGCGGGCGTGGTCGTGCAGCAGGGCGATGCCCTCACGACGCCGATCCAGGTCTTCTTCGGAGGCATCGCAGCTCAGGTGCCATACGCGGGATTGGCTCCATCTATGGTCGGGATCTACCAGTTCAATGTTGTCGTGCCGAACATTGCAGGCAGCGACGTGGTGCCCTTGACGTTCACCCTCGGTGGAACTGCCGGCCTGCAAACGCTGTATATCGCCGTGCAGAATTGACTCCTGCGAGAACTCCCGGCTGGCTGTTGCCGGAAGGCTGTCTGGTACATTGATAAGGGAATGCACGGAGTCATCGTCGTCAACAAGCCGGAAGGGTGGACCTCTCACGACGCTGTGAACAAGATCCGGCGGCTGGCGGGAACGCGCCGGGTGGGGCACCTGGGCACGCTGGACCCGATGGCGACCGGGGTGCTCCCGCTGGTGGTCGGCGCCGCCACGCGGCTGGCCCAGTTCTACACCCGGAACGATAAGACCTACGACGCGGTGATCCGCTTCGGATACGCAACCGATACCTACGACCGCGAGGGCACGCCGGCCTCTCCCATCACCGAGCCGACCGTGACCCGCGAGGAGTTGGAACCGCTGCTGGATCAGTTTCGCGGGCCGATCCGGCAGACGCCTCCGCCGATTTCGGCCAAGAAGGTGGGCGGCACGCCGGCCTACCGGCTGACGCGGAAGCACATCGCGGTGGAACTCGAGCCGGTGGAGGTAACGGTTCATTCGCTCGAGCTGCTGGAGTGCGAGGGGTCCGGTGCGCGGGTGATCGTGAGCTGCTCGGCGGGGACGTATCTGCGCGCGCTGGCTCACGACGCAGGCAAGCTGCTGGGCTGCGGCGGGTTCCTGAAAACGCTGGTGCGCACTCGCTCGGGCGACTTCACGCTGGAGCAGGCGCGAACCATCCCGGAACTGGAGAGTCTGGCCGGTGAGGGCCGCCTCGAGGAGGCGCTTATCCCCGCCGCGAGCCTGCTGCCGGAGTTCCCGTCGGAATACGTCGACCCGACTACCGCCGGCTTCATCCGCCAGGGCCGGGACTTTCGCGTCTCCCCATTCCGCGTCCGGCCCGGAGCGCGCTATGTGAAGGCCATCGCGCAGGACGGCCAATTGCTCGCCATTGGGGAAGCCAAACTGCCGAATTTGTACCACCCGATTGTGGTGCTGTAGGTGTGAAGGTCCAGTTCTCGCAAGAGTGTACTCAGGTGGCCGATTCGCCCCGGATCAGCCGCTCGGCGGTCAGACCTAGTGTGCTGATCCGGGAAGGCTGATCACTCTTATGTTCGCGACTCCGCCACCGCTCTGCGCTTCTTGGCCCACCCCTCTTTGATCGCCTGGCGGGCGCGGCCCAGCGCGAGGGCGTCGGGGGGCACGTTCTTGGTGATCACGGAGCCGGCGGCGACGTAGCTGCCCGCCCCGATCTCGACCGGAGCGACGAGCGTCGAGTTGCTGCCGATGAAGGCGCCGTCGCCGATGGTGGTGGGGTGCTTGCGCTCGCCGTCGTAATTGCAGGTGATGGTGCCCGCGCCGACGTTGACGCCCTTGCCGATGGTGGCGTCGCCGAGGTAGGCCAGGTGCTGGGACTTGGCCTTCGCGCCGAGCCGCGACTTCTTGACCTCGACGAAATTGCCCACCACCGCTCCGCTCTCCAGGTGAGCGCCCATCCGCAGGCGCGCGTAAGGCCCGACGCGAACGCCGGTCTCGAGTTCGCAGGAGTCCACCATGGTGAAAGGCGCGACCTGGACGCCCGCGGCCAGCCGGGAGTCGCGCACGATCGAGCAGGCGCCGATGCGGCACTCCTCGCCGATCGCGGTGCGGCCCAGGATCTGCGCGAAGGGGCCGATGACGCTGTCGATCCCGACCGTTACGCCGGCGTCGATGGTGACGGTCTCGGGCTTCTCGATGGTTACGCCGTCGAGCATCAACTGGCGCGCCTTGCGCTCGCGGAGGATGCGGTCGACCAGGGCCAACTCGGCGCGAGTATTAATGCCGAGCACCTCGGAGGAATCCGCCAGCACCAGCGGCTGCATGAAGTGGCCGGCGCGGCGGAAGATCTCGACCATGTCGGTGAGGTAGTATTCCTGGGCGACATTGTTGGGCTGGATCTCGCCGATGTGCTTCCACAGCAGGCCGGCGCGGAAGCAGTATATGCCGGAGTTGATTTCGCGCACGGCAAGTTGATCGGGGGTGGCGGCCTTCTGCTCGACGATGGCCCGGAGGGTTCCGTTCTCGTTGCGGAGGATGCGGCCGTAGCCGGTGGGGTCCTCCAAGATCGTAGTGACGACCGTGGCGGCGGGTTGACCCTGCTCCTGCGCTTCAACTAGCTGGCGGAGCGTGCCGGCCGTGAGCAACGGACAGTCGCCATAGAGCACCAGCAGGTGGCCCTGCTGGCCGGCGAGCCGCTCGCGGCAAACCAGCAGCGCGTGCCCGGTCCCTCTCTGGTCGGCCTGAAGGACGAACTGGATGCCGCGGTGGGCGACGGCGGCCTGGACCTGGCCGGCCTGGTGGCCGACCACGAGGAAGATGCGGTCCGGCGGCGCCAGGGCCAGCGCGGTCCCGACGACGTGCTCGACGAGCGGCATGCCGCCGGCCTGGTGGAGCACCTTGGCTTGCCTGGATTTCATGCGGGTACCCAGGCCCGCCGCCAGAATGACGATGGTGATCGGAGGTTCCATGTTGTTCTAAGTTGTCTCGGATGCGGTCCGCTGGCGGGGAGAACGGACAGAGTCCCGGCGGCGCCTGCCCTCGGCGGCCAGTTCGAGGGCCACCGAAGCTATAGCTCCAGGGTCGTGGCGGACTCTCTCGCCCTCCTGGAGCAGGTGGCCTCCGACGACCTTCACGCCCATTTCGCGCAGCCGGGCGAGATCGTTCTCGACCGGGCGGGCCTTCTGCCGGGCGTATCTTCGCAGCAGGGCCTCGCTGACCGGGCGCGTGTTGAGAATCACGTAATCGAGCAGCTTGAGGCGCGCGTGCTCTTCGATGGCCGCGACGTGATCGGCCGCCGTGAAGCCGATGGTCTCGCCCGGCTGCCACATCAGGTTGACGATGCATGCCTTCACGGCGAGGGATCCTGCGATGGCCTGGGGGATCCCCTCCACCAGCAGGTTGGGCACCAGGCTGGTGAACAGGGAGCCGGGACCGAGAGTGATGAGGTCCGCGGCGGCGATGGCTTCCAGAGTTTCTTTGAGCGGGCTGCACTTCCGGCTGAGGGAAACGGTGCGGATGCGGGAGCGGCTGCGGCTGATCCGAGTCTCCCCCAACACCGTGCGGCCGTCTTCGAGCAGCGCTTCCAGGGCCACGTTGGCTGCCGTCGAGGGGTAGATGCGGCCGGCGATGGCCAGCACTTCGGCGGAGACCTTGACGGCTTGCGGGAAATCGCCCGTCACGTGGGAAAGGGCGGTCAGGAAGAGGTTGCCGAAACTATGGCCCTTCAGGCCGCGGCCGCGCGAAAAGCGGTACTGGAAGAGCTGGGAGAGCAGGGCTTCGTCCTCGGAGAGCGCCACCATGCAGTTGCGGATATCGCCGGGCGGCAGGACTTTGAAGTCCCGGCGCAAGCGCCCGGAACTGCCGCCGTCATCGGTGACTGTCACCACGGCGGTGATGTCGACGCGAGGGTCGCTCCGCGGATGGGCGAAGGGCTTCAGCCCCAGCAGGAGGGTGGAGAGTCCCGTACCTCCGCCGATGGCGACAATGCGGAGCGGGCGATCGCGCCAGTCGGGCGAAGGGCCTTGGGCAGCGGGTTCCGCAGTCATCGTTTGTCCCCCGAATCAACCAGCAGGGGCTAAGATCTGGATGCTCTTTCAGGGTACAAGAGTTCAGCAAGCGGGGGAAGCAGGCCGATCTCTGCGAAGTCCGGGTCGTTCCGGGCGGCGGCGCGGTTGCGCGGCTGTAGCTCGATGGCGCGCCTGAGGTTGCCGTAGGCGCTTTGTATATCTCCGGCCAGTCCGCGGCACAGGGCCAAGGCGTAGAACAGGTGGTCGGCCTTGGGGGTTTGGGCGATGGCCAGCAGCAGGTGCCGTTCGGCCTGCTCGAACTTGCGCTCGTTGATCAGAGCGACGGCGTAGTCGTAGTGCTCGTCGGGCGTGCGCAGCGACATGTCCGGCCGGGAGAGCCGCCTCTGGCACATCCGGGCGTGCAGGCGCGCCGAGTGCGCCATCTCGCGCATCGGGCCGGTCGCCGCCTGCTCGAACAGGTTCAGAGCGGCCGCGTAAGCGCCGCTGTGGAACAGCCGGTTCGCCTGCTCGAAGATCGCGGATTGGGTTTGGGAGTCCAGGATCGGGGGAGGGAGCGCCGCGCCTCCGCGGGCTGCTACTGCCAGTTCCGCCTTCGGCGGTTGCGGACCGGAGCGGTCGGCCGCGGCCGGAACGGCGTCCCTGATGGTACGGATAGCCGGTTTCCTCATAGCCGCCGACTTGTGCCGCGTGATCGTGGCCATCGCAAGGGACTTCTAAAAGCTTCTAGCAGATACTCAAGCGTTTTGCAAGCGAGGGGGGGGCGGGGGCAGGGGAAGGCCTGAGCTAGGCGCTCTGCTCCTCGTCGTCATAGGCGGGGACCGATTCGAGATCCTCGGCCTCCAGAATCTGCCGGCAATCCAGACAGCGGAAGTATTCCACACCGTCGCGGCGGGCGATTACCTCCGTTCGCTGGTGCTTGCAAGCGGGCTCCATAAAGACTGAAGGTATCCCCCATTTTATTCGAGGCGGCGGGCTTGTCAAGCCCCCGCAACACCTGAGGCAACCTCCGGGACAGGGCTGGAGCCCTATCCTACCGGCGGCCGAGGCAGTCCCTCGGTTGCGGGCGGCCCGAAGACCGTGATCGGATACAATTCTGTAAAGATGATGGCCGGGCCCTCGACGGAGCTGGAAATCGCGGCGGGGAACCTGGACCGGACGCTGGACAGCGTGCCGGAGCGCCCGGCGGTGTTCCTGGTCTGGCCGCGCGGCGGAGCGCCGTACTTAGCGCGGACGACCGTGCTGCGGCGCAGGCTGAAGCGGTTGCTAGGGGAGCCTGGCGGACCCTCGCGGCTCCTGAACCTGCGGGCGCTGGCCTCGCGGGTCGAATACTGGCTCACCGGATCGCGCCTGGAGGCCAGCCTGCTGTTGTACGAGCTGGCGGCGCGGCATTTCCCGCAGACCTACCTGAAGCTCCTGAATCTGCGCATGCCGCACTACGTGAAAATCATCCTCTCGAATCCCTTCCCGCGCACCCAGGTGACGGCGCGGCTGGGCGGCGGGCGCTCGCTGTACTACGGTCCGTTCCGCACCCGCGCCTCCGCCGAGCAGTTCGAGAGCCAGGCGCTGGACCTCTTTCAGGTGCGGCGGTGCCAGGAGAATCTCGATCCGAGGCCCGAGCATCCCGGCTGCATCTACGGCGAGATGAACATGTGCTTGCGGCCTTGCCAGCAGGTGGTTGGAGCCGGGGAATACGCGAGCGAAGTGGGCCGGCTGATCGAGTTCCTGGAGAGCGGAGGGCGCTCGCTGGCCGGGCCGCTCGAGGCTTCGCGCGACCGCTTGAGCGAGGAAATGGACTTCGAGGCCGCGGCGCGCCAGCACAAGCAGCTCGACAAGGTCCAGCAGGTCGAGCGGCTGCGGGATTCACTGGTGCGGGAGGCCGGGCGGCTGGACGGCGTGGCGGTGGCCGCCTCGGCGGCGCCGGGCGCGGTCGAGCTCTGGTTCGTGGCCGGCGGTTGCTGGCAGGCGCCGGTGCGGTTCGGCTTCGAGGTGGTCGAGGGCAAGACGGTCTCCATCGATCACCGCCTGCGCGAGGTGGTCGCGGGCCTCGATCCGCGCCGGCTGCCCGCCCGCGAGCGGCAGGAGCACCTGGCGCTGCTGTCGCGCTGGTATTACTCGAGTTGGCGCGACGGGGAGTGGCTCTCCTTCGACGGCCTGGAGCGGATACCCTACCGAAAGCTGGTGCGCGCCATTTCCCGGGTGGCGGCGCCGGCGGTGAAAGCCTAATCGAGTTCCGGTACAATTCCTTCATGCGATTTGCCACAGGGATTCTGCTTCTGTACGCCACGCTGGCCGCGGGCCAGCAGCTCGACGTGAAGACCCACACGCTCGACAATGGGATGAGACTGCTGATCCACGAGGACCACAACATCCCCAACGTCGCGCTCTACTTCTTCTTCAAGATCGGCTCGCGGAACGAGCGGCCCGGCGCCACCGGGGTGTCGCACTTCTTCGAGCACATGATGTTCAACGGGGCAAAGAAATACGGGCCCAAGCAGTTCGACACCGTGATGGAGAAGAGCGGCGGGCGCAACAACGCCTACACCACCCGGGACGACACCGTGTACACCGACTGGTTTCCGCGCGCCATGCTCGAGCAGATGCTGGACATGGAAGCGGACCGGATCCGCGACCTGAGCTTCGATCCGAAGATGATCGAATCGGAGCGGGGCGTGGTGTACTCGGAGCGGCGGAATTCCGAGGACAGCAGTTTCGGGGCGCTGGACGAGCAGTTGAACGCCGCCGCGTTCATGGCGCACCCGTACCACTGGCCGGTGCTCGGCTGGGCTTCGGACATCGAGTCCTGGACGATGGACGACCTCAAGAGCCATTTCCGCATGGGCTACGCGCCGAACAACTGCGTGATGGTGGCGGTGGGCGACGTGAAGGCGGAGGAGGTGATCGCGCTGGCGAAGAAGTACCTGGAGCCGATCCCGCGGCACGATCCGCCGCCGCCGGTGCGCACGGTCGAGCCGGAACAGAAGGGGGAACGCCGGGTGGTGCTAAACAAGGCCGCGCAGTTGCCGCTCCAGATGTTCAGCTACCACGTGCCGCGCTCCGAAAGCCCGGAGCATTATGCGCTGGAGGCGCTCAGCAACGTGCTGGCTGAAGGCCGCAGCTCGCGGCTGTACCGCAGGCTGGTGGATCGCGACCAACTGGCCATCAATGTGGGATGTGGCGCCGAGTTTTCGCTCGACCCCGGGCAGATGATCTTTACCATCCAGCCCAGGAGCGGAGTGGATCCGGCCAAGTCCGAGCAGGCGTTCTTGGAGGAGATCGAGCGGGTGCGCTCGGCCGGAGTCTCCCCCGACGAACTGCAAAAGGCCAAGAACCAGTTGCTGGCGGATTTTTACCGCGAGCTCAAGAGGATCTCGGGCAAGGCCAACCTGCTGGGTGAATACGAGGTGTTCCTGGGCGACTACCGGAAGCTGCTGACGGCGGACAAGGAGCTGGAGAAGGTGACGGCCGAGGACGTCCAGAACGTGGCGAAGCGCTACCTTGGCCCCAAGAACAAGACGGTTGCCACGTTGATCCCCGAGAAACCGGAGGCCGCAAAATGAGCAGAATCATTCCACTCTTCCTGGCCGCCGCGGCGCTCGCGGCGCAGCCGGCACCGCAAGTCCGCCTGCCGCAGTACACCCGGGAGGTGCTGGCCAACGGCGCGGTTCTGGACCTGATGCCGCGCAAGGGAGTGCCCCTGGTTTCCGTGCTGGTGCTGGTTAAGGGCGGCGCGGAGTCGGATCCGGCGGAGCTGGCCGGCCTCTCCAGCCTGACGGCGGAGCTGCTGCGCCGCGGCACACCCACGCGCACGGCCGACAAGTTCTCCGAGGAAGCGGATTTCATCGGGGCCACCTTTTCGGCACGAGCCGATCCGCAATCCACCGTGATCGCGACGGAGTTCATGTCCAAAGACACCGACCGCGCGCTGGATCTGCTTTCCGACGCGGTGCTCCATCCCACGTTTCCGGAGGAGGAAGTGAAGAAGGCGCTCAGCCAGCGGATCGAGGCGTCCAAAGCCTCGAAGGATTCGCCGCAGGCCGCGGGGTCGGCGTACTTCCAGGTGTTCTTCTTCGGGCCGCAGCATCCCTACGGGCGGCTGGCTTCGGGCGACGAGCTGAGCCTGAAGCAGATCGACCGCGCGGCTATCGCGGCCTGCCACGCGCGCATGTACGCCGCGAGCAACCTCATCATCATCGCGGCGGGCGATTTCGAGCTGGCGGAGATGCGCGCCAAGCTCGCTAAGGCGTTCGCGGCCGCGCCCGCCGGCCAACCCTACCAGTGGCAGAAAGACCGGCCACCCGCCGGCGGCTCCGGGCCGCGGCTGTTGCTGGTGGACAAGCCCGACGCCGTCCAGACCTACTTCTGGATCGGGAACCCGGGCATCAGCCGCACGCATCCGGACCGCTGTGAACTTGTGTTGTAGAGGGCCAATTTATGTCTCCAAAGCATCCTCAACGATCTGTTGTAGTCGTCGACTTATCTAGATATAGTGACATCGCTAGAGATTTAGAGCAGCAACTCGGCACGTCAGCCGTGGTGTCTCTGAATGGACAAATTCATGAGATGATTGCGGCGGCCGTCGACGCTGCTCACGTGAATGAGAAAAAAGCCTTCATCAAGCCTACAGGCGATGGGGCTATCCTGGTTCTGCGCAGCCCGGCCGACGCATCACGGCTCGCAGCCGCTCTTCACACGATAGCCAAGGATTACAACCATGGTAAAGACGTCATTTTAGCCCAGCGGCACTATCGGATTGGTATTTGCACCGGACCTGTTGCCTCTCAGCAGCCTCACCCAACTCGCATGCGTAAGACCCTCAAAGATGTTGCAGGTCTTACGATATCCAACGCCGTCCGGTTCGAAGCGGCCTGCAGGACCGGAGAGGTACTGATCGACTCCGGGACGTGGGCGAACTTGCCAAAACCCATCAAAAACCTCTACGGCCCAGAGGAACAGATCAAGGGCAAGCGCGACGAAGTATTCCGGGCGCATCGTCGCGTAGTTGCAGCCCCTGCACCATGGGATTCAGTCGAGGCCCATCGCCTGCCCGTCCCGAAAAGTCCGCCTGATAGCGGCGAGGCTGAGCACATACGAGAGCTCATGAATATCCAGAACAGAGTGGTACACCACCTTGAGAAACAGGCTTCGCTTATGGGAGCGTACTGCCCACCTTACATCGTGATTCAGCTTGAGGAGGCTCGGCGCACAGTTGCGGAGCTCGCCGCCCGGTTCAAGGCGACGCTTTAGACCTCCGGAAATCCCAACTCACCCGGATTCCCTGGAAAGGCAGTACAGCTCCCTGGATGCGGTAAATCATGCGATGCACGCTACCATCGTCAAGAACCTCCGTTGGAAGCCCCAGGGGAGATCGACTCGGATGATACCACTCACTGCGGACGCGAAAGCGCTTAGCATCTTCTGATGCCAATGCCACCTCGACTTGAAATCCGAAGCTCGGGAGGTAGGACAGAAGTATATCCTCGCTCTTCTTGGGATGAAAGACCACGGCGGTTGCGTCCACCTTCGCGGTCTGCCCTCGCCTCAGATGGAATGGCACTCGATAGAAGACTCCATATGCACTGTGCTCGCGATATGGCCTGAGTTGTTCTTCGCGTAAAGAGAGCATGGCCGTGGTCCGAAGTGTCTCAATTGCCACATGTATAAGTTTACCATCAGCACTCAACCAAGCCGGAATGTGAAACACTACGAACTGACAATCGGAAGTAGCGGCATATTCACCTGGGACCTGGATATAGCTTTGCTGAATAACTGCTTGCACTGGTCTGGCCGGGCTGTGTGTTGGACTCAGGGATACCCGCCATGACATATCTTGCCGGTACGCGGTAGCGGAAATCACTTGCTCGAAGAAAGCCTCGACAAAATTCGGGGGGCAGTAAAGCTGTAGCTCACTCAGAATTCTCTGCAGCTCTTGCGGACTCCGCCTCCAATTACAGTCCGGCGACGAATTGCCCTCCTCCTCCAATGTGCCGCTACCATGTTCGAACGAGAGAAGTTGCTGCTCGATTCGAGATACAAGTGAACGCTGATCTTCCAGTCTCACGGCAAGTTCCGCCGGGAGCGTCAGAGAGGTGTAGGAAGCGGCTTGGCGCTCAAGGACCCTCAGAACGCGGCGCTCCCGCGCCAAAAGTTCACGCGCGCTCTCGGAATGCCACTCTGTCATGGATCTGCTCTGGGCAGGCTCGACGAGAACAGCGGAAAGTCAGGCAGGCGCAAGCGCGCCTGGAGCTCCGGCGTGCGACACACGCTCCACAGGAGCCACGAAAACACCTTCCTCGTCTGCGAGCAGTGCACGTCATCAACATCCCAGAACGAACCATGCGTTCGATAGGCGGATGCCGGGCACCCACCGCCGCAGACGCCGACAGCACTACAGTTGCGGCAAGGCTCCATATTGACAGCCAACCGCTCTCCCCACCATCTGACGGCCGGAAGATCTAGCAAGCGCTGCGGGCTGTCGATGTCTAGTATATTTCCTGAGAAAAACAGCCGATCAGACGCAAACGCCTGACAGACACCAACAGCCCCGTCCGTCGAAACCACGATCTGATGCCCACCCTGAGCGTAGCAATCCTGAAGAACAGGTCGATGACGACACAGGCTGTCCCTGATATCCCCAAGACGTCTCTCCACAATGCCTGCGCTGAGCAACGCCTCGTACAACATTACGACCGCCGAGGATACCCGTTGTGCAAACCCAGGACTCTGAGGTGTAAGCCCCGTGCGCTTGACGGATGATATCATTACAGGAAGTCTGAGCGATATTAGCCATTCCGTTATGCTGTCAAGAGCCGCCACGGAATAATCGCTCAGGGTGACAGACAGGGCTACATCGCAGCCGGCCTCGCGAACCACATCGAGAACCTGACGTTGAGTCCCGAGTGCGCACTTGGAACTGCGCGAAGGGCGCAGTCGATTGTTCAATGGGTCCGGACCGTCGAACGAGAGCACCACCTCCGTGTCGTGATCGGCAAGTTCACGAGCTTTTTCCCGTGTCATCAGTGTGCCGTTACTGACGATCCTGCAACGAAGCTGTCCGCTCCGTCGGCCAAACTTCGGATGACGGCTGACGCGATCAAGCACCCTGCGAACCAAATCCCACGCGAGCATAGGCTCACCACCGTAAAGCACAACCGAGTTGCGGTGAGCAGGATTCAGGATGTCCGTAAACAAGTCAACGGACTTAAGAGCGATCTCCGGCGTCATTCCTGGCGCTAGGGTCGCGGTCGTTGGCCGGCTGAGACAATGGGGGCACCGAAGATTACACGAAACCGTGACGAATAGGTATAGCTCCTTCAGGCCTCGGTCGTTCCGCAGTTCATCCAGAGTAGTATTCGCCAGATCACGAAGGTCGCTCCTTGGTGCGACAATACGCGCATCGAGAGCTGCGCGAGCCAAGTCCGCAACGTCGTTGACCTGCATGCCCGCGGCGACCAAGTTATCGAAGGCCTGACAGGGCCTCAAACCTTGCAGTGCAGACAACACCAAGCGACTAAAGACGGGATGTAGATATAGGGGTTTCAGGTAGTACGCATTGATAACAGCATATCCATCCGCTTCAATCGGATTCCTTAGCCAGTGCACACGGGGCATCCACTCCCAATTTCGGGCACAGTCACCCAGTGGAACTCGACCCGTCACATGCAGCGAGTCATACACCGCAGCACCGAGCCCAGAAGGCGACAACGGAGGGGATACTGTTGTACTGAGATTGCAGGAATTCGAGTCGCTCCCGCTTATCAAGTCGCGAGGCAAGGTCCTTGAATGCGAGAAAATACGGTGTGTAGCAATATAGATACGCGGACTGCAGGGGGTCGAGACTCCTCTGCGCCAACTCTCTCTCGATTTCGAGCGCGGTTGCGAATGGCAGTTGCGAAATCGCATATTTCCACGCGCTATCTAGTGAGCCGCCGCTCCAGAGCATCAGCTGTGCATTGGACAGAACAGCGTCTCGATGTTCGCGAAGTTTCTTTGCGATCAGCATTTCGGGGGGCAGGTCCGTCTGAGAACAGAGGAAATACGGTAGGGCCTGAGCCAGTCCCTCGCTCAAGGCTATTGTTGGGTGATGGGTACTTATCAGCGCCAGAACTTCAGGGGCTTCTCCACGCTCGACAGATCGTTTCCAGGATAAGAACTGCACTGCGTGTCCTGCGATCTCATGCGAAGGGATATAGTCGCATTGACCAGTTGTGAAACTATGCCTCTCATGTGCATTGATTTCAAGAAGGATTCCGCCATCAGGTTTCCCCGATAATCCAAAACTCCAAGGTTCGTCTTTGACAACTACCGTGATGTCGATGGGAAGAGTACTGGGCAGCTGAACCACCTTAGCAAGTCTATCGAGCCAAAAAGAACGAGACGCAAGGATGCGTTCTCTGAGCACCTCAGGTGAGTGTACGCCGAACGTAGTAGTGTACCGCAGGTGGTCCTCAACAGTGTAGGCGAGGCCATGCAGATGTAGGAGGTGCCGGATTTCTTCTGCCATTCGCGCGAGACGGCCCTCCGGAACAGATGCTGGGTGAATTCCCATCAGAGTCCATATGTATTTGTCAAACGGTACCTTTTCCCCCAATAGAACGCGGAGGAATGTTCGAGATGCCTGCAGGTCTTGAACAACCCTGGTGTCGGCGCAAGACGCAGATCTCAGGGCCTCGGCAATTCCGTCTAACTCAGAGAGAATAGAGTGCCGCGATTCGAAGTGCCCCACTGCGTCGAGGCGCGCGAGGTCGAAATCGATGATATCGTAGGAGGGGCGGTATTTCCCACTCTGCTCAAGTTGCTGCCAGGATCTGTAGACCGCAACCAGCCGCTTATAGGTGGTTGAGCAGTTTGATGATTGAGTTGCCATTGGAGTCGGCTGTTTTTGCTGGTTGGGACGAATTCTCGTCGGCGCGTTAGATGACGCTCCTTGTCGCCGGTCCGGCGGGGACCGGAGGAGGTGCAAGCTCACCACGGGTGAGCACAAAGCCTGAATCGCGATTCGGGTAGCATAGCGTCTTGATGGAAAACCGGTCGTGTGACCATCGCGTAGAGTTCGGACCATCTTCTTCATGCCGCACTTGGGAGTGCGGACCGGGCTCAGACCGTCTCGTTTCGGCGGCCATCGCTCCGCGCGCTGGCCGCGCCACCCGCCGGCGCAAGTCATTGAGCAGTTTTAGGCCATGCTCAGGGCAACCGCATCGATCCCACTTTGCAGTGTCGGACAACGGGGTACAGCCACTTAATCGTCGCACGATCAACCAATATAACCACGGGGCTGGCCTCCTTTCTCGTGAATTCTGGCCGAGTCGGCCGAGTTTGTGGGCTTGCGGGCGGAGGGTGGCGTGGTCACATACAAGGAGGTGGTCTCCTTTACTTTTGCCGCTGATACGAGGTAAAGTGTACACCAAGGTCCGGGCGGTCGTCAAGAAATATCGAGTGGTTCGAGCGACCTTGCACCATTTGTCACCGCCGGAGTAAAGACCCTAAGTACGGGCGGAGTTCGCACCTGTGAGATGAGTTTGAACCGCACCGAATCACTCGGCGGTGCCGCGAACTTTTCGGGCGGAGCGTGCTGGCGCACCTGCTCGGCAAAGACCAGCCGTGCATCGAGCAAAGGCGCATTGGATCTTGGAGCATGGACGGCTGCGAGTCCGGGCGAATCCTGCGGCGCCGCCAAATGCTCGTAAGCTGTTGAAAGCACGCACACTAAATCACTCAGTGAACAGGGCAGGACTCGAACCGCAGCCTCTGCTTGACAGTCGGTCTCAAGGCCGCTGCAAGAACATCTGCTTTCAACTGCTTAGGATTGCCTCAACTCGACCTTCAGACAGCGCGATGGCGATTGATCGACGAGAGTTGCCGAAGGATGCCGCTTCGTCGCAGCAGATGCTGCTCACCACTGCGCCCCGTCTGGCCCGAACGGAAACTCGAGCGTGCCTGCCTCCGGCCGCTGTACCAGATTGCCCAGCCGTCCCGGTCCCAAGTACAGGATCTTTCAGACGGTCGCTCCGCTTATTGCGGAACACCACCAGATAGCCGGAGAACGGATTGCATTGGATGGAGTGCTGGCCCATGATCCAGCGCCGCCCCCAACCTGGGCGGGCGCCACGGGCGCGGCGCAGCGGACCCTTGGCTGACGCTTGACTTCGCAGGCGGTGTGCACTAAAACTTGGACAATGCGAGTTCGAGACCTGCAAATCGTGGAGTCCCCGCCGCGACAGGTGTCGGTTCACGACGTCGTTGCACGTCGGCGGGAGCGGCTGCCGCGGCTGGTTTCATGGCTCATCGCGGTAGTCTACCGCAGGTTTTCGGGGCGGTGCCCAGAGTGTGGCAGTCCGGTCGAGAGCATTGCAGCGACACTCAACGAGAATATAAAGTACTTTCATCCTCTCCAGGTGATCGGTAGGCGGTATGTCGGCCTGCCGCTTTCGTCGGATCGACGCCGGTGCAGGCGATGCGGGCATACGTTGTAGGAGGCTGGAAATGCTGCATTACGCTTCATTGCCGTGGAGTCGCCAATCATGACGCAGGTGAAATCGCTTTCGGCGGGTGCCGTCATTCCGTCCTCCAGCGACACGGAGCGAGCCAAACCTTAACGCCGGTCGGCCACGAAGCTGGTGAAGGGCGGCGCGGAGTCCGATCCTGCGGAGCTGGCCGGCCTCTCCAGCCTGACGGCCGAGTTGCTGCGCCGCGGCACGCCCACCCGGACGGCGGATAAGTTCTCCGAGGATCTCGACTTCATCGGCGCCACCTTCTCGGCGCGCGCGGAGGCGCAATCCACGGTGGTCGCGACCGAGTTCATGTCCAAGGGCACCGACCGCGCCCTGAACCTGCTTTCCAGCGCCGTGCTCCACCCCACGTTTCCGGAGGAGGAAGTGAAGAAGGCGCTCAGCCAGCGCATCGAGGCGTCCAAGTCGTCGAAGGATTCGCCCCAGGCGGCCGCATCGTTCTACTTCCAGGTGTTCTTCTACGGGCCGCAACATCCCTACGGGCGGCTGGCCTCGGGCGACGAGCTGAGCCTGAAGCGGATCGACCGCGCGGCTATTGCGGCCTGCCACGCGCGCATGTACGCCGCGAGCAACCTCATCATCATCGCGGCGGGCGATTTCGACCCGGCGGAGATGCGCGCCAAACTCGCTAAGGCGTTCGCGGCCGCGCCCGCCGGCAAAGCCTACGAGTGGCAGAAAGACCAGCCGCCCGCCGGAGGCTCCGGGCCGCGGCTGCTGCTGGTGGACAAGCCCGATACCGTCCAGACCTACTTCTGGATCGGGAACCCGGGCATCCGCCGGACGCATCCGGACCGCATCCCTGTCTGGATCGTGAATACGCTGTTTGGCGGCCGGTTCACCTCGATGCTCAACGATGAGTTGCGGGTGAATTCCGGCTTGACCTACGGCGCTTCCTCGCGCGTGGACGCGAACCGGCTCAGCGGCCGGATCTCGATCTTCAGCTACACGCGCACGGACTCCACCGTCAAGGCGATCGACATGGCGCTGGAGGTGCTGAAGCGGTTGCGCGAGAAAGGCATCTCGGCCGGGCAACTGGCCTCCGCCAAGGCCTATCTCAAAGGGACTTTTCCCTCCGACCGGCTGGAAACCTCCGATCAGCTCGCGGGCGTGCTTGGCGAGATCGAGGTGTTCGGACTGAGCCGCGCGGAGGTCGACGACCTGTTCGCGCGCATCGACGCGGTCACCCTCGAGCAGGCCAACGAGGTGGTGCGGAAACATTTCGGCGCGGGCGACCTGGTGTTCACGCTGGTGGGCAACGCGGCGAAGATCCGTGACGGAGTGAAGAAGTACGCGCCGCGGGTGACCGAGATTCCCATCACGGCGCCGGGCTATCAGGTGAAGTAGCTATCGGTTATACTTCGGCGTAATCCCGCGGAGCTTGGCCCAGACGGCGTCGCAGGCGGCCAGGGTTTCCTCGGGGAGTGGGCCGTCCTCGATCGCTCTGAGGTTCTCTTCGAGCTGCTCGATCCGCGAGGCGCCCAGAATCACGCAGTCGGTCTGGGTGTGATGCAGGAGCCAGCTCAGGGAGAGGCTGACCAGCGAGCGGCCGGCTTGTTCAGCAGCCCGCCGCAGCTCGGCCACCGCATCGAAGTAGCAGGGACGCCAGTAGCGGTCCAGGTAGAGCTGGTTGTTGTCGAAGCGCGAGCCGGCCAGCGGCGCCTCCTGCGCATGCTTGCCTGTGAGCAGGCCTCCGGCGAGCGGGTTGTAGACCACCGTCGAGACGCCGAACTCCCGGCACATTGGCAGGTACTCCTGCTCGATACCGCGGGCCAGCAGGTTGTACATGGGCTGGGTGACCCAGGCCGGCTCGTAGCCGTGCCGCTCGGCCAGCCAGAGCATCCGCTCCACCTGCCAGCCGGCATAGTTCGAGCTGGCCGGGTAGCGCATCTTTCCCGCCTTGACAAGCTCGTCGAGGGTGGCGAGGGTTTCCTCGAGAGGGACCGAGTAGTCGGGAGCGTGCAGGTAGTACAGGTCGAGGTAGTCGGTGCCGAGGCGCGTAAGGCTTTCGTCGATGGCTCGCAGAATCGCCGCCCGCGACAGGCCGTGCTGGTCCGCGCCCTCGCCCATCGGAAAGAAGACTTTGCTCGCCAGCACGAGCTTGTCCCTGCGGCCCTTGAGGATTCGGCCCAGAATGGTCTCGGTCGCGCCTTTGTTGTAGATGTTCGCGGTGTCGAAGAAGTTGACCCCGGCATCCAGGCAGCGATCCACGATCCGGGCCGCGTCGGCCTCGCCGGTCTGCCCGCCGAAGGTCATCGTGCCGAAGCACACGCGGGAGACGGCGAGGCCGGTGTGTTTGAGGCGAACGGTCTTCACGGTTGCTGAGGCTTGGGCGCCGGCGCCGGCTGCCCCTGCATCCCCGGAGGGAGCAGCTTGATGATGTCCTCTTCGGCTATGGCCAACGAGAGTTTCATGGTGGCGCCTTCGGCCTTTAGGTCGAGGGTCTGGAGCAGGGGAGCGAACTGCTTCGCATTATCGCCCATGGTTGCCATGCCGATGAGCGCCCGCAGGCCATCCGCCATGCTGGTGGCGTCTTGCTCGGTGCGGGTGACCACCTCGAAGGCGATCAGCAGCTTGGGCCCGAAGGTGAGGCCGCCGCTGACCTGCAGGATGGACTTGACCGCGTCTCCTTGCAGGGCTCCGCCGAACGCCTCCTGAGGCGCGTTGCGAGCGAGGTCGGCCAGCGGGACGGTGGTGAGCAGCCAGATATGGTGGCTGGCTCGCACCGCGCGCATCTTCGCGGCAACGGCGGGGTCCAAGCCGCCCGGTTGCCCGCCGCGGCGCGCGAGGGCGGCCTTGACGGAGGCCGGGTCTCCAGCCAGGATCAGCGAACTGTCCGCCAGGGCCGCGGAGAAGGGCTCCTGCTGTTCCTTGGTGAATACGGTTACGCCCTGGACCGATGCTTCCGTCATGCCGCCGAGCTTGGCGAGGGCCCGAAGCGGAGCGGAGTCGAACGTTCCGTTGAACAGGATCAACACGCGGCCCTTCTGACCGGAGGCCGGGGCTGCGATGAAGACCTCGCGGATCCCCTTCCACAGCTCCAGCCCGGGTTTGGCCATTTCCTCGGCCGCTTTGGCCTGGGCCTCGACCTGCGAGGACATCATCTGTCCGAACTTGCTGGCCTTGATTTGCTCGACGTTGATCCCGACGACCACGCCGGTGTCGGAGGGGATCAGGCCGAGCGACTCGGGATCGGCGGCGCTTGCCGTGCCGGCGAGCAGCAGGGCACAAAAAGAGTACATCAGTATGCGAACCAGTCGATTTGGCATATTGCCTGAATTATACGCTAGATTACCCCCACCGCTTCCAGCATCCTGCGGTACTTCCGCAGCAGCTCGTAGACGACCACGCCGCCGGCGGTGGCCACGTTGAGTGAGTGCTTCATGCCCAGCATGGGGATGCGGACGTGGGTATCGCATCGCGCCAGCAGTTCGGGCCGGATCCCCTCCACCTCGTGTCCAAACACCAGGCACAGCAGGAAACTGGGTGTCCAGTCGAACAGATCCACCGAGTGAAGGCTGGTTTCCACGGCGGCGATCTCGCATCCTGTCGCGCGCAGGCGCTCCAGTACGGCCGCCGGCTCCCAGGAATGCTCCCAGGGAACCCTCTGCTCGGCGCCCAGGGCGGTCTTGCCGATCCCGGGCTTGGGCGGGCGTGGGGTAATGCCGCAGAGGTAGAGCTTTTCGAGGCGGACTGCGTCGGCGGTGCGGAAAAACGCGCCGACGTTGTACATGCTGCGGACGTTGTCGAGCAGCACGGAGAGGGGCAACTGGATGCGCTCGTAGGCGGCCCCGAGCGGCGTGGCCTGGTATGGTATGCGATCCATGGCGCTAGGATCATTCTATGGCCAACCTGGACGGAGAGCACCTGACAATCGAGGAGGTGGTGGCGGTCGCAAAGGAGGGAGAACCGGTTTCGCTGGCCCCGGAGGCGGTGCAGAAGATGCTGCGCGCGCGGGCCGTGGTGGAACGGCTGGCATCGGCGGACACGCCGGTCTACGGGGTCAATACCGGCGTGGGCCTGCTGGCGGACGTCCGGATTCCGCGCCAGGACCTGGAACAGTTGCAGCGGAATGTGGTGCGATCGCACGCCTGCGGAGTGGGCGAGCCGCTGCGCCGCGCGGAAGTCCGGGCCATGATGCTGATTCGGGCCAACGTGCTGGCCAAGGGGTTCTCGGGGATCCGGCCGGTCGTAGCCGAGCGTCTGTGCCAACTGCTGAACCGCGGTGTGACCCCGGTGGTGCCGTCGCGGGGGAGCGTGGGGGCGAGCGGCGACCTGGCGCCGCTGGCGCACATGGCGCTGGTGCTGATCGGCGAGGGCGAAGCGGAGGTCGAGGGCGCGCGCTGGCCGGGCGGGGAAGCGCTGGCGCGGGCCGGCCTCGAGCCGCTGACGCTGGCGTCCAAGGAAGGCATCTCGCTGGTGAACGGCACGCAGGCGATGCTGGCCGTCGGCTGCCTGGAGCTGGCCGCGGCCGAAATCCTGGCCGACACCGCCGACCTGGTGTGCGCGATGACTCTCGACGCGCTGCGCGGCACGCCGCGCGCCTTCGATCCGCGCATCCACCAGGCGCGGCCCTTCGCCGGGCAGCAAGTGAGCGCCGCGCGCCTGGCCCGCCTGCTCGAAGCGAGCGCCATCCGGGCGTCGCACGCGGCGTGCCGGCGCGTTCAGGACGCCTACTCGCTGCGTTGCGCGCCCCAGGTCCATGGCGCCGTGCGCGACACGCTGGCCGAGGCGCGGCGCGTGTTCTCGATTGAATTGAACTCGGCCACCGACAACCCGCTGGTCATCGGAGAGGAGGTCTTTTCGGGAGGCAACTTCCACGGCCAGCCGCTGGCGCTGGCGCTGGACTACATGGCCATAGCACTCACCGCGCTGGCCGGCATCTCCGAGCGGCGCATCGATCGGCTGGTCAACCCAGCGTTGAACGAGGACCTGCCGCCGTTCCTGGCGGGCCACGCGGGTCTGGAGTCGGGGCTGATGATGGCGCAGGTGACGGCGGCGGCGCTGGTGGGGGAGAACCGGGTGCTGTCGCATCCGGCTTCGCCCGGCTCGATCACCACCAGCGGCAACAAAGAGGACTTCGTCAGCATGGGAATGACCGCGGCGCTGAAACTTCGGGACGTGGTGCGGAACACGCGCACGGTGCTGGCGATCGAGGCGCTGGCGGCGGCGCGCGCGCTGGATTGCCTCCGGCCGCTGCGGTCGAGCCAGCCGATCGAAGCGGCGCGGGAACTCATCCCCACGCTGAGTGGAGATCAGCCGCTCTCGGGGCCAATCGCCAAAGTCGATGAGCTGATCGCCAGTGGGGCGCTGCGGGCGTCTTAGTACGCGGCTTCAGAAATCCGATAAGGTACGAAACACGCCGCGGACGCTCGCTCTAGATCGGTAGATGGAAGATCGACTCTTCATCAGCGGCGGGGGCCGTACCCTCGCCGTTCTCGCGGGCCTTCTCCATTTGCTCCGTTAGCGCGTCCAGGTCGATGCCGTCAAGCAGACTGAGCGCCTTCATGGCTTCAATCAGCGTCGCATGGATTGCCTCAAGGTCCTTCATCATAATCGCTCGGCCCGCATCGGAGTTCTTACGGAAGTTGTGTTGTCGATAGAAGGAATGGGCAAGGCGATTGCGCTCGTCCAGCACTTTCGATAGCAGCGGTTCGAGTTGATCTAGCGCGTCTGTATGGCGCTTTGCATTTTTTAGAAGTTGGCCGAACGTCTGACGGTTAATCCGATGCATCAGGGCAGTAGCGCCTTCACGGTCTACATCTAATGTGGGCGTTATGAGGCCCTCATCAACAGCGCCGAAGAACAAAAGCATTGTGCCGAGGTCTGTTTCGACGACCTGGGCCGCCTCTGAGACTTCGCCGAATTTGCCGTATATGTCATCGAGGGTAGGCATGATAACCAATTTAACAACAAGCTGGAAGGCAAGGAAGCGCCTAGCTGGTCTTCCCGTCATCCCGAAACGGACCCTTTTTGAAACATCGGCTTCATCCACGTGGCCGCATCACGCCCATTGCTGACATGTGCCAGGTAGACCGATAGATGTTCCCTGATGCCGCAACGTGGCGAAACCGATACGCGGCTTTGCCGGCGGGGAAACAGAGTACTCAACTGTACGCGAAAATCGCGTAGCGGGTGACGGGGCGGTAACCCATGCGCTGGTACAGGTGGAAGCCCGCCGCGCTGGCTTGGAGCACGCTGCGCTGGAGGCCGGATTCGGCTTGCGCGCACTCGAGTGCGTGGCGCATGATGGCTTCGCCGCAGCCCTTGCGCTGGTGCTGGGGCAGCGTGCCGACGGCGTAGACTCCGATTACTCCGCCGGCGATCAGCGTGGCCGCTGTTGCCACTGCGGTTTCCTCGCGGTACGCGACCCAGCCGGTCAGCCCTCCGCCCCAGGTCTTCTCGGATCCATAGATCTGGAGCGAGATGTCGAACGGAATGCCGAATGCGATCGACATGATGTGGTTGAAGGTGGCGCGAGTGCCGGGGTCGCGGACGCGCCGGAACTCGAGCTCCGGCAGCGGGCGCGCGGATGTCTCGATGCGCTCGGCCTCCATGCCCGGCAGCTCCACCACCAGGTGCAAGCCGTGGCGATAGAAAGTCTCGGCTGCCTTGGGGCGCAAGTCCCGGTCGAGCCAGCCTTGACACACCCAGATGGACCACCGCAGCCCCCGCGAGGCGTAGTAGGCGCCAGCCGCCTGGATGCGTTCATCGAGCTCGGAGGCGCCCTCTACCGGAGCGGTGAGGACTGCGCCGTTGAACATCGCGAACTGGAGCCCCGAAGAGCACACCGCCAGACCAGGTAGAGCCCGGGTGTCGCCGGCGGCTTTGGCGCGCCCGAACGCGCCCAGCATCTCGCGCAGGTTTTCCTCCATGGCCTCGATCGCCGGCACCCCAGTATCACAACAGAGTCAGCGGATCGACGTCAATCACCAGCGCGGTGGCGGGCCACTTGTGCTCGAGCGCGTAGCGGCGCAGCCCGTCCAGGGCCTCCTTGAGCGCCTTGCGGCTGGCGGCCTTGAGGAGTAGTTGATAGCGGTATTCGCTCTTCAGCCGCGCCACCGGCGCTTCGGCCGGGCCCAGGATTTTCAGTTGCTCCGGCGGGGGCGTGAGCAGCATGCCCAACTCGCCGCTCAACCGCAGCGCATCTTCCTGGCTCTGGCTGCGCACCAGCACATTGGCCAGCGCGCTGAACGGCGGGTAGCGCATGAGCCGGCGGAAGTGCAGCTCCTTTTCGTAGAACTGGTCGTAGTCCTGCGCGGCGGCGAAACGGACGGCGTAGTGGTCCGGGTTGATGGTCTGGACGAGCACTTGGCCCGGAAGGTCGCCCCGGCCGGCGCGCCCGGCCACCTGGGTGAGCAGTTGGAAGGTGCGCTCAGCGGCGCGGAAATCCGGCATGCCCAGGCCCACGTCGGCGGAGATCACCCCCACCAGGGTCACGTTGGGGATGTCGTGCCCCTTGGCGATCATCTGCGTGCCCACCAGGATGTCGTAACTGCCCTCGCGGAATCCCGTCAGGATGGTCTCGTAAGCGCGCTTGCCGGTGACCGTGTCGCGGTCCATGCGCGCCACACGGGCCGCGGGGAACTCGCGGTGCAACTCCTCCTCGACGCGCTCCGAGCCGATCCCCAGGAAGTAGATGTGCTCGCTGTGGCACTTCGGGCAATGCGTCGGGACGCGCTCGGCGTAATTGCAGTAGTGGCACAAGAGGCGGCGGTCGCGGCGGTGGAAGGTCAGGGTGACGGCGCAGTTGGCGCACTGGATGCGCTCGCCGCAGGAGCGGCAGGCGACAAAGCTCGAGAATCCGCGCCGGTTGAGCAGTAGCATGGTCTGCTCGCCGTTCTTGAGGCGCGCGTCGATGGCCTCGAGCAGCCGGCGCGAAAAGGTGGCCTGCTTACGCGTTTCCAGGAACTCGATCCGCATGTCCAGGATCTCGACCTGGGGCATGGGGCGCTGCTCGATGCGCTCGGGCAGCACCAGCAGTTGGTACTTGCCGCGGGCGGCGTTGTAGCGGCTCTCCAGGCTGGGAGTGGCCGAGCCCAGCACCACGCAGGCCCCGGCCGCCTGGGCGCGCACAATGGCCACGTCGCGCCCGTTGTAGCGCGGCGTTTCCTCCTGCTTGTAGCTCTGGTCGTGCTCCTCGTCGACGATGATGAGCCCGAGGTTGCCGACCGGCGCGAACACTCCCGAGCGCGTCCCCACCACCACCCCCGCTTCGCCCGCACGGATGCGCCGCCACTGCTCGGCGCGCTCGGAGTGGCCGAAGGCCGAGTGCAGGATGGCCACGCGGTTGCCGAACCGGTGGAAGAATTGGCCCGCCATGGCGGGGGTGAGCGCGATCTCGGGGACCAGCATCAGCGCGCCGCGCCCCATCCCCAGGGTCGCCTCGATGGTGTTCAGATAGATTTCGGTCTTGCCCGAACCGGTGACGCCCTGTAGCAGGAACGACCGGAACTGATGCGCTTCGAGGGCCGCGTGGATCTGGTCGAAGGCCTGCTGCTGGTGCGCGTTGAGCACGTGCGGCGGGCGCACGAATTGCGTCGAGACCGGCGACAGTTCCGCCTTCAGCGAGAGCAGTCCCCTGCGCGCCAGCGCGCGCGCCGCCTCACCGGCGTTGTGGACGGCGGTTTCGAGCTCCTTCAGGTTGTGCGTGCCGGGGTGCAGTTCCAGATAGGCGAGCAACTCGCGCTCGGCCTTCTTGTACTTGCCTTCGGGCGGTGCCTGCTGGAGCTCGACGCGCAGCCTCGCGGAGGGCGCGCGGAACGGATCGCGCTGCGCCTCGACGTCCTCGACTTCCAGGAAGCCCTTCTTCTCCAGTCCCCGAATGAGCCGCGCGGCGGCCTCGTTTTTCTTCGTGAGATAGGCGGCCGAGAGGGGTCGCCACTCGAGCAGGCGCATCAGCTCGACGGCCGGATCCTCCGAGGCCGGGGCGCCTAGCGTGAGCTGCCGCAGCGCATCGCGGCCTTTGCCGGTGAGCGAATAGACCTTCCCGTGGCGGAGCTCGCTCGCGAGCGGCACCATACTGCGCAGCACTTCGCCGAGCGGCGCGCAATAATAGCCGGCGATCCAGCGGCCCAGCGCCAGCATCTCCTCGCTGAGCACCGGGACGCTGTCCAGCAGCCGCAGCGCCTCGCGCGCGCCGCCCTCGGGCGCTTCGCCGTGCGCCCGCAAAACGATCCCGGTGAGCTTGCGCGCGCCGAACGGCACCAGCAGTCGGCACCCCGGCTTCACGCGATGGCGCAGCGTCTCCGGCAGCGCGTAGGTGAACGGGCGGTCAAGCGGCACGGGCAGGCTCACGTCGCAGTAAGGCGGGCCGTATCCAGGCGCTTGCGGAACTTCCGTCATGACGCTGTGCTCATACTCCACAGGAGATTAGTGACACGATGACACGTGCATTCTCTATCGTAGCCTTGTGGTTCGGGTTTGCGTGGTCGGGCCTGGTGGCATTAGGTTTCCTCCCGCCCGGTTCTTACCATGGCGACGAGTTCTTGGTTCTTGAACTATGGCACCTAGTGCTATAGAATGGATTGGGACGCAACTGTGCGAATCTTCAAGTCCAGGTGGTTTCAACGCTTTGCCAGGAGGGAAGGGATTGCGGATGCGGTCTTGCGTGAGGCTGTCGCTCGGGCCGAAAAGGGCCAGCTCGATGCCGACCTTGGCGGTGAGGTGATTAAGCAGCGGATCGCCAGACCAGGGCAGGGAAAATCGAAAGGCTACCGGACCATCATCCTTTTCCGGGGCGGGGCCAAGGCATTCTTCGTGTACGGATTCGCCAAAAGCCAGAGGGCGAACATCGACGACGATGAGGAAGAACAGTTCAAGGAAGCCGCGAAGCACGTCCTGGCGTTGACGGAGAAGCAGCTCGCGGAGCTGTTGCGGAGGGGCGATTTTGTGGAGGTGAAAAGCGAATGAGCAAGAAGTATCGAAGTGATGCGATGGCGGCCATCCATGAAACCATGGAGGCCTTGCACGATGTTGGGGCCATCGACAAACAGACGATGCGGCGTTTCGATGATGCCTGCCTTACGCCGATCCGGCCATTGAAACCTGAAGAGATCAAGGCGATCCGGGAGAGGGAACACGTCAGCCAGACCGTTTTCGCCAACTATCTGAACGTGACGAGCAGTCTGGTCAGCAAGTGGGAGCGCGGCGAAAAGCGGCCTTCTGGGGCCTCGCTCAAGCTGCTATCGCTGGTCGAGAAGAATGGGCTTGCCACCGTTGCATAGTCGCGAGACAACCAAAACCGGGGGGAGTGGTTACGAATCCAAACGCGTGGTTCACGGTTGTGGAAGTGACAGTCGTCGTTATGGCGCAATGCGCTGCCCCTGAGAATGAAAGCGTACTCGAGGGGCAACCGGGGACAGCCTGGGCCGTCCCCACAACGGACGGCCGAGGCAGTCCCTCGGTTGCGGGCGCCCGCTATCGCACAAAGTGCGGCAATTCGGCGGGGATCTCCAGGGCCAGTTCGACCAGGCCGCGATAGTTGCCGTCGACGTACCAGGGGGACTGGTAGATCAGTTTCTTGATCCCGCTCTTCTCGATCGTGTACACGTTGGCCCGGCGCGAGGCCAGTAGCTCCTTCAGTTTCGTACGGGCCGGCTCGGGATGGCAGTCCAGTAGATTCGTTCCGATGAGACGCTCGCCGCCGCTGCTCTCGAAGTTCTCGATAGCCTTCGCGTTCATGGCCAGGATGATTCCCTCGGAGTCGCAGACGGTGACCGCTCCGGGAAACTCCTCGATCCAGGCATGGCGTTCCATGTCTACATCTGGGGGAACAGGGGGCGCAGGGCCGGGTACAGGGCGCGGTAGACCTGGTGGCCGCGGGCGTAGAGTTCGGCTTGAGCCGGATCGGGCGCGGTGGAATCCACCTCGCGAATGGCGACGCGGCACACCTCGGGAACCGAGGCATACGCACCGGTGCCGACCTCGGCGAGCAGCGCGGCGCCATAGGCCGAGCCTTCCTGGGTTTCGAGAACGACCACCCGCTTGTTGAAGATGTTGGCCAGCAACTGGCGCCAGAAGGGGCTTTTCGCGCCGCCGCCCGACGCGCGCACGGATTCCACAGCCACGCCCAGTTCCTCGATGATGTCGAAGCAATCCTTCTGACTGTAGCTGACGCCCTCGAGCAGCGAGCGGATGAGGTCGGCTCGAGTGTTCTTGTTGGTGAGACCGATCCAGCCGCCGCGGGCTGAGGCGTCCAAGTGCGGCGTGCGCTCGCCCATCAGGTAGGGGAGCCAGTAAAGCCCTTGCGAGCCGGCGGGGGCGGTGGCCGCCTCCGCAGTAAGCCGATCGTAATCCGTGCCCGGAGCCAGCCGGTTGCGGAACCACTGGAGGCTCAGGCCCGCGCCCTGCGTCACCCCCATGACGTGCCACTTGCCACGCACGGCGTGACAGAAGGTGTGCACGCGGCCCTGCGGGTCGTAGGCGACTTTTTCCATGTGCGCGAGGACCACCCCCGAGGCGCCCAGCGTGCAGGAAACGATGCCCGGCTCGACGATGCCGTTGCCCACGGCGCTGGAGGCCTGGTCGCCCCCGCCGCCTACGACCGGCGTGCCCGCCGCGAGGCCGGTGGCCGCCGCCGCGGCCGCGCTCACATAGCCGCTCACCTCGCTCGATTCGGCGACTGCCGGCAGAATGCCGCGGTCCAGCCCCAGGCCGTCCATCATCTCGTAGGACCAGCGGCGGTTGACCACGTCGAACAGCGAGGTGCCGGAGGCGTCCGAGACCTCTGTCGCGTACTCCCCGGTGAGACAGAAGCGGAGGTAATCTTTCGGCAGCAGCATCTTCCGCACGCCCTCGAAATTTTGCGGCTCATTGTCGCGGACCCAGAGCAGCTTGGGCAGGGTGAAACCGGTCAGCACGGGGTTCGCGGTGTAGGCCAGGACGTTCTGCTTGCCGATCTTGGCATTGACGAAATCCACTTGCGCCTGGCTCCGCTGGTCGCATCAGATCAGCGCGGGGCGAATCACCCGGTCGGCTTCGTCGAGCAGCACCAGGCCGTGCATCTGGCCCGAGAGCCCGATGCCCTGGATGTCCTGGCCGGAAGCGCCGGCCTCGGCCAGCACTCCCCGGATGGCGAGCTGCCCCGCGTCCCACCAGTTCTCGGGGCGCTGTTCGGCCCACAAGGGCCGCTCCATGCGCATATCCTCGTGCGGGGCGGTGAAGCCTGCCTTGACCCTCCCTTGCTGGTCGACCAGCAGCGCGCGCGTTCCTCCGGTTCCTACGTCGATTCCAAGCCAGTACATATGAGTGATTTCTCTTCTTGATTATCTTAGGCCGTGTCGCAACGCAATCGTTGCCAGGATCTCGGGAATCTCGAACACGGCGCGGTTTCCAATCGCTGCGGCGTTGGCGCGGAAGCGCTCGAAGTTCCCGGGAGCCAGCAGTTCGCCGACGGCCTTCGCGATGCACCGAAAATTGGGCACCACCAGACCAACCCCATGCGCGGCCACCCACTCGGCGTTGTACCGCTCCTGAGGCAGCGTCCAGGCGTTGCGCTCGACGATCACCGGCAGCTTCATCGCCAGCGCCTCGCTGATGGAGCCTGGCCCCGGCTTGCCGATGAAAAAATCCGACAGGTGCATATAGTACGGGATCTCGGTGGTGAATCCCTCGACGAACCTGGGCAGGCGGCCCTTGCCGGCGCGCAGCTTGCCGCGGAGCTTCTCGTTCCGCCCGCAGATCAGGATCAGTTGGAGGCCCAGGCCGCAAGTATCGAGCCGCGCCGCGATCTCCAGCATCACCCGGTTTCCCTGGCCGCCGAACATCACCAGTGCGGTTTGCCGCCCGGGCTCCAGTCCCAGTCGCTGCCTTTCGGCGCGGCGGTCCGCCTCCACCGGCTCGTAGAAACGCGGGTGGAGGATCATGCCGGAGGTGCGGAAGATGCGTTCCTCGGAATGGCCCAGCGCGCGCGCTTGTTTGACGGCGCGCGCCGAGCCGCAGATCAGGTACTGGCTTTCCCGCTCGATCCAGAAGTGCGGCGGATAGTCGGCGAAGTCCGTCAACACGGTCGCGAACGGCGTTCCCTCGAGCGCGCTGACGACGCTTTGGGCGATGGCGCGGTTGAAGTTCGGCACCAGCGACACCACCAGGTCGGGACGGCTCGAGCGCCAGTGCTGTTCCAGCAGCGCCACCTGCTTGCGGTGATACATGCGGATCAGAACGTGCATCAGCCAGGTCAACTGCGCCGAGCCCAGCGTCCAGCCCTTCTTCAACATCAGGTTGTAGACGTCCTGGAGCCGCAGGCCGGTGAGCTTGCGGAACACGTCGAGCGGATCGAGCAATTCCTGGAGGTTCACCAGGCGAACCTCCCAGGGAAGCTGTTGCCGCTCGATGGCCAGCCCGAGGGCCTGCACCGCGCTGCGGTGCCCGCCCCCGGCGTCGAAGAACAGAAAGTCGAGCTTCATGCGAGAAGCTCACCGCCACCCGTCGCTACTGCTTCTCGTAGGTGACCTTGTGGGTCATCTCCCCCTGCGGGCTGGACCAGTCCGACACTACCGTGAGGGTCTTCCCGTCCTCGCTCAAGGTCCACTTTTCCTTGACCGAGACGTCGCCATTCTCGGTGCTTCCCTTGGAGTCAACCACCAGCACGCTGCCCTCCCACTTGGCCTTGCTCTTCATGGTGAAGGGGCCCATTTGATTCGTGGTCTCGGAACCGTCGGTTTGGAGGTTCCGCTCGAACGTCATCTCGCCCTGGTCTCCGCTGAAGGTGGTGGAGATTTTCAGGCTGGGGTCTTTGTGGTCGATCTTGCTCGCGAGGCTCGTGGGCGCCGGCATCCCGCCGAAGTCGCTCTTGGCGAGGTTGGCCTTCCAGGCTCCGCTGAAATTCGGCGGGGCCGCAGCGAGCGCAACGGCCAGGGAAGCCAGCATCAGCACAGCCAATAGCTTGAACGCGCAACGTTGCATCGGGTGTTCCTTTCCGTGTCGTACCCCAGTCACGAATGCTTGAACTATCTATGGTACCGGACCAGGCGGGGGCAGGTCTTACTGCTTCTCCTGAACCACCTGGATGGAAATCCGGCTCATCGGCGCACCGGTCGTGAAGGTCTGTGGGTTGGCAGTGACGCCGGTGGCCACGACGCGGGAACGCAAACCCTGCTCCTGACAGAGCTGGGCAGTCAGCCAACCTGCTATCGTGGGAGAGCGGATCGACCCTCATTCAGGGAGGACAAGCATGCGAGCCGTTGCCATCATCCCGAGAATCTCAATCGCCTTGTGCCTCGCGCCTCTCCTGGCTGGCGCGTTCGTCTCCCGCGCAGATGCCGCGGACGTTCGAGTCGACGCGATCGTGGTAAAGCCCGCGAGTCCTGGTCCGTCAGCTCTCTGCGAGCTCAAGGTTCGACTGAAGAACGCTGGTAGCCGAAGCGTCTCCTATTTCAGGTTCAACGTGAAGATCGACGGCCAGGATGTGCCGACGTACAAGGTGTACACCTACGCGGTCAATATCGAGCCCGGCACGGCTGACGAGTTGGCACTCAACAATTTCTACAGCCCGCCGGAGGCAAAAGCCTTCGAAGTCCAGGTGACACTCGTCGAGGCTCAGTGGGTGGAGGTGAAGAAGGAGGGGACAACCACCACGACCACTCCTTCCGGTGCGGTCGCAGGGCTGCCCACAGGCGCCTCACTCTCGGTGAAAGTGTCGCCCTCGAAGAGTTGAGTGCCGCCGGGCGCTGGCCGAGGGGCGGGTTGCGTTGCTGCAGGCTCCCTTACTGCTTTTCCTGAACCACCTTGATGGTCATCTCCCCTTGCGGTCCCGAAAACGATCGGGTCACCGTGAGTGTCTTGCCGTCCTCGCTCAAGGTCCACTTATCCGTGATCGTGAGGTCGCCGTCATCCGTGGTCGCCTTGGACTCGACCAGTAGTGCCGCGCCATCCCACTTGGCCTTGCTCTTGAAGGTGAGCGGGCCCACCTGGTTGGTAGTCTCGGCGCCGTCGGTGGAGAGGTTCATCTCGAAGGTGCGTTCGCCCTGGTCCCCGACCTGGGTGGCGACCAGCTTGAGGCTGGGGTCCTGGTGGTCGATCTTGGAAGACGCGCTGGTGGGCGCCGGCATCTGGCCGAAGTCGCACTTCGCGATGTTCGCCTTCCAGGCGCCGCTGAAGTTCGGCGGGGCAGCAGCGAGTGCTACCGCCAGGGAAGCCGGCATCAGCACCGCCAGCAGCTTGAATCCGCGTCGTGGCATTTGGTATTCCTTTCCGTATCATGCCTCGGTCATCGAAGCGTGAAATACCCATGGTATCGGAGAAGGCGGTGGTTGAGTGGCTGCTCGAGGGCGATCCCTCGATCCGCTGGCAGACTATGCGCGACCTGCTGGGCCGCAACGAGCGCACCGTGGCCCGCGAGCGCAGCCGCATCGCCCAGACCGGCTGGGGCGCGCGTCTGCTCGAGCTTCAGGACGCCTCCGGGCAGTGGGGCGGCGGCGTGTACACGCCGAAGTGGACCTCGACCACTTACACGCTGCTGGTGCTGCGCGGCCTGGGATTGCCCGCCGGTAATCCGCAGGCACTCAAGAGCTGCCGCCTGCTGCTGGACCGGGGTCTCTACATAGATGGTGGGATCAACCTCGGCTGGGGGCGACGTCCCAGCGAAACCTGCGTCACCGGCATGATGCTGTCGATGTCGGCCTACTTCGGACTGAAAGACGAACGGCTGGAGCGGCTTGCCGGGCACCTGCTCGCACAGCAGATGAGCGACGGCGGCTGGAACTGCCGATCCTGGCGGGGCGCCACGCACAGTTCCTTCCACACCACCATCAGCGTGCTCGAGGGCCTGCGGGATTACGAACTGCTGAATCCCGAGTCCGCCCCGCGGCTACGCGAGGCGCAAGCCCGAGCCCGCGAATTCCTCCTGGTGCACCGCCTGTTCCGCGCGCACCGCACCGGCGAAGTCGTGAAGCCGGCGCTCCTGCGATTTGCGTTCCCGCCGCGCTGGCATTACGACGTGCTACGGGCGCTCGATTACTTCCAGGAATGCCGCGCCCCGCGCGATGAGCGGCTCGCCGAGGCCATCGCCCTGGTCCGCATGAAGAGGCGGCCCGACGGCCGGTGGCTGCTGGCGGCCGGGTATCCGGGCAAAACGCATTTCGAGATGGAGAAAGCGGGCCAACCCAGCCGCTGGAACACGCTGCGAGCACTGCGCGTGTTGAAGTGGGCTACATCTTGAGCGTGAAGTTGACGTCCACGAAGGCCTCGACTTCGATGGGCCTGCCATTCAGGAGGGGTCGCTGGTAGACCCACTGCCGCACCGCGTTCATGGCGGCCGGAACCAGCAGCGGGTGGCCACTCAATAGGGCCACGGTGTGGATCCTCCCGTTGGTTCCGATGACGACTTTCAGGCGGACGGCGCCCTGGATGTGGGCCTGCCTGGCCAGGTCTGGGTAGACCGGAACGACATCGTTGATCCGCTTGAGGCGGAACCCGTGCTCGCCCTCTGGTATCTTTTGGGGCGGCTGCCGGACCGGCGGCGGGACGACTCCCGGCGGCAGCTCGGGCGCAAGCGGCTTGATTTCGCTCGCGACCGGAGTCACCGGGACGGACACGGCCACCGCGGGTTCCGCTACCTCGGGCCGGGAGTAAAAGTAGCGGCCGGCGAGCACCGCCACCACCAACACGGGGGTGGCGACCAGCACGCGGTTGACCCGCCAGCGAAGCCTCGCCGGTTTCGTCGGCCGGGCCAGCGTGCCGATATCCGCGCCGGCCGGTACGAGCAGGATCTCGGGCAGCTCGGGAAACGGGTTCTCCGGCATGGTGGCGCCGGCGCGCTTGCGGAGCGCGGCCCAAAGTTCCTTGATGAACTCCGTGCAACTCAGGTAACGGGCCACCGGGTCCTTGGCGAGCGCCTTGCCAAACACCGCCTCGACATCCCGGCCCAGGCCCGCACCCAGGATCGCGGACGAACAGGGCGGCTCGCTGAGGATTTTATAGAACAGCGCACTGAGGGTCTCCGCCTCGAACGGGCGGCGTCCCACAAGCCCCTCGAATGCTGTCACCGCCAGGGAGAACTGATCGCCGCGCCCGTCCACCGACTGTCCCTGGAGCTGCTCCGGGGCCATGTACGACGGGCTGCCGACGGCCATCCCGGTCTGGGTCACCAGGGGCGATGCGAGGGTCTTGGCAAGTCCGAAGTCGCTGATCTTGGGCGTGCCGTCCTCGTGGATCAGGATGTTGGCCGGCTTGACGTCCCGATGCACGATCCCCTTGGAGTGGGCGAAATCCAGGGCCGCTGCGGCGTAGTAAAGCGCCCGGACCAGCACGACGGGGTTCGGACGCGCGTTGTTCTCCAGCAGCGCCGCGAGCGACGGCCCGTTTACGAGCTCCATCACCAGGTAGGCCAGATCGCCTTGCTGGAGCATATCGTAGACGGCCACGACGTTGGGATGGAGCAGTAGGCCGGCGGATTGCGATTCCCGCCGCAGCCGCTCCCAGAGCGCCCGCCGTTCCGCCGGGTCGGAGAATTCCGGCAGGTGGACGGTCTTGATCGCGACCGGACGACCGATCACGGGATCGAAGGCCCGGTAGACCACCCCCATGCCTCCGCGCCCGAGTTCGCCCAGGACCCGATAGCGCCCTATTTGTTCCATCTCGGTATATAGATGCTGCCGCCGCCGCCCGCGCACCCCGTTTTGTTTCTATCCTGTAGGAGGGGCGCATGCGGCCCCCGGAGAGCCCATGATCCTGCGAAGCTCCCTGCTGTTCCTCTCCAGGCGCAAAGCCCTCCGCCGTTGGATGGAAACCTCGGCCCTGGTCCGTCCGCTCACGGTGCGATTCGTGGCCGGCCAGACGCTCGAGGAGGCCCTCGGCGTGTGCACCCGGCTCCAGCACGACGGCGTGATGATCACCCTCGACCGGCTGGGCGAGAACGTCACGTCACTGGAAGAGGCGGAGGCCTCCCGCGACGGATATATCGCGGCGCTGCGCCGGATCACCGATCTGGAGCTTGCGGGCAGCGTCTCCATCAAGCTCACGCAGTTCGGTATGGACCTGTCGGAGGACGCCTGCCGAAAAAACGCCGGCCGCCTGGTGGAGGAAGCGCGCAGGCTGGGCAAGGTGGTGGAGATCGACATGGAGTCCAGCGACTATGTCGACCGCACCCTGCGGCTGGTGATTGAGCTGCACGAATCCTCAGGCAACGTGCGCTCGGTCATCCAGGCCTACCTTCGCCGAAGCGAGAAGGACGTCGAGCGGCTGTGCGAGAAGCGGGTGCCGGTGCGGCTGTGCAAGGGCGCGTACCGCGAGCCTGCCTCGGTGGCCTTCCGGCGCAAGAGCGAGGTGGACCGGAGTTACGTACGGCTCATGAAGGTTCTGCTGGAGCGCGGGAACTATCCGGCGCTGGCCACGCACGACGAACGGATCATCGGTGAGGCGCAGCGCTTTGCCGCCGCATCGGGGATCGGCAAGGATCGCTTCGAGTTCCAGATGCTGTACGGCATCCGCCGGGATCTGGAGCGCCGGTTTGTCGAGCAGGGCTACCGGCTGCGTCTCTATGTGCCTTTCGGACATGCCTGGTACCCGTACTTCATGCGGCGTCTGGCCGAGCGGCCCGCAAACCTTTTGTTTCTAATGCGAAACCTCGTGCGGGGCTGAGTAGGATAAGGCTCCAGCCTGGTCCTGGTTGCACGCTCGGGAACCAACCGTGGGCTCAAACAGTCCAATCAGCACGAGGCACTGGGCTTATCTGGCGGCAAAACTGCTCGCTGCCGCCTTCGCCCTGCGCTATGACTGGGTGGGTATCGCGCCGCTGTTGCCCGCGCCGCCTATCTCTGCGTGGTGGAGCAGCGCTATCGCTGCCGGGTTGGTCTGTGCAGGCTCCGCATGCCGGTCGCCACCGGCTCTTGGGGGCAAATGCTGCAACTCGGGCGCCCGCGCGTCGAGTACATTAGCCCGTTCGGCCAGGGCACGCTCAGGGTGCCCGAACTCCACATCTCCGGAATCGAGGCGCCGGACTGGAAGCGCCGCGAGGACAACATTTGGAAGGAGTTGGTGGGGAGTGAGGAAGACCGGCGGTCATAGGCCGTAGCGGGGGACCGCCCCCACAAAAAAGAGGGGCCCCGCCACTCGGTGAGCGAGCGGGGGAGACCGCGGTTTCATGAGACAATAACTAAGAGTGGCGGTGCGGATCCAGGTCCGTCGGCGGGCTTTCGGGGTGCGGTTTCTCCTACATCCCGTGGGGAGGATTGTCGTCGGCTCGCTCCTGGGGGTCATCCTGGTCCTGCTGGGCGTGTTCACGTTCTATTACGTCAAGTACTCCCACCTGATCGACCGGAAACTGCGTGCCGGCCCCTTCCAGGCCACCTCGATGGTGTTCGCCGCACCGCGGGTGGTCTCGATAGGCGACGAGCTGCCGGCTTCCGAGATCATCGCCCAGTTGCGCCGCAGCGGCTACGGGGACTCGAGCGGCAACCGCATGGGTTGGTACCAGCTCCGCCCGGACGGCTCCCTGGCAGTCTTCCCCGGCGCCGATTCCTACTTCGACGACGAGGCCGGGGTCATCCGGTTCAGCGAACGCCGGGTCTCACGCATCCTCTCACTGCGGGACAACACCGAGCGCGCGCAGTACCTGCTGGAGCCCGAGCTGATCACCAATCTGTCGGACCGCACCCGCGAGAAGCGACGGCTGGTGAAGTTCGCCGATATTCCGAAGGTCTTGGTGGACGCGGTGATCTCCGCCGAGGACAAGCGGTTCTTCCAGCACGCCGGATTCGATCCGCTGCGCGTGGTCAAAGTCGCCTATCAGGACCTCAAGGAAGGGCGTATCGAAGCCGGCGCCTCCACGCTTAGCATGCAGGTTGCCGGGATGTTCTGGCTGGACCGCCGGGAGAGGACCTGGCGGCGCAAGGCCGCCGAGGTGCTCATCACCCTCCAGTTGGAGCAGAAGCTGTCCAAGGAGGAGTTGTTCGAGTTCTACGCCAACCAGGTGCCGTTGGGCCAGCGCGGCAGTTTCGCGATCCATGGGTTCGGAGAGGCGGCCCGCGCCTATTTTGGCAAAGACCTCGAGCAGTTGTCGCTGGCTGAGTCCGCCACGCTGGCGGGATTGATCCAACGGCCCAGCTATGGCAACCCCTACCGGCACCCCGATCGCGCGCGCGATCGCCGGAACGTGGTGCTCCAGATGATGCGCGAGAACGGCTTCATCGGCGAAGCTCAATACCGGGAGGCCATCGAGGCGCCACTCAAGGTGACCGCCGCCGAGATGGAATCCACCGAAGCGCCGTACTTCGTGGATCTGGTCAATGAGGAGTTGCAGAGCGAGTTCGGCGACTACGACTTCCAGACCAGCACTTATCGCGTCTATACTACTGTCGATTTGAACTTGCAGCGGGCGGCCTCCGATGCGGTGCGCATTGGGATGCAGGAAGTCGACCGGCAGCTCAGCCACCGCCGCTGGCCGAAGGGGCAGAAGCCCCCCGAGGCGCAGTGCGCGCTGGTAGCGCTGGATCCGGAGACTGGAGCGGTGAAGGCCCTGATCGGGGGGCGCGATTACGGCGCCAGCCAGTTGAACCGCGCGCTGGCCAAGCGCCAGCCGGGATCCGCTTTCAAGCCCTTCGTTTACGCGACGGCGCTGAGCACCGCGGTCACCGGCGGCAGCCAGGTCTTTACACCCGCCACCGTGCTGCTCGATGAGCCGACGACCTTCTGGTTCGACAGCAAGCCGTACTCGCCCACGAACTTCAAAGACGAGTTTCACGGCCAGGTGACGCTGCGGGAGGCGATCGCCAAGTCGATGAACGTCCCGACCGTGAAGCTGGCCGAGATGGTAGGCTACGACGCGGTCGAGAGCTTGGCCAAGCGCGCGGGAATGAACCTGAATATCCGGCCCACTCCCGCCATCGCCTTGGGCGCTTACGAGGTGACCCCGATCGAAGTGGCGGGGGCGTACACCGTCTACGTGGATCAGGGCCAGTTCGTGAAGCCCAACTGGGTCAGCTTGATCCGCGACCGTCAGGGCACAGTGCTGTATTCGCACAAGCCCGAGCGGCGCCAGGTGCTGGACCCGCGTGTGGCCTACCTCATGGTGAACCTGATGCAGGAGGTGCTGCGCAGCGGCACCGGGGCGAGCGTGCGGTCGCGCGGCTTCCTGCTGCCGTCGGCGGGCAAGACCGGAACCTCGCACGACGGCTGGTTCGTGGGCTTCACCTCCAAGCTGATTTGCGCGGTCTGGGTCGGATTTGACGACAATCGCGAACTGGGGCTGGAGGGGGCGCATTCCGCGCTGCCGGTCTGGACCGAGTTCATGAAGCGCGCTCACCAGTACCGGGAGTACCGCAACGTCAGTGAGTTCCAGGCCCCCGATGGTATCGTGAGTGTCGAGATCGATCCGCTGACCGGCCAATTGGCCACGGCGGCTTGTCCGGCGACGCGAACCGAGTGGTTCATCTCGGGAACCCAGCCGGTGGAGAGCTGCCACCTGCACGGCCGGGCCGGAGGGACGCGCGTCGCTTCCTGGGAGAGTCCTGGGGCCCTTCAGCCGCTATCCACCTCTGCCTCCGCGCCCCCGCAAGTGGCCAAGGCGCCCCCGCTCGGCGGCAGGCGCCCTGCGGTGCAGCCACCTCCGCCGCAGCCGGAGGCGCAGCCGCTGCCCCAGGCGGCGCAAAAGGACCGGCAGAAGAAAAAAGGTTTCTTTGGCCGCATCCTGGGTGTGTTTAAATAGGCTTGTAGCTTGTGGCTTGTGGCCTGTAGATCCCGCGACCGCGCACCTGTTCTTCCACTGGCGACTCCCAGGCGCGGCGACTTGGATCCACAGGCCACGAGCCCGGTCAAGGAGGCCATCCATGATAGGCAACAGGTCTCTGCTCATCACTCTCGCCGTTCTCCTTTCCATTCCTGTGCTTGGGGCGCAATCGGCTCCCAACGCGGCTAAGCCTGCCCAATCCGAGGTGCAGCCGGCTCAGCCTGCGGCGCCCCAGGCCGAACCGTTGACCCCGGAAAAACGGGGCGACATCTACATGGCGCGAAAGATGTATCGCGAGGCGATCGAGCAGTACAAGCAGAGCCCGCAGACGGCCGTCGTGCTGAATAAGACCGGCATCGCACGTCACCAGTTGGCGGATCTCACCGGGGCGAAGAAGTATTATGAACGCGCGATACGCAAGAATCCGCAGTACTCCGAGGCGGTGAACAACCTGGGCACCATCTATTACGCGACCAAGAATTATCGGAAAGCGGTTGCGCAGTACAAGAAGGCGCTTGAGATCTCCCCGAACTCCGCTTCCGTTTACGGCAACCTGGGTACCGCCCACTTCGCCCGCAAGCAGTACAAGGAAGCCGCCGAGTCCTACCAGAAGGCCATCGCGCTGGATCCGGATGTGTTCGAGCACCGCAGCTCCTACGGCGAGTTGTTGCAGGAGCGCAACGTGGAGGAGCGGGCGAAGTTCCACTACTACCTGGCGAAGACTTTTGCCCAGGCCGGGAACGCGGAACGCGCGATCCTGTACATCCGCAAGTCCATCGAGGAGGGGTTCAAGGAGCGCAAGAAGTACCTCGAGGAGCCTGAGTTCGCCGCCTTGCAGGAGCTGCCCGAATTCAAGGAAGTGATGGCGCTCGAACCTCGTGTTCTTTAGACCGCGCGCCTGTCTGCTTCCGCTGTGTGTACTGCTGTGCGCGTGCTCGAAGGATCAGCGCGCCACGCGCAAGCTCGCGGTGCTTCCGTTTGAGAATCTGTCGGCCAGCCCAGACCTCCAATGGGTCGGCCGCGCGCGCGCCGAAGTGGTGACGGCCCAGCTCACCGGATGTCCGGACGCCGACCCCGCGCTAGCGCCCTCGTTGAGGGAGGCGGCCGCCTCGGGATCGAGCGGCATCATTCACGGTTACTACTCGATCGTGGGTGAACGGTTGCGCATCCAGGCGGTTCTCGAGAACACCGCTACCCGGCGGATCGCAAGGACCGCCTCCGCGGCCGGGGCGCCGGGGGCTATCCTGGAGCTGGCCGGCGCCATAGCGCGGCAGATCGATCCGCAGGCGCGCCCGTTCAGCACCGCGAGCGACGCCGCTTTGCGGGCCTATGTCGAGGCCCTCAGCGTCAGCGATCCCTCCCAGGACTTCGAGCGCGCCATCTCCGCCGATTCGAACTTCGGCCTGGCCTACGTGGCCTGGGTGCAATGGCTGGTCTCGCGCGGCGAGCACCCCCGGGCGCGGCAGGTTGTAGAGGCCGGGCTGGGGAAGGGAACGCGGATCGCTCAGGTTGAGCCGGCGCGGCTTCAGGTGCTGGCCGCGGCGCTCGACGGCGATCGCGTGGCCGAACGGCGGGCGCTGGCGGGACTGGCGCGCGCAACTCCCGCCGATGCCTCCGTTTACGGCAAGCTGGGGGCGATGGATCTCGCGTTACGCGCCTACCCGGCTGCGGTCCAGTGGTACGAGAAGGCGCTGGAGCGCGATCCGGACAATGTGGCGCTCCTCAATGAAGCCGGTTATGCGCAGGCTTACGCGCGCGGTCTCGAAGCGGCCGTCAAACACCTCTCCCGCTACCGGGAGCTGCGGCCGCTGGAGGCCAACCCGCTGGATTCGCTCGGGGACGTGCACTTCTATCTCGGCCAGTTCTCTCGCGCCGAGAAGTTCTACCTCGACGCCTACGCTAGGGACCCGTCGTTTCTGTTCCGCTCGGAGTTGTACAAGGCCGCCTGGGCGCGGCTCATGACCGGCGATGTGAAGGGCGCCGACGAAACCTTCGGCAAGTACCTGGAGGCCCGGCAGGGACTCAACGATCCTCTGCTCGCCTACCGCAGGGCGCAGTGGGAGTACCTGACCGGGCGGCGAAAGCAAGCCCTCGCGCGCCTCGATCTGGTGCTCGAAGGCCCACAACCCGCCCTGGCCTCGCTGGCTGCCGCGCAGGCCTCCGTCTGGCTGCTCGAGACGGGCAATGCGGCGCAGGCGCGCCAGTATGCGCTCCGAGCCGCGCCAGGGAACCCGTTCTCGGTCGCTTGCCGCTTCCTGACCGAGCCGCCCACTTCCGCCTCCGAGTGGGCCGTCCGCGCCGAACGCGCGTTTCCCGAACCCGCGCAGGCCCGGCTGAGGCAGTACGCTCTGGCCTCCGCGCTGCTGTTCTCGAAGCATTTCCAGGAAGCGGTCGCCGGCTGGACAAAGCTCTACGATGAGACCCCGCCGAACTCGCAGGATCCGGTGGATGTTTCGCTGGCGTGGGCGCTCGTCGAAACGGGCCAGTTCGAGCGGGCGGGGGAACTTCTCGCGACAAATCCCATCCCGGACCCCGTCCGGGAGCACCCCTTCCTGTCCCTGAGTTTTCCTCGCATCATTTTCTTGCGCGGAGTGATGCTGGAGCACCAGGGTCAGCGGCAGGAGGCCCGCACGAACTACGAGATGTTCCTGCGTTTTGCGGGCGATCTGCCGATGATCTTCGGGCGGATCTTCCCTCTCGTGGTGAGCGGATTATGAGCCGGAAAGGGATTGTTCTGTTGGGCTTGCCGGAATGCGGGCGGGTCAGGGTTCTGCCTACGTTGTCTACTGCTCGGGAAGCTGGATGG